>NZ_JMLK01000054.1 GCF_000686725.1 Clostridium akagii DSM 12554 | reverse complement strand
ATACAAGGGATATAGGTATGATTCTGAGACTGGACTGTACTACTTGCAAAGTAGGTACTATAATCCTGATTGGGGTAGGTTTATTAATGCGGATGGAATAGCAGCAAATACAGGTGAATTATTATCAGGCAATATGTTTGCATATTGTAAGAATAACCCTGTGAGTATGTCAGATGCAGATGGAGATAGGCCAAATTTTTCAGATGGTTCAGGACGTGAAACTCAAGATGATATTGATGCTTCACTTTCAACGATGTCAAAGGTGAATGCATATAGGTACGCACAAAAGTCATCGTTTAGTGTATCAGCAAGTGCAGTTAAGAATACTCGAGCAGCAACAATGGATAAAGCAGCATCGAAAGGAGCTCGCCAAGTAGTTAGTGTTACAAAAAAGTGGGTAGAGGGTGGGTTAGCAACAGTTAAGTATGTGGAAAGTCCAAGATTAAGTGAAGTTATTAAAATAAAGGGATTAGGTTCAGTAGGTTCAATTGTATTTACTGCTAAGGATATTATCACAAGTATAAGTAACAAACAGTATGTTGGAGCATGTATTGATTTGGTTGCTGGAGCCGCAGGGATTGGAGCTGGTACAATAATAGAGGCTATAGGAGCTGGTATTATAGCAACAATTGCGGCACCAGAATTGTTGGTCGGCATAGGAGTATTTGCTGTTGGTGTTGGCGTAGGAGTGCTAATAGATCAGCAAACTGATAGAATAAAAGATGAATACTATGGGAGGTAATAGTTATGAAAAATGTAAAACATATTGGAATTATAGGCGTTCTTGTAGGAATGGTTCTTAGTAAAGTATTGGGAAGTTATTTTGGAAATGATTCACGGATAATATTAATGCTTTTTGCAATGATGTGTGTATTTGTTGTGATAATATGTTTAGCTTTGAAAAAAAGTTATTCTGCAGCAATAATATTCTTCATATTGTTATTACCATTGATTATTGGGTTTTTAGGTATGTATTTAAATAATTCGTATTTGTCATCTGGTGGATTAATTTTATTCTTTGTTGTATCACTCATAATACTTAAGTATTTAAACAAGAAAAATAAATCGGTATAATTATGTGGTAAGATTGATAACTACTATAATAGCTTCAAATAGTTATTAAAATAAAGGTCAGCAGGTACTAATACTTGTTGGTTTTATTTTTGGCAAAAAAA
>NZ_JMLK01000053.1 GCF_000686725.1 Clostridium akagii DSM 12554 | reverse complement strand
GGAAGCTTCGCTTTAAATGCGAAGCGTTGAATAACCTTAATCTTTGATTTTGGAAATTCATAAAAGGTCAAGCTACAAAGGGCGCATGGTGAATGCCTTGGCACTAGAAGTCGAAGAAGGACGCGACAAGCTGCGATAAGCTTCGGGTAGGCGCAAATAGCCTGTGATCCGGAGATTTCCGAATGGGGAAACCCACATACTTAACAGTATGTACTGTATACTGAATTCATAGGTATATAGGGATAAACCTGGGGAACTGAAACATCTAAGTACCCAGAGGAAGAGAAAGAAACATCGATTTCCTAAGTAGCGGCGAGCGAAAAGGGAAGAGCCCAAACCAAGAACTTTGTTCTTGGGGTTGCGGATAGATCATATACGTATAATATCTTAACCGAAGAGTTCTGGAAAGCTCAACCGTAGAAGGTAAAAGTCCTGTAGGTAAAAAGAGAAAATTACAAGATCTAATCCAGAGTACCACGAGACACGTGAAACCTTGTGGGAAGCAGGGAGGACCACCTCCCAAGGCTAAATACTAACTAGTGACCGATAGTGAAACAGTACCGTGAGGGAAAGGTGAAAAGAACCCCGGAAGGGGAGTGAAATAGAACCTGAAACCGTGTGCCTACAACCGGTCGAAGCACTTTTTATGTGTGACGACGTGCTTTTTGTAGAACGAGTCAGCGAGTTATGGTATGTAGCGAGGTTAAGCACTTATGGTGCGTAGCCGAAGGGAAACCAAGTCTGAATAGGGCGACTAGTTGCATGCTATAGACCCGAAACCGAGTGACCTATCCATGGTCAGGTTGAAGCGGAAGTAAAATTCCGTGGAGGACCGAACCCGTTGGTGTTGAAAAATCATGGGATGAACTGTGGATAGCGGAGAAATTCTAATCGAACTCGGAGATAGCTGGTTCTCCTCGAAATAGCTTTAGGGCTAGCGTCGATTAATTGAGTTATGGAGGTAGAGCACTGAATGAGCTAGGGGCTGACAACAGTTACTGAACTCTATCAAACTCCGAATGCCATATACTTTTATTTCGGCAGTCAGACTATGAATGATAAGATCCATGGTCAAAAGGGAAACAGCCCAGATCATCAGCTAAGGTCCCAAAGTGTAAGTTAAGTGGAAAAGGATGTGGGATTTCTAAGACAACTAGGATGTTGGCTCAGAAGCAGCCACTCATTTAAAGAGTGCGTAATAGCTCACTAGTCAAGAGATCCTGCGCCGAAGATGTCCGGGG
>NZ_JMLK01000052.1 GCF_000686725.1 Clostridium akagii DSM 12554 | reverse complement strand
CTAATAACTATAAATTATTTGGAGGTACTAACTTGATCATGGATACAAAAACTACAAATTAAATAGCGATTTTCTATCTTCTGATTATGGAAAATATCATCATCTAAAAGATCAGATAAATCATTTAATTTATATACAATACATCTTGAATACCTGTACCGAAATGATACTTGGATAAAAAATAACGAACTGCATATTATAAGTCACATTAAATTGTTTCTCAACAATGAAAACTGGTTTATAGGTAGAAATTTAAAAAACTATTTATTTGAAGAAATAATTAATGTCACTACACTTATAATATTTTTAGTCTTCTGCCCAATTGTATTGTATCTACCGATTGAGTTATTAAAGAAATATCTATTTTATTATTTATATATGTAATAAATTTTCAATATGAAACAAAATTGATTTTAAATTTATCCTTGTTATTATCTTTAAGCAAAATACAGAAATATGGATTTGAATAAAATTATCTGTCCTTATTTATATAAAGTAGATATTATAGAAAATCAAACAATGCTAAATGATTATCTAATAAGAATAGGAGTTAGTTATGTGCAAGAATAAAGTATTTTTAAGTTATAGTAAACCATTTAGAAATGATCAAATAGACTTTTTAGATAAATTGAAAAACTACTTGAATAGCATTGATCTCAAACCTATATGCTTAGAGCAAATTCATTATTCATATAAAAGCCCACTTGAGCCAATTTTAGAAATTATTGATGATTCAAAGGGAACTATAGTTATTCCATTTGAAAGATTTCATTCATATGTAGGTTATAGTAAGGAGGACTCAAGAGAAAATAAAGAAATTATAAATAGTTTTTATTCAAGCCCATGGACACAAATTGAAGCAGGAATTACATACTCAAAAAAAAAGCCTCTACTAATATTAAAACCTAATTACATATTGCAAGAAGGTATAATTGATGATAAGACAAATGATTACTATCAAATATTTGTTATAGAATGTAAAAAAATAAATAATAGATTTGTTATGCAATCATTTGAATCCAATAATAATCTTAAAAATATTATTAAAACTTGGTCAATGGGCCTTTAGATCACTAAAAGTTAATAATTAACAGGAAATTATTTTATTATACAATTCAAGAGTATCCAGCATCAACTCTAGATGATTAATTTGATCTAGAGTACTTTCTAATTTCCAATCATTTGCAACAACTAACTTCTCACATATATTTTGATATTTTGTAAATTCAGCATTATTGTTTTGTACTAAATAAGCTTCTTGTAGTGTAGCATTAATCCAGTAATCATCAATGTCGTAATCTTTTTCGCATAAGATAATAATTTCTTTATATATTTTTTTGCTCCAAAAGTAATTAGTAACTTTAACTTCTACATTTTTACTGTAATGAGATAACATCATAAGACTGTATGCATAATTTACTCCAGCATAGTAGTTATTTGATAGCTCATAACTTCGCTTATAGTTATCTAAACATTTTTCTAATTCAATTATATTTTTATTGATATACCACTTTTTTTTATAAATTGCACCGAAAGTTGATAATAATTCAAAATTTTGTATTGTGTATTCACCAGTAAAATCTACCAGCACTTTTTCTGCCTTTTCTAAATTTTCAATACTGCTTTCATTCTGTTTATAAATACACACTGCGAGTTCCTTTACTATATATTCATCTTTAGTTAATTCAAATGCTCTACGAAAATGTTGTTCTGCTTTGATAAAATCTTTTTTATTCTTTAAAGATTGTGCTGTAGAAAGTAACTTGTATATAGAATTTTTGCCTTCATATTTAGACGAAATTTTATGAAAAAAAGATTGATCCATCTCATTAGGTAACTTTATATCTAATGATGTATAAAGTGGACTATCTATATCTGGATTATTTTTAGAATTCAGTTCATTAATAACCTCAACTAATTTATTAGAAAGTTTATCAATTTCCATATTTGAGATAGTTAAACCATCGTGTATATATTTGTGTATTCTCAGGTGATTAATATCAAAAGGCAAAACCGCTTGGTTTTCTGCAATTATGATAGTAGTATATGGTTTCAAAGCATGTCTAACACCCAGTTCATATATCGCATTAGAATTTAAAGTAGATATGTCAGCAATAACCAAATCTGATTTGTATAACAATTCGTATAATTCCGTATCAATGCTTTTATTAGTTATGACTTCGTCAGATCGTATGCACTCTATATTTAAATTAATCATAGTTGGTTTAATCAATTTATTATATGTAACATCAAGATCTATAGTCCTCTGTGTATTAGGACAAATTTTTTTCCCAAAGCCCATTATTACAAAACAATTTTTGATCAAGTTAGTACCTCCAAATAATTTATAGTTATTAG
>NZ_JMLK01000051.1 GCF_000686725.1 Clostridium akagii DSM 12554 | reverse complement strand
TTTTAGACCTTGTCCCACTGTTCCTGCTGTACTTCCGTCATAACCCCAGTCTTGCCACCCTATATTTTGTACATGTGCCTGATATTTTATTCTCATCCCTGCTATTGGCGTTGTAAGGTTTATTTTTAATGCTTCAAGTCTTAATCCTTGCCCTGTGGTCCCAGCCAAATTATAATCATTTGTCACTGGTTGCCACCCTACATTTTCAACTTGTGCATCATAACTTACTCCAACGGTGCTATCTCCATTAACAACCTTTGCTGTTGGTCTATCCAAATTATCAAAATCCGTACTTACTGATTGTCCATTTCCATAAGTTGATTTTTGTAACACGCTAGTTCTTGGTTCATAGGTATTTGTTATCAAATTTTGATTTCCTACTGCAACTGTTGTATTATTTCCCAATGAATCATAAGCAAAATTGTAATTAAAACCATTATGTGTAATTTGGCTTATCTTATCGTTTTGATAGCTATAATTATTGCTTATCTGCTGTCCGCTTACAGTTTTGCTTGTACTAGTAAGTCTATCCATATTATCATAGCCATTATTAGTAGTACTTCCGTTAGCATCTGTAACACTACTTAGAAGTCCTTTTGTCTCATCATAATTATAATTCACAGTATTGCCTAAACTATCCGTGAGTGATTTTATATAATTTCCACTTGCCGTATAATCTGCTTTTGATTGAATGTAATCTGCTCCACTTCCAACCTTTGCACTTATTGGATTCCCACTACTATCATAATTAAAACCATAGTTAATATTTTCTGCTGAAGCTGCATTTGTCATATTATGCTTGCTGTCATATTCATATTTAAAAAGATTTCCTTTAGGATCAGCAGATTGTATTAAATCGTTATTCCCATTATATAAAAAGCTTGAATTCTGTTGTGCTAAACTTGCCGTTGATACTATATTTCCCTTTGAATCGTACTGATAACTTTGGCCGAATTGTTCCTTATATAGTTGTGTACCATCAAAGTATGCTACATTAGCATTATCCTTGTAAAGATAATATATGTCTATTCTTGAGTAATCTGATTTAGCTATACACTCACCTGAAGCATACTGCCAATCGTTTGAAGCTTTATTAAAATCAAGCGTTACCCATTGAGGCGCACCTGCAGTAATAAAAGCTGCTTGTATTTGAAAAGTTCCACTTGGTACAGAATATGCTTTTCCCCATGCTCCAAGAGAATATATGTCTCCTGCTTTTCCATGTACATTAACAGATTGACCTAACCGTTTGTCTGTTCCATATACTCCATTAACTTGATATACGCTGTTATCTAGATTAGTTGGGTGATCTGAATCATTTATAGTCGTTGTTCCATCTGAACCACTGGTTCCACTGGCACTCCATTTATTAGGCGTTCCACTTGTACCACTAAGGTCTCCATTATCGATTAAATTATATCTATTAGCTATACTCCCTTCCTCAAGTTGTAAACTGTCAAAATATGATGTACCGCTTTCTTGATACATACTGAGTCTCGTTAGTACATTTGTGTCAGAAGCATCGTTTGGAAGTGTAAAACTAACCTGTTGCCTTTGCCAGTCCTTAGTACCATTGCTATATTTTGAGTCAATATGTTGGTATACTCCTGATTTATCTTTATAATAAAAACTTAAAACTGCACCATTTCCATTTGTATTTGAAACACCTGATGTTTTTACATAACCTGAAAATGTATAAGTTTTACCTTTTGCTAAGTTGTTCCATTGATCATAATATTGCCTACTCACATTATCTGACTTAGTAATTTTTATACTTTGATTTCCAAGATAACTTGCCTCTGTAGTAAAAGTACCAGTGCCATTACCGCCATCCTTACTAGTTGCCCAAGAATCTGTAGTTTCCAATTCATGATTAGTCAATAAATTTACTATTGTTTTTTCTAGTTTGGATTCTGATGTTAATTTTGAAGCATTGGTTGTATCACCATACTGATAATATTCTGCACTTCCGTCATTATCTTTTATGCATAATGTTTTTCCTGTATTATCAAATTCATATACGTTTTTTCTTCCTTTTTCATCTGTATATGTAGTACTATTATTTCCGTAGTTAATACTTAGCTCATCGCCTAATGTTCCGTCTGTATTTGATTCGAGAATATCACTTACCCTATATGGAGATATACCATAATATTGATATGATATTTTATACCCATCATAATTTGTAGCACTCATTAAATTATGATTTCCATCATAGCTATATGTGGATGTTTTACTATCTGGATAACTTATTGATGTTAAATTTCCACTTCCATCATAATTATAATTTGTAACCCTTCCTACAGTATCTTGAATTGTTGTAAGTCCTCCAACATTATTATATGTTAAATTTACAACTCTTCCTGCTCCATCCGTAACCTTTGTTAATGTCCTTACACCATTACTTGCTGCCGTACCATAACTGAAGGTCATTGTATTTCCATTGGCATCCTTAATATAATTTAAATCACAAGTTCCTGAATAAAAATCTATTTTATTATTCTTTTTGTCTGTTATTGAATATGTTCCATCTGTCTCTTTTGTAAGGGTTAACCCCAAATTTAATTCATCACTAATTGTAGTTGCACTTGAATTTTCAAAATAATGCCGTGTCCCATCCTCATCTGTGTATCTATAATATCCAGTACCACTTATAACTTGCCATTCTAGCTTCTGGCTTATATTTAATCTCCACCCATTTCCATAACCAATGTTCAAATTTTTATCATTGCTATTAAAAACATGATTAATGGAAACTGGCATTTTACTTCCATTCATATCTATATCACTGTGTTTAAAAATTAAATTTCCGTTATAATCATTAACATAAGATGTTCCTGCCCTACCTACATCTTGTGAATGATATGTCCAGTAATTTTCTATTCCACTATTGTTTATAAAGTTAAAACTTACTTGTGGTCTTGCAGAAGCATAAGTTGAATATATATTAGATGCCCAAAAAGCACTATAATTCCCTCCATTGTCCTCCTCAAGCATTAACCCATAGTTATTTCCCTGAGTAAACCACTGCTTGGCAATGCTAGTAATATCCCAGTTAACCCACTGATCTTGATTTAAACTAATATTGCTAAGGGCTTCAATATTAGAATCATAGCTAGGTTGTGACCCCCAGGAAATGGTATCCGGATTAAAATCTTGATTTATTTTATGTACATTTACTTGATTGTTGGAGATTTTACTTACCCCTGAGCATAATTCTAGGTTAAGCTGCGCACTAGTTATCATATCTCCTGTAGAAAGTTGTGGTAAATCGAATTTAATATAAGTCCTTGTGGTTCCTACAACAGGTGTTTGTCCAACTCTTACATATTGATTTTGTGATTTATTACTTGGATCATTTGAACACACAAAATTATCATGAATATTTGTTTTGTCTAGAGATGTAGTCATTGAAGGATCTATGGTTACAGGATACACCCTGTCACTACTGCCTAGCCAAGTTTTATCAGGTGTTAAAATCAATTCGTAACCGTCTTTAATCTGATTAAGCTTAATGTCAATATTATTGCTAGTTTGTCCTGTTTTATCATACATAACAGGTGATACAATTTTAAATACTTGTTTTGATTTATCCTTGGAATCATAAAATATAATTGATTTATCTTCCTGAAGAACTGGTGTAAGATTTTTTGCATTTAAATTAAATTTATATAAAGCATTATCACTAGCTTTATTTATTACTATATTTTCTTTTACATCGC
>NZ_JMLK01000050.1 GCF_000686725.1 Clostridium akagii DSM 12554 | reverse complement strand
GTGTTTGATGTTGACCATGCATAGTAAATATGATTTACTCCACTTCCTGAATCTGTAGCCGTTAAGCCTACGGATACATTACTATTTGTCCAAGGTTTACTAGTAGGATTTACAGTAACCGTAGGTGCTATTCTATCAATATAGTAAGTACCACTATCAATTTCCTTTTCATTTCCTGCATTATCATATACCTGTGCTTGTATTTTAAATGTATTATTATTATTAGATGCTGTAATAAGATTTATACTTCCTGATAAATTACCTAGCAACCATCCTGTCCATGTAGCTCCATTGTCGTTTGACACCCTATATAACCAATTTGATACTCCACTACCTCCAATATCACTTGGACTAAAAGTAACAGCTAAATTACCGTTATTTGACCAACTCTGTGCATTTGGGGAATAACTTCCACTTGGGTTATCTAAGTCAACGTAATATGCACCACTACAGTAATATTTATACCCTCCTAAATTATCCATAGCTTCTGCATGTATATAATAAATACCACTTGAACTAAAAGCAATATTTTGAGTATTATTTGATGCATTTTGCCAGGTAGAAGGTTCGCTTGTACTATTTGTAACTTGATAATGTTTATAATTAAATCCAGTTCCACTATTATCAGTAAAAGTTATAGTTGGACTTATATTATTAGTCCAACCTGAACTATTTGGACTAATAGATATATTGGGTGGATTCTTAATATATACATTTTGATAATACCAATCAGATTGAAGTCCACTTCTATCATTTGTAACCTGTTCTCTAAAAATATAATTACCTGAATTTAAACCACTTAAAGTATAATTAGTCTTTACTATTTTAACTTTAAGTGCCAATATCGGTAATCCTTGACCTTCCGTTCCTATAACTTGCCCATCACTAACCCAATCCTGCCATCCTATATCCTGAACATATGCTTGATAGTATACATGAACATTCGATGGTGCATTATTAAGTTGAATTTTTAATGCTTCTATTCTTAATCCTTGCCCAACCGTTCCTGCAATTTGTCCATCATTAACCCAATCCTGCCATCCTATATTTTGAACATGTGCTTGATATTGTATACTCATGCCAGGAATATCATTATTAGCTAGAGATAGTTTAACAGCTTCTAAGTGTACATCATCACTATTAGAAGGATTACCTACCATGTTTCCATCAGAAGATGAATTTGTCCAACCCACATTTGAAAGTTGAGAAGTATATTGTATCCCTGTTGATGATTTTATAGCATTTAAGCTATTCCAACTACTACCTCCATCATTACTATATTGCAAATTATTAGATGCAATAATATCCGTATTATCATTTGATTTTGACGTATCACTAATATTTAAAGTAGTACCAATCGTTGATGGATTTGGTGATACTGAAAATTTTGCAATTGGTTTTGCATTTGGTAATAATGCGCCTGAATAAACGCCCTTATATTTACGTGTATCTTGTGTAGTAGTAGACCCTGTGTACCTTCCATTAAAATAGTGGTCAGCAGTTTCATATTCTCGACCATTTACACAATTTCCTGAACCAATCCAAGCATCATCAGGATATGAATCTCCTCCTCTTGGCATATCAGGTGTTGCGTATTGAGTATAATGACTTCCTTTTTCAACTACGTCAACTGCATTTGCCGTAAATGTATACCCATTCACCGTCACCTGTTTAGTTGATGCAATCCAACCAGGCTGTCTATCAAGATTCATTGTATAATTATTACCATTCCACACACAGTAATCAATAACTATAAACTCGAAATCCCCACTATCATAACTTATGGTTTTAGATGCTTCTCCGCTAGAAACCTCTGTAGATTGAAGTTTCAAAGTTCCTTCATTAGTACCATCATTATAATATATTGATGCAGGTATATCACTTGTACTAGAATATTCTGTCCCCCCCTCTACATTGTTTTTATATGAAATATTTTTATATAAAGTCATGCTTTCAGACGTTACAGAATTATCGTTACCAATACTTGTAACTATTAACGTATATGTGCCAGTATCCAATGATGAAATATCTAAATTACAACTATATCCGCTATTAGAACCTCCTGTATAACCAGGATAAACATTATTTACATCAGTTCTTAATTGTCCAATATTTGCATCTTCATTAATATTACTTGTTAGATAAACTTTAACTTCTTTTACACCACTAGAATTTAAAGACCAACCTGAAACAGTTAAATTGCTTCCTTCCAACGAGGTATTATCCTTTGGAGTATCTATACATATCTTAGAAGGCAAACTATCTGCTTTTGCTTGCTTATCTGTAAATAAATATAATGTAATCATTAATGAAAATGACATTATTAATACAATAAAAAAGCAAAAACGCATTACGCTTTTCATCTTTAATAGATGAATTTTCAATTAACCTCACCCCTTATTGTGGAGTAGTAATAAAATTAACACTAATCGTTGTAATTGTAACAGTATTATCAGCATTTCTATATGCATAAACATCATCAAATTGACCTACATCAAATTGATTTTTAGCAATAGCTGTAGCACTTTCACTTCCTGATACATTAAATTTATTACAACGAACATTATAAGTCTCAATTTTACAATTTCCCCCACTTGCATACTTATTTATATTTTTTGAATCTTCAACCCAATTCATGCTAGATATTTGACTAATTGCTTCACTACTGGTTTTTTGATTAAGAGCAACTTGTTGGGCGATATTAATAAAAGTATTCTTTTGTACTCCAGTATAACTTTCAGTTCCTGATACAATTAAGTATTGCAATTGACTTGTTAAATTTGAATCAATTCCGACTTGTACAGGCTTTGGTGTTGGTATTGGTGTTGGTGTTGGTGTTGGTGTTGGCGTTGGTTTCGGTGTTGGCTTCGGTATTGACTTTGGTGTTGTTACCGTTGTTGGTGATGATTGAGTTGATTTATTACTCTGTTGTCCATTATTGGAGGTATTTGAAGTCTGCACTTTATTACTTTCTTTTTCTGCTGTGCTATTTGCTGTGCCTGTAGTTGTTGCATTTGTCACACTATTAGAGCTATTATCTACATTTGCTGTAGAAGTATTGTCTGTAGCATTTGTTATGTTACTAACTTCATTACTCTTTTTAGATTTCTTTGGTTTTTGATTATTCAAACTAGATGTAGTAACTACTTTACTACTATCGAAATGATGAATAGTAGCGACAGTAGCTACCGCTCCAGTACCCACAACCATTACAGCTACCGTACCTGCTATAATTTTTGCCTTCATTGAAGATTTGATTAAGTTCATTAGAATATTAATTTTATTCATAATTGCACATCCTTTCAATTTGTGTCCCCTGGGGACATTTCTATTTTAACCTTAAAATAATTGTAACACAATCTGTAACACACGTCAATGTATAAATAATTTTATGTTAGTTTCATATTCCCTGGGACATTATGCAATCTTATATTTTTAAAAATATCCTATATAAAAATTAAAATAATATACAATTAAAAAATTTAATTGTATATTATTTATGATTTAGTTATTATTAGGTACTTCTGCGAATTTGAATTTTCCTTTGTATTGGTCTTGAGTTATATTTATTATATTTCCTGTAGTGCTTTGAAATAAAATTGCTGTTGCTAATTTATTTTTGTCAGAATCATTTATCAATGCTCCATTTTCATCTATTGCACCGACTACAATGGCATTTGGCATTTCTACTTTTGTATTTGCAATTTTACTTTCAGCTCCATTGTCAATTTGTGTAAATAATATATCTACTTTATCTCCCTTTCTGAATGTTAGCGAAAAAGGGTCATCAATATAACTTACAGGTATTGAAAATTTTCTCGTAGTCGAATCTGCTATATATACACTATTATCGCTTTTATCAACAAGTCTGTTTTTATTTATATCTTCCCCTTTATAAATTGGTTCTTTAACAATCATATTGGAAGTATCATTTAAACTTTTCACATAGTTTAAAGAATCAGAAGTCATATCAATATTCGTTGGTTCGCAATTAGAGCTATTGATTTTATCACCAATTTTCAAGGTTTTTGTAGCCTTATAAACTTGTATTTGTGGTTTTATATTAACTGCTTTTCTTTGAATAAAAATAGACAAACCCATTAAAATTATTGCAAGTACCGCAGTTACTACCCCAACTCTAACTTTATAATTTTTCAATATTTATTCCCCCCTATTTATTAACAGCATCTGTAAAGCTTGTTAATACGTTCTGATAAGAATATCCACGTATTAAGGCTATTGTGAATCCAACTTGCGTATAAACAGATGTGTTTATTACTTGTCTATTACTTGGAGTATATACATCATTAGAATAGTTATTTTCAACTTTAGTTAAAACAAATGTTTTACTGCTATCAGTATATGTATATACTGACAAGTTACCATTTCGCAATGAATATATTACAATCCTATTTATCGTAAATGGTTTACTAATAAGACTATTACTTTGAACTGGACTTAAATTATCATCTAAATTAAGATTTTTCTCTAAATATTGTTTAAATGTATTAAAACAATTATTTAAATCTGTATCATCAAATGCTATTTGTCCACTTTTCCCAAGCTCTTGTTTTGAAATATATTTGTATACTGCTAGATTTGAAAAATCTGATTTTGTTTTAAATTTAAAGGCAGTCGATACTAAGACATTTCTATAAACTATCATAGATATCATAATGTAGATAAAAAATATTACAAAGAGAGTGAGTAAAAATATATGTACACTCCCTTCTTTTTTTTTAGTTTTAAATTTAATCATAAACTCACCATTAATCACCTTTAGTTTTTTGACGTTGTTTCAATACTTGCTGATATAACCTCACTTTTTTTATCACCCGCAGCTATTGAAAAACCTACAACTTTTGGAGAATTATAAGTATATTCATAACTAATCGTTAGTTTTAAATCAGTTCCAAAAGTTGTAGCTTCCTGAATACCTGAATTAGCATTTTGATTACAAGTAATTGTTGCTTTTGAAGGGTCTAATCCTACAGCTTGAATACGTTGTTTAATCAATTGAGTAGTTTCATTTGTTAACCCTCCGTCAGCTTCAATTCTAAGTCCTGCACTTCTTACTACTTCTTGTAATTCATTGTATTCTCCTAATTTATTAAAAGGTTGAATAGCAAAATATACTAATGTCATTATAAAAAAGAAGGCTATTAAAGTAGCAATTAAAACATTTATATCTCCATCTTTTTTTAGCCTTACATTTTTCATCTGAAACCTCCTTCAAATATTAAGCAAAGTATCCCATTACTTTATTTATAACATTAGTAATACCTGTCATAACAGTATTCCAGAGCGTATTATAGTTATATCCGCTTGCAATCGTTGCGATTAGTACCATTACAATTACAACTATAAATATTCCTACTATATGCGTAATATCTCCATCTTCCTTCTTGACAAATAATTTTTTCATTTTATTATCCTTTCCCATTCCTATAAATTTAAAATCTACCTTACATACATCATTTTGTAATTTTTTCATTGTTATTTCCTCCTCAAATTTAAATAAATTTATTTTAATTAATATTAGTAAGCTATTTTAAT
>NZ_JMLK01000049.1 GCF_000686725.1 Clostridium akagii DSM 12554 | reverse complement strand
AATTTATCAGTGAAGGTAAGTATTGGAAGGCAGTTCAGGCTGAAGAAGTTAGAAAATTGCCAAAGGACTATAAAAATAATAATGGAACATTTGGCCAAGGCGAAGATATTACTGCAAAATTTACTAAAGAGGAAACAGAAAGATTAATTAGAAAAACCAATAAAGCATATAGGACGGAGATAAATGACATATTACTTTGTGCCTTAGCACTTGCAATAGAAAAATGGTGTGAAAAAGGAAAAGTATTAATAAACCTTGAAGGGCATGGAAGAGAGTCTATTTTAGAGGACATTTCTATAGAAAGAACTATAGGTTGGTTTACTTCAATGTACCCAGTAATTATTGATGTTAAACACAGTGACGATATTGGATATTCAATAAAATGTGTTAAAGAGACTTTAAGGCATATACCTAATAAGGGTGTAGGTTATGGAATAATAAAATATTTAACTGAGCCGCAAAATAAGGACAATATATGCTTTAATGTAAAACCAGAAATAGGTTTTAATTATCTTGGAGAATTCACAAACAATCCAGAAGGAGGATTGTTTGAATATTCAGATTTGTCAGGTGGAGAAAGTATATCTAGATTAAATAATAGAATAGAGTCAATATCTATAAATGGTTTAATTGTAAATGGGAAATTGGAACTAGTTTTCAACTATAGTAAGGGGCAATATAGGTTTGAAAGCATAAAAAAATTATCACAGCTTTATATAGAAAAATTATTAGAAATTATTAATCATTGCGAAAGCAAAAAAGAAAGTGAAAAAACACCTAGTGATTATGGAGATAGTGAATTAAGTATAGAAGATTTAGAAAAGATACTTTTGAGAAAAAGGGATATAGAAAAAATACATTCATTAACACCTATGCAGGAGGGTATGTTGTATAACTTAATATCAGATAAAGACTCACATGCATATTTTGAACAATTTGACTTTAAAATAGAGGGGAATTTAAACCTTTATATATTAACAGAAGTGTTAAATAAGATAATAGAAAAACATGAGATATTGAGAACTGTATTTTTCTATGAAGGAATAAGTAAATTGAAGCAGGCAGTTTTAAGAAAAAGAGAGACAAAAATACAATATGAGGATATAAGAGATCTTGATGAAAAAAATAAGAAAGATTATATAGAAGAGTTTAAAAATGAAGATAAAGATAGAGGTTTTGATTTAGAAAATGATTGTTTGATAAGGGTAAGTGCAATAAGAACTGGAGAAAACAAATGCAGGTTAGTGGTTAGTTTTCATCATATTATTATGGATGGCTGGAGTGTAGGAATAGTAATGAAAGAAATGGTGGAGATGTACAAGGCACTAGGTGATGGTAAAAAAATAGTAATGGGAGAAACTCAAGCATATAATGATTACTTGTTATGGCTAGATAAATGTAACAAAAGCGAAGCTTTAGAGTATTGGAAGAGTTATCTTAATGGCTATGAAAAAACGGTGGGATTTCCACAGTTAAGTGCACACAGGGAAGGATTCGAATATAAAAAATCAATAAAAAAAGTTGATGAAAAATTAACATCAAGATTGAAGAACATAGCAGAAAAAAACAACTTGACATTAAATGCAATAATACAAGCTGCTTGGGGAGTGTTGCTGCAAAAATATAATAATGTAGATGATGTTGTATTTGGTACAGTAATTTCAGGGAGACAAGTGAAAGTTCAAAACATAGAAAATATGGTTGGATTATTTATAAATACAGTTCCTTTGAGAGTAAAAAGTGAGGGAACTTCGGAGTTTATAGAACTTGCTAAACAAGTGAATGCTGATTTTATTTCTGCAAATGCATTCTATGGATATTCTTCATTAGCGGAAGTGCAAGCTTTAACAAAATTAAGAAACAACCTTATTAATCACAAGGTTGTATATGAAAACTATCCTATTGATGAAAAATTATTGAATTTCGGAGAAATGGATAATTCTAAAGAGCAAATTAAGTCAATGGAAGTATTTGAGCAGACAAACTATGATTTTGGTGTAGCAGTAATGCCATATGATAGTCTAGATATAGAAATAACCTATAATGGTAATAAATTTGATAAAGAAATTATAGACTCAATACAAAGAAATTTGATTTGTATATTAGAGAATATAGCACTTAAGCCAGATATAAAAGTATTTGAAATGGAAATAGTAAATAGTAGTGAAAAGAATATGCTTCTAGAAAAATTTTCTAGAAGTAAATCTGAAATTGTAGTATATAAAACTGTACAAGTATTGTTTGAAGAGCAAGTAAGAAAAACACCAGATGATGTAGCAGTTGTTTTTGAGTATAGGAAGTACACATATAGAGAGCTAAATGAAAGAGCAAATAAGCTAGCTAGAGTGTTAATTGAAAAAGGTATAACAAAGAACAGCATAGTAGCTTTAATATTAGAACCATCTGAAAACATAATTATATCTATAATAAGTATTTTAAAAACAGGAAGTGCATTTTTACCAATAGATGAAGAGTTCTCAAAAGAAAGAATTAAAAACATTTTAGAGGATAGTAAAGTTGATTTTGTTGTATCAAATCCGGGATTAATTGATAACTTGGGATTAAAATATAATTACTTGAATATTGAAGATGAACATTTATATGACGGAAAAGAAGCATCAAATTTGAATATTAAATATGAATTGGAAGATAACGTTTATGTAATATATACATCAGGAACAACAGGAAAACCTAAGGGTGTTGTTATACAAAATAATGCATTGGTTAATTATATATTGTCTATTAATGAAAAAATGAAACTTAATAATAAAAGTAAAGCTTTGTTATCATCAAAATACTGCTTTGATTTAGGATATACAGTTTTATTTCCCACTATTACAAGTGGTGGAGAACTGCACATAGTAAGTAAGGAGACATATATTAATTCTCGCAAATTAATTAATTATGTAAAAAAAAGTCATATTAATTATTTGAAAATAACACCAACGCTGTTCTCTATAATGGTAGATAACTGTGATGAGTTAAAAAAATGTGTTGATTTAAAATTAATAATATTGGGTGGAGAAAATTTAAATATAGGTGATGTAAATAAGGTAGCTAAAGAATGCAATTGGATTAGATTTATAAATCATTATGGACCAACGGAAGCAACCATTGGATGTATTACAAATGAAATTGATTTGAAAAAGATTAAAGATGAGAAGGCATACAGTGTAATAGGAAGACCAATTAACAATGTAAAAATATATATATTGAATTCTGCAAATAAATTAATGCCAGTTGGCGTGCCAGGAGAATTATGTATAAGCGGAATGGGACTTGGAAGAGAATATATAAATAACAATGAATTAACAAGAAAAAAATTTGTAGATAATCCATTTTGTATTGGAACAAAGATGTATAAAACAGGTGATTTAGCAAGGTGGCTACCGGATGGTAATATTGAGCATATGGGAAGAATAGATACGCAGGTAAAGATTAGAGGATTTAGGATAGAAACATCAGAAATAGAAAGTCAACTATTAAAACAAGGAGGAATAAAAGAAGCAGCAGTGGTTGTTAAACAGGATAGAAACATAGGCAAGTACTTGTGTGCTTATATAACGGCTGATAAAAAAGTACTGATTTCTGAGTTAAGGGAACAATTATCAAAGGAACTTGCATATTATATGATGCCAAGTTATATAATTCAAATAGACAAAATGACATTAACTGCAAATGGAAAATTAAATAGAAAGATATTAGTAGAATTAGAATTAAATAAAGAATTAGAAACAATATATATGGCACCAAGAAATAACTTGGAGGTTCTGCTAGTTAGTATTTGGGAGAAAGTTTTACATCAAAAGAGTATAGGAATAGATGATAATTTTTTTGAATTAGGAGGACATTCCTTAAAGGCAGTAGAGATAACATCAATTATTAGAGAAGAACTTGAAGTGGAAGTACCAGTTAAGGAAGTATTAAACAATCTTACTATAAAATTGTTGAGTACATTTATAGAAGGGTTAAATAAGAAAAGGTATGTGAAAATACAAAGAACAGAAAGAAGAAAGCACTATAGTGCATCCTCGGCTGAGAAGAGATTGTATGCAATATGGGAGATGGAGAAAGATAGTATATCCTATAATATACCTGTTATTTTGAAAATTAACGATGAAGTAAATGAAAGATTTTTAGAGGAAATATTAAATAAAATTATACAAAGGCACGAAGCTTTAAGAACAAAATTTGAAGTGTTGGATGGCAATTTAGTACAAATAGTAGAGGACAAATGGAATCTTGTATTTAAATATAAAGAATTAGATGAAAAAATGGTTGAAAATGAAATTAAGGGTTTTAATAAACCATTTGACTTGAGAAAGGCTCCGTTGGTGAGAGGTGAACTTGTAAAATACGGGTACAAAAAATACATCCTTATATTAAATATCCACCATATAGTGTTAGATGGAGTATCTATAAGTATAATAATTAAAGAATTTAAGAAGTTATATAATAATGAAAAATTGCAGGAATCAATATTTCAATATAGAGATTACTCAGACTGGCAGAATACTTTGCAGAAATCAGGATTAATAAAGAGCCAGGAGGCTTATTGGTTAGACAGATTTAAAGGTGAACTACCTATATTAAATATTCAAACAGATTATGAAAGACCAAGAATAAAAAGTTTTGAAGGAAAGACAATTAATTTTGTATTAAGCAGAGAAGTGACAGAAAGAAGTAAAAAAGTAGCAAAACAAGAAGGTGTAACATTATATATGTTATTGCTAACAGTATTTAATGTTATGTTGTGGAGATACAGTAGGCAGGAAGATATTATAGTAGGAACAGTAGAAGCAGGAAGAAATCATTTAGAATTTAAAGATACAATAGGTATGTTCGTAAATACCATAGCACTTAGAAATTATCCTAAAGCAACTGAAACCTTCAAGGAATTTTTAAATGAAGTAAAAAATAACACATTGGAAGATTTTCAAAATGCTGATTATCAATTTGAAAAATTAGTTAATAAATTAAGTATAAAACGAGATACAAGTAGAAATCCATTATTTGATATAATGTTTATATTTGAAAATATAGATTATTGTACAGACGATGAAGATACTAAAAAAATAAAGCCAATTGAAACGGAAATTAACATATCCAAATTTGATTTGACTTTAATAGCAAAGGACGAAAATGGTAAATTAAACATAGCATTGGAATACTGCAGTAAACTATTCACAGAAGATACAATTAGAAGAATTGGTAAACATTATGAGAATATATTAAATTGTATTACAAATAATTTAGATATTAAGTTATTTGAAATCGATGTTATGGATGTTGTTGAAAGGAACAAATTATTAAATAAATTTAATAATACAAAGAGAGAATATCCATGTGATAAAACTATACAGGAATTATTTGAACAGCAAGCAATGAAAGTACCAAATAATATAGCGGTAGAATTTGGAGAAAAAAAATTAACGTATAGAGAGTTAAACGAAAAAGCAAATTCTTTTGCGAGAATATTAAGATACAAGGGTTTAAAAGAAGAAAATATAGTTGCAATAATGTCTGAAAGATCTATAGAAATGATTATAGCAATATTAGCTGTGTTAAAGGCAGGAGGAGCCTATTTGCCAATAGATCCAGAATATCCAATTGACAGAATAAAATATATGCTAGATAACAGTAAGGCCCATATACTTATAAAACAAGGAACATTAAGAAAAAATATAAAATACAATTTAGAAACATTTGAGTTAGAAGATACAAAACTATATGAAGGGCATAAAGGAGCATTAAATAAGGTAAATGGTCCCAATAACTTAGCGTATGTAATATATACATCTGGAACCACAGGAAAGCCAAAAGGAGTAATGATAACACAAAGGGGATTAGTTAACTATATATATTGGGCTAAAAACAAATATGTAAGAAATGAGAGAACAGACTTCCCACTATATTCTTCAATATCTTTTGACTTAACAGTAACTTCCATTTATACTCCGCTTATATCCGGAAATAAAATTATAATTTATGAGGGTGAAGATAAGGCATTACTTGTAAGAAAAATAGTTGAGGATAATAAAGCTAATATTGTAAAATTGACACCAACCCATTTAAGATTACTTGAGGATATGAATTTAAAGAAATCTCAAATAACAAAGTTAATAGTTGGAGGAGAAGAATTAAGAGAAAAAGTTGCAAGAAACATATATAATGCATTTGACAAAGACATTGAAATATATAATGAATATGGTCCAACAGAAGCAACTGTAGGATGTATGATATATAAATATAACCCTAGAAATAGTAATAAAACTGCAGTTTCCATAGGCGTACCTGCAAATAATACTAAGTTGTTTATTTTGGGAGAAAATAAGGAATTGCTTCCAATAGGGGTGTCAGGTGAATTATGCATTGGAGGAGATGGTTTAGCTAGAGGATATTTGAATAATGAAAAGTTAACTGCAGAAAAGTTTATAGATAATCCTTTTGTAAGAGGAGAAAAAATATACAGGACAGGGGATTTAGCAAGATGGCTATCTGATGGTAATATGGAATATCTCGGTAGAATAGATAAACAAGTAAAAGTAAGGGGACATAGAATAGAAACTTCTGAAATAGAAAATCAATTGTTGAAACAAAATGAGATAGAAGAGGCAGTAGTAATAACTAGAAGTGATAAAAATGACAATAAGTATATTTGTGCATATATAACTGCTTATTCAGAAGTGGCTGTCACTAAGGTAGAAGAAGAATTGTCAAAGAAATTGCCACTATATATGATGCCTAACTATATAATGCAATTAGATAAAATACCCATTACACAAAATGGAAAAGTTGATCAAAAGGTACTGGCTGCAATAGATATTACTCAGAAACTTGAAACAAAATATGAAGCGCCAAGAAATGAAACAGAAGAAATCTTAGTAAAGGTGTGGGAAGATATACTTTGCATAGATCATATTGGAATTGATCATAATTATTATGAACTGGGCGGAGATTCTATAAAATCAATATTAATAGTATCAAAGCTTCAAAAGTATGGTATGAGCCTTGAAATAAAGGATATAATGCAGTATCCAGAGATAAAACAATTAAGTAATCATGTAAAGAATAATGATCTCGAAATAGAGCAGGAAGAGGTTAAAGGAGAAGTAGGGCTGTCACCAATACAAAAATGGTTTTTTGAAGAGAATTTTTTGAAGAAAGATCATTTTAATCAGGAATTTATGTTCTACAAGAAAGATGGTATAGATGAAAAAACACTAGAAAAAGCAGTAGAAGAAATCTTAAAGCATCATGATGCCTTAAGAATGATATATAAGAATACAAATAATGGATTTAAACAGATAAATAGAGGAATAGAAAGCTTAAAAGATGCATTTGAACTTCAAGCATACAATT
The DNA here is from genome assembly GCF_000686725.1 of Clostridium akagii DSM 12554. Classification (GTDB taxonomy): domain Bacteria; phylum Bacillota; class Clostridia; order Clostridiales; family Clostridiaceae; genus Clostridium_I; species Clostridium_I akagii. Next base: position 210 of record NZ_JMLK01000049.1, on the reverse strand, counting down.
TAAAAGAAGATGAGGACTATAAAAAGACTATAGAAAAAGCAGCTAACGATATTCAAAGAGGCGTAAATATTGAAAATGGTGTGTTACTAAAATTAGGATTGTTTAAAACTAAGGCTGGAGATTATTTGTTAATAGTAGCTCATCACTTAGTAATTGACGGAGTTTCCTGGAGAATACTACATGAGGATTTAGAAGAAGCATATAGGAGCA
>NZ_JMLK01000048.1 GCF_000686725.1 Clostridium akagii DSM 12554 | reverse complement strand
TGGCTCTTCTTCTAAAACAATTATTTTGTCACCATTAATTTCGTTTATATATATTTTCTTACCATACTCAGTAACATAGCCATCGGTAATATTTTTAATTTCGTCGGAAGTTAGCAATAATTTATGTACACCCTTACCTTTATGTATTTTATATTCAATAAACCTTATTATTTCTGTAAAAACAAATATTGATAAGAAAGCCATCACCGCACTTAAATAATCTAAAGCTGTTAATTTATTATATTGATAACTTCCCATGAGGTCAAAGAATCTTGTTGTTCTTGTTGTATTTAGACCCAAATAGCTTAAAATATTATGAGAAATATTCATTAAAATAACGACATAAAATATAAAGTTTACTAGTGATAGGAATTTAGGTATTATTGTTAATTTACCACAAAGCCCATCAGAGTTATCGAATATATCATTATGATATATTCTATCCATAATATAAAGATATGGACAGTATACTAAAAAATAGACAGATATTCCTATTAAAAATAAAGCAATGACAATTTCAATACATACTATAAATATATTAACAAACATATTACCTCTCCTCTTTTTTTTAAATATTAAATTGACATTTGTACAATTTCTTTGGATTGTTAATTATAGCAAAAAACGAATAGCCAAAATTATAACTAATAAAAAAATCAAAAGAACTAAAACTCCTGGAGTGAGCAAATGATAGAGAAATTCCATAAGGAAGCCTCCTTCTAAATTATAATTGCTATGAAATATTTATATTATTACAATCACCTTGAATTTTGACACTTTTCCCTATTATCTATTACAATTTAATAAATTAAATTGTATCTTATTTTATTAAAAAGGATTAATTATTTGATTTATTTCTTTTAAATCTTTATCTAATAATAGTTCATTGTTTTTAAGCTTATTTATCAATTTTTTAGTCCTAATTAATTTGCTAACATATTTTTTTATGTATCTTTCTTTAGCTTCATTTGTTAATCCAATTTTATTTTTAGTAATGAAATCAACCTTATATTCAAAAAAAATTTTTCTGTCTTGTAATATTTTCAGAATCCACTTTAATCCATCAGCAGATATTATTATATTTTTAATAGGATAATACATTTTAAATTCTTTTCTATATATAATTCTATCCCATATATACTCAAAAATTTCTAAAATCAATTTAATTCTCTCCCTCATAGTTTTAATGGATATAATTTTGAAAAAATAAGATAAGGAAATCCCTTATCTTATTAATTTATCATTTTAATTCTAAATACGAATTTAATTTTTTTTCAAATTCCTTTGATTGCTTAAGCATTTCATCATATGCACTAACAAGCTCTACCATTATAGTTAAGTCCTTATTTTTACTTAATGATTTTGCCCTATTTTCTATCTCTTTCATAGTGATCGAGACATCTTTTATTTTTGTGATTATTTCAGTGTTTAATTTTAAGCTATCATAGTTTGTTTTATTAGCTTCATTTTTCGCATTTTTTAGTAGTTCATTAAGTTGTCGTTCTTTTAATTTTGCGTTTTGTAAGTCCGTCATTATTTTATCGTATTTTTCTTTATTTTGTGTTTCGATTTTTTCTGTTACCCTTTTTTCATATTCATTAATTATATTTTCCTGTTCTTCCTTCTGTTTTTTCTTTATTTCACTTAAATCATTTATGGCTATTTCACTTCTTTGTTTATATTTATCTCTATCTTCTAACAACTTATCTTTTTCAGATATTAGTTCCCTTTCTTTAGTTGCAATGTCTTTTAATAACTTTTCTTTTTCAATTTCTTTTTCTTTTTCAATTTCTTGTAACTTTTTCCTTAGAGAAATACTTTCATTCTTTGAGATTTCAACATTTTTATTTACAATGCCTAATATTACATTTTGAGATTCTTCATTAAGTATTGCGAATTCAGAAGCACTTGCAACACTTAATTTTTCATCCTCTAATAATTTTCTCAATTCAGGTATCAAATCTTTACTTATCTTCTCATATCTACCCACCTGTGTTAATGAAAGATTTAAATTTTCTGCAATCATATTTCTTATCCTACCTGGAATTTTTTCACCTTTCGCTTTTTTCTCTTGATATAAAGCTTTAAGTCTCTCAACTTGTTTCAACTTTTCTGTTTCCGTTAATTCTCTAGCATTTGCATTATCTGTTATCATCACTATTTCTGAATCTAAATCGTTAAGCTCTCGTATTTTACAAGGGACAACATTAAATTTGCTTAACCCTTTTTCAACTAATTTCTTAAGAGCTGTAAAACGTCTATGCCCTCCAATTAACTCATAATTACCATCTGCTACTGGTCTAACTAATAGATTAGTATTTAAACCAGTCAACTCAATATCCTCTGCTAATTCATCTATATTTCTAAGTTCATAAAAATTCTTAGGATTCATCATTAACTTTGATAATTCTATGTATTCTATTGGAAACTCCTCCTTAGCTTCAAGAGTATCCTTCTTATCTGTTACTTTTGATATATTATTTAACATATTATCTGTAATTGAAAACTTTTTAGCCATTAATATAACATCTCCTCACATTTTAAAAATGTATTTATTTGTTTAATATTTCTTTTGTAAGTTGTCTATAATTTAAACTTGCTGTTGCCCTTTTATTAGAAAAAACAACTGGAATTTGTTCATATGTGCTTTCAACTACTTTTACATTGTTTTTTATTGTTGTATTTAAAATTTTATCATTAAGTGTTTTTCTTAGGTGTTCTTTAACAACTCTATTTACCGTTGTAGCATTATCCATTGTTATAAAGCATCCTGTAAATTTTAGTGAATGATTAAATTCTTCTTTTATTTCATTTATACTATCGAGCAAATATCCCAATCCATCTAAAGCAAACTGGTCAAGTTTTATTGGTACAATAACTTCATTTGATGCAACCAAAGCATTTATAGTAACCATACTTAGACTTGGAGGACAATCAATTATACAAAAGTCATAATCGTTCTCTAATACTTTTAAAGCTCTTGCAAGTCTATTTTGCTGACTTCTTGTTGTATCCATTAAAATCTGTCTCTCTGCAAATGCTAATGTGACATTTGAAGGTAATATATTGAAGTTCTCATAATCGGTATTTTTAATAACTTTCTTAATATCAGTTTCTTTATTCAACAATACTTCCGTAACACTTTCATCATCCATTGAATAACATTTTAAAATTTTACTTGCATTTCCTTGTGAATCTAGGTCCACAATTAAAACTTTGTACCCAAGTTCTTGTAAGCAAGCTCCTATATTAATTGTTGAAATAGTTTTTCCAACTCCACCTTTAATATTAACAACTGAAAACACTTTCATTTTTATTCCCCCTGCTTTTTATTTTTTTTGTACTATTGATTTATTATTATAATTAGATATAATTCCTTTTGACATTGAGTTCATAAAAATTCTACTTAGAAAACTTATTACAATGAATAAAACTACAACAAAGATAATTTTTTTAACTAAAAATTTTATGATAATTGATAACGCTTCACATATTGATAATAACAAAAATTTAATTGTTTGGTTCAGAAATTTTACAACAACCATACTAAGTCCCCCCCACATATTCAATTATTACACACAGGTTAAGTTCTCTAAAATTGTCAAAAATCCTTTGTTGTCTCAATATTCCACCCCATTTTATTCATTTGTATTAACTTAGTCCATCTAATATTATACCTAACCTTAAATCTCTTTACATACTGTATAATAAATTTCTCCATTTTTACATGCATCACGATATTCTTTTTTTAGCTTACATTCCAATGTTGTTGTTAATTTATTAACCTTTAAACCTTTATCTTTTACAAACTTCTCAAAACTTATAGATGGCTCTATATCTATCCTCACAATCCTTGCCATTTGAAAGCCCCTCTCTTATCTGATTATTTATTTCTTTATATATATTGTAACACATTTTGTAACACAATACAATATAGTTATAAAAAAAATACCCCCTGGGGACACTTTTTTTTAAGGAAAACTCAAATTATAAAAAAAATAGAATCAAAAAAATCCAATGGATTATTCTTGATTCTATATCTATAAAGAATTATTTATTATATGTAGCTGTATGCCGTTTTTCAGCATATAGAAGCTACTTTTACTATCTATGTGGATTATACCTTCTTCAAACTTAAATGCAGTTTAAATTATAAATAACAGTATTACAAACTTAGGATAATATTCATACATATATTTATCTTTCAAATCATTTATCCCATCCTAAAAGCTTTCTTTCTAATTCATCATAATCATAACTTCTTTGTTCATAATCGTTAAAATTAGTTGTTCTATGACTTATAATAGGTTTTTCATAAATCGGAACTGTAGCTTTAAACCAACCAACAAACCCCTTTTTTATATTTTGAGTTTTGGAATATTCAGCAACTTCATTTATTAATTTCAATGGATCGCTACCATATTTATTATGTTTTGTAGCACATTGATAAAATTCATTAGCTGCTTTATCAGTAATTTCCTCACCAGTAACATTTTTTATAATTGATTTAACATTATTTATGTAAATTTTTTCTTTCTTTAGAACTTCTTTATCTATTTGCGTTGCTACTATTTCATTCTTTGCTTTACCATTTGATTTTATATAAAATTTAATATTTGTAACCTTATTTTTAGTCTTAACTTCTTCAAATTCAAATTCAATATCACTATGACCGTTAATCTCTTTATAAGATGGTTCTAATACAAAGCGTCTAAAATTTGCATACTTTTTATAACTTTCAGGACATTCTAGTTTTTCTCTTAAAATATCTAAATTATCAATTCTCATGCCAGTATCTTCATATAGCTTCAAATAATAATATAATCTTTTACTATAAATACAATTGAAATTAAGTGTATACTGAATATTATAAAATACAGCTCTTTTAACTTCTAGCAACAGCTCTTTTAAAGTCTGTCCTATTTCAACTACAATTTTGCCTTCTCCATCAAAATATTGAATACTGGAGAACCAAGCAAAGTATATTCTATTTTGTTTTTTTTCACTTATCTTATTAATTATAGAAAAACCTTTTCCTTCAAATGTTTTTACTGCCTTTTTTAATTCCCCATAAATGTTTGATTTATCTTGTATATTATATAATTTAGTATACTTAATAACATTAATTTCATATTTCAATTTATTATCATTCTCAATAGTTGCAAAAACCATGTCTAATATATCATTTTGCTTTTTATTTAAACTAAACCTTGCTTCTATTATACTATCAGGTCGCATACAGATTAAATTTCCACCTTTTTTTTCTTTCATGGACTAATATTACTCCTTCCGCAAACTACTCATTAAAAATATTTTATCATACAAAGGTGAGAAAATATTTTATATTTCATCTTTACAACAGTAATTTTCTCACCTTTTCTAAAAATTTAGATTTATAAAAAATTTAGATTAACATATGTGCCATAAAATTCATAACTTTATAGCGTTAACTTCAAAATCAAGGGAATATTTTTAATATTTTTTTATATAATTGTAAATTTTATGTTTTTTATTGTTTTATATTTACAGCAGTCATTCTCTCACCCTTCTACAGTCGTTCTCTCACCCTTTTTACAGTCATTCTCTCACCTTTTGCGGTCATTCTCTCACCCTTTGCAGTCATTCTCTCACCTTTTATCGTCTGTATGCATTGGGACAACTGCTTTTGAACTATTCCTACTATACTTTTTACTATACTTTTATTATACTTTTACTATACAACATTAGAAAGTTGTTATATATAAAAATTAATACCATTTAACCACAAGTCTTGTTACTGGAGTAAACTCTTTATCTTGTAACATATTTTGTAACACGCAATAGGCAAATAAATCAAATATATAATTCTATAATTAAATTTCCCCTTTTCCTTTTTTACTTGATATATCTATGGTTCTTCTTTTCATTTCTCTATACCAATCAGCTCTATCCTTAAATCCTAATATCTTTATTGCTTCATCTAATTTTTTTAAATTTTCTTCCGTATCTCTTACCTGAAACCTATTATTTGAAACCATTGTCTACTCCTTTTAATATTTATTTTGTATCTTTAGTTTTTGTCTTTGGAAGAACTTTTAACTGCTCCAATTCTCCTAATATATTTTTATATTTAGCCTGGTAATCTTCTATCTCTTTATTATATTTACTATTAAGTTCCTCAATAATTTTTTGATGCTCTTTATCTTTATCGAGTACAGCCATATCCTTATCAATTTTGGAAAGTTTTTTAGAAGTCTGTAATTCTTGTTCATGTTCCACTTTCAAGTTTTGAATATTTCCATTAAGGTTATTAATAATAATTTCATTCTCTTTTTTTACTTGTGCCATGTCTATAAGATGGTTACTAGCAACATATTTCAATTCTTCTTTATACTTCATTTCTAAAGTAGATATATTATCCTCTTTTGATTTAATCTCCTTAGTCAATATATTTAAGTTGTAATCCCTATCTTTAATGATAGTATCTTTATCGGTTAACTTTTTCTGTGCATCTGTTAATAATTCTTTTATCTTTTCATTGTCAGTTTTATACTCTTTATATTCATTCAATAAACCTGCAAGAGTATCATTTTTGCTTTTATACTCTTCAATTAGTGTCTTTATATTATCATTACTTTCAGTTAGCTCTTTAACTCTTTGTAAATGTTCATTGTTTTCATTAACTATATTATTATATGATTCATTGATTTTATCCTTATCTGCTACTATTGTATCAATTTTACCTCGCAACTCTAATATAATCGAATTCTTTTTATCTAATTCGATCTGTTGCTGACCCTCTTGTGCTTTAGCTATATTTTCAATTCTCTTGCCAAGATTAAGATATATATTGTCAATTCGTTGGGTTAAAGATTGTAATTCTTTCAAATCCTCTGCAATTTCTGGGATATTTTCTTTAGTGCTTTCTAATTCGTAACTACTTACCAATAGTTGCATAAATTCTTTACCAGTTCTAGCCCCACTATTTTTCTGTAAGCTATCCAATTTTGACTTTAATTCATTATCAACTTTTGCACCATATGTCACATCATTCATTTTATATACTCCCTTTATATATATTAGTTAACACGTTAACCTATTGATATTACTCTATTTATTAGTTAACCAATGTTAATTTTATATCTATTTAAAGATATTTACAAGTAGAATTTATTGAATCCCACTATGTACACTTCATACTATTTTATTGTACTCCGCTTGTACTCCGTTGTCAACGAAAGCAAAAGTGTTCCCTGGGGGTACTTTTGTAAAATTCTAAAATAAAATTATTTTAGAATTTTATTTTTCATATATTTATAGTTTTTCCAGTCATAATACATTCAAAACAATTGCAGTATTATCATCCATGATTTATTTTAATATCAATAAGTTAACTGGTTAACTTATTGATATTAAACACTTTGAAAGTTAACTAATATCTATGAAAATTCATTTGTACTTACCTGATAACCAAGTACTCCATTTGTACTCCTTCATTGATAAAAAGAAAAGTGTTCCCTGGGGACACTTTTCTCAATAATTATTTTTTTATAAGATTATAAATTTGATTTATGAATATATAAAATTAAAAATACACACCTAGTTAAGTATTTTTAATTTTATAGAATCTCTCACCGCATCCACACCATAAAGCATTATCTTCATTTACCATAGTATCAACTGTACATCCACAATTGGGACATATAATATCTTCATAGAAAATATCATTACCTTTTCTATCTAAATATTTGTTTTTAATATTGTAATATTCCTCAATAGGTATACTTGCCCAACCTACATGAACATTATAAAAATTACTAACATCCCAACATTTAGCAACTATACTGTAACAATCTTCTCTATTTAACAT
>NZ_JMLK01000047.1 GCF_000686725.1 Clostridium akagii DSM 12554 | reverse complement strand
AAATTTCCGTTACTATTTGTAGCTTTGTTATGTTTTGTAGTTAATGGTGCTAACTTATATTTAGAAATATTAAAAAATAAAAGATACTAAATTCAACGATTAACCTGATTTGTAATACAAATAAATACTTCACATGCTGAAACTCATACGAACTAACCTGAATTAAGGAAGGAGCTTTTATATTATGAAATATGGGCTATATTGCACTTTACAATTAGACGATTATAATATCGAAATTAAAATACCTTGTATATTAAATAGTTATGAAGAAGCGAAAAATTGTAATATTAAATTTATCTATGATGGATTAAATATAAACTACAAAATAAAAGACACAACATATAATATTTCATTTGAAGAATGGTGGATGTATCGTATTGCAAAGAAAAAAAACATATCAAAAGGCAAGATATTAATGGATATTTCTGATTTTGAGCCATTACCCATTACGTTAAAGGAGTTGCCTTATGGTGAAACTACATTTCAATATTTAGCATACTCTGTATGTTGTGATGAAAATTGATTGCTGAAAGATAATGTCACACTTCAAAAAAATTAACAAGGAACTACTTATATTGAAAATTATGCGACATAAAGAGGGGATATAAAAGATGAATAAAAGAATTAAGAAGAAAAATGAAAAAAAAATTATTGAAATTTGTAAAAGTATTTCGTGGGCATATATGCATAGGGGATGTCCTACATATTGGGCAGAAAATAGTACAATAAAAAGGCATGAAATCATTGATACTGATACTTTGTATGATTATAAAGAGGAAATGTTAGCAAAAGATATGTTGAAAAAAGTGGTTAAAAGATGTGTTTCAGAATGCTTTTCTATTCAAAATTATAGCTTATTTGAAATTCCATATGGAGATAAAAAAGGATGGATGATGATTTTTGTTAATACAAAAGAATATGAAGAGTACCATAAGAACGGCAATAAAAGTATAAAAATACAAGAAATAGACTTTTGGGTGTCTTTTACTGGTTATGCTATTCCGCAGATAAATGATAAAAATGGACATCAATCTGATTCAAAGACTTGTATTAATGCTATTTATTGTGAAGATTAGTTCGCTCCCAATACAAAGAGAGTTTGAAGAAGTTGAGAATAATGTGAAGTGAAATATTACGAGGAGGAAATTGAAAAATGGATAAAATAATTTGGAATGAGGATATGGATATATCATATGGAGTTAAGATATATTTTGAAAATGAAAAAGATTTTCAGGATAAAGTTACAGAGGAATATAGAAACATTACAAAATGTGATTGCTTGGTAGGTGATGTAAAAATAAAAAGCTGTATAAGTACAGGTAAAGGACTGAATGCTGAAAGCATAACTCCTTTAGAAAAAACTGACATAGAAATAAATACATACTATATTGCTGATGTTGAAAAAGCCGAATTATATATTGAATAAAATACCTATTAATAAACGCAGCAGGAAAAAATGATGAATAGAAAGGTAAGCAGAGCAATGATGAATTCAAAAAAATCTACATCTACAAAGAGTATGATATTAACATTTATAATTGGGTTAGCACTAGCAATAATAATAAGGCAATTTTTATTTTTTAATGTAATTGTTCCAACTCTTTCTATGTATCCAACAATTAAGATAAATGATAATATTATTACTACTAAGATATACAATAGTAATAACTTGAAAAGGGGAGATATTATTGCATTTAACTCAAAAGAATTAAATGTTTTACTGGTCAAAAGACTTATAGGATTACCAGGGGATTCTATAATAATTAAAGATGGACAAGTTTATATTAATGGCACTAAAATAAAAGAAACATATGTTAAAGAAGAAGGGGGCAAAGATGGCTCTTATATAGTACCTAAATTGAATTATTTCTTTTTAGGTGATAACAGAAACAATTCAATGGATTCAAGGTACTGGAAAAATCCTTATATAAAATATGAAGATTTAAAAGGAAAAGCTGTATTTAGAATTTCACCAATTTACAGAATGGGATTTATAAGATAGGGGGGAACTAATGAAAAAAATAAGTATGATTATAAAATATTTATATCTATCCGTAATATTTTTAATTAGTATAATATTTGATTATTATATATATCTCTTAATTATTGCAGATATTTTAATAATAATTAAAAATATAAATATAAACTCAATGTTGAATATTATTGAAATCATTTTGATAATTTTAATATTCAATTTATTTGCAGTTTGCTATATTAAATTTATTGTTCACAATTATGATGAATATACTAGCATAACATTTTTTTATTTACCATGTAGGAGCATAGCACAGAGAGTTACATTTAAAAATAGAAAAAATAGAAATTTAAAGAAACTGTTATATAAAAGTTTTTGTGATGTGATAAATGACTTCTTGAACTTAAAACTTAAAATTCTAGGCATAAAAATAAGAAGGATGAAATTAGATACTCATACTAATATAATAAAACACATTTTAAGCATATATGGAGTGAGTGATATTGAAAAAATAGCACTATTACAATTAGACAAAGGCAAAAAGGATAGAAAGAAAAGAACTATAATTGTTGACTATAATAATAAAAAGATAGTAGTTACAATAAAGTTTTTAAAATCTAAAATATTAGTAGAACAGTCATTAATTTATAGAAATCCTTATAAATATATAAAAGAGAACATAGACAAACTTAAGGTTGATAATTATAGTGTAAAATTAATTGTAAAAGATAATATAGATTTCTGAATAAAAAATATAGCAAATGAGTACCACATTATTATTTAGTAGTGTGGTACTTATTTATTGTGCAATTTTACAATACAAATCAAATAGAAAGCAATAATATTACCTTTAATATAAAAGGCTCTCAAAAGCACTATATAGCGTTTTAAATGTGTATTATAAAAATAGGATTTACAATTGGCTTAAAGATGCTAATTTAAAGTGAATATTGCGGTACTAAAAATTATTTTATTTCCTTGAAAAACTTTCAAAATAGTGTTGACTATCATCTACGTAGATGATATAATAATATTATAGAAAGTTAAGAAAACTACTCACCGCAAGGGAGTTAAGGGGGATAAATATTATGGGAAATAATTTTGTAGGGAAACAATGGTCTGATATTAGAGAAGATGAAAAAGATTCATTATTAAGATGTGCTATTGCAGTAAGTGGAGTTGATGGTAGACGTGTACAAAATGGAGATTGCACAGTAGATTTTGAAGGTTATAATTTCAGTATACAAGGTTTTTTAGTTAACAATGAGAATGAACGTGAAATTATAATTGGTGATGATGCAGTGTTTTATGACCCAACGGTATAACATATGAAATTATCTGATATAAAAACTCTTACAGAGGTATCTGAACAATACAGTATACCTCTTAAAACTCTCCAAAGTCGATTAAGTCGATTGGAAGAAGGTATTGAGTATAAACGATTAGGCAAAAGACAAGCAACGCTATTAAGTCCACAAGGTGTTAAAAAAATAGTTAGTAGATAATTATGTAGGTTTGTAATAAAGTTTGTTCAATTTACAAAATGAAACTAATGCGAGTTAATGAGAGGAGAAATTAAATTGACTAATCGGAAATATATTTTGGAAGCAATTATAAATAGAAATAGTATATCATCAGATGGTTATTACACTGGGAAAAGTATTATTTATCAAGGCGATAGATACGCAACTGTATCCTATGATATTACTGAAGCAAAGATTTATTCAAGTGAATCAAGGGCTAAAAAAGCAAGTGAAATGTGTTTTGAAAACTACACCTTTCAACTTGTTCCGTTAGATGAATAGTTACGCATTACAAAGAAATGGTGAGTAATATGGAAATACTGTGCAATAATTTAAATATTGAAAGGAGAATATTTATGGAAACCAATAAGAAAGTAACATTAACTGATGAGGATAGGGAATTGATTAATAATTTAATTAAATATAAATATTTAATATATTTTAGAGTACCTTGGGCGGATGTTGCTAATAAGGTTATAATAAAGTATAAAATGTAAGTGTCCCCAGGGGACACTTATTTGATTACTAATTGTATTCCGTTATCTTCATATTCTTTAATTAATTTATAAAAAGTAGTTCTTTTCAAATTCATTTTTTTCATAAATAAATTTGCTGTTATTTTTCCATTTTTCCATTCATCATAATTGTAAGGAAAGTTTTCAGGAATATTTATTTCAGGTCTTCCAAGTTTAATGCCCTTCATTTTAGCAAGTGCAATTCCTTCCTTTTGTCTCCTTTTAATATTTCTTCTTTCACTTTCAGCTACGAAACTTAAAACTTGTAATATTAAATTGGATACAAAATCACCAAGTAAATCTCTATACTGAGTTGTATCAAGCAAAGGCATGTCTATAACCTTTATATCAACTTTGATTTCTTTTGTAAGTTCATCCCATTCTTTTAATATTTCTTTGTAATTACGTCCCAATCTATCAATATTCTTTACATATATTAAATCACCAGGTCTTATTATTTGTTTAAGAGCCTGGTATTGAGGTCTATTAAAATCTTTACCACTTTCTTTATCAATAAATAAATCACGTTCATCTATATTAAGTTTTTGCATTTCGTAGAGCTGTGTACTAAAATTTTGGTCTTTATGCGATACTCTTATGTACCCAAATGTTTTATTCATATATTATCTTACACCCATCTATATATTTATATTATTCCCATCTTATTTCGATTTATACACTTATTATAACATTTTAATACCTAATTCAAAAAAAATAAAGGGGTTTATCCCTTTATTTATTTACATCTGTTGAATTTGTTAAATTTGTTGAATTTGTTTGTCCTTGTTGACTATCTAACATTACAAGCAAATTATCTGATTTATTTATTACAATTGTTTGATATTGATGTACCTTAAGATCGGTACTAGTACCTTCAAAATAAGAAGCAGTTGTTGATATTATATAACCATCATAATTAACTCCATTGTAAGGTAAACTTAATAAATGTTGAAATGATGTTATATTTATATCCTGAACTTTTTCATTTGGAGCTGTTCTAGCTTGTGGTAAGCTTACACCTACTTTATCAGAATATTCAGGTGTCATCATTTTACTAAGTTCTGTCCAATCTGAATCTGTAGAATCTCCACTACATTCTATTTGTAGTTTCCTATAGTCTTTAATAAAGTCCTGAACATCCTTGTCAGTCTTAAATCTTGTTATGGTATTGTTGTCAGGATTATTTATACCAGTAGAAGAAATTTTAGTTGTTTTAGTTTTTACCTTATTTAATATTTTTGTTGTTGCTTTTTTTGTTTGATTTGAAGTAGTGCGTTTAGTACATGAAAAAAATAATAGAAATACACCTACTATTAGTATTGAAATCAATACTATATTTTTTTTCTTTTTATTCAAGATTTTATCCCTCCCTATAATAATTTTTTTGCGCTGCGATATATTCATAAATGTATTGTAATTAATGAATATATTCATTAATTACAATGATGACATTATCGAACATTAAAAGGTTAAAAAAACATAAGTACGAAAAAGTACACTTTTACGAATACATAGAGCAATCTTAATGTGTTTCAAAATGTGTTACAACAATATTTTAACACATAACATTGAAAGGAATCAATAAAAATAAAAAAAAACAAGTATAAACTTGATTTTATATAAATACAAAAGCCTGGGTAGTATGAACTATATTTCAATAATTTCATTGACAATGGAGTACAAGTGGAGTACAATTGTTCTAATATACCAAAATTACATTACAGAACGTTGTCTATAATATATGTACAGTATACATCCATGCATTTATACAACATTGCACTGTGTTACCATGTGTGTTACAATGCATTTATATAAAACTAATGTAAATTATATTGAGTAGCATAAAAAATATTAAACCTATAAAAAAGAGGAAATATTACTATATTTTTCGAGTTGACGTGTGTTATATAACGTGTTACCATTTTCTATGTAAACTGTATTATACTAACGAGTTACAATCTATTGTATAAAACATTTTAATACTAATATTAGGAAGAAATTTATTATATATAGTGTTAAAATATAGTTTAAAGAATTATAAAATAATTTACTATTATTTTTAGAATATTAGGGAGGATTTTTCGATGTCAAAACAATACAAACCTGCTCGAATAGAAGAAAAGCTAATTAAATTTGTAGATGACTATGTAATCGGTAGCAACTACACTGAAAAACTTGAATTTATATTAGAAGATTTTTCAAGTTTACTAGAATTAACAAGGAGGGAGCTTTCACTAATCTTTTCAGAAAATGAGTTTTTATTTTTCATAAATGTTTTGGATACTGATTTTGTAAAAGAGTTTGAAATGAATAGTAATTATAAACAAATTTTAACTTCAAAGGTTCAGGATGCGTTGGTTAACTTTAATTTTGCTGAAAATTTCAATATTGATAACAATATAATATTAGGTAAAATTGAAAAGATTAGTACTTTTAGTGCGTATACTCTTATTTATATCGTCTTTAAATACAATAAGTTATATGCAGATTCAGATATAAATAACACTTATTTTAAAATGTATTTTTATTCAGTATAAATCGACAGAAAAACATATAATTAATAATTTTACGTACAAAATACATTTATTTTACTTTTAGTATTGAAAATTGACTAAATTAATATTAAAATATACATATAAATAAAAAAGTCCACTGCTTATATGAGAACTGGTAATTCTTATATAAATAGGATTTATAGGTAATACACGAAATACGTACCTATAAAACCGTTAAGTGAACTCTTTTATATTGTAATTTAGTTTCATATAAATAGTACCAAATTAAGGCTGTCTTTTCAAGTTTGTTTAATTTACAAATTTGGTGTATAATATAAGCGTTAGTATATGTTATGACATTTTGCAAATATTTAGTAATGTTTGAGTATAAATAAAGAATAGTACTTTTAAAAAAATTCGAAAAAGTATAAAAAAGAAAGCGTTCACCCTACCACAGATTCACGCTTCCTTTGCTAACATCTAAATTACATATTTATTATATCAAATATATTTATATTTTGCAATATAAATATATAACATTTTTGGGTATATTTATAAATATAATTTGGTTTATTAGTAAAAGGCTAAGAGCGTAATCGGAAGGTTATCAGCTCTTAGCCTTTTTTATTTTGTACCAAATTAGTCTATTTACATATTAAAATTAAATACTTTAGAGAACCTTTTAAATATATTTTTGAAAAAATTAATGTTAAAAGGTTGTATTTCTTATTGTCTTTTTTAGGGATTTGTAAATAGTACAAGCATAATAAGTAGCTAGTAACAGGAATACTAGCAGTTGCTCTACAACTTAAATAGAGAGCCTAATATGGTTCATGTTGTTATAACACGATTATTGATGGAGTCTTGCGAAGACTATAAAGATTTCTCCTTGAAAGAGGGTGCATGGGGTGAGTTCAGCCAACGCTAGAAAATGAACCGATAGCACAAGAAACCTAGTCCTTATCTTTAGGTGTGTTATGCCTTGAAAAATAGGAATTATCTAAATATAAATAGATAAATAGAGCAAGTGGTGCCGACTTAATGGGCAGGTGTGGGAGTTCTAGGATACTAAGGTATTGGGAACTATAAACATAGCAATTAATATATTGTAGCAGTAGGATAGAACCGTACTGTAGAAAGTTTATAGATGATTAATCATACAACAGATAAGGTACGAGATTGTGAAGGTGACAGTGATACACTGTTTTATTCAAAGTGAAGTAGTTGTTTTCTTACGTTTTCAGAAGATATATTTTTGAAAATTGTAAGGGAACAACTGCGTCCTGCTCTGGTTCTAGCTCAACCTGTTTTATCACCTGCAATCTTAAATGTCAATAGCTAAAATTAAAAAAATAACATATTTAGTGAAAATAAAGTAAAAAGAGAATACAAACCCAACGAAGTGAGATAGTGAACATAATTAAAGCTTAAAACTGAACAATACAATATTTTTAATTAAAAGTATTTGAGATAGGATGGTATAAAATATATTGAATCGTGTTACACAGTGTGTTACAATATCATAAGGGGTGATAAAAATGAGTTTAAGTCATAGTACTAGATTACAAGATGTTCCGCATCTCCTTTTAAGTATAAAATATATTGGATATTATGAATGGTATGCTAGATTAGAATTAAAGAATCAAAGAATTATATTGTTTAGACATGAAGAACCTTGTTGTAATGTTAAAAATGGGCTAGCTCAAGATGAAAAGGATTATTATTTAACATCATCTATATTATGGAAAAATATAGA
>NZ_JMLK01000046.1 GCF_000686725.1 Clostridium akagii DSM 12554 | reverse complement strand
CGCTAGAAACCCGAAGGTTTCTCGCTCGACTTGCATGTGTTAAGCACGCCGCCAGCGTTCGTCCTGAGCCAGGATCAAACTCTCATAAAAAAGTGTTTGATTAAGCTCATTTCGCTTAATATAAATATTTTAAATCTTATTTCTAAGATTCAAAGAAATTTGCTGGTTTACTTAATTCTTATTCTCTGTTTAATTTTCAAAGATCACTGTGTTGCCATTAGGCAACTTTTATATAATATCACAAGTTCAAACCCTTTGTCAATACTTTTTTTCAGTATCAATTTCAGTTTGCTGTTTCTTTTTTTTCTCGTTTGTTTCTTGCGACGTGTTCTATAATACCATAATTATAGACACTAGTTTACTATGTATACCCCTATTACTCAGCTTAAATTCTATATACCTTGTTTCATCACAGATATTCACTGTTTTGTTATATACGATACGCGGGGCAATGTATATGATAATATCTATCTATTCCACTGATGGTTTCATGAATTAACAATATAAAAAGGCATATTATTACAATTAATACCTTTTTATGTCCTAATTTTCCTTTGTTATATAAAACGTAATATGATCTCGCCACTTACCGTTTATAAATAAATAATTTTTGTTTAATCCAAGTTCAGTGAAGTTACAGCTTTTTAAAACACTTTGAGATCTCAAATTATCAACTAGTGCCGATGCCTCTATCCTATGAATACCCATTTCATTAAAAGCATATTTCATCAATATCTTCAATGTTTCCTTCATATATCCATTACCTTGCTGCTCGCTATCCATTGAATATCCAACTATCCCACTCTTAAATACTCCAGTAACAATACTCGACATTTGAATCTTTCCTATTAGTTTTTCATTTCTATATATACCAAAATAGATACCAATTCCATTCAAAAATTGCTTATAATTTTCAACCAGTATCTGCCTTTGAGCTTCTATAGAATAAAACCATTCATCTCTAGTAGGTTCATACTTTCTCAAATGTTCCCTATTTCTATTGTAATAATCAAGCATGTCCTTGGAATCATCTGTAGTTAATACTTTTAAATTCACATGCTCTCCCTGTAATCTTAAAATGTTAACAGTATTAAGTTTACTAGTTATGTCGTAATTTATCCCAAATACTATTTCATTCTTACGAAGCTTCTTATAATTGATACTCTCTGATATTATACCTTCTAGCATAAAACCAACGTTTACAAATGGCCTAGCAGATAATTCCTCATCTGCAATAATATTAATTTTATATATTTTCTTTTCTTTAAATAACGATGCTACAAAAAAGCTAAGTGCTTGTTCAAGATACTTAATCCCTTCACTATCATCCTTATAAAATTTAATTCTTGCTAGACAGTACTCATTGTCTTTGGATATATCAATGATATTTATTCTTCCAATTGTTATTCCAAGCTTATCTCTTATTATATATTCATTACCTTTGCCTTTAGCAAGTTCCATACTTACATTTGACTCTTTAGTCATTTCCCTCTCCCACTTTTCAATTAATCCTTATTTATAACATTTTTTAGTCTTTCTTCTTATTATAGTCTTATATATTCTCACATCATAGTTTTAATTTTTTACTTTTTAACAATTAAAATATCTTTACAGTAAGCTACTAATAAATGATAATATGTTTATGACAAATTATATATTAAAATAAATAGTTACATTTTACATGTTAATTTTTAGAAAGGCATACGGTGATTATAATGAACAAGCAAAATTTAAACAAATTAAAACTTTTTTTTATGGGTGTACAAGGAAGATTTGATGATAACTCTTCTATATTTAAAGGTATAACTGTGAACTACACTACTGGTTTGAAAGAATTTACTGGTGTTGGAAAATATGATGAAGGTTCCATTAAATACATTTTCAACGGCAAAACTGAACTTTACTCAATGCAAGAGATTTTAGATGAAATACTATGTGAGGTAATTCATTACGATGCCATTAAATTTACCTACATAGAAAGAGGTTCAACCATGGTTATAACTGGGGATAATAAAAATGTTCATCTTTCAAATATAAATACTAAAGATGACATTGATATTAATAGTACTATTAAAACCTCCTCATTGCTTAACCGTGATTACTATATAAAGGTCGGCAAGGCAGATACATTATTAAAAGAAATTGGTATAATGAGCAAAGATGGAAAAATCAAAAATGATAAAATTAGAAAATACAATCAAATCGACCACTATGTTGAACTTCTTGAAGGCGTATTAGAAAAACTTCCTAAAAGTAGTACTTTAAATATTTTAGATTGTGGATGCGGAAAATCATACCTAACCTTTGTACTTAATTATTATCTTACTGAAGTAAAAAAAAGGAAATGTCATTTTATAGGGCTGGATTACTCTGAAATAGTAATTAATGCATCTAAAATTATGGCTACAAATTTAGGCTATAGAAATATGGAGTTTCATGCTATTGATATAAAAGATTACGTTCCTGATACAAAAATAAATGTTGTAATTTCACTTCATGCTTGTGATACCGCTACTGATATGGCACTAGCTCTTGGCATAAAGGTTGAATCTGACCTAATAATTGCGGTACCATGTTGTCATAAAGAATTGTTAAGCCAATATAAATATGAACCATTCAAAGATATTACTAAACATGGAATATTAAAAACAAAACTTGCGGATGTTCTAACTGAAGGTATGAGAAGTATTATGCTTGAAGCTAAAGGTTATGAAGTTTCTGTAGTTGAGTATATATCTCCATTAGAAACTCCTAAAAATATTATGATAAGAGCACTAAAAACAAAAGAACCAGATGACAACGCCATGGACTCATATATTAATCTTATGTCAAGTTTAAATGTTTATCCTGCCCTCTATGATTTTTTAAACAATTGGTAGAGTTCTTTTGACTACAAACTATAATTATTTACAAAATATTAAATTGTATATGTGGATTTCCGCATATATAAACATATAATTTGTGATAAAATATATCTAATTACAAAAAAATCCTCACAATTTGGGATGGTGGTAAATTTAATGAGAATATTTGTAAAAAAGAGAACTGTACTTTTAATTATACTATGCTTGATTTTAGGATTTTTTATTGCATATAGAATATATGTCGCTCCTAATTCTGATCCAAAATCTTGGACCATATCAAAAACAGAAGATGGATCTAAAAAATTTATATCTAAGGAAACACTTGTAAGTGCTATTAAACAAAAACAAAAACTAATAACAACTGAAGTAGAACTTAAGGAAAGCATTACAATTGACAATAGTTGGGGAACCTTAGCAATATTTAAAAAGATGCAAAGCATAAATTTTGTAGGTGCTGGTTTATATGATATTGATCTTTCAACTTTAAACAGTAAAAATATTACTATGAAAAACAATACAATAACAGTAACTTTGCAAAAACCTGCTATTGAAGCCGTAACTTTAGATCCAAATAAAACAACTTACAATGAAACAGATAGAGGTCTTCTTAGATTTGGTGATATTAAGCTTTCCACTGAAGATGGAGAACTACTACGGAAAACTGTTCAGGATAAAATGAAAGACAAGATGCTTGAAACACAGTATTATAATACTGCAATTGATAATTCAAAAAAATCAATGATAAACCTTATTAAATCGATAGTTTCTAATACAAATCCAACATATACTATTCAAATTAATTTTTTATAATAACAACAAAAAAAAGACTACAGTGCACATGCTGTAGTCTTTTTTTAAGTACAACTTACCCAGTAATTGCACTTGAAGATACACCTTTCCCATAAGTTTTCCCGTAGGTGTACCTAACTTTTGTCTTAAACATATTAAATTCCCTATCCCCCAACAGGTAAATAACATATTTAAGAAATTAATTAAAATCCATGAAAACATTAAACAATCCCATAATCAAACTTTTTACATGACCCTATTACTAACCTCTATCTTGATCTTTCAGTGGAAAAAAGTGAATAATGTATATTTCTTGTGTACGTTTACATTATAACACAGTATATAAAATATCACAATAAATTAACAACAATTTATTAATTTATTCTTATAATATCTTTAGCTCCATCAAAGAGACCTTTAGAACATTTTTCTCCTTTAAAATTTCCACAATTTCCACAACTCTCACTAAGCCTTCCAACACTCATAGTTGCAATTTTATATTTAGGTTCATAAGCTTCACAATTCTCTGCTATTATATTTTTCATTTCACTTTCTATCATATTAAACACCACCTATAGTTATTTGTAACTTTACTATTAGTAGTTTGTGCAAAAATTTGCTTATTATTCTCTTATGTTATAAAAAAGTGGTATAGCAAAATTATAAAATCATTTTACTATACCACTTTGACCCTATTTTATTTTATATATACTCTTATATTTTTTATTTAGATAGTTAATAAAGTATTTAGCTGTAAGTTCTTCTCCAGTTACCTTCTTAATTAAATCTGCTGGTTTATATACCGCACCATATTTGTGTATATTATCATTTAACCACTTATGGACTATAGTTAAATTTCCTTTTGAAATTTCATCAAATATATCCGGAATATCTTGTTCCATTTTATTAAGAAACTGTGCCCCATATAAATTGCCTAATGCATAACTTGGAAAATATCCAAAGCTTCCATCTGACCAGTGCATATCTTGAAGTACACCTTCTGAATCATTTTTAGGATTTACACCTAAATATTCTTTATATTTTTCATTCCACATTTCTGGTAAGTCATGAACATTGACCTCACCATTTATAAGTGATTTTTCAATTTCGTATCTTATTATTACATGCAAACTATATGTGAGTTCATCTGATTCAGTCCTTATTAATGAGGGATTTACAGTATTTATCCCATCATAAAATTCCTGAAGGTCCACTCCTTTAAACTGCGGAAACATCTTTAACGCCTCCGGATAAAAAAACTGCCAAAATTCTTTGCTTCTACCTATAATATTCTCATAAAATCTGGATTGAGATTCATGGATTCCCATAGATGCTCCTGTTCCCAGAAGCGTTCCCTGCAATTCATCTGGAATATCCTGTTCATATATACCATGACCAGCTTCATGAATAAAACTAAATAAAGCTGATCTAAAATCATTTTCATAATAATGAGTTGTTATCCTTACATCTTTATTTCCAAAGTTTGTTGTGAATGGATGAGTAGATTCATCGATTCTACCAGTTTTTTTATAATCATACTCCATTTTATCCATTATTATCTTACCAAATTTTTCTTGGGAAGCTGGACTAAACTTTTTAGTAAAAAATTCTGTGCTAGGAGAGTATCCTGATTGTTTTATTTTACCTAGTAGACTTACAATTGCATCTCTCAATTCCCCAAATAAACTATCTATTTTTTCTGTAGTAATACCTGCTTCATATATATCTAAAAGTGCATTGTATTTATTCCCTTGATATCCCCAATATTCTACAAATTTTTGATTATATTTAACCATTTTTTCCAAATGAGGCTCAAATATCTTAAAATCAGATTTTTCTTTAGCCTCTTCCCAAGCTGAACTTGAAACAGAAGCCGCCATTACATATTGCTTATATTCATCTTCTGGTATTTTTTTAGTTCTGTTATACTCTCGTTTTATATTTTCAATAGTTGCCTTAGTTATTTCATCTAAATCATGAATATCTTGAAAATATTCTATAAACTCTTTTATTTCACTTGATGTTGAAAGTTTATAACTCTCTCCAGAAAGATATCCCAACATTTCACTTCTATATCTAACTGCATTTTTAGGCATATTAACCATACTATCCCACTGTAATAGTGCTATAGAACTATTTATATACTCCAAATTTTTTAGATAGTTATTTAAATCTACTAATTTTTTTTGAAAATTAGCCTCCATATTTACAACCCCCTTATTTCTTCTTATTCTAAGAAAGTGTTGATTCTGTTTCTCTACAATACCTAATTGTTAAACATTGGCCTAAATTTCTTACACACTTTCTACAAATACAATCATCAGCCATTTTATCACAATTCCCTGAACTATATTCCTCGCAATACTTACAGTTAGCTTCTTCATTAATCAAATCATTACACCTCTACTGGTTATTTTGTCTATTTTCCTGTTCCTTATATCTATCTCTATATGTGTCCATTATTTCACTAAATATAGTACCATTGGATTCAGGAGTATACGTAATAGCATTTGCACCTGCATCAATGGTTTCCTTAATTGATTCTTCTGTATTTCCACCAGTTGCTATTATGGGAAATTCGGGAAATTGTTCTCTTATCATTCTAACAATATGTGCAGTTCGTTTCGCCCCTGAAACATTCAGAATCGTGGCCCCAGAGTCTATTCTCGATTGAATATCTTCATACTCAGAAAGCACACTTACTACGATTGGTATATCTATGGTTTCTCTCACCTGTCTTAGAACTTCATTTGGGGTTGGACCGTTTAACACAACACCCATTGCACCTTTAAACTCTGCATCTAGCGCCAAATTTATAACTCTTTTACCAGTTGTTAGCCCACCACCAACACCACAAAATACTGGAACATCTGCTGCCATAAGAAGTGCAGATGTAATAACTGGCTGAGGTGTAAATGGATACACTGCAATTATGGCATCAGCATTTGTATTTCTTATTATGGCTACATCTGTTGAAAATACAAATGATTTTAGTCTTTTTCCAAATACTCTAATACCGCTTGCATTTCTTATTATGGATGGCAATTCTATCATATGACTTCTTAATAAACCTTTTACATCTGGAACATACTTATTTCCCATTTGCTCACCTCTACATAATCATTCTATTCTCTATTTTATATTATTACCATACATATATTTCTAAAATTATATTATCACTTTACAAGTAAATATTCTATGTTTAAAATATTAATTATTTGTGTTTTTAATTTCTTCTATTACTTTTTTAACTACACTTTTCCCTATTTTATCTTCAGCCATCTCATTTAAAGCATCATCTATGCAAATCCAGCCTGCCCAATCCACTTCTTCAGATTCTATTACTTCTCCGGATTCATAGTGCGCCATAAATGTAAGCATTATTATTTCTTTTGAATCTAAGTAATAACTGCCCAAATATTTAGGTTGTCCTGCAATTATACCGGTTTCTTCTTTAACTTCCCTTAAAACAGTCTCTTCAACTATTTCACCTGTATTTACATATCCAGAAACAAGAACATTTGAATTCTTAAATGTATAGCTCTGCTTTAACATTAATAGCATATTATCTCTAATTACCGCTACGATTATACACGGTGTTGGAGTATCGAAATACATAACATCGTCTACCGGACAATATGGAACTCCCCCTTCATCATAACTATACTTCTCCTGGAGCTTTCCACCACATATTGGGCAATATTTAAACTTCATAATATATAATCCTCCCGTTTTTTCTATCTGAAAGAAACTACTATCCCTTATAAAATGACTGTAATAGCTTTAATCAAGGTTATGCTTCTAGCATCAACTGTACATTCATATGCAAAAATATCAACTTCGTTTTCATATGCAATTCTAAGTGCCTCTCCAAAATCCACATCCATATCATCATATGGCATAAATTCCTTCATATTATCCATTTGAATTAAAAATAGAACACCTGCGCCTAAACCTTTATTTTTTGCATCCACAAGTTCCAGCAAATGTTTTCTACCTCTTTGTGTGGGTGCATCTGGAAATTTAGCTATTCCATTTTCCTCATATGTAACACCTTTTACTTCTAGATAATACACATCACCATTATCATCTGTAAGTTTGAAATCAAACCTACTATTTCCATAAGTTTTTTCCCTTTCTATTGTTTTAAACTTCCTCAACCTAGGTATATTACCATTTATCAAGGCTTCCTCCACAACTTTATTGGGTATTTGTGAATCTATATTTATAATTTTTTCGTCTTTAAATGCAGCAATAAGATCATACTTTGTCTTTCTTTTTATACCATTTTCTTCTCTTAACATTACTGTACATCCTGGTATTAGTATTTCCTTACATCTTCCTGTATTGGGAACATGCACCATTATTGTCTCATCATCCACTTTCACATATGCTTGAAATCTATTTGGTCTATTTATAAATTCTCCATAAATTACTTTTTTATCTATATTCATATTATTTTTATACTCCTTTTCACATACATAATATTATACTATTCCACAAAGTATAATGTAAATGTATATATATTAACATTTAATGTGGATAACTTATACACATTTCTTATTTTTTATGTTAATTCCTTATATTATAACCTTTAAGCTTGTAGATAAGTTATCCACATTATTAACACTACTATATGTTGATAAGTTGATAACTTTTAACACAATATATATGCATTTATAGATATTATAAACAGAATTCTGTTTATATCTATAAAAAAGCTGTGGATAACTACAATTCTATCCACAGTTGTATGCTAAGTGAGATATAAATAATATGGAACAAAAAAAATAACTTCTTAAGTTAAGAAGTTATTTTGGTGCGTCTTAAGGGATTCGAACCCCCGGCCCATGCCTTAGAAGGGCATTGCTCTATCCAACTGAGCTAAAGACGCATAATATGGAGCGGGTGGAGAGAATCGAACTCTCATAACTAGCTTGGAAGGCTAACACTCTACCACTGAGTTACACCCGCATTTTGGAGCGGAAGACGAGATTCGAACTCGCGACGTTCACCTTGGCAAGGTGACGCTCTACCACTGAGCCACTCCCGCAACATTAAAAATGCCACTTAAACTATATTAGACTTACTTTTTATTAATTGGTGCAGGTGAAGGGACTTGAACCCCCATGCCTAAGGCGCTAGATCCTAAGTCTAGTGCGTCTGCCATTCCGCCACACCTGCACAAAGTAAATTAAGCAAATGCTTAGT
>NZ_JMLK01000045.1 GCF_000686725.1 Clostridium akagii DSM 12554 | reverse complement strand
TTGTTTGATTACTATGCAATTTTGAGAGTGCAAATTCTCATATTGTCTTTAGATGATAGATTACTAGATTTGAGGGTTGTAAGATTCCTTGGGTTGAGGATTTATTTTTAAAGGATACTCGCTCAGCTGTGCTGAGGAGTACAGTTTTCTAACAAAATCGGAGATTTTGAGAAAACTAGCATCCAGTGATAATGGCTTAGAGGCAACACCCGTTCCCATTCCGAACACGAAGGTTAAGCTCTAAAGCGCTGATGGTACTGCAGGGGTAGCCCGGTGGGAGAGTAAGTCGTCGCTGGGTAATTATTAAGTGAAAGAGTAGTCTGAAAAGACTGCTCTTTTTTTATTGTACGTTATTATATACGTAAATAAAATAGTGTGGAGATTATTAAAAGGTATTAATTAAAATAAGAGGCATATATAACAAATCTTTTTTAGACATGTTATAATAAGGATTAAAAAACGTAATTGATCGGTATGAATTGAATTATAAATTATAAAATTCAAATGTTATCTTTCAAATATTAAAAAGAAAGTAGTGATTTTTTTGTTAGCACAAGAAAGGCAAGAAACTATTATAGAGATTATTAATAAGGAGCGAGCTGTTAAAGTATCAAATTTGCTTAAAATCTTTAATGTTTCTATAGAAACAGTAAGAAGGGATTTGGAGATACTAGAAAAAGAAGGGAGACTTAAACGAGTCTATGGTGGGGCTGTTCTAGAGAAAATTGATGGGAGTGAGTTAACTGGAACAGATAGAAAAACAAAATGTATTGATGAAAAAAGAGAATTAGCCGGATTTGCTACAAGATATGTAAGAGAAGGTCAATCAATTGCATTGGATATAAGTACAACAAATTTAGAATTTGCAAGGGTATTTAAAAAAACAGTTAAAAGGCTAACTGTACTTACAAATTCTTTAGAGATTGCAGCAGAATTATCAGATATGGATAAATACACAATAATATTAATTGGTGGAGTTATGAGGAATGATGAATTGTGTATAGTAGGAGATTTAGCTGAAGAATTTATAAGTAAATTTCATATAGATACTGCGTTTATGAGTATGAGTGGAATTTCTTTGAATTGCGGTCTTACTGATTATGGTATGGGTGAAGTTCAAGTTAAGAAAAAAATGATGGAAGTTGCTAAGCAGACTATAATACTAGCAGATAGCTCTAAGTTTGATGTGGTATCTTTACTAAATGTTTGTAGTTTAGATAAGGTAGATATGATAATTACAGATTCAAAGTTAAATAGTTGTATAATTGAAAAATATATCACTAGTGTCGTAATAATAAATAAATAAATAAATAAATAAGCAGCTACTTAACAAAAGGGATTAATTTCTTTTGTTAAGTAGTTGCTTTTTTTGTGTGAAAAGTTGAATTAAAGACTTATAAGGATTAAATACAATCAATAGTATATATTAAAATGATTGATTATGACTATATATATTACTTGTTATGTGATATTGCTTGGTATATTAACAATATCTTTACGTATTCATAATGAAAAGTGAACAAAAATACATTAAAATTATTATTGTAATTATAAAAAAAGATGGAGGGACATGTTTACGTGGAAATGAAATTGAAATTTTTAAATACTAGGAGAAAAGAAAGTATAATTGCAATATTGTTTGTAACTCCAGCACTGATTCCACTTGTAGTATTTTGGATATGGCCAATGATTTATTCTTTTTATATAAGTTTTACTAATTGGGATTTAATGAGCCCTAAATATGATATGGTAGGCTTTAAAAACTATTTATCACTTTTACACAATCAAGAATTTTATAAGGCTATATTTAACACTTTGTACTTCACGGTAGGTACCGTTATACCGACCATAATAGGTGGGCTGATTTTAGCCTTGCTTCTAAATAAGAAAATGAAAGGTATAGGTATATATAGAACAATACTTTTTTCACCTTGGATAACTCCTACAGTTGCAGTTTCAATAGTATGGTCTTGGATTTTTGAGCCAAGAGCAGGAATCGCAAATTGGATTCTAATGTTAATCCATCTTACACCATTACCTTGGACAGAAAGTGAAAGGTATGCTATGCCAGCGGTAATTATAGTTACAATATGGAAAAGTATTGGATGGGCAATGATATTTTATCTTGAAGCATTACAAAGAGTCCCGAAAGAACTTACTGAGGCAGCAAAAATTGATGGTGCAGGGCGTTTTAATTGTTTTAGAAATATTACAATTCCTATGATTTCACCAACAACATTTTTTCTTGTGATAATGACAGGAATAAATTCTCTTCAAGCTTATGATCAGATACAAGTATTAACTCAAGGTGGACCAGCAGGAAGTACAAGAACAATATTGTATATGTATTATCAATCTGCTTTTCAAAATTTCAATGCTGGAGAAGCTGCAGCATTAGCTACTGTATTAGTGATTATTACAGCTATTCTTTCACTAATAGAATTTATAGTTTCTAAATATTGGGTACATTACTAATCGATTTTAAGAAAGTATAAATCTAAATAGAACAGTAAGGAGTAATTAAAATGGCAAATATAAATGAAAACTATGAGGAAGATGAAAGGGAATCTTGTTCAGCCAATGGACAGAAAGTTAAGAAAAAAAATATAATAAGGCATATTTTACTAGCAATTTTTAGTTCCATCATGGCATTCCCGTTTTTATGGATGGTTGTAAGTGCATTAAAAACAAAGGATGAGATATTTATTACTCCCCTTAAGTTCTTTCCAGCAGTGCCTCAATGGAAAAACTTTATTGATGCCTGGAATTCTACGCCGTTTGGACTCTACATATTTAATAGTGCATTTACTTCTTTAGTAATAGTAGCAATACAGGTAATCAATTCAGCTATGATAGCATATGCAATTACACAATTAAAATTTAAAGGTAAAAAAATATTATTTGGAATAGTAATGGGTACTTACATGCTCCCAGCTGCAGCAACATATCTTCCTAGTTATGTTATATTATCCAAATTTAATTTAATAGATACATTAACAGGTATTATTATCTCAAATGCAGTAAGTGTATTTGGTATATTTCTTATTCGGCAAGCGTTTTTACAAATAAAAAAAGAAATGATTGAAGCAGCAATGATTGATGGAGCAAGCCACTGGAAAATACTCTGGCAGATTATGTTTCCACTAACAAAATCAAGCTTCACAACTTTTTCGCTCATTAGTTTTGTATCAAATTATAATAACTACTTATGGCCTTCTCTTATAATTAAAGATCCCAGTAAATATTTAATAACAATAGGACTTAGACAATTTTTTATTCAACAGGGTGCTTATGGCATAAAATGGCCTCAGGTTATG
This sequence comes from Clostridium akagii DSM 12554, assembly GCF_000686725.1. Lineage (GTDB taxonomy): Bacteria > Bacillota > Clostridia > Clostridiales > Clostridiaceae > Clostridium_I > Clostridium_I akagii. The sequence continues at coordinate 7,318 of NZ_JMLK01000045.1, read as the reverse complement.
GCAGCAAGTACGTTTACAATATTACCACTTTTAATTCTTTTTTTCATAGCACAAAAATGGTTCATGAGTGGAATTGCGGATTCAGGGGTTAAGGGGTAATAATCGTAATTGTAATATATTAATTAAGTGACAAGGATTTAAATAAAATTCAGGAGGAATATGTAAAATGTTAAAATCAAAATTAAAAAAGGTAATAGCTATTTTCTTCATGTCCATGTCTGTAATATCATTATTATCAGGATGTGGTGCTAAAACTGAAACCACACAAAAAAAAGGACCTGTAGAGATAGAATTTTGGTATGGGCTTGGTGGAAAGCTTGGAACAAATGTACAGGATATTATAAAAGAGTTTAATAGTTCACAAAAGGATGTTGTAGTAAAAGGGGTAGCACAAGGCAGTTATGATGAAACTTATCAGGCTCTTCAAGCAGGTATTTCCGCTAAGAAAGCACCAGCAGTGGTGCTACTGGATGATGCACAAATGACAACTCTTGCAAGCAAAAATGAGTTGGTACCATTGGATAGTTATATTGCTAAGGATAGTAGTTTCAATACTAGTGATTTTATACCAGCTTTTTATAATGAAGGCAAAATAAAAGGAAAGTTATATTCTTTACCAATGTATGGAACAACTCAAGTACTGTACTATCGTAAAGATTTATTTGCTAAGGCGGGCATTTCAGCAGACTCACTTAATACCTGGGAAGATTTATTTGCTGCGGCTGATAAATTATCTAATAAAAATGGAGGAAATACATCGGTATTTGGTTGGGAGCCAATGTATGGCGCTGATAATCTTATAGATGCATCTTTTAGTGCTGGAGGCAAAATATTGAGTAAAGATGGTAAGACTGTTACCATAGATTCAGCGGCATGGGTAAATACGTGGGACACGTTTGGAAAGGCGATTTTTCAGGATAAAACAATGAGAATTCATTCCGGCGGACAGGGATGGCAGTATTGGTATGACACTATAGATGATGTCATGAAGGATAGAGCAGCAGGTTATACCGGTTCAAGTGGCGATCAGGGAGATTTGGATTTTAGCAAAATTTCTGCCCATGTACAGCCTGGATTTAAGAATCATAAAGCAGCACCAGTTGCATCTGCTCAAACAATGAGTATTCCTGCAGTTACAAGTGTTGATAAACAACAAGCAGCAGTTGAATGGATGAAATTTTTTACAAGTACAAAAATCACAGCACAATGGTCAATGAAAACAGGATATATTGCAGTAAGGAAATCTGCTACAGATGATCCTACTTTTAAGGCAAATGCGAAAAAAAATCCACAGATACTCATACCACTAAAACAAGCGTCCACAGCTACAGCTCCATTTGTAGATCCTACTGGTGGTAAAATAACAGATACATTAACAAAAGCAGCTGATAAGGTAGAAATTGAAGGAATACCAGCAGCCCAAGCATTAAAACAAGCTGAGGTGGAAGCACAACAGGCTTTGGATGATGTAATAAAATAAAAAGATTGGAGAAAGGTAACAACATGGGAATTCAACACAAAATAGGTGGCTGCTTTCGTCCACCCGAAAAGAATTATAGATTCTTCTTAGATTGTAATTATGAATGGATTACTTTTAATGTATACGCTGATGAACCAAGTTGGTTTATGATGCTCATTTGGGATTCTAGCGGAGTATTAAGGCTTCAATATCTTTACGGTAAAGCGCCAAATACTGTAGTTATCCATAATGATAAAAATATGACAAGTGCAGCTGCATTGCCAGGGAAAATACCAGCTGGAGAATGGAGAATAGAAGTTTCGGGGATAGGTAAAGATAGTAGTTTTAATTTTTGTATAAATATTGAAGGTGGTTTTGGTAAAATTAAAAACTTAGAACAACCTCAACTTATAGGTGATGATCTGTGGGCTACATATGAACCCAATATGGAGTTATTTATAATAAATAATTATGATTGGGATAAAAAATATAATCAAAACAAAGGTTGGTATAAAGGAGATTTTCACACTCATACAAATATTTCGGATGGAAAGTTAACGCCACATGAATTATTAGAACAAGCTAAAAAACAAAATTTGGATTTTTTCGTTACTACCGAGCACAATATAATTCATACAGGTTTTCCAAAGAGTAATATTTTAGTTATACCTGGAATAGAAATTACAGATTTAAAGGGTCATTTTAATGCAATAGGAATTAAAAAATGGATAGACTGGACATATGATTCAGAAGATGGTGGAATTTATACAGAAAGTGGTATGAACAGGGTTTTATCTGAGGCAGGGACAGCTTGCGCAATACGTTCAATAAATCATCCAAACTTAGCCCCTTGGTCTTGGGAGTTTAAGGAAACTCTTTTGGAAAATATCGATACAATAGAAATATGGAATGACCCAACGTTTCCAGGAAATAATTTTATGGCAACACAGCAAGCACTTGAACTGTGGGATGTTTTGTGGAGAGATGGATATAATATTTGGGGAATAGGGGGAAGTGATGCACATAATTTTCCCAGTGAAAGGTATGACGGAAGTGAATTGCCATCTATAATCGGAGATCCTGGAACATTTGTATTTTCAGATTCACTATGTGCTACCAGTATTCTAAAGGCTGTATCCATGGGCAGAATTTATGTTTCAAGAGGACCTATTATGGAAATCACAATTAAAGTGGGCGATTATGTACTTTACCCCGGTTGTGATTTAACGGATATAATAGGAATAGGTGCGAAACAGATATACTATAAAATAAAAGTAAATAAATTTTATAAGGGATGTACAGTTGTATGGATAGAAAATCGGGTTATAGTAGAGAAACAAGAGTTTTTAGAAAGTTGTGAGATATTACGGTGCTTTTTATGGAAAGGAAAAACTTATAAATGGCTTAGAGTAGAAATACGTGATAGAAATAATAGGCTATTGGCTTTTGTAAATCCAATATATAAAGGGACAAGGAATCATAAAATTGTAACCTGGGGACAATTAATTGAAACATCGGGAGGAATAAAGGTTGACTGAAATTAAGGGCATATTATTTGACAAGGATGGTACACTTCTAGACTTTAATTCAATTTGGATACCGGCTGCAGAATATTTGGTTGATAATATTATTTCAAGATATTTCACCCAATGTGGAAATATTATTAGGAAAAAATTATTATATAGCATAGGTGTGGAGGATGGTGAAGCAAAAGGAACTGGAATACTTGCTTCCGGTACTGCTTTTGATATATCTGAAGCATTCATAAATATATTAGAATTAAATAATACAACGTTTTTTAGAAAAGAAATATTGGAATTAGTATCTGGGAGTTTAAATGAATTTGTTGAAAATAACAAATATGATATTATTCCAACGGCAAATTTGTCTAATCTATTTATAAAACTTAAGAAAATGAATATAAGTATTGGACTTGCAACATCTGATGGGATAATTTCTACAGAGTATTGTTTAAAGGAATTAAATATATTCCAATATTTTGATTTCATAGGTACTAGTGATGGTAAATATCCATCAAAACCAAGTCCTGTACTGCTACAAAAATTTTGTGAAGTAACAGGCCTTAAGGAAAAAGAAGTCGCAATTGTAGGTGATACCGTAATAGATATGGAATTTGCTAGAAATGCCCAGGTTGGAATGGCAATTGGAGTATTATCTGGTACAAGTAGCATTGAGGAACTATCGGAACTAGCAGATTTAGTTTACACATCTGTAGATGACATAATTGCTGAAAATGGACAATTTTCTTGGAACTCATAAAAATGAGTTAATGAAACAAGAAGTTATGCAAAGAGGACTTTAATTATTTTGCATAACTTCTTGTTTTATTATAAAAAAGCATTATAAATAGAATTTATAGCTTTCTCAAAGTCATTATTTTCAACACCTACTATTATATTGATCTCACTTGAGCCCTGATTTATCATTCGTATGTTAACATTGTTTTTTCCAAGAGCTTCAAAAACTTTTGCAGCGATTCCTTTTGATTTGGACATTCCACGTCCTACCGTAGCTATAAGTGCCATGCTTGGTAAAATCTCTAATGAATCAGGTTTACACTGCCGATTAATTTCATCAATAATAGTATCTAGTTTATCATCTAGCTGAGAATCAGGAATAACAAGAGATACCGTGTCAATACCAGCGGGCATGCTTTCGAAAACCACATTGTTTGATTCTAGAATAGATAATAATTTTCTACAAAAACCCAATTCAGTATTCATAAGATTTTTTTCTATCGCGATTACTGTAAAATCCTTTTTACCCGCAATTCCAGTTATATTACCATCTTTATGTATTGGATTAGTATCACCAACTATAAGAGTGCCCTGATCATTTGGAGAATTAGTATTTTTTATATTGATGGGAATACCCGCTTCTCTAACAGGGAAAACAGAATCTTCGTGAAGTACAGTAGCACCCATATATGATAATTCTCTTAATTCTCTATAGGTTATTGACTCAATGGGCATTGGATCCTTAATTATTCTTGGATCAGCCATTAAGAATCCAGAAACATCAGTCCAGTTTTCATATAGATTTGCATTAGCGCCACGAGCAATTAAGGCGCCTGTAATATCTGAACCACCTCTTGAAAAAGTTTTTATGTTTCCTGAAGGATCAGAACCATAAAAGCCTGGAATTACAGCATTTTTCACACTAGATAACTTTTCTAGTATGGACTTTTGTGTATATTCTGCATTCAATCTTCCGTATTTATCAAAAAATATTAATTCTGAAGCATCAATGAAACTGTAATTTAAAAGATTTGCCAGTATAATTCCATTTAAATATTCACCTCGACTAGCTGTATAATCAGGTGAACTACCATTTTCTATATCATCCTTAATTTTTACCAAATATTTAGTTATATCTAAACTGCTCATGTGTTCATATTTTTTAGATAATTCAGTTGTAATTTCTTTGTACCTATCAGATATTATCTTAAAAACATCATCAAAGCTTATACCTTGTTGGACATGAGTGCTACACAAGTAAAGCAAATCTGTAATTTTATAATCCTTGGAGTGCCTTTTTCCAGGTGCTGATGGTATAATATATTTCCTTTGTATATTGTTTTCAATAATATTTTTGACCTTTTCAAATTGGTGAGCATCCGCCAGTGAACTTCCACCAAATTTTGCTACAATAATATTTTCCAAGTAATTAGCCCCCTACACATTAATAATAATACATTAAACAAATTTATAGTATACTGTATTATTATATCATAAAGAGATAATGATACACAGATAAGACATATAAAGCTTTAAATTTTCATTGAAATACATGATAAATTCATTTTATGTAAAATATAAAAAACCGACATTTTACTATTAGGTAAAAGTCGGTTAAAATTGTTTTATTAGCTTATGCTTAATTCATCAAGATTTATATGCAATATTATGGATATAGTTTCAATAATATTAAAGGATGGATTTCGTTTTGCACCTCTTTCCAATTCTTCAAGATAGGTTTTGGAAACATGAAACCTTAGGTTTCTAGATAAATTTGATACATCCGTGCAAGTTAGACCTTTCTCTAATCTAACCTCTCTTATCTTATTACCATTTACCATTAAAAAACCTCCTCTAAATTTGCAATTAAATCATTTAAACTAAACTAAAAGAAAATTTAAGATGTGATTAAGTTTATGTAATATTATTATATAACAAAAGCATTAAGTTAAAAACTACTTTTTTGTAAAATTTATATTAAAAGATCAGTGTTAAGTACACTAAGTATGCTTAACACTGATCTTTTACAAAATATTGTTTAAAACATTGGAAATACTATCATGAATTACCAGATCCGCTATTTTATCATGGGAAGTTGAATCTTTGTTTATAAGTATAAGATGTTTACCTTTAAAATAGTCAATCAAACCAGCAGCTGGATAAACAACTAGAGAGGTACCGCCTACAATTAAAACATCAGCTTTCATAATATAAGAAATTGCTTCATCTATAATGTTCATATTTAAACTTTCCTGGTACAGAACTACATCAGGTTTTATTGTTGAATGACAAACATCACATTTGGGAACTACATTTTTAGAATTTAAAATATAATTCAGATCAAAGAATTTATTGCACTTGGTACAATAGTTTCTGTGAACTGATCCGTGGAGCTCTAAAACTTTTGTTGAACCAGATAATTGGTGTAGCCCATCTATGTTTTGCGTAACTACAGCTTTAATCTTTCCTCTTTTTTCAAGCTCAGCTATTGCGTAATGAGCTAGATTTGGTTTTGCATCTTTATATATCATTTTTTTTCTGTAAAATTCGAAAAAATCTTCTGTATGCTCTGAAAAAAAACTGGCACTGAGCATTACTTCAGGAGGGTAAGAAAAATTATTTCTTGTTGTATATAGACCAGATTTAGATCTAAAGTCTGGAATGGAACTTTCGGTAGAAACTCCTGCTCCTCCAAAAAAAACAATATTTTCATTGCTATCTATTATTGATTTTAATTGGTTATTACACATATTACCACCTCAGTATATATTATATCACAAATATTAATTAATGATATTGATCATTAAAGGTAATTCAAGCGTGTAAAATTTTTCCATTTCAACATTAAATATAGTTTAAGTATGGGATATTATATATTATTATCATAAATATATAAATATATTACATTTTGTTATGATAATTTAATATATTTATGAAATGAATATGATACAAAATATTAAAGTTAACATGTTTAAGCAGTGGGAGAGGGGTTTATAGTAAATATATAGTTATAAAATGTATAATACTCATATAAACATAACCTGGAGTGTCTATATAAGATATATAAAGTTATAAAGAATAAAAATGTGGATTAATGAGTTAAATTAATATATACAAGATCAGTAAATTTAGCAGTATATAAAAATATGATATTATATTAAATGTTGCACTTGATGTGACGCAAAAGTATGTTTTAAATGATGTGAAAAACAAGTTGACATTATTTTAACTACATGTTACTATATAAAAGTTGCCTAACGACAACACAGTGATCTTTGAAAATTAAACAGAGAATAAGAATTAAGTAAACCAGCAAATTTCTTTGAATCTTAGAAATAAGATTTAAAATATTTATATTAAGCGAAATGAGCTTAATCAAACACTTTTTTATGAGAGTTTGATCCTGGCTCAGGACGAACGCTGGCGGCGTGCTTAACACATGCAAGTCGAGCGAGAAACCTTCGGGTTTCTAGCGGCGGACGGGTGAGTAACACGTGGGTAACCTGCCTCAAAGTGGGGGATAGCCTTTCGAAAGGAAGATTAATACCGCATAACATTATAGCTTCGCATGGAGCCATAATTAAAGGAGTAATCCGCTTTG
>NZ_JMLK01000044.1 GCF_000686725.1 Clostridium akagii DSM 12554 | reverse complement strand
AGTTCACCTGAACGAGTACTAATACATTGCCTTGATCCGGTTTTTGTATGCCAAAAGGTGGCATATACGAACATTGGAGAAGTTGTTAACATACAAGATGTTGTAAAAAATACGATAACGGGTGTAAAAGGGGTTGGAGGGGTTCAAACACGAGGTAAGTGCAGAGAAGGATATCCAAAGTCTATATTCGTTAGATAAACTGAGTCTCATGGCTTTATTTGCCATGAGATTTATTTTATTTAATACCTTATACAAATAAGTTGTACTGAATCCGATAAATTTTAAATTATACAATGGTTCTCAAAATACAATCTAAAAGTAATATCTTACCTTATTAATTAATAGACATAATATAATATACAGAAAAACTAGTAAAAGAATTATCTCAGAAATTGCAATCACTTATAATGGCAGAGCCAATAATTACGACAATATATCACTGAGTAATTATTTCCTAGTAACTAGAAATATAAAATGAGGTGAGAAAATTTGTTACAAACAAAAGAAAGTAGAGGGACTAGTCCTGCTATAGTAATAATATTGCTACCTATGTTACTTTTGCTATTAATAATTCTAGTTTCGCTTAAAAGCCAAGTTACTTTAATGTTTAAAAATTCAATGCTCCAAAGCTTTACTACTATATTTTTAAGCATAATTTTGGAAGCAATACCTTTCATAATAATTGGGGTATTTATATCTTCTTTAATTCAAGAGTTTATATCTGAAGAAACTATAGCTAGGATAATTCCTAAAAATAAAATAGTGGGAATCTTTATCGCAGGTATTGTTGGAATTGTGTTTCCAGTATGTGACTGTGCCATAATTCCAATAGTTAGAAGGCTTTTAAAAAAGGGAATGCCACTATATATAGGGGTTACCTTTATGCTTTCTGTTCCAATAATAAATCCTGTAGTACTAGTTTCTACTTATTATGCGTTTCTCAATAGTCCTCATATGGTTTTAATGAGAGGTGGAATTGGCGCTATTAGTGCAATGACAATTGGATTTATAGTCAGTAAATTTAAAACGGAAGAAGATGCTAAAACTAGAACTAGAACTAAAACAGTAAGAAAAGTTGCTGGACAATGGATATATACTCTAAATCAATCTAATAATAAATTACAATCACATATATATTCTCATTCACATCTTACTGAAGAACATCACCACCATGATGATGACCATTGTTCTTGTGGACATGATCATCATCATGAAAAAAATGCTACGATTACAGGAACTATTGTAGAAATACTTGAACATACAAGTGCAGAGCTGAAAGATGTTGGAAAGTTTGTCATAGCAGGAGCGTTTCTTTCATCTGTAATGCAGGTAGTCCTGCCAAGAAAATATATGCTTACCATAGGTCATAACAGAGTAACTTCTATTTTGGTAATGATAGCTCTAGCTTTTTTACTTTCCGTTTGTTCAGAAACAGATGCCTTTATTGCAAGAACTTTCGTAGGTCAGTTTACCAATGGATCTATTATTGCATTTCTTATATTTGGACCAATGATAGATATAAAAAATACTCTTATGCTTAGCCAAACTTTTAAAGCTAAATTTATTATTAAATTAATATCATTGATATTTATGGTATGTTTCACCATAGGGATAGTTGTAAACTTCATAGGGGTTCAATTATAGGAAATTTCAAAATTAGTAATTACAATTGAATACGTACTAGATAAATTTAAATTTGATTTGCGGAGGTGGTGTATATGATTAGAATAAATGTAAAGGAACTAAAGTGGTTTTTGATACTTGTAGGATTTACTTATTACATATTTTATCTTATTTCTACAAAAAAACTATACCTATTTATTCATCCAAGAATGACTATTTATATGGATTTTTCACTTTTTATTCTTATAATATTATCTCTATTGCAGGTAAAAAAGATATTCAAGGTTGAAGGTAGTCACGTAAAAAGAGCATCAACAATATTTTTACTGCCATTGCTGTTAGTCTACATAGTAAACCCTCAGGGACTTAATGGCATTATAATTTCTCAAAAAGGATATTCTACTGACAGTTATGCTGTTACTACCACTGCGTCAAAGTCAGAAGAAAGTGTTACTAGTGCATCTCAAGGAAATTTAATAAAACTTACTGAAAAAAATTATTATGACATTGTAAATAATATAAAATATAATACAAATAAATACAAGTGGAAAAAGATAACTATTGGAGGTTTTATATATAAAGATGAAACATTTCCAAAGGACACTTTTGTAGTTGGAAGGTTAATTATAATATGCTGCGCGGCAGATGCAGAGTTAACAGGGATTGTGTTTCAAATGAATAATTCAACACTGCAAAATGATCAATGGGTGGAGGTAACTGGAATTATTGATGTTATCCCTAACTTTGATAAGGATGACCCCGTTAACAAAACGATACCAGTAATTAAAGTTACAAGTGTTAATCCTATAGCTAAACCAAGTAATCCTTATATATATATGAAGGGATCAGGTAGATCACTGGGGCCAGCTTGAATTCACAGGATTTGCAAATTAAATATCTCAGGGATTTAGCCACCCTATCCATGATTGTAATGTACTATGGTAAAATATGTAATGAAATTCTTGACAAATAGAAAAATATATTATAAAATCGATGTAAATGCAAGTAGTTTGCATTTACATTTTTTTATAGGAGTGATTAAATGAAACAATTCAAATTAATTAATAACTGGAAAAGCTTAATGGTTATTACACTATCTACTTTAATTTCAATATCATTAATAGGATGTGGTACGCAGTCCTCTTCAAGTACATTATCGGCAGGAAAAGTGATTGAAGTAGTAGGGGCAGAAAATGAATATGCTGACGTCATAAAACAAATAGGAGGAAAATATGTATCAGTAACAGCTATTATGAGTAATCCCAGTACTGATCCCCATTCATATGAAGCAAATACTCAAGATGAAACTAAGATAAGTAATGCAACATTAATTGTTCAAAATGGTCTTGGATATGATGACTTCATGGATAAACTTGAATCCAGTTCTAAAAATTCAAATAGAACCATAATAAATGTTGCCAAGTCTCTAGGATATTCTGATAATACTCGAAATCCACATCTTTGGTACAAACCAGATACTATGGAAAAAGTCGCAAAACTCATTACTAAAAATTTAGAAAACCAATCGCCAGCTAATAAAAAATATTTTGCCGACAGATTAATAAAATTTGATAATTCACTAAAAGCATGGAAAGATGATTTGAATGAAGTTCAGAAATCATATAGCAAAAATGGAGTGGCAGTCACTGAACCAGTGGCAAACTATTTGCTTGAAGCTGCAAATTTAAACGTAGAAACTCCCTGGGGATTTCAAGCTTCAGTTATGAATGGTACTGATCCTTCACCACAAAATGTTAAAATTCAAGACGAACTTTTTAATGAAAAAAAGGTTAAAGTATTTGTGTATAATGAGCAAGTAATAGATGATATAACTACTAATTTATTGAAGCTTGCTAAAAGTAACAATATACCTATTGTAGGTGTATATGAAACAATGCCGCCTAACTATACATATCAAAAATGGATGGAAGATGAAACCAAAAATATATTGAAAGCTTTAAAGGATGGAGTTTCAACGGAGAAAATGTCATGACATACGTCCAAAAGGCAAAAGAAAATTCACCTATTTTAACACTGGACAATATATGTGTGAATTTTTATGAAAAATCTGTTCTTAAAAATGTTAATGTTGAATTTTACCCTGGAGAATTTGTTGGACTTATAGGCTCAAATGGAGCAGGAAAATCAACATTACTTAAGATAATATTGGGGCTATTATCCCCAACACAGGGTAATGTGAGATTTTTTGGAGAATCAGCTAAAAAAGGAAATCGGCAAATAGGTTATGTACCACAAAAAGTATTTTTAGAACCAAACATTCCTCTAAGAGGACGCGATTTAGTTGCACTTGGATTAGATGGACATCACTTTGGGATTCCCCTTCCAAGTAAAAAGCGAAAAAAACGTGTAGATGAAATATTGGAAGCAGTTGATGCCACGGGATATGCTGATTCGCCTATTGGTAAACTATCAGGTGGTGAACAGCAAAGGCTACTTATTGCTCAGGCATTACTTACAAATCCCAAAATTTTGCTATTAGATGAACCCTTATCAAATCTTGACATTAAAAGTGCTTATGAAGTAACAAAATTAATTTCTGAAATTGGTAGGGAAAAAGGTGTAACAATAATTTTGGTTGCACATGACATGAATCCTCTTTTAGGTGTTATGGATAGGGTATTATACTTAGCAGAAGGAAAGTCAGCTATAGGTAAAGTGGACGATGTTTTTCACAATGATGTACTAAGTAATTTGTATGGTTATCCAGTTAAAGTATTACATGTAAATGGAAGAATTATGGTTGTAGGTGGAAATAATTCAGGGTTAAATGGCGATTCTAATAATAATTATTGCGTAGAATCGGAGGTAAATATATGAAACAACTGAGTGAAATTTTCTTTGCACCAGGTTTTTTCCAAAATTCAGAGGTTATAAATGCATTGATACTTAGTGTTGTTGTTGCCGCAATATCTGGAGTAATCGGTGTATTTGTAATTATTAGAGGTCAAACATTTGCTGGTCACGCTATATCTGATTTTGGTGGTGCTGGTGCTGCTATAGCATTTTTAATTGGAATCAACACTTTATGGGGGTTTCTAAGCTTTGGTGTACTTGCAGCTATTGGAATGGAAACATTAGGAAACGAATCAAAAGAAAGAAATTTATCAACAGGAATTGTTTTATCGGTTGCATTGGGTATTGAGTCTTTATTTCTATACCTCGATACACATTTTACTGGTAAATCAAATGCATCTATGCTAATTCTATTTGGTTCTATTTTTGTTGTTGATCGTAATACGGTTTTAATTGTAGCTATGCTAACAATTGCTACAGCAATTATTATATGTATAATATATCGTCCTTTGCTATTATGTTCAATTGAACCAGAGATAGCAAAGACTAGAGGCATTTCAGTTAGATTTATTAATATTATATTTGTAATTTTATTATCTTTTGTAGTAGAGGAAGGATCATTGATTACAGGGGCTCTTTTAAGTACTGCTTTATTAATTGGACCTGCAGCTGCAGCTATGCAAATTACACGTAAAATGAGTTCTGCTATTGTTTTGTCAGCTGGTATTGGAATCATAGCTATGTGGCTAGGAATTATTCTTGCATATGATAGTTTTTTATGGCCGCCTACAGGACGTGGGTGGACAGTAAGCTTTTTTGTTTCAACTCTCATTTTATTATTTTATCTTTTAGCCAGATTGAAGCATAAACTTTATAATTCTGGAATCATAAAAACTGAAGGGGTGCTCAATAATGATTAATTTAGGAGTATTCACAGATACTTTTATGGTTCATGCATGGATTAGCGGAACTATAGTAGCTATTCTTTGCAGCTTTATTGGTTACTTTGTTGTTCTTCGAAAAGCCTCTTTTGCAGCACATGCACTACCTCAAATTGGATTTGCTGGTGGTGCTGGAGCAGTGCTAATTAATATTAATCCTATATATGGATTATCTATGTTTTCAATTATAGGTGCTTTATTGATTGGATATCTAAGTAGCGAAGAACGTAATGATGTTGTAACAGCACTTATTTTAGTTGCAACACTAGGAATGGGTGCACTATTTTTAGGTTTGAGTGACAAGTATGCAGCTGGAGCTTATGCACTTCTATTTGGTCAAATTGTAGGAATTAGCGTAGAACAAGTTATAGATACAGCTACTTTAGGATTAATTTGCCTATTAGCAATAATTGTTTTGTATAGACCATTACTTCTTTTATCTATTTCTAAAGAAATAGCAGAATCACGAGGAATATCAGTTAGACTTGTAGAAATGTGTTTTATGGTTGTACTCGCCTTGGTCACTGCAATTACTGTACCAATAGTAGGGGCATTACTATGTTTTAGTTTACTTATTGTGCCTATGGCAGCAAGTATTTATATAACAAGTAATCCAATGAAAGTAATTTTATTATCTCTAATGTTTTCACTCATTACTGTATGGACTTCATTAATTTTAGCTTATTTCTATGGCTTACCAATAGGTTTCTTAGTATCAATTATAGGGGTATTTTTTTATACGTGTACAAGGGTTATAGCTTATCGAAGATCTAGAAGAAAATAACAAAACATATATTAATTATACAAAATGGCGTGAAGCTTTGGCATAAAAAGCACCCAATCTTTTGAATTCTACATACATATTATACGGAAAGTTTATTTTATTATTAAGTAATCTTCCGACACACGAATTGGTAATACCTAATAATGTGGATACAGTGGAAGAAATAAAAAGGCAATACAAGAGTATATAAAAAATCAATTACAAGAAGATATAACAAGGAATCAAATAAGTATCAAAGAGTTTATTTATAATATTCTTCACATAAGTGTAAACCACCGCAGAAACTCTTTCCTCGCTTATACGATTCTAATCTGCAATATCATAAAATATTTTAGATATATCAAACCAATTCTTATTTATAAGAGGTTCTCCACCAGTTATAGCTACATATTCTAATCCTAACAATTTTGAATCATCAGCTAATTGTTTATAGCAGTCTAAGGATATTTTTTTCTTTTAACTATTAATTCTCGAATTTTCATCATAACAATAACGGCATTTTAAATTACAATTGTCGGTTACATCAAGATACATTAATTTTAAATCTAACGAATTATTTATCAATTTGATGGTCCTTCTCTGATTACTTGTCTCATTTTTTCGATTGCGTCTATGTTTCTTTTTAGCATTTAAACCACCTCCATCTCCATTTATTAAAATTAATAATGTATAACACTAATTTTAATATTATGTATATATTAGCTTGATGGCTATGGCTGTACCCGCTATATGATAAAGACTGCAAAAATAGTATAATTTTGAAGTTATGATAATAATAATCATAAAATATTATTATTTACAAAATTATGATATTATGCTATTATATGAGATATACAGAAACACATAAAATCATGAAATGTTGCAAATAGCTTTGCTTTATTATGGTTATGTAGAAGTTCTCATATAACCAAGGGGTATTAAATCATGAACAAAAAAGTATTGTCAATTATTTCTATGCTGGCGTTATCAATGTCGCTAATTGCTGTACTAGTATCCTCTAAAACTGCAGGTTCATCTAGTGCGAGTTCAGATATTTCCGCCAAATTAATAGCTGGAGGTACTATACCAGCTGGAAATTATACACTTTCAAGAGAAATAACAATAATTGTTAGTAGTTGAGTTATAGTTGATGCGTCTGGGTGTCCAAGCAATACTATAGCTAATATTACAGGTATAACTATTAGTTATCCTAAGAGACAGGGAATAAGTGTATAATCTTGTACTAACAAAACTATAAAAAATTTTACAGTAACTCATGCTTAACTTGCTGGAATTGAAGTGAAGAATAATGTTTCAAATATTACATTACATGGTTGTATTTCAAATTATAATAATGATATAGCAACCTGAGGAGAAAATTCTGATGGATTTGGAATAAAAGATGGAGCTAAAAATATAACATTTATTACCTGTAAAGCGATTAGTAACAGTGGACAATTGTCTTGGAAATTAAATTAACAATAGATATTTTACGAGGGGTTATTGCATCAGCGATTGGGGATACTCTTAATTAAAATATAGTAAAGTTACATTATTTTTAGTGGGGACACAGTAATGTTTTTTGATGGCTATGTTATAGTATCCTTTTTCGTTGGCTGCAATCGTTTATATGTGTAGCCAGTATCATGCCCTATGGCTAGTGGATGACACTAATGCTACCATTACCCCATATCAAATAAAAAGAACGTACATATTATATGTACGGTATCGACCACATGGTTTTACCATAGCCGTGGGAATGATGATAGTCAAGGCATTCAATCTTATAGTCCACGTACTCGTTATTCCACTTGTATTCTCACAAGAACCTTGAACCACAGCTCCTATCCTGGTTACAAGTAAGCTTATAATAAATTGCAGAAACAGTTTTATTCCCTTCGGTATCAATAATGTCTGAAACAAAGTTACTCATACGTTTACTCAAAGCCTAAAGAATTGGTAGTTCTAGCATATTTATATATTTGAAAGAAAATTTCTTCTCAAGGAGGTGGCAGTCAGAAGTTCACGGAATATTACACAGGATAAGTTATGTACTGAAAAAAGAAACAACTGACAAAAAATAAAAGAGAGTATTTATAAAAGGTAATATTCAAGTAGTATGTAGGTAAGTAAGTAAGTAAGTAAGTAGTTACAAATAAAAATATTTTAGGAGGTAAATTATGTCTAAGTTAAATAAGAAAATCTTGATGTTATTTATTGCATTTTCAATGTGCTTTACCAGCCTGTTTACAGTAACAGCAAATGCAGCGACAGACTACTGGCAAAATTGGACCGATGGTGGCGGAAAAGTAAATGCTACCAATGGATCTGGCGGCAATTACAGTGTTAATTGGTCAAACTGTGGGAATTTTGTTGTCGGTAAAGGCTGGAATTCCGGATCATCAACTAGGGTAGTAAACTATAATGCCGGTGTCTTTTCGCCATCCGGCAATGGGTATTTGTCTCTCTATGGGTGGACAAGAAACTCACTCATAGAATACTACATTGTTGATAACTGGGGTACTTATAGACCTACTGGAACGTATAAGGGCACTGTGACCAGTGATGGTGGGAAATATGACATATATACGGCTACGCGAACTAACGCACCTTCAATTGACGGCACTGCAACTTTCACCCAGTTCTGGAGTGTCCGACAATCTAAGAGATCAATCGGTACCAACAACGCTATTACTATTAGCAACCACGTTAACGCATGGAGGAGTGATGGAATGAATATGGGGAGTAGTTGGGCTTACCAGATATTAGCGACAGAGGGATATCAAAGTAGTGGAAGTGCTGATGTAACGGTGTGGCAATAGATCACCTACAAACCGGAAACTGACGGGTGACTGACTGTTTCCGGAATTATTGAGAAAGTCTTTTAATCATTTCTAAGGGCAGCCGGTCTCATAGCTGGCGGTCTTATATATTCAAAAAACCATACTTACCTACATATTACTTGAATATTATCTTTCAGAGGAGTGAAGGGTCGGGGGCGGGACCTCCTTCTCGGGTTTTGAGCTTATCTGAATATTGTATAACCCAATATACTATGGAGTAAACCCATATGTAAGAATTGGAGATAGACCTATATTTGTTTCCTTCCAGGTTGATCTGTCAGTCTGGATGCGGTGCGGGCCTTTTTTCGCAACACGAACGACCTTCCACGTTGCCGGAGGTTAATTATAGGCCATCAAGGCCTATAACCTTTCATATCAGTTTAAAGGAGATATATCAATGAGAAAACTATTAATTTTACTTTTAATGTTAATAATGGTTGTTGTCAGTGCTTGTTCGCAAGAAAAGCCTAATACCTTTGCATTAGGCAAAGGCGGTACTTCTGTATTAGTCAAAGGCGGTACTTTTAAGAACACAAAGTCCAATTACTATGGAAAAGGTGTAACGATATCGAACTTTTATATCGGCAAATATGAGGTAACTCAAAAAGAGTGGATCGAAGTAATGGGAAGTAATCCCTCAGAATTCAAAGACGACAATTTTCCGGTAGAAATGGTACGCTGGTATGACTGTGTTGAGTACTGTAATAAAAGGAGTCTAAAAGAGGACTTAAAACCGTATTACAACATAGACAAGAATAAGAAAGACCCGAATAATAAAAATGATAACGATGATATAAAATGGACGGTAACGATCAATTCAGGAGCTAATGGTTACCGATTGCCGACAGAAGCGGAGTGGGAATATGCTGCAGGTGGAGGCCAGATGAGTAAGAGTTACATATACAGCGGAAGCAATAATGCAGATGAAGTAGCGTGGTATTGGAGAAACGCCGGAGATAAATACTTATCAGGAGTCTGGAATTGGCCTATCATAGAAAACAACAATAATAAAACAAAATCTATCGGTGTCAAGCAACCCAACGAGTTAGGCCTTTACGATATGTCCGGTAATGTAAGGGAATGGTGCTGGAACTGGTACGGAGACATGGATAGTACTAGCGGCTCTGTCAGGGTTTGTAAGGGCGGCGGTTGGATTGGCGACGTCTCATGCTGCGAGTCGTCTTTCCGTGGCAAGTACGAGGCGAATGGTAGGGGCCCTGATCAAGGTTTTCGTGTGTGTCGCGGTGAGTAAACGGGAACAATACATACCAAACATAATCGAAAAAAATCTACTGATGGGGAATTCTGTTTATATGAAAGGTTTATTTTATTATTAAGTAATTTTGTAGCACTTGAATGGGTAATACCTAATAATATGGATAATTGCCCATAAGTTAATTTATTTTTAATCCTCCAGGTTTTGATTTTCTAACCGGGATTATTAAAATATATCTTATAATATTCATGAAAATAAATATAAGGCAGATTGAATAAGTTACATATTTTGTCTATGCTTAGAGGCTTTGGCATGACGTTATGAACCTCCTAACCTTGTATTTTAATATATCTTCATGGTCAGTATAAACAAAATTGAAATAGGATAATATAATAAAGTCGTTATTAAATATAAAGACCATTAATAGATACATAGCAATGATATAAAATGCTGTATAAGATAAAAACAAATATAAGATTGATTGAAGATAAGCAAATTAGTTTAAAGGCGGAGATATTGAATGAAAAAGAAAAAAATATGGTGGATTTTTTCTGCTGTTGTCTTTATTGTTACAATATACTGTTTTCTTTTAATTAAAAATCTTACTATAACAAAATATGGTAAGCTTGATACATTATTCTGTGTAATGACAAAAATAGAAGAACATTTTTATCCTATTTCACTTAAAGGAAAATCAATATATGAGATACGTACAACATTACATAAGTCAGCAACAATATGGAATTCTAATCCTATACCCTTTTCCAATATAAAAAATATGGATATAAAAACAGCTTCAAATCAAGTGCCAGTGAGAATATACACGCCTGATGGTAATAGCAATGAATTACCTATCATAATTTATTCACATGGTGGTAGTTGGATAAGTGGTAGTATGGATGACTATTACAATGTTTGTAGGAAGCTTTCAAAAAATTCAAAGGCTATAGTCATATCAGTAAATTATCGTCTTGCCCCAGAAAATCCCTTCCCCGCTGGCCTTAATGACGTATATAATGTGCTCAAATGGGTTTATAAATATGCTAAGAGTATTAATGGGGACTCTAGCAGAATATGTGTTGTAGGTGACAGTGCTGGTGCCAATCTTTCTGCTGTAGTTTCACAAATGGCACGTGATAAAGGTGGTCCACCCATAATCTCTGAGGTACTAATATATCCGTCAACAAATATTTATCAACTTAATACTAAATCTTGGTCATACTTTGGTATGGATTATAATATTACAAGGGAGAACTCTGAAAAATTTATATCCCTATACACTCCAAGTTTAGAGGAAAGACAAAGTGGTTATGCATCCCCTTTGTTATCTAAAAATTTCAAAGATTTACCAGATACACTCATCATAACAGCTGAATTTGATCCATTAAGGGATGAAGGTGAAGCTTACGGTAATAAATTAAAGGAATCAGGTGTGAATGTAATTTCTACCAGGTATAAAGGTGTTACACATGGATTTATCTCAATGGATAAGATTACTAATAAAGCAGATAAGGCTTTAATTGAAATTTCAAAATATTTAAAAGTTCAATTTAATAGAAAGCATATTTAATACATAAAACAGTAAATAAACTTATGTATGTAATTAGAGAAATAAAGATAGTAAGAATAAATATAGCGACAAAGTAAACAATAAGTCTGTATTCAATATTATGGAGGTGTTTAATTTGTTTAAACATGAAAAGCAATTGCTAAATAATATACAAGTAAAAGTTGAAAAAGCTAACCCACAATATGCGGTCCTTTTAGAGAAGCTTTAAATAAAGTTAAAGATACAGGATCAAATAAAGATTTTGGTGTAACGGAGGATTCTAAATTATATTTCGATTTGTCAACACCAGGTAAGTATTTTGATGAGCCTAATCCTACTGAACCAAGTTTTTCAAATCCACGTAGGTAATATTTAAGAGCTCTTAATACACATTATATGAAAGATTTATTTTATTATGAAGTAATCTTCCTACACAGGAATGGGTAATACCTAATAATTCGGATAATTGCCCATAAGTTAATTTGTTTTTAGTCTTCCAAGTTTTGATTTTTTTACAGGGAATATTAAAGCATACCTTATAATATTCATGAAAATAATTATAAGGTATACTTTAATAATTTACATAATTTATCTATGCTTATTGGTTTGGGCATGATGTTATAAACTTCTAAGCCTTCTATTGTGCTACAATGCATACTTAATAAATCTGCAAGATCTTCTTGTCTTAAGTTATGGGTATATCTTAATTTGATGATTTTTCAGCAATAGTTGTCTCTGGTAATCCTTTATACAGTTCTTTATATAGGTAAAAAACCTTGCTTGTAAATATTCTCCTAATTGGCGTACTTTGGTTCAGTCTGCTGGAGCGAATTTTGCAAGTTCACCTGAACGAGTACTAATACATTGCCTTGATCCGGTTTTTGTATGCCAAAAGGTGGCATATACGAACATTGGAGAAGTTGTTAACAT
>NZ_JMLK01000043.1 GCF_000686725.1 Clostridium akagii DSM 12554 | reverse complement strand
GGGGGGGTAAAGTGTTAAATTTAGAAGAATTAAAATATATAAAAGAAACACCAAAAGAAGAACAAATTTCATTGAAATTATATGCAGATTTTTATAATAAAGAAATAGCCAATAGAATATATGAAATATGTTTGGATAATAAAGTTAAATTGCAATTGAATATAACACCATCCAATTTTGCACATCTTATAGGATTACATAAATTTTTAGACTTAAACAACGCTAATATTTATTTACATAACATAGTTAATTTGAAAAATTTTCAGGGTTATCTAAATATAATGAAAGATAATATATCTATAAAAGATTTACAAAGTGTAATTAATAAAAATGGTAATAATCAATACAATTTATATAAAAGCAGAATTTTAAGTTTACCATTTACATATCAATTAATTAGAAATAGTCAGTTTTTAGAATTTGATAAAAGTAATATTAAAAATACAGATATTAAGGCAAACTATATGTTTGTAGATAATGTAGATAAAAAGAAATTACATTTATTATTAAAATCAAATTCAGGTATATTATATCCAGTATCATTTATTTCGAGAAAAGAAAATGATGATTATTATGTTAAAAACCAAAATATATTTAATATAGAAAAAATAGTTATTAAAGATTTCAGAACAAAGAATTTGATAGAAATTATTTATCCAAATGGACAAGCAAAAGAAGAGATTGCAGCGACTTTGGATAAAACGAAAGATATTGTTTTATCTAAATCTCAAATGAATTATGTTAAAAGAAGAGGAGTCAATTTTATTACAGAAATAGAGCTTGAGGAATTTAATAATTACAAGTTAACATATAGTGATAAAGACCAAATTAAAATTATGTCAGCCTTGAGACAATATAAAGATAGAGAACGTTAAATTAATTATAAAAGGTGTCCCCAGGGGGCATCTTTTTTTATACATTGATTTGTGTTACAAATAGTGTTACAATTAAAGAAAAAATTTAATGGGGGAGATTTTAATGTATGAAATGAATATAATTGTTAACAGTATTTTTTTATTAATAGTCATAGGTTGTATCTATGAAACTTTTATATCTAAGGATATAAAAGATTTTCTTAGATATGGGTCAATTGCTATTATTGGATATATTTTAACAAATATTACTTTAGATTTAAAAAGTAGTTTGAAGTATGGAGTTATTTCCATTCTTAGTTTTATTTTAGTATATATTACTTTAGATATATTGAGGAAAAGAAATTATTTATGAAAGTGGGGTAATTGGAATGATTATAGAAAATAGTATAGAAAAAATACAAATGAAAAATACAATAAATAACGATAATGTGAAGTTATCAAGATTTATTATTAAGAAAGAAAGAAAAAATTATTTTATAGCAATAAATCATAGAAATAAGAAGTTTAAAATATTAAAAAATAACTATTCAAAGAAATTCGGCAAAAATACAGATACATATATGCATTATATTATAGTGAAAGCAGGAATATTTTATACTATAATAAATCCTATTAGTCATGAAAAATCTCTTGAATTACATTAGAAATCGTTTATCATTATTTTATATTATTGGAACTGAAATAAAAGAAAGAAGGAATTTATAAGTGGATATTTTTGAGGAACTAGACAGAGCATTTGATATGTTTATGAATGAAAAGGAAATGAAAAAGGGTACAGGCAAGATTATTAAGAAAATAAAAATAGTAAATAAAATTTGCTGTACACCTTTTTATGATTCAGTTTGGATGCTTGAAGTTCTAACCAATGATGATGAAGTTGTAAATAAAAAATTTCGTTATTATGATTATAAAGAGTTTAAAATAGCTGAAATACTTAAGGAATGTAAAACCATAGGAGATATTGAATATTTAGATAAAACTGGTATGATAAATTACAATTAGTACCTCCTGATTTTCAGATATTTGTGTAGTAAAAAAATAAATTAAAAGTTTTTATAAACTATTGATTATACACCTACGTAGGTGTATAATGATATTATAGTAAGTTAACAAATAAATTAAGGCGGTGGTCATAAATGACATCTACACAGATTAGAATTGATGGAACAGTAAAAAGGATTGAAAAAATAAATAAAAAAATTGCAAGGCTTCAAGGACTTATAGAAAAGAAAAAGCAGAAAATTGCAAGTGGCAAAGAAGAAAACAACAAGTATCCTGATGGAACATATTTTTTAGAAGGTGAAAATGAATGGCATGTAAAGGACATAGAAAGAGCCAAAATGGATTTAGTAGAAGAACAGAAAAAATTGAATGAATACACAGAAAAAAGAAAGATAGAAGAAAAAAGAGATTTAGCAATTCCGCAAGTTGAAGCAGTAGAACAATTTTTGAAATATTGGAGATTTGAAGCAGAAAAATATTATAATAGCGAATTATTAGAAATAGAGAAATTTGAATTAAGCATTTCTAGCCTTGGATATAAAGAAAGAAAAAATGCAATAGATAACAGATTTACACAGGACATTCTATATTTGAATATGTTTGGAGGAGAAGAACAAGTTAGCAAAATTAAGAAAATACTTAATGATGAAGTGGATAGAAAAAGAATAGATTTATATACAAGATGCTCTGCAAAGGTTGGATTGATAACAGATGCTACTGGATTATATATTGGTGAAAATTTATCTCTAAATGGATTTGTAATTGGAGAAAATGGAAAAGCAGAAATTAAAACAATATTCGCAGGTGGGTATAATATACAGTGTCTACATTATAGAGTTTTAGTAAAATAAATAGAATAAAAAAGTTGGTAGCCTTTAAAACTACCAATTTAAAAAAGAAGGTAAATAAATGAAACTAAATGATATAAAGACATTACAGGAAGTAGCGAGGGAAACTGGTATTCCAGTTAGAACTTTACAAGATAGATTAAAATTAAAAAGTTTAAATATGATTGAAGGCGAGGACTATAAAAAACTAGGGTTGAGAATGCCTACTCTCTTAAGTCCTGAAGGTATAGAAAAAATATTAAAAAAACAATAAAATACCAGGTAATTAGATTAAGACTATAAGATGGGTATTTTGAAAATATTATGAATTATGGGAGGAACGCTAAATGATACAGTTCATTTCAAATAATATAGAATTTATGTCAATAGTAATTATCGTGTTTACATTATTATTGGCATTTAAATTATTACCAGGTGAAGGTACAATAAAAGATAAAATTCTTCTTGGGCTATTTAGTCTTTTTGGTGGCATGTTTTTGGGGGTATCTCCTTTTTTCCTTGTATATTTTATGAATCATCAATAAAAAATAAAGATAGGGAGACTCAAAATTGAATTAGTTTCGCTATTCAATGAGAAAGGTAGGAGAAATAAATTATGGATAATAATAAAAGTAAATTTGATGAAGTTATAAAAGAATTATTTAACCAATGTAAGAATGAAGTAGCGGTTGATGCTTTACAAAATGAATTAAGAAATAAAATAGCAATGTTTGCATATGGAAGCGAACGAAAAAAGTTTAAGTAGACATAAGATAAAGAGTATTTTCATGAGTTGAAATAATTACGAACTAAGGGGGATTTTATGTTATTTAAAGATAAATATTTACCGTTGAAGAACCTTGAATTAAGCGAAGATGAAATAAGATTTTTAATAAAAAAAATTGATTACTGGTTATACCTTACGTGTGAAGAATATTGCCATAATTTTTGGTGTCAAAGTAATTTGAGATGGTTTTCTACGAAGGAACGATTTAAAAGGGAAATGAAAGCTATTGATTTAGGATCATTGGATAGAATCAATCAGAATCTTAAACGAGCAAAGCTGTTTGATGAAAAATTTATTCTTAATAATGATGATTTTAAATTAATTAACACTGTCTATAAAAAGATGAAATTATTGAATTCAATAAAGTTGGATTTTGACTAAATTTATTGAGCTATTTCGCTATACAAAGAGGAGCTGTACCTTTTGAAATAAATACGAATGAAAGGGGTTAATTAAATGATAACAGCAAAAAGTTACTTTTCAGGGGCTGGGGGAATGGATTTAGGACTTACACAGGCAGGTATTAAAATATTACAGAGTTATGAAATGGATGAAACTTGTTGTAATACTTTAAGAAGTAATTTCAAGCATGAAGTACTCCAAGAAGATATTTCAAAGATTACTGTACTAGACCAAAAAGATGCAGATATATATGTTGGAACTTTCCCTTGTACTAAATATTCAACAGCATCAGACATACATGGAACTAGAAATGGTGATGATTTATTCTTACATTTCTTTAGACATATAGCTCTAGCAAAGCCTGAAATGTATATAGTGGAGAATGTTCCTGGAATGAGAAAATTCAGAATAGTTATGGAAGCTCTTACAAAGTTACCTGATTACTATGTTAGGGTTGAATGTCCTATCAATGCAAATATGTGGCTTCCACAGGAAAGAAAAAGGCTGATACTAATAGGCACTAGAAAACCTTTTAATAATCTGAAATACCCTGAAAGTAAACCTATAAGACTTAAAGATATAATACAAAAAGGTGCAGAGGTTGCTATCCCACAATATGTGTACAACCGTATAAATTTAATTGGTAATTATAGAGATAAACCTATAGTCAGCAACCCTGATTTTAATGATATAGCTCCTTGTGCAGTAGCTCATTATGGAACTGATAGAAGTACTAGATTAGTGCAAGACGGTAATAATTTAAGACCATATACCACTACCGAATTTGCTAGGTTACAAGGTTTCCCTGATGAATTTAAGTTTTCAGGGGTAAACAGCAAAGTATATAAACAAATAGGTAACGCTGTAGCAGTCCCTATGGGTAAATGGGTAGGGGAACAGGCATTAAGATATTTTGGTTAGTACGCAATGCAATAATCAACCGAGGAGCTGTTAAATCTGAAATTATTACGAAATTGAAAGGTGGTCTTTAAATGTCTATTGTAAATTTTATTTATAGCTTAGGGTTACTCATAGCTTTAAATTTTATAAATTTTAAAATGCATAAAGTACTCGATTCTAATGTGTTAAATGAAGACACTGCTTTACACGTTATTTCCAGTACGACTAAATTCGTTAATATACTATGGATTAGCTCAATTTTAATCATATTTGTTTTACATCATTTTGGTATCATTACTATTTCATAAGATAATGGGTATACAAAAGAAAGCATAGAAGAAATAAAATAAAAGGAGATTCAATTATGCACAGTATGTATGTTTATGCTTCTAAGTTTGAATTAGATAATGATGTTGATTCATACAATGATAAGCTTAAAGAAATATATTATTTGCAAAATGATGATGTTTATATAATCTTACGGCTACTTGATATATGGTATAAAGATTTAAATATTGAAGGTGGGAAATTAATTACTTTAAATCATTTTTTAAAAGCTAAAATAAGTTTTAATGATAATGGAAAAATCATACAAGAATATGTAGAAAAAGACGATGTAATATATAGAACAGAACATATACAGGGATTTTTTGATTACGTTGAAAACTATATACATAAGAATCAAATAAAATGTTTGTATATTGAAACAGACTATTTTAGATAATATCAACATTATCTTTATGACGCAATTCAAAGAGTAGCTCCATGTGTTGAAAAAATATTAACTAACAAAAATTAGGAGGAATTTAGAAATGGAAAAGAGATATGAAAAAATTGAATTTACAAGTTTTTGTGATATTAAGGAATCTGTTAAGGAATTATTATCTTACAAAGATAAGGGGATATTAGCATGTGGCAGTTTTAATGGAACAACGCTATATTCCGATACAGTAACATTGGATAGTGCTTATAAGGATATAACTGGCAAGACCAAAGCTGAATTTGATAATGCTCAACAGGAAATGAGCGATAGAATAAATAAGGAAAAGCAAGCGTATAAACAAGCAATCCCTGAACTATCAAAAGATTGGATGAGTAAAGGCAGAAAAATATTAACAGAAGATAAATGGAAATATTGGGATGAAACAATTCCAATAAGCTTAAATGGCTTATATCGTGGTATGGAATTAGGTGCTTGTTTAGATATAATAAAAATTCTAAATGACAATGGCACACTTGATGAAGCAAAAGAAAAAATTGAAAGTCAAGGAAATTCTAAAGGATTGTTTTTTAGATTAGTTTGTTCTATGGTTAAAGAATTTTGCGTAAGAGGTAGTGAATTTCTTAATTATGTAAGATAATCAAGTTCGCATTTCAAAGAAGTTAATCAGGAGCTACAATATCTGAAAAAAATGATGAAGGAGAATTTAAAATTTATGTATATAGCTGTTGTAAATATTTATAAAATCGAAAAGAAATTCATAAGAAAGAAAAAGAAATTTTTATGTAATGATTTATATAAAATAGATGTAGATAATGAAGAAATGGCAAAAAAAATTATTGAAAAAATATGTTGCAACATGAATGAAGTATATAAATTAAGCTATTATGAATGTAATTTGATTAAAAGATATGAAAAGATGAAAGTATATAGAGAAAATATACTTGAGAATATACCCGAATATATATATTTGACGTAGCGATATTTTCAGAGTAAACGATAATTCTCAATATGGTTTTATAACTGGTAAAGGTGAATTTTATAGTGATGTATTAGCCTAGAATTTCAACAATTTGAAGTTAAAAGAATATGAACAATAAATACTACAATATGAATGGAGGAATGAGTATGAAAAAATATATATTAACTGGAAGAGATATGCAGATTAACACTAAGGTATACCCTTATTATTGTGAAGAACAACTTAGAATGATGACTAATGATGATATTTCGAATAGAATTATTCTTTTAGAAAAGAAAAAAGATAAATTTGGAGTAGATGTTACTGCGTTAAATAAAGAAATGCAAGAATTGAAAAGAGAAGTAGAAAAGAGAAGTAACTTTAATAAAGATGTTTTAGAAAATGTTATCAGAAAAACAGGCAAAAATATTATTGTATTAGACCCTAAAAATGGAACAAGCATAAATCCCTTTGAGTTTGAAAGTAAGAACAATTCATCTAATGGTATTGTTGATATGAAGTTGATTGGGCGATTAGGTCAAGGTGGTTTTGAAAATTTGACGGAAGTTTTAGAACTTGTAGAGAAATTTCATAAGTCGTATGACCCCATTACAATAGGTATATTCAATGAATGGTGGGAGAATGACGGTTCAAAAAAAGGATTACTAAAGTTAATTGAAAAACTAAAACTTTAGGGCTATACTCCATACGACACATTTAAATTATATTTTGAACAAACTTTATTACAAAATATCAATAAAAAGGAGTGTGTTTAAATAATGAATAATAAATCAAAAAAATTAAAAGGTGATGCTATACTATTTTTTATTGGAACAGTTATATTTTTTTCTATTGCCTTGTTTTTGTCAGAAGCAAGTAAGTCTACTCTTCTGACAATATTTATTGGTATGGCTCTATTTGTTGGAATTGTTTTTGCTATAGGGTTTGCTTATAGCACTGTAAAATGTTTTGCTGATTCTGTTTATGAACAGAAAAACAAATAATAATTATGAAAGATGATGATAATAGAACTGATAATATTGGAGGTTTAGGTATATGTCAAAAAAGTTAAGTGAATTAATAGAAGATGGCACAAATTTAGATGATAAAATTGCGTATGTAAATCAACTGGGAAGAAACGATCCTACTTTAAATTTTCTTATAAATTTAGAAAACGGTGGAATGGGTAACTTTACAATAACACAGGCACTGGATGCTCTTGCACCTAAAACTGAAATGCCCAATAGAAAACGTAGTTTGATTGTGGAGGTAAAAAAATAAGTTGATACTAATTTGTAATTTTGTGAAATTAACCAGGAGATGTAGAATCTTAAAAATATCTGTAGGAGGGATAGAATATGGATTTAAAGAAATTATTAATAGCGTTTATTGAGAATAAAGTGATTAGCATTATTGAGTTAGGTACAAATGCAAAATGCATATTTGAAGGACATTCAAACAAATTTGATTGTGAACAAGGTCAATACGAGGTTATTAAATTCGATAAGATTTATTTTGATAATAGCTATTCAATAGTTGTAATCAGAAACACTTAATAATGATATTTTAGTGTCATATTTCAAAGAACATGTGAAGAACAGATATAAGGGATGTAAACAAAGATATAAATATTGAAAGGAGATAAATAATGAATAGCAATTTAATTTGGAATGAAAATAAGGATAGAGTTTTTGGGTATAAAAGTTTATTTAAAAGTGGCAAAGATTTTGAATATGAGGTTATAAAAAGTTATAAGGACCTAGTTGGTGAAGATTGCTTGATTGATAATATTATGCTAGAAGAGTGTATAAGTACGATAAATGGAATACAGTTACAGCCTAATACGGTAATACCTAAGTCAGAAACCGATATTGAAATAGATTTTATCTATAAAGCAACTATATATCAATTTTAATAGAGATGTCCCCAAGGGTCATCTTTTTTTTACATATTGATATGTGTTACAATAAGTGTTACAATTTAATTATAATTTTAAGGAGGGGAGATTTTATGAATGAAATAGATATAATAATTCTATATATCGCTGCACTTGCTATTATAATTATTATGTTTAGATATAGTAATGATTTAAGACGAAAAGGTATTGTAAAGTTTATAAACAAAGAACTTGTGAAAGAATCTAACTATGATTATGATAGGCTAAAAATTATTATAGTAGCTACTATGAATCGAATTAGTGATAATGCTACGAATTTTAGATATGAAGCAGAACAAACAAGGTATGAAGGGATTTATAATACCTTGCAAGAATTATTAAATAAAGTAGAACATAATTGTATTAAAAGAGCAGATTTAGAAATGTTATTAAAAACATTTAAATTTTGATACAGCCATAAACCA
Organism: Clostridium akagii DSM 12554; assembly: GCF_000686725.1. Classification (GTDB taxonomy): domain Bacteria; phylum Bacillota; class Clostridia; order Clostridiales; family Clostridiaceae; genus Clostridium_I; species Clostridium_I akagii. The sequence continues at coordinate 5,648 of NZ_JMLK01000043.1, read as the reverse complement.
TGCCACCCACGCTAAGAGGAGGAAAATATTATATTATGAATAAAAAATTAATATGTTTAATATCAAGTATTACAATTACAGTTATTTTTGTTACTGGTTGTGGTAATATAACAACTCAAAATAAGAAAATAGAAAATGGAAAAATACAAAAAGTTCAAGTAACATCTAATAATGGTTCAACTAATATTAGTAGTGTTTCTAGTGGGAATGTAAGTTATTATTTTTCTAATGAAAAAGAACATCCTGATATACAACTTATTAATCTTATTAATAGTTCTACAAAAACATTAGATATAGCTATATATTCTTTAACTAAGAAAGATATTGTAAATGCTATTATTCAAGCCAAGAATAGAGCAGTTACAGTAAGATTAATGACTGATAGAACAGAAGCTAAAGCAATTTCACAACGAGAGGAATTACAATTAATAAAAAATGCAGAAATACCTATAAAAATAAATACTCATAGTGGACTATTACATGATAAATTTACAGTTGTTGACGGAAGTGTTGTAGCTACTGGGAGTTTTAATTATACAAATAACGCAACTTATGTTAATGATGAGAACCTTATAATAATTAGAAATAGTAATGTAGCACAAGGATATGATAAAAACTTCAATAACATGTGGAATGATAATACAAATTACACTAATTATTAATAAGCGTTACTATAATATAGAAATAATAAATGTGTCCCCAGGGAACACATTTATTAAAAGGAGATAAATAAATGACTAATGTATTGTTTGGTATATTCTTTTTAATTGCTTCGGGATTGGTATATCTTACATCTAAAAAAAATAGTAAACGGGAAATAAATAAAAAGAAAATGTATAAAGCGTTTTTAATAGTTTTTGTAGTGTATTCATTATTCGAATATTACATAAGCAAGGATTTTTCAAATGTGGTTTTTGCTATTTTAGTAATAATGTTCTTAGTTTTTATGGGGAAAAAAAATAAAGATAATAACATTTAAATATATTATAATAAATTGTCATTATGATATAATAAATTGTCGATATACATAATAAGGAGGTATAGGAAAATTTATTGTCCAAGCTTTAGAATATAAAACCAAAACATAAGATAAGGGAGTAATTTATGAATAACATTTACAGAATTTTATATAATCTAACTGATTTTAATTTTTTGACGGTTGGCATAGTATTAGGTGTTCTTATTGCAATTTTTATAGTACTCATATTATACAGAAAGAAAGTGAAATGGTTTAAAGTGGCGATAATATTAGATGGTATTATATTTTTGGGATTTATACTATTAATCTTATTTTATCCATACACAATAGGTAAAACTTATCAAACGGAGAGGATGGAATTAGATGCTGTAGAACCACTTCCACAGAAAGAAGGTGCTATTGACTTCATAAGTAATGAAAAAGAATATGAATCATTTAATACAAATGAAACAAAGCCAGTTAAAGTTAAAAAAAATCAATATATTATAGTAAAAAAAATAACGTATAAGCCTTATATGAAATTTTTACTAAAGGAAGATTCTTATAATAATATTATTAATACAAATGATTTTATAACTTTAGAAATAGGCAGGCAATAAAAAATAAAGTGTTCAAAGCGAACACTTTATTTTTTTTCGTTGATAGGTGTTACAATATGTGTTACAATAAAATAAAAGATTAAGGAGGGCTATTTTATGAAAAAAATTACACCTAATAAAGTTGACTATATAAACAATTTTTCTAAACTTTTGAAAGAAGCTAAAAGGCTTTTAAACACTAATAAACATGAAAATTTTAATATAGCTAAAGAAGATATAAATAAGGCACATACACTATTAATATCATTAAATAAAAATTACGCATTAGACTATATTCAGAATGTTAATTTCACTAGAAAATACAATAAATTAATTGAATTATATGAAAAAACATCAAAAGAATTTAATAAAAATCAAGGGATGATATAATTATGGATTTAATTTTGGCAGAAAAACCTAATGTAGCACTACATATAGCTAAAGCCCTTGGAGCTACTAATAGGTGTAATGGATATTTTGAGGGTAATGGATATATAGTTACATTTGCATTTGGACACTTATTCACGTTAAAAGATGTAAAGGATTATGATTCAAATAGAGCTAAGTGGAATTTAGAAAATTATCCTTTTATTCCTGGACAATTTCAATTCAAGTTAAAAGAAAGTAAGGATATGAAGTTAAATAAGGGAACAAAAGACCAATTTGAAATAATAAACAAATTATCAAATAGAAAAGATATAAATACAATTATAAACGCAACTGACGGAGATAGAGAAGGTGAAATTATTGCTTTCACCATCATTAAAGCTACAGGTACAAATAAACCTATAAAACGTCTTTGGATTTCTTCGCATACACCTAATGATGTAAAGGATGGTATGAATAATCTAATAGATAATATTAAAATGATTCCTTTGCAAGAAGCAGGGTTATGTAGACAAACAATTGATTGGATAATAGGTATAAATTTTACTGTCCTGGCATCCATAAAATATGGAAATGGAAACATACTCAATATTGGTAGAGTAATAATGCCGACATTAAAGATTATATACGATAGGGATATTGAAATAAAAAAATTCAAGCCAAAAGAATATTTTCAATTAGTTTGCAATTTCAAATCTAATAATGGATGTTACCTGGGGTTATATTTAGATAAGGATAACAACACTAAATTTGATAATAACGCAGATATTAAAAATATTGCAAATTTAATAAAGAATTCAAAAGGGATTGTAGAATCAAAAAAAATAGATGAAAGTAAAAAATCAGCACAACAGCTTTTTAATCTTTCAGAGCTTCAAGGATATATCACAAATAAGTACAAAGATTGGACTTCTGATAAAGTACTAAAAGTTGCCCAAAGCCTTTATGAAAAAACATATATTACATATCCACGAACACCAAGTAGAGTTTTAAATGAAACGCAAATTTCAGAAACAAAGAACACTTTAACTAAATTAGTTCAAGGACAGACTTATGAAAAGTTAGTTATATTTAATGAAAACAAGACCGTATTTGATAAAAGCAAGGTGGAAAGCCATCCTGCAATTACGCCAACATATATTATAGCAAGTAATTTAAATGAAGATGAAACTATTATTTACAATGAAATAAAATACCGTTTCATATCACAATTTATGCCACCTGTTATATACGAAAATACAGAGTTTATTACAAATGTGGAACAATATAAGTTTATTTCCAAAGGTAAGACGATCAAGGATAAAGGTTGGTTAATTTTATATGATGAAAATGAAGACAACGAACACCAAGTAGAGCAACAGCTTTTACCATTCGTTAATGATGGAGATATTGCTAATATAGAAAATATAGAGGTATTATCTAAATTTACAAGAGCACCTTCCAAACATACAGAGAAGAGCTTATTAAAAGCTATGGAAACATGTAATAAAAATACAGAAGAAGATGTTAATAATGTTTTAAGTGGATTTCAAATTGGCACACAAGCTACAAGAGCAGAAGTTATTAAGAAGATTCAAGATGTTGGATATGTAATTAAAAAAGGTAAAAGTTTAAATATAACTGATATTGGTATAAAGCTTATAGAAGTATTTCCAATTAGAGAAATTATGGATTTAGATTTTACAGGAAAGCTTGAATATAAATTAAAGCAAATAGAAGAAGGTAAATATTCCAGGGAAGAATTTATTAAATCAATTATAGATTTTACTAATAATAGTATTTCTAAAATTAAAGTTTCAGATGGTGAAGTAATCCCAAAAACAGTGATTAAGAATTTAGGTATATGTCCTTTTTGTAATAAAGGTTATATATCACATAAAAAAGGCTTTTATGGATGTTCCAATTGGAAAGAAGGTTGTAAAAATACAATAAGCGATATTATTCTAGGCGGAAAAATTAAAGAAACAGACATAGAAGATTTTATAAAAGATGCTACTACAAAAATTATAAAAGGAGCAGGATGCAAATTTAAATTACTATTAAAAGATAAAAAAGTTAAGATAGAATATAAAAATTAGGAGAGCGATTTTATGCAATATGCGATTATAGAAATAAATAAAGAAAAAAATATTTCAAGGATAATTGATGCTAGTGAACTGTATGAATTGAAAAATTTAAAAAAAGGTGAAGATATAAAAGAAATTTCACCTAATGAAAATGAATTAATACTTAAACTTGTATACGGAGCTATAGTACCACAATATGATACTGATATAGCAGAAATAGAAGCAGGGGTGAAAATGTCAATTAACAAAGCATTAGCCTATGTAAAGGATGGTATTGCTAATGAGTTTGAGCTAGTGGATATAAAGCTATTAAATAGCGAAATAGAAAATAAAATTCCATTTTCTGCATTAATACATACAAACTTAAAAATAGATAATAAGAAACATCAATCTATGTCGGCGTTCTTAAGATATAAAAACATGAAAGTTCAAGATAATATATTAAACAGATTCGGCATTTTTGCCATAAAAGAGCAAGAAAATAGAATTAAAGAAGTACTATCTAAAGATAACTGGAAGTCCTTTATTGATGAAAATAGAGCATTACGAGTAGCTAGTAAAGTAATATGATTATAAAATTTTATATATAAAAATAATAGAAATGAAAGGGTGAATTATAATGTTGAGTTTTAAATTGTTTAATACATTAAAAGATATTATTAATAATGCATATCCTGAATCAGAATATCCTGATAATAAGTTCAAAAAATTTTATTTAGATGTGATACCTAAAGAAATGAAATCTATACATGGAAGGTATTACAGCCAATCAAAAAAAATCGAAGTATTTAATTTATCAAGACCTACAGGACATATTGTATCAACGACAATACATGAAGCCTCACATCACATAGACCATTGTTTAAGGCACGCTAGTGACCATACAAAGGCATTCTATGAGGTTATGCATAATATGTTAATTACAGCTATGGGCATGGGAATTATTACTACTAATGATATATTGACAGCTAATGACAGCAAGGATAAAGAAAGACTTATTAAGTATTTTGGAGATATAGAATCTTGGGAGATTAGAAATATTGATTATAAACAGGCTATAGTTACATTTAAAATAACTAATTGTTTTTCAATAAAAGATTGTTTAAAAGAAAGAGAATATAAATATTCAGGTGAAGAGCAATGTTGGATTAAAGATATAAATAAAACAGAACAAGAAGCAGAAACATTATTTTTATCAGAAATAATTGACATGAACAATGTGAAGATTGTTGAAGGAAATGAAATTGATATAGAAGCTGTTTATTATATTTGCGTTTTAAATTCTTATGAATGTAAAGATTTTCTGAAAGAAAACGGATATTTATGGAATGGTTATAAAATAAAGAAAAATAGTTGGACAAAGAAAATACTTGCTAAAAATAAAGATAAAGAATTAGATAAAATTAGTAGTTTACAATCAAAAGGTGTAAAAATTCAACTTGTAAGTAAAAAATTAATACATAAATAGTTGAGTTTTGTAATAAGGTTTGCAAAATATGAAAAATGATTACGACCTAATAGGTTAATAGGAGGAGTTTAAATGAATAAGAAAAATTTTATTATGATTTTGTTGCCAAGTGTAGGTCTATTTTCCTCATTTCTATTATTGTCTAACTTATTGATAAGTAATAATAGAAA
>NZ_JMLK01000042.1 GCF_000686725.1 Clostridium akagii DSM 12554 | reverse complement strand
TATTACTTTTAGATTGTATTTTGAGAACCATTGTATAATTTAAAATTTATCGGATTCAGTACAACTTATTTGTATAAGGTATTAAATAAAATAAATCTCATGGCAAATAAAGCCATGAGACTCAGTTTATCTAACGAATATAGACTTTGGATATCCTTCTCTGCACTTACCTCGTGTTTGAACCCCTCCAACCCCTTTTACACCCGTTATCGTATTTTTTACAACATCTTGTATGTTAACAACTTCTCCAATGTTCGTATATGCCACCTTTTGGCATACAAAAACCGGATCAAGGCAATGTATTAGTACTCGTTCAGGTGAACTTGCGAAATTCGCGCCAGCAGATCGAACCAAATTGCGACAATTAGGAAGATTTTTACAGGTATAACTTTTTACCTATATAAAGAGCTGTATAAAGGATTACCAGAGGCAACCATTGCTGATAAAATCATCAAATTAAGATACACCCATAACCTAAGACAAGAAGATCTGGCAGATTTATTAAATATGCATTGTAGCACAATAGAAGGCTGGGAGGTTCATAACGTCATGCCCAAACCCATAAGCATAGATAAATTGTGTAAATTATTCAATCTACCTTATAACTATTTCCATGAATATTATAAGATATACTTTAATAATCCCGGTGAAAAAATGAAAGCTTGGAAGATTAAAAATAATTTAACTTATGAGCAATTATCCAAATTATTAGGCATTACCCATTCAAGTGCTACAAGATTACTTAATAATAAAATAAATCTTTCATATAATATGTATGTAGAATTGAAAAAACTAGGAGCTTTTTAAAGTTCCTAGTTTTCTAGGGAATAATCTATTAATATACTTCTATTATTGCATTATAAAATTCACCTACAGAAAATGATCGCAGTATTCGCACCCGATTATTTTTGTGGTTTTTTTGAAATCACGAAGGATTAGGCTATCAGCTAGGCCAAGCCGTTAAGATGAGGTAACGGCTTCTACATCGACCGACGCAAGATACTTGCTCGCATAAAGGCCCTCCAATTGCATTGCTGACACTGGAAGGCCTTCAAAAACGTGCTATTAATTACCTACCGATGGTTCCGCATGAACATTGAAAGTAAATAAATCTACTATGAAAAATCTGCTGATTTTCTTCTACATGAATAATATTTCTCAAAACTACTGATTTTCATTTTTTAGCGAGTGAACAGCCAATACAAAGCTTGCGATACATAAAGCGAACGTTTTTCAGTCAAAAGGTTAGAATCACCTTGCCCTTTGAATGTCCGGTATCCAATTTTGTAAGAGCAGCATTGATATCCTTAAATTCAAAGGTTGAGTCAATAGACGGCTTGATATTATTTAATTCCACAAATTTCGTGATCTCCTCGAGCTGGTTACCATCAGCTCGCATGAATAAAAAATGATATTCCTTGTTTTGCTTACGTGCCATACGGTCTAAACTGGAACCCGCTATACCAAACATCAGCTTTTTCCAAAGAGGAAAATGGTGCTCTGATGCAAAACGATAGTTAGGCATCCCTGCCAAAGTAACCAGCTTGCCGTGAGGTTTTAAAATACCAAGTTCCTTTTCGATTTCCTTTGTTGTATCCAGTACATAATCGATGTTAGACAGACGTTTTGAATAATCATTTTTCTTGTAGTCAAGAAATTCATCCGCACCGAGATCAAGCATTCTCTGACGGCCTGCTTGACCACCGTTTGTGATGACATAGAGCCCAAAGTGCTTTGCCATAGGAACTGCCATGGCGCCAAGTCCGCCTGTCCCCCCGGAAATGAATATTTTTTCACCCGGTTGTGCCTGGAATTTTTCTTTCAAAACCTGATAGGCGGTGAGTGCGGTCAAAGGAACCGCCGCTGCCTCTACGTAGTCCAGATTGGACGGCATTTTTGCCACGGCATCTTCATGGACTGCGGCATACTCTGCAAATGCTCCAATACGCTGTTCGGGAAGTCTTGTATAAACAGAATCGCCCACCTTAAACTTTGTTACGCGCTTTCCCACCGCTTCAACAACACCCGATAACTCGTTGCCCATGGTGAGTGGAAATTGGTAATCGACAATCAATTTGACGCTTCCTCTTAAAATGAGCAAATCCAGTGGATTGACCCCGGCTGTCTTCACTTTAACCAAAACATCATAATCACGCACTTCCGGCATAGGAATATCGTTCCATTCCAGTTTAATTTCTTTTGAATAGCCATTGATTTGTGCAGCTTTCATAATCATCCTCCTTATATCAGAATCATTGTACATCATCTTTCGTTGGCAGAAATGATTCTGAATACGGCACTGCATCTCCTATTTATTAAAGATACATTGTGTTTCAACACCAAAGCATTTCGTGCACGATATACATTTAGCAGGCGTCGTGTCACCGCTGGCCCAACGGTTAATCAGTTCCGGTTCCCGAATAAAAGGCCTGCAAAGTGAAATGCATTGAATTTTCGTTTGATTCACAATATCCGTTAACTTGTTTATATCTCTGTGTCCGCCAACGGATATTACCGTTATATCGATATTTTCCGCAATTTCCGCGGCATATTTTTCGAAGTAGGATTCCGTTTCCGCAGTGACATTTCTAATTACGCCCTCGTTAGCTCTGGACAACGCAGTACCGCCACTGATTTCAACTGCACTCAAGCCCTCTTCTTTCAGCATTTTGCATATGTGCTTACATTCTTCGAAAGTGAATCCTTGATCCATAAAATCACTACAATTAATTTTAGCCAGAACAGGATAATCCGGGCCAACGGCCTCTCTGATACTGCGACAGATTTCCACAACTACTCTTGCTCTGTTTTCAGTATTGCCGCCATATTCATCGGTTCTTCTGTTGTAGTATGGGGTCAGGAATCTACTCAGCAAATATCCGTGTGCAACGTGAAGCTGTACGCCATCAAAACCGGCTTTTTTTGCTCTTATAGCTCCACCTACAAAAGCGTCTTTCATAAACTGAATATCTTCTTTCGTCATTTCAGTCGCTCCGGACACCGTTGGCTCATCCTCAATTACACTTGGCGCCCATAATACCCCATCATTCTTGCTACTGTTTTGGGCACCGTTGCAAACCAGCTGAACAATGATATTTACATCCTGTTGATGAACCGTATCTGTTAATCTTCGATATTCCGGGATAAAAGAATCATTGTAAATTGCCATTTGACCTGGTACAATTTTTTCAATGTCAGTTACATTTGTCAGTCCTGTAATAATTGTACCGACTCCACCTTTCGCAAGTTCTTCATAATGGTCGATCAGCTTCTTAGTCACATGGCCTAACGCATCCGCCCTCCCGTCATAGGTCGCTGAACGCACAAATCTGTTTTTCATCTTCATCCCTGATAATTTGGTTTGATCAAATAATGTTTTCATTTAAACTCGCTCCTTCATTCTGCTTATAAAATGTTGATCCAACTATTACTCTTTTTCAGGTATCCATGAGAAGAGATATCGCAGATCCTTCGGATCGGCAATTTTCAGATCCGCCAACTTTTCGAATTTTCCTGATAAATCCTTTTCTAACGTTGTCAGATGAAAATGGCTTGCGCTGATGCCAACGTCTACCCTCTGAATGACGACGGTGTTATCATCACTGTTACCTTGATCTATTTCAGCATAAAAATGATAAGCGCCATTCGATTGCACGACCCTCCAAGGCTGTTTATTGGAAGCAGAAGGTGCCAAACGCAGCATCTCCAAGGGCAAAGCATATACCCCGGCATCCGTTTCTGTTAAAGGTGTATTGAAATTTTCCTTGAAAAATAGTTCGTTCCAGATTTTCCGTTGGTTAGATTTCAGAGTCTTGCGAAAAAGAGATTCCGTCAGACTTTTTTTCTCGGCCGGATATCCAATGGGCGAGATTGCAGGTAACAATTCGTTCTCTTTAACTCCAATAGCAGTAGTAAACGCACTGCGGTTAAATGTTGCGGCAAGCCAGCAGGTTCCAATTCCCAAGTGTGTTGCATACAGAATCAACTTTTCAAAATCATACCCAACCGCCTCAAGCGAAAGCTCGCCAGCTGGTACAGTAGCACCGAGAAACACCTTGGTTCCTTTAATGACGCCATAGGTTCCAAGTTTTTGTGAATTGGATGCATCTTTCGTTTCCAACAGGTGAAAAGACACATGAACCCCAAATGGGTTTGATAAAGCGTTGGCATACGCCATAAGCTTTTCTTTATCCTTCTCAGAGATAGGTCTTTTTTCTTGATATGTCCTTACGCTATACCGTTTCTTAATGGTTTGCTCTATAGGAAAATCCAATTTCATTTTACTTTACCTCCATATAAAATTTCTGATGTACGTTCTTCATACCTCACAAAGCACAAAAGTCGAATTTCAGGAATGATCATTCTAATTAATGTAAAAAAAATTAATTACATACCAGATTCAAGAAAAAATCCGCTATGCGGTGCATCTTTTTTTTACTCGCTGAGGCTCTTATCAGTACGCGTATTCCAATTAAAGTATTATTCAAAAATTCTGCCAAAGCTTCCGCATTATAATCACAAGAAAATTCACCTGATTGCTGTCCTTTACGAATAATCTCCGCAAGAAAATGCTCTGTTTGCACAAATGCTTCTTCTGTCTTTTCTTTAACCTCTTTATCTCGTGGAGCCATCTCAGTTGCTGCATTAACAAAAAAACAACCCCAATGTCTATCCTCATTTCCTTCGATTATATAGTCAAAGGTATACTGTATCGCTTGTTTCGCTGTATTTGCACGTGAAGTTTCAGATTTCAGTTTACCCGTACTATATTCGCTATAGCGATCAATCGCTTTTAAATATAAAGCATGCTTACCACCAAAAGTATCATATAAACTTCTACGATGAATTCCCATATGCTCTACAAGGTCACTCATAGATGTCTTTTCATATCCCTGCTTCCAAAATAATTCCATGGCTTTCTGTAGAACTGTATTTTCATCAAATTCTCTGCTTCGTCCCATTACTCTACCTCCTATAAATAGCATGATAACATTTTGAGAACGATCAGTCAAGAATTATTTATTTGCTATTCTATCACTAACGTCTAGAAGCGCTGCAGACGGTAAATCTCGGTGCCTTTCGGGAATCGGTCTACAAAAGGAATCGTGGTGTTCCCGCAAAACAAAAGGCCCTCGCCGGAATTGCTGTGCGTGATGTAAGAAAGCTGGTGAGGGAGATGTTGAGCTACTTGTATAACTAAAAAATTGCGCAATTTAATAAGCCTTCGCTATTAAGTTTTTTTGATTTACAGATTTTGAGAACGTCCATAAGTCTGTGTAAATTAAAATATAAGATAAGAAGTTTAGTTTGTTAATAATTATAAATTAATTTGTTTTTTAGTAAATACTTAGTTTTCATTATCATTCAGCGGAAAATAAGTTAATTAACGTATGGTGATTAATGTGAAATGAACTGAGTCTCATGGCAAATAAAGCCATGAGACTCAGTTCATCTAACGAATATGGACTTTGGATATCCTTCTCTGCATTTGCCTCGTGTTTGAACCTCTCCAATCCCTTTTACACCCGTTATTGTATTTTTTACAACGTCCTGTATGTTAACAACTTCTCCAATGTTGGTATATGCTACTTTTGGGCATGCAAAAACCGGATCAAGGCAATGAATTAGTACTCGTTCAGGTGAACTTGCAAAATTGGCGCCAGCTCACTATACCAAAGTGCGACAATTAGGAAGATTTTTACAAACAAAGTTTTCTACCTGTATAAAGAGCTGTATAAAGGATTATCAGAGACAACTATTGCTGATAAAATCATTAAATTAAGATATACCCATAACTTAAGACAAGAAGATCTGGCAGATTTATTAAATATGCATTGTAGCACAATAGAAGGCTTAGAGGTTCATAACGTCATTCCCAAACCCATAAGCATAGATAAATCATGTAAATTATTCAATCTACCTTATAATTATTTCCATGAATATTATAGGATATATTTTAATAATCCCGGTGAAAAAATCAAAGCATGGAAGATTAGAAATAAACTAACCTATGAGCAATTATCCACATTATTAGGTATTACACATTCAAGTGCTACAAGATTACTTAATAATAAAATAAATCTTTCATATAATATGTATGTAGAATTGAAAAAAACAGGAGCTTTCTAAAGCTCTTATTTTTTAAGGTATAATTTATGATTGATATAATTCCATTCTTTATACCATTCGCATAAAAAGAAACCGCTATTTCAAATACAAAATATCATCAAAATTTTCATCATAAGTAATACCAATAGAATGTATTTCTTTAGCTTCAGACATCTTGATAATAATTTACCATTTTTCACATTCTTCTTAGTATTAATGGAAGTGTAACAACGATTATATCTATTTCACATGACTAGCATAATGAATTATTTACTTTTCTGTACATGACACAGAACTACCATTACCACTACTGTAGATGTTCTAATATTATTTTTGGTTCGAATTCACACTTATCTAAATTTATAATATTATCAGCAATTGATAGTGTTGTTTTTTTATGAGTTACTAAAATAACAGTTTTATTTTTAGATATTTCTTTTAATACACTTTTTATAATATCATCTGTTTCTATATCAACAGAAGATGTTATTTCATCAAATAAAAATAAATCGGCTTTTCGTAGTAATGCTCGTGCAATTCCAAGACGTTGCTTTTGACCTCCCGATAAAGAAATGCCATCATATCCAATTTGAGTATCATATCCATTTTCAAAAGACTCAATTATATCGTCAATATTTACTAATTTGCATGCTGATTTTATATCGTAATAAGTTGCATTTTCATTAGCTAATAATAAATTCTCTTTAATAGTTCCTGTAAATAAAAAGGTCTCTTGTGGTACATATGAAATTTTATTGCTAATCTTATTAAAAGGAACTTCTTCTAATGAAAAACCATCAAATAAAATTTTTCCTTCATAATCTCTGTATAAACCCATAAGGATCTTTAATAAAGTAGTTTTACCCTGCCCGTTTTTTCCTACAATAGCTGTAATTACATTTTTTTTAATATTTAAATTTAAGTCTTTTAATATATATTTATCATTTTCCCTATATTTAAATGATAAATTTTCTATCTTTATATCAGATTTAAATATGTCATGATTTATTCGTGTATTACCTATATACTCCTTTTCTGTATCTTTATCTATTAAATTTAAAACCCTTTTTATTGAAACTAATGCTTGTTGTAAATCCATATTAATTTGTGATATTTTAAGCAAAGAATTATTGAAATTTGAAGAATACATATTAAATGCAACAAATAATCCTATAGTTAAATTTCCTTTACTTATTTCATAACATGCAATACCAAAGTAAGTGGCGTATAATCTGAAATAAATTTACCAAAACATAGAAATATAAAAGAGCTACTTGGAAAATTAAGTATTGCAACAAGCGCTAATTTATAATTCAACTTAAATAGAAAAATGCCTATAAAAACAACTGTAAATATTAACAAATATACTACTGATTAAACTCAAACCGACAACTAATATTAATAATTTAGGTATATAATTCCATTTCTTATAAGTTATATTATCTATCAAATTTCCCAAGACCAATGGTTGATAAATACTTAAAATTGTTGAAAGTATTAAGCAAGCAAATGAGACTATGAATTTACACTTATACGGTCCTAAAAATTTCAATAATCTTTTTATACTAAAAAATATATTACCATTTTTCTTATTTATAATTTCCATATCTTTTTAATCCTTTCTTTTAGTTTACTTATAATTTTTGATATACTTGACCTTTATTTATCTTAATTTATTAATTATTGCAGCACCATTAAATAAATATTATAAAAAGCACACATATATTATATGAAAATGGCAATTATTAATATAAATAACTATATCATTATTAAATTCTTAATATATTCATTAGAAGGTTCAACTTATAATTTATCTTTTTAATAAGTTTGGTATATTAAAATAGTAAATATAAATTAAGTAACATTCAATTTAGTCCTTTGTGTAACATATTTAAAATCGTTGCTAAATAAAGAAAGTGAATGTTACACAAATAAATTGTGTAACATTCAGAAGGCCCCAAAATCAAGTTTACAATCTACTTTTGAGTACATGACACATTGTTTAGTATTACCTTTTTTAACAAGGTCCCTTACTTTAGATGCTATTGTAGTTATGTTTTAATCCCCACATAAACTTAGTTGTAAATTTAAATTTGTTAAATTACAACATATTTGCTACAGAAGTTTGTACACGAATGTAGACAGGTATTCGCACATCCTGAAATACAGCATCCACTACAATCGAGAGACACATAGCCATGAACATCTTCTTTTATTTTTGATGATTTTTTAGAAAATAAATATTTCATATTCTCACCCCCTTTCCTCCCAAAATGCAGCAAGCATTGATTTACACAACTTTTTAAAATTCAGACTTTTATATCTCTGCTTTTTTCTATAAATAGCTTGTCCACTCCAAAGTTAAATTAATGTAAAATATCATTACAACTTATGCGTTTTACTAATTGCACTTGTTGCACTCTTCATTAATCATAATGTCACATGTACTAAAATCTATAATCCAATATCCATTATCTTTCTCTTTCCACTGATATTTTTTTTGCATTTCTTGCCACCAATTATCATATTCAATTATTGTATTAGACAAATCATTGTTAATTTTTTTATACAGATTAGGCTGTAATTTTTCATATACTGTCAAAATTAATTCTTCCAAAGAAATTTTCCTGTTATTTGTCGCCATTATATAATTTCTTTCAGCATCTGTTATTTTTCCAATTTTTCTATTATTCATCATAGCCTACTCCATCCTTTAACAATTTATCAATAGGTTCTAAATATTCTATACTATTTAATATATTTTTAAATAGTATGTTTTCTTGATTTAATTTTCTTTCAAGTTTCAACGACGCATTTCTTTCTAAATGGCTAATCACACATTGGATTTTTGAAGGTGTGTTTATTTCATTTGTTAATTTTTTATTCAGATAGACACATCTTCTACAATGATAAGAATCACATTCTGAACATATAGCTGAATTCTCTATATCAAGTAGATATTTATTATAAATATTTATACCATTATCTATATCACCAATATTATTATCAGGATTATCAAAATAAAACGCTGGGCATATATAAAATTTACCATTGGGTGCAAGGGAAATATGACTCCTACCAGCATTGCAATTACACATTGATTCTAAGTCTAAAATATCGGTTAATATATTTATTTCTATTGGATTATTATTTTTGTATGTTAACGCAACAAATTCTACTAATTGTTCTAACTTTTTTTTGTAAAGATTAGTATCTGTATCATTCCATTTATCTATATCTTGAACTATCACATTTATTCTATTTACAGACTTGTATAACTCTGAAACAAAATTCAACAATTTATCTATATTGTTTTTTGCAAGCAAAAGTATACATATTCCATGAAAATTACTAGGCAAATCCGAACTATTATCACATATAACTATTGAATTTTCATCAATGTTTTCTGATTCGTTGCTAATTATATTAATAAAATTGTTATTTTGTAAATTTCTATTACCCAAAACTACTGGAATAAAATTATTATTTTGGGCAAATAGTAAACCTTTATTAATAATATCATCATTCATATTATTTGACTTAACGCCTGTTTTTGAAACATATGTACAATGTGGAGTAATATTATCTGATATAATAAATTGCAAATATTTTGCATCTTCTGATTTGCTATAACGATTTTTTTTATATTCCTCTCTTGGAGAAATCAACCCCGTTCTCTTAGTAAATTCGGTCCAAAAATATTCATTAGCTCTTATGTTTGCCTTATACATTTTACAAATATAAGTAGCCCTTTTATATATAGTTCCATTATTTGAAAAATCATAATTAGCTCCAGTACACCAAGCACATCCACTAGCCACTTCACACCGTATACATTCTTCTGAACTTTGATTTTTTAGTGAAAGACCTGCAAATGGACGAAGTTTGTCAAAATCAATACCACTATCCATATTTCCTATCTTAAATCCTTTATGATTATTTAATGTAAAATCTAAAAATCTTAAGCATGGGAAAAAGTCCCCTTTATAATCCACTGCAAGCATTTTACCTGCTCCTCAAAAATTATTTTTTAATTCATCTTTTTTTAGAGGAAACCCAATTTGTGGATCAAAAAATCTTACTGAATACTTTTTCCACATTTTTTTATCAAGAATATAATCTGCTAACTCTTTCAGTTGATTTTCAAAAATAACATCATCGCCTTCTTGCCATACATCCTCAAAAACAACATTAGCAGCTACTGTTGTTATTCCATTATTCCAAAGACTAATAATACTATCTTTTAAATATGGTAAATCATCATGAGAGAATGTAGCTTTTGTCATAGCATTAGGAAATTGACTTAACCATAATGGAACATTTTTAATAACCTCATCATATGATCCACTTCCATCAGGCTTAATTCTTTGAAGATCATGTTTGATTTTATTTCCATCCACGCTTATGCCTATAGAAACATGATTTCTATTTTTTTTAATGTAATTTTGAACTTTAGGAGTGCTATATAATAGTCCATTTGTAGAAAAATTAAACATATAGTTAGTAAACCATTGATGGTCTAATATGTACATTCTTTGTTTAATATAATCACTAACTTGATCTATTAGATCAAGTTCTAAAAAAGGTTCCCCCCCAATAAATTCCCAGATAACTGCTTTTTCATTAAAAATATTCTTATGTTCTAAAACATAATTCACCACTTTTTTAGCTGTATCAACTGTCATTTTATTTGTCGGATTTTTACCTTTCATATATTTACGCGTTAAAAAGTTTTTATTGTTGTATATTTACATACATGGTTGTTTTAGCAATAAGCTTTAACTCACAAGCGTTGGATTTGTCGATTTAAATGCTGGCGCTAAGAAATATACAAAAAAGCACAGGATTTATCATTATAAAATTATTTCGAAGGTTTGGTTAATTTGGATATAGTTTAAATGTGATGAACAAGAGCGAGTTGTATATTTAGATATTTTCAAATTATATACTTATCAGCCATAATAATGTATAATATTATATTAATAGTTAATATTTAGATAAATATGTAAAATTGGGGGTTTTGTAATTGAACATCAAGAAAAAAAGTGCTTTAATAAGTACTATCGATGCATTGAAAAGCAAAAAAATAATTGTGGACTATTTAATCCCTATATTAATAGCTGTAGTTTTAGCAATTCTCATTAATAAGTTTTTGTTTTTTAAGATACTTGTTCCATCACCATCAATGAGCCCTACAATTAAAGACAATGATCAAATTATTGTAACTAGGGTTTATAATAGAAATAATTTAAAAAGAGGTGATATCATAGTTTTTAATTCAAAGGAATTAAAAATGGAATTAATTAAAAGGCTTATTGGCCTTCCCAATGATAGCATAGAAGTGACTACTAATGGTGTAGTTTATGTGAATGGAAAGAAAATTAATCAGTCCTATGTGGTTTATAATGGTGGCAAATCAGGTGTTTATAAAGTACCTGCTGGGCACTATTTTTTTCTAGGTGATAATAGAATTAACTCTCTTGATTCTAGATATTGGAAAAATCCATATATCGATGGATCAGATATAAATGGAAAGGCTAAAATTACAATATATCCTTTTAATAGATTAGGATTCTTAAAATAAGTAATATGAGATATTAGACCTTTAGTTCTTTTGTATTTTTTACAACATCCTGTATGTTAACAACTTCTCCAATGTTCGTATATGCCACCTTTTGGCATACGAAAACTGGATCAAGACAATGTATTAGTACTCGTTCAGGTGAACTTGCAAAATTCGCGCCAGCTCACTATACCAAAGTGCGACAATTAGGGAAATATTTACAAGCAAAGTTTTTTACCTATATAACGAGCTATATAAAGGATTACCAGAGACAACTATTGCTGAAAAAATCATCAAATTAAGATATACCAATAACTTAAGACAAGAAGATCTTGCAGATTTATTAAGTATGCATTGTAGCACAATAGAAGGTTGGGAGGTTCATAACGTCATGCCCAAACCCATAAGCATAGATAAATTGTGTAAATTATTCAATCTACCTTATAACTATTTCCATGAATATTATAAAATATACTTTAATAATCCCGGTGAAAAAATCAAAGTCTGGAAGATTAAAAATAAATTAACTTATGAGCAATTATCCAAATTATTTGGTATTACCCATTCCTGTCTCGGAAGATTACTTAATAATAAAATAAACCTTTCATATAATATGTATGTAGAATTGAAAAAAATATGGACTTTTTAAAGGTACAATTTTGCTAATAATATCATTCAGTTATACTCGATTAATCACTACAAAAGATACTTAGTGACCACACAAGATGGTAAAAACATTATGTATAGGCAGTTTACCCTTCTAAATATATAAATAAGCAACATTACTACCTACTATGCAGATAGCTACACAGTAGGTAGATAATGTTGCTTATAAAGCTCAATTTATTTAACCTTAATTTAATCTATATATATAAAAGTGACAATTAAAATGCTCCTTTATATATGTTCCATTTTATTAGCGATTATAAAAATCGCTAATGCAACAGCCCCTTTTCCCTTGTTTTTAATCTTAAAATACTAATTTTATGATTAGATATTCTCACATTCAAATACAGTTATAGTTAAAGAGTCCTCATCATAAAATGTATCAACTATTATATTTCTGTCTGGGTATCTATGTTTAAAACTCATTTCCCAAAATAATTTTATTGCTTCCCCTAATGCATTCACTTGTTCATCTATATTTTTATCATTAAAATCAGTATTTATATGAAAGAAATCTTTGACCTCATAAGAGTTCATAACTTTCTCTACTTGATTTTTATCATTATTACAAGCCTTCTTCCACCCATTAAATATATATTCATCGTATTTATCTTTTAATAAAAAATATTCATCTATTTCTACTATTTCAGGATAAAAGAACTTAGCAAACCCTAATGCTGTTTGTATATCTGCTTTTAAATTAACATAACTCCACCATGAAAATTTATTTTTATTAACATTCTTGGATTCAATATACTCACTAACGATTTCTTCATTAAATATATTCATTCTATCTATATCCTTTCGGTAGCTCATATTTTCTTGCAGCTCTTACACTATAACCATTTTTATATTTTTGTTTTGTTTTTGGATTTACATTGTATCTTGGAACTTTAACATTAGGCCTCAAAATATTCCCATGAGCTTTCCCTGTTAGTCTAACTTGTTTTCTTAATTTTCCATTAGTTCCATATGTTGAATATCCTTCTAATTTACCACTCGCCCCCCTTTTTAATTTAGTTGAATTTGGAGTTCCATTTTCTTCTGGCGAACTTCTATTATTACTAATTTTTCTTGCATAAGACACTCCACTATAAACAGCATATCCTACAATAGCAACTACTGTTACACCAATTGCAAATTCTCCAACTCCAGGAACAAAATATATGCCTAATGCAAATGCAAAATGTCCATCATCATCAATTTTATTTACCGGGTTATTATTACAATAAGCAAATGTATTATAATCTAAAAAATCAGAATTCTCATTTTTTAATTGATTACTATCATCAGCATTAATAAATCTACCCCAATCAGGATTATAGTATCTACTTTGCAAGTAGTACAATCCAGTCTCAGAATCATACCTATATCCCTTATATCTATAAGGATTTGCTGCTCCAACAGTGGCTGAAAGACTTCCACTTGTCGCTATCAATTTACCCCACATATCGTAAGTATAGCTTACTACCTGTGTTCCTGTACTATCAAACAGTCCTATGATATCTCCTTGAGCATTTCAAAAATATTAAATGAAGCTCTACAGAAATTCTGTAGAGCTAAGCGATTCACACCAAATCAAAGATTTGGGTTCTCTGCTTATCTGTTCCATTGTCTTCTTAAATTATATTACTTCCTTCAAGGCGATAATTGGTTGCAACTCCATTTACCGTTTTCTGTGTTCTTATTCCTGAGTCATTATATTTATAGCTTATGGTTTGTCCATTACCGGATATTCCTGCTAGTTGTCTGCCTTCTTCCCAAGTATAATTAAATGTTCCATCGTTAAGAGGGTTTCCTATGGCATCATAGGTTATAGCTTTTCCGTTATAATTTGTAAACTAGCTTGTATCAATGCTTTATGGTGCACCCAGGGGGAGCCGAACCCTCGACCATCAGATTCGAAAATAGCGATTTTATAAATTGTTATAATGTTTTATAAATGGCTGTATATAAGGCTTTAAGCCATACAACTATTTATAGCTTTTTACCGTTATCTAAAACTCATGTGTTAAAAATGTGTTAAAATTTTTGTTTAATACATCCTACCTTAATTAAATCTATATACAAAGAAGTACCAATTAAAATATTCCTTTGTATATAATTAGAGTGTAGCTTTTAAGGTGATAATTTCTCATTAGGTCGTACTGAATAGTGCGTTCATTTTTTTGCCAAAAATAAAACCAACAAGTATTAGTACCTGCTGACCTTTATTTTAATAACTATTTGAAGCTATTATAGTAGTTATCAATCTTACC
>NZ_JMLK01000041.1 GCF_000686725.1 Clostridium akagii DSM 12554 | reverse complement strand
TTAAGGAGGAAGAAATAAAATGGGAAAAGCTAAATTCCAAAGAAACAAACCACATGTAAACATCGGAACAATAGGACACGTAGATCACGGTAAGACAACATTAACAGCAGCAATAACAACTGTTTTAGCACAAAAGGGCGGAGCAGTAGCAACAAATTATGCAGAAATAGATAAAGCACCAGAAGAGAAAGAAAGAGGAATAACAATCAACACAGCACACGTTGAATATGAAACAGATAATAGACATTATGCACACGTAGACTGTCCAGGACATGCTGATTATGTAAAGAACATGATAACAGGAGCAGCACAAATGGATGGAGCAATACTAGTAGTAAGTGCAGCAGATGGTCCAATGCCACAGACAAGAGAACATATCTTGCTTGCAAGTAGAGTTGGAGTACAACATATAGTAGTATTCTTAAACAAAGCAGACATGGTAGATGACGAAGAATTAATAGAATTAGTTGAAATGGAAGTAAGAGAATTACTAAGCGAATATGGATTCCCAGGAGATGATACACCAATCATCGTAGGAAGTGCATTAAAAGCATTAGAAAATCCAACAGATGCAGTAGCAACTAAGCCAATATTTGACTTAATGGATGCGGTAGATAGCTTTATACCAACACCAGTAAGAGCAACAGACAAACCATTCTTGATGCCAGTAGAAGATGTATTTACTATCACAGGAAGAGGAACAGTTGCAACAGGAAGAGTAGATAGTGGAGTTCTACATGTAGGAGACGAAGTAGAAATCGTAGGGTTAAAAGAAGAAACAGGCAAGACAACAGTAACAGGAGTAGAAATGTTCAGAAAACTTCTTGACGAAGCAATGGCAGGAGATAATATAGGAGCATTACTAAGAGGAATACAAAGAGATGACATCGAAAGAGGTCAAGTACTTGCAAAACCGGGTTCAATAACACCACATACAAGTTTTGTAGGTCAAGTGTATGTATTGAAGAAAGAAGAAGGCGGAAGACACACACCATTCTTTGACGGATATAGACCACAATTTTATTTCAGAACAACAGATGTAACAGGATCAATCAAATTACCAGAAGGAATGGAAATGGTAATGCCAGGAGATCACATAGATATGAAAGTTGAGTTAATCAACCCAGTAGCTATGACAGAAAACTTAAGATTCGCTATCAGAGAAGGCGGAAGAACAGTTGGATCAGGCGTTGTTACTTCTATAACTAAATAATTTGATTATTAAGGGCTAGGCTTAGACTTAGTCCTTTTGAAAGTATATAAATTGACTAATATTTCGTATTATATAATTAATATATTTGTTGACACAAATACTTAACTATGATAAATTATTTAGGTAACATGTGTTTAAGACACTTATATAATGTATAAGGCGCGAAAACTGGGAGGTGTAGATTGTGAGAGTTAAAGTAACTTTAGCATGTACAGAGTGCAAACAAAGAAATTATAATACAATGAAAAGTAAAAAGAACAATCCAGACAGACTTGAAATGAGAAAATACTGTCCTTTCTGCCGCAAACATACACTTCATAAAGAAACAAAATAGTTAGGACCTACTAGTTTAATTATTTTTGTAGGATGTGAATAAAATGACTGTTAATGGGAAAATTGAAGAGATGAAGGAATCACCATCAAAAGGGTTAGCTAATTTTTTTAAAGAGCTTATGGCAGAAACTCATAGGATTACGTGGCCGTCTAAAGCAGGAGCTAAAAAAGCAACTATTTCAGTTACTGTATTCAGTGCGATTTATATTGTAATAATTGCGATTTTAGATTTTGGCTTTGA
This sequence comes from Clostridium akagii DSM 12554, assembly GCF_000686725.1. Classification (GTDB taxonomy): domain Bacteria; phylum Bacillota; class Clostridia; order Clostridiales; family Clostridiaceae; genus Clostridium_I; species Clostridium_I akagii. The sequence goes on along the minus strand of NZ_JMLK01000041.1, from coordinate 14,152 downwards.
TAACCTCTTTAAGGTGATCTTTAAATGAGGTATAAAAGGAGGCTATGGGTTTAGGAGTTCATCCTGAAACCAATGATATGGGAGAAAAAGCTAGATGGTATGTAGTACATACTTACTCAGGTTACGAAAATAAAGTAAAAGCTAATATAGAGAAGACAATTGACAATCGAGAACTCCATGATTTGATTCATGACATTCAGGTTCCTATGGAAGAAGAAATTGAAGAAAAAGATGGCAAGAAAAAGGTTACCCTTAAAAAAGTATTTCCTGGATATGTTCTAATAAAAATGATAATGACCGATGATTCTTGGTATGTTGTTAGAAATACCAGAGGAGTAACTGGATTCGTTGGACCAGGATCTAAACCAGTTCCACTTACTGATGAGGAAGTTTATTCCATGGGTATTGCTGAAAACCCTATTAGTATTGATATTGAAATTGGTGAGAGTGTTAAGGTAATAGCAGGACCTTTAGAAAATCAAATTGCTTTAGTGCAAGAGATTAACACAGAAAAAAGAAGAATTAAAGGTTTGGTTGATATGTTTGGCAGGGAAACACCTGTTGAGCTTGATTTTAATCAAGTACAAAAATTGGATTAAGATAATCAATAAGACGAAAGTCTTAACAAGTGGTGAAATTTTAGATTGAACCACATTACTATAGGAGGTGTAAATCATGGCTAAAAAAGTAGTAGGATTGATAAAACTTCAACTTCCTGCAGGAAAAGCTACTCCAGCACCACCAGTTGGACCAGCACTTGGACAACATGGTGTAAACATTATGGCATTCTGTAAAGAGTACAATGCTAAGACTGCAGGTCAAGCAGGACTTACTATACCAGTTGTAATTACAGTTTATCAGGATAGATCATTTAGTTTTATACTAAAGACTCCTCCAGCAGCTGTATTAATAAAAAAAGCAGTTGGAATTGAAAGTGGATCAGGTATTCCTAACAGAACAAAAGTTGGAAAAATAACTAAAGAACAACTTAAAGAAATTGCTGAAACAAAAATGCCAGACTTGAATGCAGGTTCAGTAGAAACTGCAATGAAAATGATTGCTGGAACAGCAAGAAGCATGGGCGTAGAAGTAACAGAATAGTTTACAATTCAGTGGGAGGTCAAAACCGTTAATACCACAAAGGAGGATTTATTATGGGAAAGAATTATATTGAGAGTGCAAAGCTTGTTGATAGAAACGTTTTATATACATCAACTGAAGCAATGGAGCTTGTAGTTAAAACTTCTAAAGCTAAATTTGATGAAACAATAGAACTTGCTATGAGACTTGGAGTTGATCCAAGACATGCAGACCAACAAGTTAGAGGAGCAGTAGTGTTGCCTCATGGAACAGGAAAAAAAGTTAAAGTTTTAGTATTTGCTAAAGGCGAGAAGGCTAAAGAAGCAGAAGCAGCAGGTGCAGAATATGTTGGAGCTGAAGAATTAGCTGAAAAAATTCAAAAAGAAAATTGGTTTGATTTTGATGTAGTTGTAGCTACTCCGGATATGATGGGTGTAGTTGGTAGACTTGGTAGAGTACTTGGACCAAAGGGTTTAATGCCAAATCCAAAATCAGGTACAGTTACTTTTGACTTAACTAGAGCTTTATCAGATATAAAAGCAGGTAAAGTTGAATATAGAGTTGATAAAACATCAATAATTCATGTGCCAATTGGAAGAAGTTCATTTGGAGCAGAAAAACTTGGTGAAAATTATCGTGCTTTAGTAGAAGCAGTAGTTAAAGCAAAACCAGCAGCTACTAAAGGTCAATATATTAAATCAGTAGCAGTAAGCAGTACTATGGGACCTGGAATTAAGATAAACCCAGTAAGGCTTTTAGATTAATATTGACATATTTATATGTATCTGATATAATGTTTGAAGTTGAATAAGTAAACACTCCGTAGATAGTAGGTGCTTAGGCGTAACGGGAAACCAACCTACCGAGGATTCCGATATATGAGTATTCATATGGTCTCTTCGCTCTGCGGAGAGACCATAGTTTTTAATATAGCAGTTTTTTAACTGTGAGGAGGTGGATACATGGCAAGTAATGTAAGAAAACTAAAAGAAACAAAAGTTTCTGAAATAAAAGAAAAATTACAAAAAGCTCAAGCAGTAATCATGGTTAAATATCAAGGTTTAACAGTTGGTGAAGATACTGATCTTAGAAAACAACTAAGAGAATCTGGTGTTGAATATAAGGTTTATAAAAATTCATTAGTAACTCGTGCTGCAAATGAATTAGGACTTGAAGGATTAGTTGAATTTCTTGAAGGACCTATAGCAATTGCTTTAGGATATGAAGATCCTACTGCTCCAGCAAGAATATTAAATGACTTTGCAAAAACACATAAAGCGTTAGAATTAAAAGCAGGTCTAGTTCAAGGTGAAATTTATAATGAAGCCAAGATTAAAGAACTTGCATCAGTTCCATCAAAAGAGATTCTTATTGCAAAACTTCTTGGAAGCTTCCAAGCTCCAATATCAAAGTTTGCATATTTAATTAGTGCAATTAAGGACAGCAAAGAATCAGAAACAAACGAATAAAAAATAAAACAAATATATTTGGAGGTGCCAAAAATGACAAGAGAAGAGATAATTGAAGCTATAAAAGGTATGACGGTTTTAGAATTAAATGAATTAGTAAAAGCTTGTGAAGAAGAATTTGGCGTTAGTGCATCTGCTCCTGCAGCTGCAGCTGGAGCTGCTGCTCCTGAAGCAGAAGAAAAATCAGAATTTGATGTAGTATTACTTGAAGCAGGCCCTAACAAGATCAAAGTTATAAAAGTAGTTAGAGAAATAACAGGACTAGGATTAAAAGAAGCTAAAGGAATAGTTGACGGAGCTCCAAAAACTGTTAAAGAAGCTGTAGCTAAAGATGAAGCTGAAGCATTAAAAGCTAAAATCGAAGAAACTGGCGCAAAAGTTGAATTGAAATAATTAATTCTCAATTAATGGCACTCTTTGAGTGCCATTTTTTTTTCAAAAACCATAAAAGAAAATAAAAAACAAATATTGTATTGACATCAATTGCTAGATGTGATAACATTTTTAAATGCGACGAACTATTTCAAAATGTTTTACTATAATTTATAGTATATGAATTAATGTTAAATTTATGGTTATACTAACCAAATAGTAATGTAAAAATCCAGAAATGTAATTTCATGATTGAAGTGCGTTTTTGGTTATTTTAGTTTATACAAGGGGTGAAAGCTAATGGTACATCCTGTCCAAGTAGGTAAAAGAACAAGAATGAGTTTTTCCAAGCAACATGAAATTGGAAAGATGCCAAACCTCATAGAGGTTCAATTGGACTCTTATGATTGGTTCTTAAAAGAAGGACTAGAGGAAATTTTTGATGACATCAATCCAATTCAAGATTATACAGGTAATCTTGTTCTGGAGTTTGTAGGCTACAAGCTTGATATGGATAACATCAAGTATTATGTAGAGGAATGTAAGGAAAGAGATACTACATATGCAGCACCTTTAAAGGTTAAAGTGAGACTACTTAACAAAGAAACGGGTGAGGTTAAGGAGCAGGAAGTGTTTATGGGAGACTTCCCACTAATGACTGAGCAAGGGACTTTCGTAATCAATGGTGCGGAGAGAGTTATAGTAAGTCAACTTGTAAGATCACCAGGTGTTTATTATGATTATTCAGTAGATAAAACTGGTAAAAAACTTTTTTCATCAACTGTAATACCTAACAGAGGTGCATGGCTAGAATATGAAACTGACAGCAATGGTGTTGTTTATGTTAGAATCGATAAAACAAGGAAATTGCCTATAACAATATTAGCTAGAGCTATGGGAATTGGTTCTGATGCTGATGTTATAAGCTACTTTGGAGAAGAAGAAAGACTTACGGCTACTATCGAGAAAGACAATACAAAAACTAAAGAAGAAGCTTTACTAGAAATATATAAAAGGCTAAGACCAGGAGAACCACCAACAGTAGACAGTGCGGTTTCATTAATTGACTCATTGTTTTTCGATCCAAAGAGATATGATTTATCTAGAGTTGGTAGGTATAAATTTAATAAAAAATTAGCTATAAACCTGAGAATTGCTAATAGAGTGTCTGCTGAAGACATTGTTAATAGTGAAACAGGAGAAATAATTGTTCAGAAAAACGAGAGAATAGATAGAGAAAAGGCTATGGAAATACAAAATATTGGCATTAATAGGGTTGATATTATTGTTGATGATAAAATTATTAGGGTTATAGGCAATAATTTTGTTAAGATCAGTCATTTCGTAAAGTTTGATATAAGTGACCTTAATATTAGGGAAATGGTTCATTTTCCAGTTTTAAAAGAGATCTTAGACAATTTTACAGATGAGGTATCAATAAAAGAAGAACTTAAAAAGAATATTCATAAATTAGTGCCAAAACATATAATCAAAGATGATATTTATGGAACAATAAGTTATCAATTTGGATTAGCGTATGCCGTTGGTAATGTAGATGATATTGATCATCTAGGAAATAGAAGGCTTAGATCTGTTGGGGAATTACTTCAAAACCAATTTAGAATAGGTTTATCTAGAATGGAAAGAGTAGTTAAGGAAAGAATGACCATCCAAGATCAAGAAATTATAACTCCACAGGCACTTATAAACATAAGACCTGTTGCCGCAGCTATTAAGGAATTTTTTGGTAGCTCGCAACTTTCTCAGTTCATGGATCAGACCAATCCTTTGTCAGAACTTACTCATAAGAGAAGGTTATCTGCACTAGGACCAGGTGGTCTTTCAAGAGAAAGAGCTGGTTTTGAAGTTAGAGATGTTCATCATTCACATTATGGTAGAATGTGTCCAATAGAAACTCCAGAAGGTCCTAATATCGGACTTATAAACTCTTTAGCTACTTATGCTAAGGTAAATGAATATGGGTTTATTGAGAGTGCATATAGATTAGTTGATAAGAAAAATGCTAGAGTATTAAATGAAATAAGATACTTTACGGCAGATGAAGAAGATCAATACTTAATATGCAAAGCAAATGAACCATTAGATGAAACTGGCCATTACATTGATAAGAAAATAATGGTAAGAAGTATGGATGATATATTAATAGTTCCAAATACAGATGTAGACTTAATGGATGTATCTTCAAGACAATTGGTATCAGTTGCTACAGCCATGATACCTTTCCTTGAGAATGATGATGCAAGTCGTGCACTTATGGGATCTAATATGCAACGTCAAGCCGTACCACTTTTAAAACCACAAGCACCAATAGTGGGAACTGGAATAGAGTATAAAGCTGCGGTTGATTCAGGAGTTTTACCTAAAGCAAAGCATGCTGGAGTTGTAAACTATGTAAGTGCAAATGAAGTTAGAGTCAAAAGAGACGACAATGGAGCAGTTGATATTTACAGATTGCTAAAGTTTAAGCGATCAAACCAAGGTACTTGTATAAATCAAAGACCAATTGTTGTTAATGGTGAAAAAGTTGGGGTTGGTACTGTACTTTCAGATGGACCTTCAACAGATTTAGGAGAGATAGCATTAGGTAAAAACATACGTATTGGTTTCATTACATGGGAAGGTTATAACTATGAAGATGCTATGCTTATTTCAGAAGAACTTGTTAGAGAAGATGTATTTACATCTATTCACATAGTTGAGTATGAAGCTGAAGCCCGAGATACAAAACTGGGACCTGAAGAAATTACAAGAGACATACCTAATGTAGGTGATGATGCACTTAAAGATATAGATGAAAGAGGAATAATTAGAATTGGAGCAGAAGTACGTTCTGGTGATATTCTAGTAGGAAAGGTTACCCCTAAGGGAGAGACTGAACTAACTGCAGAAGAAAGACTTCTAAGAGCAATCTTTGGAGAAAAGGCAAGAGAAGTTAGAGATACATCACTTAGAGTACCACATGGAGAATCAGGCATAATAGTTGATATCAAGGTCTTTACAAGGGAAAATGGTGATGAATTGCCACCAGGAGTTAATGAACTTGTAAGATGTTATATAGCACAAAAGAGAAAAATATCTGTTGGAGATAAGATGGCAGGAAGACATGGTAATAAGGGTGTTATTTCAAGAATATTACCTGAAGAAGATATGCCATTTTTACCAGACGGTAGACCTCTTCAAATATGCTTAAACCCACTAGGCGTTCCTTCTCGTATGAATATAGGTCAAGTACTTGAAGTTCATCTTGGATGGGCATCTGCTCGTCTTGGATGGCACATAGCAACACCTGTATTTGATGGTGCCACAGAAGTTGAAATAGTTGAATGCCTTAAAAAGGCAGGATATGATGAAGATGGAAAGACATGGCTATATGATGGTAGAACTGGAGAAGCTTTTGATAATAGAGTTACAGTTGGATATATGTATATACTAAAACTAGCTCATCTAGTTGATGATAAGATACATGCTAGATCAACTGGACCATATTCACTAGTTACACAACAACCATTAGGTGGAAAAGCACAGTTCGGTGGACAGAGATTTGGAGAGATGGAAATTTGGGCACTTGAAGCATATGGTGCGGCACATACACTTCAAGAAATAGTTACAGTTAAGTCTGATGATGTTGTAGGAAGAGTTAAGACTTATGAAGCAATAGTTAAAGGTGAAAATATTCCTGAACCAGGAATACCAGAAGCGTTTAAGGTTCTTATAAAGGAATTACAAGCATTATGCTTAGATGTTAAAGTGCTTACGGATGATCATGAAGAAATCAAATTAAAAGAGTCAGTTGATGAAGAATTAGAAAATTTAGATGTAAATATTGAGGCAAGTGAAGATAGTGTTGTGCCGGTTCCTACTGAAGAGTATATTGAACCTGAAGAACATGACGCTGATGAAGACATAGATTTGGATTATGAAGACTTGCCACTAGAAGATTTAAAAAATGGGTTAGAACTAGAAGATTTTAATGATGAACACTAATTATGGAGGGAGGATGTACCCTTGGAATTGAATAATTTTGATGCTTTACAAATTGGATTGGCTTCACCAGAAAAGATTAGAGAATGGTCTAGAGGTGAGGTAAAAAAACCAGAAACTATAAACTATAGAACATTAAAACCTGAAAAGGACGGATTATTCTGTGAAAGAATATTCGGACCAATGAAGGATTGGGAATGTCATTGTGGAAAGTATAAGAGAGTAAGGTATAAAGGTATAGTATGTGACAGATGTGGTGTTGAAGTAACAAAGTCTAAAGTTAGACGTGAAAGAATGGGGCATATAGAACTTGCAGCTCCAGTTTCACACATTTGGTATTTTAAAGGTATTCCATCAAGAATGGGTTTAATACTTGATATGTCACCAAGAGCTTTAGAAAAAATACTTTATTTTGCTTCATATGTAGTACTCGAACCCAAGGAAACACCTTTACTTAAAAAACAGTTATTAAATGAAAAAGAGTATAGAGAAGCAATTGATAAGTATGGTGAAGAAAGTTTTGAAGCTGGTATGGGAGCTGAATCAGTTAAAAGATTGCTTGAGGACATAGAATTAGAGCAATTGTCAGTGGAACTAAAGGAAGATTTCAAAACAAGTACTGGTCAGAAAAAAATTAGAATAATAAGAAGACTTGAAGTTGTTGAGTCATTTAGAAAATCAAGCAACAGACCTGATTGGATGATAATAGATGTTATACCTGTTATTCCTCCTGATTTAAGACCTATGGTTCAGCTTGATGGTGGAAGATTTGCCACATCTGACTTAAATGATCTTTATAGAAGGGTTATTAATAGAAATAACAGACTTAAAAAATTATTAGATTTAGGTGCTCCAAATATAATTGTTAGAAATGAAAAGAGAATGCTTCAAGAAGCCGTTGATGCTCTTATTGATAATGGAAGAAGGGGAAGACCTGTTACAGGACCTGGTAACAGACCATTAAAATCTCTTTCAGATATGCTTAAAGGAAAACAAGGAAGATTTAGACAAAATCTTCTAGGAAAACGTGTTGATTATTCTGGACGTTCTGTTATAGTTGTTGGACCAGAACTTAAGATGTACCAATGTGGACTTCCACAAGAAATGGCTTTAGAATTATTTAAACCATTTGTTATGAAGAAACTAGTTGAAAGCGGAGTTGCTCATAACATTAAAAGTGCTAAGAGAATGGTTGAAAGAGTTCAGGCTCAAGTATGGGATGTATTAGAAGAAGTAATTGAGGATCATCCAGTTCTTCTAAATCGTGCACCTACGCTACATAGATTAGGAATTCAAGCATTCCAACCTATTTTAGTTGAGGGAAGAGCTATAAAATTGCACCCACTGGCATGTACAGCATATAATGCAGATTTTGATGGTGATCAGATGGCAGTTCATGTGCCTTTATCTGTTGAAGCACAAGCAGAAGCAAGATTCTTAATGCTTGCAGCTCATAACATATTAAAACCATCAGATGGTAAACCAGTTTGTGTACCTACTCAAGATATGGTTCTAGGATCATACTATTTAACAATTGATAAAGATGGAGTTCTTGGTGAAGGAAACGCATTTTCATCACCAGATGAAGTTATCATGGCTTATCAACTTGGAGAAGTAGATATACATGCAAAGATTAAGGTTAAACTTGTTAAGGAAGTAGATGGTGAATTAGTAACTAGAATCGTAGGTACTACACCAGGAAAACTTATATTCAATGAGTCAATACCACAGGATTTGGGATTTATTGATAGAAGTTTACCAGAAAATCAATTTAAATTTGAGATAGATTTCCTAGTTGGAAAGAAAAATTTAGGAATCATCATTGATAAATGTTATTTAAAACATGGACCAACTCAAACATCAACAATGCTTGATAAGATTAAAGCAAAAGGATATCATTATTCATCAATAGGAGCTATAACAGTTTCAACTTCTGATATGACTGTACCAGGAGATAAGAAGAGACTACTTTCTGAGGCAGAAACTGCGGTTGACAAAATCGAGAAGCTGTTTAGAAGAGGTTATATTTCCGATGAAGAAAGATATGAAAGAGTAATAGATATTTGGACTAAGACAACTGAAGATGTTGCAAATGCACTTATGAATAACTTGGATAGATTTAATCCTATATTCATGATGGCAGATTCAGGAGCCAGAGGTTCAAAGAGTCAAATTAAGCAACTTGCTGGTATGAGAGGTCTTATGGCCAATCCATCAGGTAAGATATTGGAGCAACCAATTAAGGCTTCATTTAGAGAAGGTCTTGACGTATTAGAGTACTTTATTTCAACTCATGGAGCTAGAAAGGGTAATGCTGATACTGCACTTAAAACTGCTGACTCAGGGTACCTTACAAGAAGGCTTGTTGATGTATCACAAGATGTTATTATAAGAATTGATGATTGTGGTGACAAACAAGGTTTTGAAGTTTCTGAAATTAAAGAGGGAACTGAAGTAATCGAACAGTTAAATGAAAGACTTGCAGGTAGGTATAGTGCAGAGGATATAGTTGATCCAAAAACTAAGAAAGTAATTGTACCTAGAGATGTATATATGAGTCATAATATGGCTGATAAAGTACAGAATGCAGGAGTAAAAAAAGTTAAGATTAGATCTGTATTTACATGTGATTGTAAATATGGTGTTTGTGCAAAATGTTACGGCATGGATATGGGAACGGCTCAGAAGATTGGTATTGGAGAAGCAGTAGGAATTGTTGCGGCTCAATCCATAGGTGAGCCAGGAACTCAGCTTACAATGAGAACATTCCATACTGGTGGTGTTGCAGGATCAGATATAACTCAAGGTCTTCCTAGAGTTGAGGAACTATTTGAGGCAAGAAAGCCAAAAGGTCTTGCTATAGTAAGTGAAGTGTCAGGAAAAGTTAGATTTGAAGACACTAAGAAGAAAAGAGTTATATATGTTGTAAATGACGACGTAGAAGAAGTTAGTTATGATATACCATTTGGTTCTAGCCTTAAGGTTGGTGATGGTGATATAATTGGAGCAGGAGATGAAATAACAGAAGGTTCTATTAATCCACATGATATATTGAGGATTAAAGGAACAAATGCTGTTAAAAATTATCTGCTTTCAGAAGTTCAAAAGGTTTATAGACTTCAAGGTGTTGATATAAATGATAAGCATCTAGAAGTTGTTGTAAGACAGATGACACGAAAAGTTAAAATTGAAGATTCAGGAGATACCGAGTTATTACCAGGTACTATGATTGATATTTTCGAATTTAATGAACAAAATGAAAACGCTGAAGCTGAAGGAAAAGAAGCTGCAAAAGGAAGAATTGCTCTTCTTGGAATAACAAAAGCAGCATTAGCAACAGATTCATTCTTGTCTGCCGCTTCATTCCAAGAAACAACAAGAGTTCTTACAGATGCAGCAATCAAAGGTAAAGTTGATCCATTGGTAGGACTTAAAGAAAATGTTATTATTGGTAAACTTATACCTGCAGGTACTGGACTAACAAGATATAAGAATATAACTATCAGTACTGAAGATCCTAAAGTTGCAGATGTTATCACAGAAGAAGTATAAGCTTTTAAATCATCCATTGACATAGAAACACTGAGATGATAAAATATAAATCGTGTGATTTGTATAGAGAGTGTTATAATACTCTCTATATAATATATATTCATAAGGGGGAACAATTTATGGTGAATAGACTTAGCGGAAAAAAAGTAGTAGGAATAAAGCAAACTATTAAGTCCATTAAAAATGGAGATGGTAGAATTGTTTATATTGCGAAAGATGCTGACATTAAGTTAGTAAATTCCGTTGAAAAGTTGGCCATGGAGAATTCCGTAGAAATTTCTTATGTTGAAACTATGAAAGAATTAGGAAAGCTCTGTGGTATTGATGTAGGAGCAGCAACAGCACTAATTTTAGAGTAGCTTCAAATTAAAAAACGCTTATATCTAATTAATATATAGTATAAGAAAAAAAAAGGAGGTGTAAGTATGCCAACTATCAACCAATTGGTAAGAAAAGGCAGAAAGACAACATTAACTAAGTCAACTGCACCAGCACTTAAAGAGTGCCCACAAAAAAGAGGCGTTTGTACTGTAGTTAAAACTCAGACTCCAAAGAAGCCTAACTCAGCTTTGAGAAAAGTTGCAAGGGTTAGACTTACTAACGGATATGAAGTAACTGCGTATATTCCAGGTGTAGGCCACAATCTACAAGAGCATAGTGTTGTTCTTATAAGAGGTGGAAGAGTTAAGGACTTACCAGGTGTTAGATATCACATTGTCAGAGGTACATTAGATACCGCTGGTGTTGCTAACAGAATGCAGAGTAGGTCAAAGTATGGTACTAAGAGACCAAAACAAAAATAATTTCAAATAACTTAGTGCTATGGCTTCGGCATTTATATATATAGTATGTAGAAATGTTATGAGTATATTATAAAAAATTGCGGAAGTACAGAGCGCTTTGCGGCAGGGATGTCGAGTACCGATGATCTTAAAACATTTATTAAGGAGGGAAGAAAAGTGCCAAGAAAAGGATATATTGCAAAGAGAGATGTATTAGCAGATCCAATATACAATAGTAAGGTTGTCACTAAACTTATTAACAGTATAATGGAAGATGGTAAAAAGGGAACAGCACAGAAAGTATGTTATGGTGCCTTCGAAACAATAGCTACTAAGTCAGGTAAAGAAGCTATGGAAGTTTTTGAAGCTGCTTTAAATAACATAATGCCATTACTTGAGGTAAAGGCAAGAAGAATAGGTGGAGCAACTTATCAAGTCCCTATCGAAGTTAGACCTGAAAGAAGACAGACATTAGGAATTAGATGGATGCTTGATGCAGCAAGAAAAAGAGGCGAGAAGTACATGAATGACAGACTTGCTGGAGAACTTCTTGATGCTTCAAACAACACTGGAGCTGCTGTTAAGAAGAGAGAAGATACTCATAAGATGGCAGAAGCTAATAAGGCATTTGCACATTACAGATACTAATTAATATCACAAAACTGTTTTGGAAAAAACCAAAACAGTTTTGTCAAATTTAGTTTACAAACTGAGGGGAGGAATTTATCGTGGCTAGAAAATATCCATTAGAAAAGTTCCGTAATATCGGGATAATGGCTCATATTGATGCAGGTAAAACAACTACAACTGAACGTATATTATTTTACACAGGTAAAACTCATAAAATTGGGGAAGTTCATGAAGGAGCTGCCACAATGGATTGGATGGTACAAGAGCAGGAGAGAGGTATAACAATTACGTCTGCTGCAACTACTTGTTACTGGAAAGAACATGAGATAAATATTATAGATACACCTGGACACGTAGATTTCACAGTTGAGGTTGAAAGATCACTAAGAGTTCTTGATGGAACGGTTGCTGTTTATGATGCAAAAGGTGGAGTTGAACCTCAATCTGAAAACGTATGGAGACAGGCAGATAAGTATAATGTTCCAAGAATGGCTTACATTAACAAAATGGATATATTAGGTGCTGACTTTTTTAGAACTATCAATATGATGAGAGATAGACTTAAAGCTAATGCAGTTCCAATACAGCTACCAATAGGTAAGGAAGATCATTTTCTAGGAATAATTGACCTTGTCAAAATGGAAGCTATCATTTATAAAGATGAATTGGGTACAGTAATGGAAGAAGCAGAAATACCTGAAGATATGAAGGAACAAGCAGCAGAATATAGAGCTTCAATGCTTGAGTCAGTTGCAGAGTTAGATGAAGATTTAACTATGAAATTTCTTGAAGGCGAAGAAATAACTGAAGATGAAATAAATGCAGCAATTAGAAAAGGTGTTTGTGCTAATAAGTTTGTACCAGTTGTTTGTGGATCATCTTACAAAAACAAAGGTGTTCAGCCAATGCTAGATGCAATAATTGCATATATGCCATCACCACTTGATATACCACCTATAAAGGGTGAAACACTTGAAGGTGAAGAGGCTGTAAGACATGCAGACGATAATGAACCAATGTCAGCATTAGCATTTAAAATAGCAACTGATCCTTTTGTAGGAAGACTTTCATTTACAAGAGTTTACTCAGGAATAATGAAGAGTGGTACTTATGTACTAAATTCTACTAAAGGTAAAAAGGAAAGAATTGCGCGACTAGTTAAAATGCATTCTAACCATAGAGAAGATGTTGATGAATTAGAAACAGGTGATATAGGTGCAATCGTTGGACTTAAATCTACTAGTACTGGTGATACATTGTGTGATGAAGATCATCCAATAATACTTGAAAGCATGGTATTCCCACAAACAGTTATTGATGTTGCTATAGAACCTAAAACAAAAGCAGATCAAGAAAAGATGGGTGTAGCATTAGGAAAACTTGCAGAAGAGGATCCAACATTTAAAACTCATACAGATCAAGAAACTGGTCAAACAATTATATCAGGTATGGGCGAGTTACATCTTGAAATAATAGTTGATAGACTTACAAGAGAATTTAACGTTTCCTGTAATGTTGGTAAGCCACAAGTTGCTTATAAAGAAACTATTAGGAAAGCTGTTAAAGCAGAAGGCCGTTATATTAAGCAATCAGGTGGTCGTGGACAATATGGTGATTGTTGGATAGAAATGTCACCAAGTGAAGGCGAATATGTATTTGAAAATGCTGTAGTTGGTGGATCAATTCCTAAAGAATATATTCAACCAATTGATGATGGTATAAGAGAAGCAGCACAGTGTGGTATTTTAGGTGGATTCCCAACTATAAACTTTAAGGTTAAGCTTGTAGATGGTTCATACCATGACGTTGACTCAAATGAAATGGCATTTAAAATTGCGGGATCTATGGCATTCAAAACTGCTATGGCAAAAGCTGATCCAGTAATCCTTGAGCCTATGATGAAGGTTGAAATTGTAGTACCTGATGAATATATGGGTGATGTAATGGGAGACGTTAATGGTAGAAGAGGAAGAATTGAAGGTATGGATGCTCAATCTGGAGCTCAAGTAATAAGATCTTTCGTTCCACTATCAGCAATGTTTGGTTATTCTACAACACTTAGATCAAGAACACAAGGTAGAGGAAATTATAGCATGGTGTTCGATCACTATGAAGAAGTTCCTAAGAGCATTCAAGAACAGATAATTGGAGAAAGAAAATAATTAGGATTTTAAGGAGGAAGAAATAAAATGGGAAAAGCTAAATTCCAAAGAAACAAACCACATGTAAACATCGGAACAATAGGACACGTAGATCACGGTAAGA
>NZ_JMLK01000040.1 GCF_000686725.1 Clostridium akagii DSM 12554 | reverse complement strand
AGAATAATAATTTCATGTGTATTTGCAATTTGTTTTGTAGCATTTTATGGGAATCAATTAAATACGTATAATACTGTAAGCAGTACGCAAACCCAGGCGAATGAGCAGACAGTAACAAATAAAAAATTGGCAGCCGATAAAGTGGCAGCAAAGAAAGTAGCAGCAGATAAAGTTGCAGCGGATAAAATAGCGGCGGATAAAGTAGCAGCAGATAAAGCAGTGGCAGATAAAGCAGCAGCAGATAAAGCAGCAGCAGATAAAGCAGTGGCAGATAAAGCAGTAGCGGATAAAGTAGCAGCAGATAAAGCAGCAGCGGACAAAGCAGTAGCAGATAAAGCAGCGGCAGATAAAGTAGCAGAAAGTAGTTCAGCAACTGCTCAAAGCCAAAATAATGAGTACACTGTGTATATAACAAAAACGGGTGATAAATATCATAGAGCTGGATGTAGGTACTTAAGTAAAAGCCAAATAGCAATATCAAAATCTGATGCTATAGGTAGTGGATATTCGCCTTGTAGTGTTTGTAATCCATGAACGTACAGAAATAGAAAAGTCATGAGGTGTAAAAATTTTTTTTCCACCTTTTTACTGTAAATTATAAAACCAAGAAAAAATAACCCAAACAAGTTGAATGTTTATAGTAGAGCGATTACAAACATTGACTAAAAGTGTACAATTGATTATTATTATATAGGTGGGTATTTAATATTCAATTATATACTTTTGATAAAAATACGATATGATGCTAATAAAACTTAACTTTTAACAAAAAATATGCTTCCGTAGCACAGCTGGTAGTGCAACTGATTCGTAATCAGTAGGTCGAGTGTTCAAATCACTTCGGGAGCACCAAGACAAAGCTTGTAGCCTCAATGGTTACAGGTTTTTATTGTTTTTTGTAAAATGGGTTGCAAATGGGTTCCAATGATATAAAAAACCACTGAAGTTTAAGTTAATTTACAACAAAAAAACAAGGTTATTTCTAGCCTTGTTTTTTAACCTCTTTATTTTTATTAAATAAATTTTCTAGTTTATCAGCTGTAGTAGCAGTAATATTCGTCTTTCCTGCAGTGACTCCCTTTAAAGTTCCATTCACAAAAACCATTTCAATTGTTAGATTATGAAATGTCAAATAAATCAACATATTTATGTGGAGAATTTACTGATTTAGAAAACTCTATTCTATGTCACTTGTATAAGCTGGATAAGCGCATGAAAAAAGAACACTAAAGAACACAATGCCTATCAATAGTTTTTTATCATTTTTTCTCACTTAAAACATCTTCTTGAAACTTATCATATTTGGTTACTCACCATGTATGTCATTTCTTTAAGATTGTGGATACCATCATGAGTAGTACCAGGATAGCGTACAGACATCTCACCAGGTTTTGTTACTATGCTTACACCAATTTGCGTCATCTTTTCTATGAAATTTTCATCATTCCCACTATACCCCATAGTCTGTAAATAATCTTTTAAATTTTCATCTATATATTCACAAACTTTATCCTTACTTTCATAAGGACAAATTAACACAAATCTGTTAAAGCATCTATTTATATCCTCTTGATCTGGGAAGCTTTCTTCTAAAAGAACAGTATAATCTGCATTAAACGAAGAATAAAGCTTTACTTTTTCACCTTTATTTATTCCATATTTAAGTAAACAATATTGCCTATCTTGTATTGTTTTTATAGAACTCCATGCATTCAAATATGCCTTCGGAAATACTTGACTTAAAAAATTTAGTGCTTTAGACAATTTTACAGCAAACTGGTTAACATCTAAATTTTTGTTTACAAATATTATCCTAGGAGACAAGCAAGCTTTTTGCTCCCACAAAACAATATCTCTGGCAACATTTTTTGCAACAATATTCCCATCATCTACCTTTTCTATAACCTCAAAGCTTATCTTTGCTCCATGCATTACTAAATGTGTCCCATATTTTGCACATAACTCTGCCATAATCTTACCTGAATGTTCTCCACCCCAGTGTACTATGCAATCACTCTGTTTTGCTACAGTTTCATATATATTTTTATTACTGCTATCAAAATAAACTACTGAAAGTCTATCTTTTATGCTTTCATCTATTTCACATAAACTTTTGTAAAACATATACGCAAAATACGGTTCATCTGCAGAAACTTTTACAAGATTGCAATTTTTTGATAACAATCCCATAGATATGCTTGTAGGTATGACCACAAAGGCATTTCCAGAGACATTATGAAACAAAATCCCTCTAGGCTGTCTGTGCACCTTTCCAAAGCTTGTCCCAACCCATTCATCCATTATTTTCAAATCACCAATTTCTTCTGATATGGTTTTTACAATATTTTCTCTAAGCAACATTTTCATAGATCCTTGTAATTCATAAGATACTAATTCATAACTTTGATTTGTAATCTTTGAAAGCATTTCAATATGTCTATTTGAATATTCTTTATTAAGCCAAAGCTTTGCACACTTATCTAAAATATCTATGGTCTTCTCAGTAGCTATATCATGAGCCTTTATTTTATTTTCCTTAAGTTTTTTAATCTCACTTTCTATTTCTTTTTCATTTGAAATCAAAAGCAACTTCTTGTAATAATCTATTTCTTTCTCTACTGATACATTTTTAGTATCATATTCAACATTCATATCTTTTCGATCTCCTTTATATCCAGTGTAGCTCCACAGCCCTTAGCTTCTGCGCCTTTAACTCTACCAATAATTTTTATTGTCATAGCCTCAGTTCCACATTCTGGACACCTTTTTTCTGAAACTATTTCTGCCATATCATCTACTATTACAGATGCTCCTGCAAAAGATGAAGTCCCATATGCATTAAGCATTTCAATGAAGCCTCTTTCACCTTCATTATGAAGTGGTTCTAATGTTTTTATGTCTCTTATAATAATTCTGCCCCAGCTTGGCACATGAAAAAGATAGTTTTTATATTCTTTAGAATAGTGTCCATTTATAGGAAAAGTATTTTCTGTAAATGAATAAGAATCAATAAAATTTTCTTCAGGTATGCCAAGAAAATTAGAAATTTCTTCTACAAATTTTGATCTTTCTATTTTAGTCCCTAAATTCACATTTCCTTTTTTGCCATCCCAACCTCCTCCACAAGTTTGTACCGTACAACTCTGACCAAGTTCAAATGGTTCCATTTTATCTTTTAAACTTTCTACTGCATTATAAAGTAACAAAGTTGAACCTCTTAAAGATACACGTTGATTTTTCTTATTGTGTTCATTCAAAAACTCTACAAATTGTTCCATGTTAATGGAAAATTCACCTTTATACGGATACAATAAAAAATTAGTGTTTTTACTAAATGGGAATATTCTAAGCATATTTCCTATAAATGATTCGGTAGGTTTATCCAATATTTGGATACTTTTGTGTTTCATCATAACTTCTGGTTCCGGATAAAAAACACAATTATACTGATTTGATGAATCTAAAGTCCTTTGTTCAAGTTGAATAAATTTTTTTATTTGTAAAATATCCTCCTTGGTTCTTCCAACAATACTTGGATCACCGCTTGTACTACTTGATGTTGTCCATTTTTCCAAATTTTTGGGTTCTGTTCTAAGTAGATTTCTATACATATTAGCCGATTTTTTAAAGAGAGTTGTTGTAATAAACGGTACATTCTCTATGTCTTTCTCCACTTTTAATTCTTTAATTGGATCATAGTTTTGACTATTACACAATAGTTTATAAGCATCACACTCATCATACTGCCCAATTACATTAGTTCTAAAATCCTGAAAAAAATTATACTCTTCCATATTATCCCTCCTATTTATAACTCACTTTTCGCACATAAGAATTAAGATGAAAGCCTGTAAAATAAGCACATAAGGCAAAATGAAATTTCAATTTTTCTATAAATAAATTTTAATTGGCGTAAGTTCTTATTTTTGTTATCTTCATCTATAGTGAAAGGTATCCTTATACCACTTGCATTTACTCTCCTTTCTTCAGCTAATGAAAAAACAGATTATGCTCTGAAAATCAAAGCATGGTTGAGAGAAAGAATGGAACTAAAATCCATATGAATGCTATTTTAAAGTCGCCTGCGGAAATGCTTAAATTGGAAATACAAGCTGTAGAATATGGAATTCCAGCTTTATATGTTCTATTTGAAAGTTGGGTTCACTTATCATAAAATTATCATACAAATTTGTTCTTTAAAACTTAATACTGTTGTTCTGGTTATGCCAAAGGTTTATTACAATCATAATTGTAAATTTGTAAATCTTAAGACACTTTATGCTTCTGTAAGAAAAAAACGAGGTAAATCTAAAAGGCTATCATCTGCAATTGTAGTAACTGGCAATTATGAAAATAGTAACGAAGTTAGTGCAAAAACAGTATTTGTGAGAGATAGAAATCATAGTAGACAGTGGTTAGCTCTTATTTCTACAAATATATCGCTATCTGATGATGAGATTATCAGAATTTATAGTAACTGTTGGCCTATAGAAGTTTTCTTTAAAATGAGTAAATCATTCTTAAATTTTGTCAAAGAGATCTAATGCTATTCTTATGATTCCGTAATTTCTAACACATCTATAGTTTATACAAGATACATTATGTTGTCTTTAGAAAACCTTAACAACAAAAATTTACGCACCATTGTGGATTATGTTAGCAATGTTGTGACGAACTTCAAGATATTCAATTCTATGAAGCTTTACAACTTATAATTAAAATGATTTAAAGAAAAATTTAACACTTTCAAAGGAGACTATTGATTCTATAATTCATAATCTTATTCAGTCTCTGCCTTGCTATATTAAAAAAACTAACCTTTTTCTCCTGCGAAAGTTAAGTTATAAGATTATTATAGTACTAATATGTAAATTTGTAAATTTATGTTTAAAAATAAATTCCAATTTTCATGTGGCAATTCATTATTTACTATATTTATTTCAATATCACCTATAATTCTTATTGAGATTTTAGTCATGTACACTACCTATTAACCTTTAAAAACAATTGACTAAAGATTTTCAACCAATATTGGAGAAGCTGAACATCTTTAGTCCCATCTTAAGCTTGCCCAATTAAATGGTATTTTCCCAAATAGAACACTTACTTAAAAATAGTAGGTGTCTTATATTTTATTGATATTAGAATTAAATAATGTGCCCATAACTTAAGATATAAGCGAGTAATTGCACAATAGAAAACAAAACACGTGTACAAGGATTTAAATGAGTTTAAGAGGTATATGGTCTAATTTCATAAAGCAGTGACTTATATTATAAGGAATTGAGGTAAGGGTAAACGTTAGTTAGTTAGTTAGTTAGTTAGTTAGTTAGTTAGTCAATGAATTGATTTCATATCTGATTATTTGATTTAAAAATTATGGTATAGCTCCCCGCCCTAAGCCACAATCATTTTGCTTTTTTTAAGACCGTTGGTAATCATTCAAATAACACATGGAATGCCCTATAGGGGGTGTAGTCCAAGGAGAGGTAAAGGTAGGTGATTTTAATGAAAGATGGTAGCAAAAGTGTTGATATATCAAAAGGTGAAAGGATTTTGGGAGAGATAAAAAAACTCAATAAATTGTTCAGTAAAGTGGATTTAAAGACAAAAAAGCTATGCATTCTATTATAGAAAAAGCTGCTTTTATGTAAATAACACTTGCAGATTTGATATATAAACAAGAACTCAATCCAATTGAATAGAAGTATAATATATGGATTTAAAAAGAAGAATTAATCCAATACAGTAATGATCTAGTAAACGGTGGGATAGGGGGCTTAAAAAAGTTTTGCGGGTATTGCCTGCGACCGCATCCCCAGTTTTCATTCCACAAAATTCTAAATTCTAAATTCTAAATACTAAGGGTAAGGGGGTAAAAATCCTTTGGATTATTTACGGGGGACCGTGTTACCAAGATTTTCTCGTGAAATATTCCCTTTATAAGATTTTTGGAGTTAAAGTCATAGCTAGAAATGTAAAACTAGGCAGGCACATAGTATTGTAAAGCTATAATCATAAGAAAAAATAGGATACTACACTATGTTATTAAAGGGTATGTTCTCCACAATACTCCGAAAAAAAGCAATGTTTTTGGAACGCTATTATTAAAAGTTTAGCTTTTTCAAAACAAAACGAATAATAAAATGCGAGTGAAGGCTTGATATACTTAGGTTTGTGAATGGAGTACTGTTTGGAACGTTACTATTAAAAGGTCACAATAAAAGGAACATTACTATTTATAAAATAAGCATTAAGTATTGGTATATAAGGTTTATTATATATTTGAAGTATTGAAACTTTTTTTGGAAGCGTTATTTTTTACACAAATCCATATGGGTTCTGCTTGAAATTAGGTAGTGCTTCTTACGATAAGAGAAACAGGGATAATTATATGTTTTGGCTTACTAATTTTTTCTCCAATTATAAGAGTATATAACAAATCAGCCGCTTCTAGAGCGATAGTTTTTTTGTCTTGATTAATTGTTGTTATTGGAGGATTGCAATATTTGGATACGGAAATACCATCGAATCCAACAATTTTAACTTTTTCTGGCACAGGTATCTTATTTTGCTGAAGTGCAACGAGAGCTCCGTGAGCTCTCCAGTCATTAGTTGCAAATATACCATCAAATTCAATCCCCTTTTTAATCAAGTAAGTAACAGTATCTCTTGCCTCTTCAAAGCTGGGTCTGTTCCCACTTAATTTTATAATAAGGTGAGGATTTATAGTATAGTTATATTTGCGTAAAGCATCCTTATATCCCTCAAGTCTCTGGTTAGTAACGGATAAACTATTACTTTTGGTTAATGTCAGTATGTGCTTACAACCTTTTTGAATCAATTCTTCAGTTGCCATAAAGCCACCTAAATAGTGATCAGATTCTACATATATCGCGTTATTATCATTTTTAGGTTTTCTATCTATACAAACAATTGGAATATTTCTTTTCATTACATCTAGTGGTATATCTTCACGACCTGATATGCATATGATACCGTCAACAAGCTTAGAATCTAAACTCCTAAAATATTCAGCTTCTTTTAAATCATTTTGACTTGCATTGCAAATAAAAACAGAGTACCCTCTATCAAAAAAGAATTTCTCGATTTCTAATACGACTGTAGAAAAAAATTCATTACTTATATCCGGGACTATCATACCGATAGTTTTTGATTTATTAACTCTAAGACTTTTAGCAGTCATATTTACTGTATAATCATTTTCTTTGATAACATCCATAACCCTTTTACCAGTTTCTTCAGAGAAACGACCATTATTATTAATAACTCTAGAAACAGTAGCTACAGAAACGTTACTTAATGCAGCAATCTGTTTTATAGATATTTTTTTCTTATTTACCATAAAAAAGCCTCCATGTGAGTAATGTATATGAGTAATGCATATCTCAAATTAATAATATCATACTAGTTAAGCATTGTATAGAAAAAAGTAATAGTACCTATTGACAAGATTAATTTTTGGTGAGATAATAATGCCAATATGAGAAACCGATTACTCAAAGATTACTCAATAATTACTCAAGAAATAAGTATAACGTAGGAAATGGTTATTATAAAAAATTAAATTCATTCAACCATGTTGTAAGTGAATACTAATTTTACTAAGAGGAGGAATCGACCGTGAAAAAAATAATTTGTCCATCAATGATGTGTGCAAACTATGACGAACTTAAGGAAGAAGTTAGAAAATTGGATTTAGCAGGTATAGATATTTTCCACATTGATATTATGGATGGTAATTTTGTACCTAATTTTGGAATGGGAACTCAAGATATTCAGTGTATAAGAAAAAATACAAAAAAATTAATAGACAGCCACTTAATGATTGAAAACCCCGGAGATTATATAGATCTATTTGTAAATTTAGGAGTAGATATAATATATATTCACCCAGAAGCAGATAAGCATCCAACAAGAACACTAGGAAAGATAAGATCTGCTGGTAGACAAACTGGTATTGCAATAAACCCAGGTACTTCAATGGAAACAATTAAAGAATTATTATCATTAGTTGATTATGTAATGGTTATGACAGTAAATCCGGGATTTTCAGGTCAAAAGTATTTAGAATTTGTAAATAATAAAATAAATGAGATTATTAAACTAAAAGAATACTATGGGTTTAAAGTAATGGTAGATGGAGCAATTTCTCCCAAAAAGGTAGATGAACTTTCAAATCTAGGAGTAGATGGATTCATATTAGGAACATCAGCGTTATTTGGAAAAGATAAAGACTACAAAACTATTATAGAAAAATTAAAAAAATAATGGAGGAATTAACGTGAAAATAGGGATAGGCAATGATCATATAGCATATGGATTGAAGCTTGAGATAGCACAATATTTGAAAGATTTAGGGCATGAAGTAGTGGACTTTGGACATCATAATGAAGATAGAACAGATTATACTATATATGGTGAAAAGGTTGCCAATGCAGTAGTTAGCAAAGAAGTTGATTGTGGAATTGTAATATGTGGAACAGGTGTTGGGATTTCTATAGCAGCTAATAAGGTAAATGGAATAAGAGCGGTTGTTTGTAGTGAACCTTATTCTGCAATGTTATCAAAACAGCATAATAACACTAACATCTTAGCTTTTGGAGCAAGAGTAGTAGGTAGTGAACTTGCAAAAATGATTATTGATTCATGGCTTGGAGCTAAATATGAAAGTGGCAGGCATGCTAGAAGAGTAAATATGATAAGTGAAATAGAGGAACGACAAAAGCATTAAATAATAGCTAATGAAAGAAGTATATTGAAGTTTAACAGGAAACTTAGTAGTATAGTATGAGTAATCGATTACAAGAATTGTTTTTAGAAATTTAGTTAACAATAATTTTCTAGCAAAAGTGTATAGTCTCAATTGATTAACTGAAATTTATATTTATACAATTAAAGTCACTATTATGAATGATTAATTGGGAAAAGATAAACATGTTAAAAACTTCCTATGGATTTTAGTGCTATTAAGATCCTAGGGAAGGATAATATAAAACTACAATTAAGGAGTTAGGACAATTAATAGTTAAGCAATTTTACAAATTACTTAATATCAGTATTATTGTTTAAGGGAGGTGATAGGTAAATTAACTTTATCATAAATTACAAATTATTTCTTCGAATATTTAATATAAAGGGGATGTAAAAAATGAATTATTCACAATTAGGGAAAGAAATAATTAAAAATGTTGGTGGTGAAAGCAATGTGAATTCATTAGGACATTGTGCCACAAGATTGAGGTTTAAAATAAAAGATAGATCGAAGGTTAACAAAGAAAATATACAAAAATTAGATGGAGTTATAAGTGTTGTAGAAAGTGGCGGGCAGTTCCAAATTATTATAGGAAATACTGTTGGAGATGTATACGATGCCATAGGACGGATATCAAAATTGACAAATGATGATGATGGAGGCAAACAGGAACCCAAAACAAAAGAAAAACTATTTGATAGAGCAGTTGATTTAGTATCTTCTATCTTTACTCCAATATTACCTGCACTTATCGGATCTGGTATGATTAAAGGTTTATTGATGCTTGCGAAAAGTCTTGGATTGAATCCTAATTCTGGTGCTTATATGATATTTAATGCCGCTTCAGATAGTGTATTTTATTTTTTACCTATATTATTAGCTTACACTTCTGCAAAGAAATTTAAGGCTAATCTATTTATTGCAGCAGTTATAGCCGGGGCATTAATACATCCAACTTTGGTTGCAGCATTTACTGCGAAAACTTCAATTGATTTCTTTGGAATTCCAGTTGTACTTATGAAATATACTTCATCTGTACTTCCAATTATTTTTGCAGTTTATTTTTTATCAAAGTTAGAGTATATATGTAATAAATATATTAATCCAGTAGCTAAAAATGTATTAACTCCTTTGATATGCATTGGAATAGTGGTACCATGCACTTATTTAGTAATCGGACCAATAACTACTATCCTAGGTAATACCTTAGGTGATGGATACCAATTTCTGTATGCGTTAAGTCCAATTGTAGCCGGATTTATTCTAGGTGGATTATGGCAGGCTCTTGTTGTATTTGGGTTACATTGGGGAATTGTTCCAATAGGCTATAATAACTTAGCTTTATATGGCAGAAATACAATTAATGGTATGGTTGGACCATCTAACTTTGCACAAGCAGGAGCAGCATTTGGTGTATTTCTAAAATCTAGAGATACTAAAGTTAGACAACTAACTTTGTCAGCTTCTATTACAGCTCTTTTTAGTATAACTGAACCAGCAATTTATGGTGTTACACTTAAATATAAAAAACCATTTTATATAGCTTGCTTTTCTGGAGCAATAGCTGGTGCGATTGGCGGAGCAGCTCACAGTGCGGCTTTAGCTGCTGGTCCTGTAGGCATTTTAAGTATTCCAATATTTATGGGGCAAGGATTTGGAGGATTTATTGTTGCAATTTTAGTAGCATTCTTCATGTCTGCAATATTAACGTATTTGTTTGGTTACAATGATAAGATGAATGAAAGTGTTTCAGAAGCAAAAGTTATAAACTCAGATAATAATATATTAAATAATTTAATGGACGTTGTAATAAATGCACCAAGTAATGGCGAAATAATAGCATTATCAGATGTTAAGGATGAAGCATTTGCAAGTGAATCAATGGGAAAAGGGATTGCAATTATACCAAGTGAAGGTAAAATATATTCACCTGTAGACGGTGTTATTTTAGCATTGTTTCCAACAGGGCATGCTATTGGTTTAAAATCAAATGATGGTGCAGAGATTCTAATTCATATCGGTTTTGATACTGTAGAGTTAAAAGGAAAATATTTCAAACAACATGTAGTTCAAGGTGCGATAGTTAAAAAAGGAGACTTATTAGTAGAATTCGATATTGTAGAAATTAAAAAGGGTGGATATGATATTACAACGCCAATGGTTATAACTAACACAGATGATTTTACAAATATTGTAGTATCAGCTGAAAAACAAATAACTATAAATGACATGGCATTATTGTTAACTAGAGAGTTATAGTGAAGATGCTTTAGAATTCCAATATTAATTTTGGAAAATGGTATGGGAGATGAGATAAAGTTGAAACTAATGGTGAAGATTTAAGTAATGATTAAAATGAATAAAGATAAGAAAATGTTTTAATTTGAGAGGAGAAATTTAAAATGAGTAAAGTTAAAAGATTAATCGATTGTACTAAGAGCGATTTTGAGAAAATGACGGCAACTGAATTAAAAGAGTCTATTTATGAATCAGAAGGCAGAGTTATAATGTCACAACATTTAATTATGGCTGGAAAAGGAATGCTAACGGGTGTAACAAATACAGAAATTGAAGCGGCCTTTGGAGCAGACATGATTCTGTTAAATACTTATCATGTTGACGGAAAGCATGATAATCCAGGTATGCAGGGAATGAAATTAAAAGATTTAAAAAAACTTATAAATAGACCTATTGGCATATATTTAGGCTGTCCCAACAAAGGCGAAGAAAAGATTAGTAGTCATGGACCTATAGCTACACCAGAAAATATTAGTCTTTGCTTAGAAGAGGGTGCAGACTTTATAGTTCTAGGTGGTAATCCGGGATCAGGAACAACAATAGAAACAATTATTGAATCAACTAAAATGGCTAAAGAAATAATTGGTGATAAAGCATTAATATTTTCAGGTAAATGGGAAGATGGAGTAAGAGAAAAAGTTTTAGGAGATCCTCTAGCTAAAAGACCTGCTAAAGAAATTATAAAAGAATTGATAGATGCAGGTGCAGACGTTATAGATTTACCCGCACCTGGATCAAGACATGGAATATCAGTGGATATGATACGAGAGTGTGTAGAGTTTGCTCATTCATATAAACCAGGTACAGCTGTAATGGCATTTTTAGATAGTTCTGTTGAAAGTGCAGATGTAGATACTATAAGGGAGATAGCTTTAAAAATGAAGGAAACAGGTGCAGATATCCATGCAATAGGTGATGGTGGATATGCTGGATGTACAGTGCCAGAGAATATATATCAATTATCGATGACTATTAGAGGACGAAGATTTACATTTAAGAGAATGGCAGCAAATAACAGATAAAGAAAGATAAAATAATAGTATTTAAACTTATAATGAAATGGGTGGTATAATGTGCATAGAAGATATTAGAAAATTAAATGGGAACTTAGTAATAAAAACTGTAGAAGATATAGAGTTTAGAGAATATGGAAAGCTTCTAACAGGATTGGATTTTTCTTCGTTAATTAAGTACGCGGAAGAAACTGTGAAAATTCCTAGGGAAGGCAATGAATATGTGCCAAGTATAAAGGAACTTGAAATATTTGATGTTATAGGTAGAATAAAGGATAGTGTTTACGGGAAATTAGAAATCGAAGCAGGGAGTTGTACAGGTAATAATACTTCATTAACTGGTGTTGAATATCACCAAGGAAGTGAAGTGGATATTGGATTAACAGACTGTATTTTGATTATAGGTAAGGTTCAAGATATGGTTGGCAAAACATATGATTCAAGCAAAGCCAAAGCTTTTTATTTAAAGAAAGGACAGGCTATAGAATTATATGGAACCACTCTACACTATACTCCTTGTAAAGTTGAAAAAAATGGATTTTTCACTATTGTGATTTTATTAAAAGGGACAAATAGTCCTATTGAAAATATAAAGAATAGTATAATAACTAAGAAAAACAAATGGTTTATAGCACATCCATCTCAAATTGAAAAAGTGAAAAACGGAGCATATCCAGGTCTCTTAGGAGATATGATAGAAATAAAAATATGTTCTTAGAAATATTGATTATTGAAGAGTACTAAGAATATGGACTGAGACTTATTTTTATCTTTGTTATAAAAATAGAAAATGACACTATAAAGTAGACTCTATGGGGTATTATTATGTAGAATTAAATAAAAATAATAATACAAAAGCACTTACTAAGTAAAATGGTAGGTGTTTTTTGTTGATGAAAATAAAATGGCAGAAAAACGCAAGAAAGATGGCCCAAAGAGGGTAAGTTCTGTAAAACGAATTTGTAATTATATGGAATACTAAGTGAAAAAGTTTCCTAGTGATTCAAAATAATAAGAATTAGTGGAATCGAATTTTTATTATTTATGTGAAATACTTACTTAAAATAGTAGGGGACTTTTATTTTTATTGATATCAGATTTGAATAATGTTCCCAGTATTTAAGATACATACGAACTAAAATGTATTAATGAACAATTGAACTATAGAAAACAAAACGTGAGTACGAGCCTTTAAATGGGTTTTAAAGGTATAGGACTAATGCTTAAAATAATGGATTATATTGTATGAAAATTGGGGTAAAAAGCAAAGGCGATTAACTATTGTAGCCTTTTAAAATAGCGAATTATACCTATAATAAAATGGGTTCCAATTGGGTTCCAATGATGCAAAAAAATACCTGAAATCAACATAAAATAGAATAACTGAAATTATAAGAATGGCTATTTATAACGGGTTGAGACAAGACACTATGTCCTAAAATAAGCGAAGATACACATTCGTAATCAGTAGGTCGAGTGTTCAAATCACTTCGGGAGCACCAAGGCAAAGCTTGTAGCCTCAATGGTTACAGGCTTTTATTGTTTTTTGTAAAATGGGTTCTAATGATATAAAAAACCAATAAATAATAAGGTAAATACCACCCTATCAACTTAATTATATTTTTTTAATTTATTTATATTAATATTTATTATACTATAAAGACTAAAATACAAGTATGGAAAAACAATATAGAATTATATATTTCATTGGGTTTTGTCTGGGATTTACAAAGACGAAAAATAACTAAATTATACGATGAGACGCATTA
This sequence comes from Clostridium akagii DSM 12554, assembly GCF_000686725.1. Lineage (GTDB taxonomy): Bacteria > Bacillota > Clostridia > Clostridiales > Clostridiaceae > Clostridium_I > Clostridium_I akagii. The sequence goes on along the minus strand of NZ_JMLK01000040.1, from coordinate 2,156 downwards.
AGTAAAATTTGTAAAATGGCTCTTTATAAGGGATTAAGATAAGCAACTATAGTATGAATAAAGCCAGCCAGCACACTACGGACCAGTTGGTCATGGGTTCGAATCCCTTCTGACTCACCATAGAAAAGCCAGTAATCTTAACGGATTGCAGGATTTTCTATTATTTTTTGATAATAGGGAAATGGGTTTTAGCAGAAATGAAGCAATTAAAAAATATCTTACAGAAGAAACGAAAATGTAAACCCTGACTATGAGACAAAGAAAGGAAGTCAAAGTAATCTTCTTGTGTGCCTACTTTATTTGAATAAACACCTATATTTATATCTTAAAAAGTGAATCGGTAATTAAGCTACAGGATATTTGATAGATCAAGAAAAAATATGTGTTATATATTCAGTTCTTACCAGATTATTTTATGAATTTCAGAAAGTATAGGCAAGTAATTCCAGAATATTTGCTATATTTGCAATATAGTTACATACAAAGCATTCGAAATTAATAAAAAAAAAAAATAAAATTGTGTATGTATTTTTTTTATTTATGATATGGCAATGTATAAATTTTTTGAACAGTAATAAAAAATCATATTGAAAAGTTGCACACTATCTTTGTGTATAGGTGTATATATAAAAATTGAAATATACACAAATTTCAGTGTATATAATTGCAAAATATAGCTGTATTATCAGGCAAATAGCCATGTTGACATGTGATTTTAAATATAGTATTGTGTTTTTAAAGTATCAAGTGTATAACTTCTTTAGGGGGTGTTTTCATGAAACCTAACAGAGAACAAATTATCGATTTTATGATTAAGTGCTCTAATTCAGTTAATAATGAAGATTCTAAAGGAGTATCAACTCAATACTTATCAAATAGGTTAGGAATGCAAAGAACAAATATAAGTAGTATATTAAATGCGCTTGTTAATGTATTAATGAACAATTGAACTATAGAAAACAAAACGTGAGTACGAGCCTTTAAATGAGTTTTAAAGGTATAGGACTAATGCTTAAAAATAATGGATTATATTGTATGAAAATTGGGGTAAAAAACAAAGGCGATTAACTATTGTAGCCTTTTAAAATAGCGAATTATACCTATAATAAAATGGGTTCCAATGATGCAAAAAAATACCTGAAATCAACATAAAATAGAATAACTGAAATTATAACAATGGCTATTTATAACGGGTTGAGACAAGACACTATGTCCTAAAATAAGCAAAGATACACATTCGTAATCAGTAGGTCGCAAGTTTAAATCTTGTCGGGAGCACTTTGGAAAGCCTTGATATTACTAAATTTCAAGGCTTCTTATTATTTTTTGAAATTGTGTGAAAAAGCTTATTTGTTGGCAAATTTATTTTTATGCTTTATAGGTTGGTATTATTCTAAGAAATTATAATACATTTTAGTAAAAAGAACTTATGCATAAGAAATCCAGTGTTTTCAATACATACAGAGATTTATGCATAAGTTATAAATATAGTAATTTCTAAAGGCGGGTGTGAGGTCAAAGACCAGGTAAGATAGTTTAATAAATGCACTAATGGTGAGCTTTAGCAGTCCCGAAGGAGGCTGCTATTTTCATTTTTTGAATAAATTATATAGAATAGTTCTCAACCTATTGATTGTAAAATATGAATAAAATATTAAATATTTAATTTAAAGCCACGATAATGTAAAAGAAGATTAAATTACAATATTAACAAGATTTAAGTAAAATTAAATGTACTGCCTTATATATAGGACAGTACATTATTAGTAATGGGAAGGGGATTATAAAACTACAATGGAGAAAATAAAAAGGATATTAGTAAGTATTTTGATTATTTCTATAATGTTGGGAATGGTAACACCGAATAAAAAAGTAATGGCAGTTACTACTTCAGGTGATTACACTTACAATACAAATTCAGATGGAACAATTTCAATTACAAAATACAATGGAGCGGGCAGTAGTGTAAATATTCCGACGGTAATAGATAATAAGAGTGTAACAAGTATAGGAAGTAGCGCATTTAGCGGGGGTAGTTCACTCGCAAGTGTGACAATACCAGAAAGTGTAACAAGTATAGGAAGTTACGCATTTTATAATTGTAATAGTTTAACAGAAATAATGATACCTAAAAGTGTAACAAGCATGGGGGATGA
>NZ_JMLK01000039.1 GCF_000686725.1 Clostridium akagii DSM 12554 | reverse complement strand
GGTTAAAAATGAAAATTTCTATTATTAGATTTTAATTTTGAAATTATTCTAAAATACATTACAAAAATGAAAATTTTTTATTGTATTGACAAGTGGTTATATATAATATATAATAATCCTTGTTGCTTAGCAATGGCATGCCGAAGTGGCGGAACTGGCAGACGCACAGGACTTAAAATCCTGCGATGCTTAAACCATCGTACCGGTTCAATTCCGGTCTTCGGCACCATAATATCGCGGGGTGGAGCAGTTGGTAGCTCGTCGGGCTCATAACCCGAAGGTCGTAGGTTCAAGTCCTGCCCCCGCAACCAGATTTGGCGGAATAGCTCAGCTGGCTAGAGCATTCGGTTCATACCCGAAGGGTCGTAGGTTCAAGTCCTATTTCCGCTACCAGAGCTCATACATATGTATGGGCTCTTTGTGTTTTTTGTCCATTTATAAATATAGATGTTATATAGTACATAATATTGCTAAGAACTTCTCTTCTTACATCAAAGTAATATATATAAATTTAAAAAATGATGAATTGGTAAAACCTTTAGGGATAAATGTCCTAAAAAAAATTCCCCACGAATCAGTATGTGACAAATATTTCCAGAATATATTGATATAATAAATATAATTTATTTGTGGGGGGGATTTTACAATGCAATATAATTCAGAAGTATATACATATCGTAGAAATAGTAGAGATTCTAAAGAGAAAGAAGGCAGTAAGCTTTCATTAAATAGATTTGAAATTAAACTTATACTTTGTTTCATATTTTCATTACTTACAAGCAGGGTTATAATGATTAATTCAACTGCACCTTTTGGAATTGCTTTTTTGCTTTCGGTGATTACTAAGGGTAAAAAAACAGTGAAGTTTACATCCTTAGCTGGAAGTGTTATTGGATATCTAACATTGCAAAATATTTTGTCGGATTATTACGTATATATAATTACAGCTTTGGCTATAACGCTTATTAGCTTATTTTTAGAAAAATTATCTGATAGAAAAAAATCTATAATACTGTTTATGAATATAATATTTATGTTTATTTGTAGTGATTTAATTTTAAAAGCAACAAACATAAATATGTCTATTTTAATTTCCACTTTAGAAGTTTTATGTATCATACCTGTATATTATATTACTGATTATTCAATTAAATGTTTCAATAATATAAAAACAAAACATTTATTTACCAGTGAAGAAATTATAAGTATGATGGTAACCTTATCAATAGTTATTGCAGGGGCGCATGGAATTAAAATATATAATATAAGTTTTGCAAATGTTATTTTGCTATTAAGTATTATTATAATAAGTTATATAAATGGGTTCGCTGTGGGCGCAGCAAGCGGAGTAGTTGCAGGAATTATAATTGGCATGTCTACTAGCAATATGACCGGCTATGTAACCTGTTTTAGCGCATGTGGATTAATATGCGGAATATTTAGTAGCAATAAAAGTAAAAGTAACAGATGGACAACCGGCATTTTATTTAGCATGACATTTTTAATATTGGTTTTGCAGCAAAAAAATTTTAATAACTTAAACCCTTTAGAGGGAATTATAACATCTGGTATATTTTTTATTTTACCAAGTTCATTTTTGAACAAGCTAGAAGGAGAACTGAATTTAAAAAGAAAACAAAATATAATATCAGAAAATTATATTGACAAGATTAAAGGAATATTTATTAATCGATTGGATAATTTTTCTGATGTGCTAGTGAGTATGAGTGATATTTTAAATAATCTAGCCGATAATGAAAAATTGGCGTTGAAAACCAAGAGTAGTGGTATTGTAGAAAACCTTGCAGGTAGGGTATGCAATAGTTGTAATATGAAGAATATATGTTGGAAAAAAGAATTATATTATACTTATGCAGCTTTCGAAGAATTGATTTCAAATTATCAAGATCATAAAGAAAAAATACCAGAGGAAATAGAACGTAAATGCGTTAAAAAAAACTTGCTTTTGAAAAATACAGAGGAAATAGTAAATAATTATATAATTAATGAGATGTGGAGAATAAGATTAAGTCAAGGTAGAGAAATTTTAGCTAATCAAATTGATAACATAGCTGGTGGGGTTTTAGAAATAAATAGAGAATTTAATGATAGTGTAAACTTTAATTATAGAATTGAAAATAACATTGTGAGTATGTTAAATAAAAAAAGTATTAAATTTCATGATGTAATATGTTTAAACAATAGTGAAGATAGACTTATTGTAAAGATATCTATGAAGGCTTGTGGAGGAAGACAAGTCTGTGTCAAAGATATACTACCGTTAGTTAATGAGATATCTGAGAGATGCATGTGTGTATCGGATGAAGGATGTAAAATAGATCCTAAAACTGAACTTTGTAATATTGAATTTGAAGAAACACCAAAATACCATGTGGCTTCTTACGTAAGTAGGATGAACAGGTATGGGGAGAAGGAAAATGGTGATAGTTATAGTTTTGGAAAAATAAGTGATGAAAATTATATGATAATAATCAGTGATGGAATGGGTTCAGGAGCAAATGCAGTTCATGAAAGCAAGGCTACTGTGGATCTTATTGAAAAATTTGCTGTTTCAGGACTTAGTAGAGCTACTGCAATTAATTGTGTGAATTCCATAATGACACTTAAATTTAACGAAGATGAAAAATTTTCCACTGTAGATCTCTGCAATGTGGATTTGTATTCCGGCGAAGTAGCATTTACTAAAGTAGGGGGAGCTGCAAGTTTCATAAAGAGAAAAGATAGAGTGGAAGTTATTAATTCAAAAACATTACCTATTGGTGTCTTGGACAAGGTCGATATAGAAATAAGAAATAAGAAACTTAAAAATGGAGATATTATTGTTATGATAAGTGATGGTGTAACAGATTTTGATAACGATAATGCTGGAAAGACAAGTTGGATTGAAGAATATTTGAAAAATTGTCCTTCTAATAATCCAAAGCAGCTAGTAGAAGGACTTGTTAAAAAATCTGTGCAAATGGGTGGAGGAAAAGCAAAAGACGATATAACGGCTGTAGTTTCAAAGATTTATAGCTTGTATTAATTGAATGACTATTTACAAAATGTTATAATTAGTGTTTGGAATTTCATTTTAGGAAGTGTTGTTAGTGATTAAAAAAGTATTAAAGACTATAGAAGACAACAAAATGTTTGATAAGGGCGACAAAGTAATAGTTGCAGTTTCAGGTGGACCTGATTCCACGTGTTTACTAAAAGTATTATATGACCTTAGAGAAAACTTAGGTATATATATTTCTGTTGCACATTTAAATCATTGCTTAAGAGGTAAAGAAGCTGATAAGGATGAAGAATATGTAAAACAATTTTGCTCTAAACTGAATATAGATTTTTATAGCAAAAAAGTAGATGTAAATAGTCTTGCGAAAAAAAGAGGAATATCCTCTGAAATGGCAGGAAGATCTGCAAGATATGAATTTTTTCAGGAAATAAGGGAACAAACTCAGGGGAGTAAAATTGCAATTGCTCATAATGCAAATGATCAAGCTGAAACGATTTTAATGAGAATTATGAGAGGTACAGGTCTTACAGGGCTTATGGGAATAAGTCCTGTAAGAGATAGAATATACGTGAGACCACTAATTAAAGTTACTAGAGATGAAATAGAAGAGTATTGCATAAAAAATGAGTTGAATCCTAAAATAGATGCAACTAATTTTGAAAGTATATATGGAAGAAATAAAGTGAGATTAGAAATTATTCCATACATAAAGGAAAAGTTCAATACTGATATTGTGATGACTTTAAACAGGTTAAGTGATACATTAAGAGTTGACAATCAATATTTGGAAAGTATTTCTTTAGAAAAGTATAAATTATATTGTAAGGAAAAAGAAAAAAAGGTTACAATAAATAAAGAGGCATTTTCTCAGCCAGAAGCAATACTTACAAGAATTATTAGATTATCAATCTCCTATGTTAATGAAAGTACATATAATTTTGAAAAAAAACATATTTTTGATATAATAGACATACAAAAATATCACAGTACTGGTACAGTTTTATCCTTACCTAGTGGAATAGAAGCCTATAATAATTATGGGAATATTGATCTGTGTTCCAGCAAAGAATTGAGAAGTAAAGATATAACTGAATATGAACTGGAAATTGGGAAGAAAAATACTATTGTAAATGACAAGATTAAAGTCACGTTTAGAATTCTAAATAGTGATGAAGCTATTAATTTAAAAAATAATAAATTTATTAAGTATTTTAGTTATGATAACATGAAAGGTAAAATAACATTAAGGTATAGAAGAGATGGTGATAGGTTTAATCCTATTGGAATGAGTGGAACAAAAAAAATAAAAGATATATTTATGGATATGAAAATTGAAAAAGAACTTCGAGATAAGATACCTCTTATATGTTTTGACAGTGAAATTGCATGGATTACTGGATATGTGGTAAGTGACAAATTCAAAGTAAAAGAGGATACTAAAACGATACTAGAAATTAAATACGAAGGCGAGGAAGCATAATGAGGGAAGATATTAAAGAGGTAATTCTTACACAGAAGCAAATAATCGAGAAGACAAAGGAAATAGGAAAACAAATAAGTATTGATTACAAGGGAAAGGAACTTGTACTAGTTGGAATTTTAAAAGGCTCAGTGATGTTTCTTGCAGATTTAATGAAAGAGATAGATATACCTTGTACAATGGACTTTATGGCTGTTTCAAGTTATGGCAGTGCTACTGAGTCAACTGGTGTGGTTAAAATATTGAAGGATTTAGATTCTTCAATTAAGGGAGAGAATGTGTTAATAGTAGAGGATATAATTGATACTGGTGTAACTCTTTCATATCTAAAAAATTATTTAAAATCTCGAAATCCAAGTAGCATAGAGATTGTATCTTTGCTTAACAAACCAAGTAGAAGAAAAGCTGATGTAATGCCAAAGTATGTGGGATTTGATGTCCCTGATTATTTTCTTGTAGGTTATGGACTAGATTATGATGAAAAATACAGAAACTTACCATTTATAGGAAGTCTTAAAGAAGAAATTTATAAATAATTAAAATTTATATTATTGTAAACAAATATGCATTATGATACAATTTGAAAGTATTCATAAAGAGAGGGGGGCCAAAAGTGAAGAAAATATCAAATGCTACAATTTGGGTTGTAGTACTTATTGTAGTTGTTCTTACGGCGTTAACACTTACACAAGGCAATAAAACTAATAACAATATAACTTTTGATGTCTTTCAGAAAAAATATATAGCCAAAGAAATAAAGAGTTTTCAAGTGAAAGATGACGATATGACCATTGATGGTAAATACGCAGATGGAACAAGTTTCGAAACAGTAGCACCTGTGCAAAGACTTGTTCAATTCCTTGGAGAAAACCCTAATAAGGGTGATATTTCAGAATCATATACAGCACCTGTTAGTGTACCTATGTGGGTAAGTTGGTTACCAAGTATACTATCAATTTTATTGCTAGTAGTATTTTGGTTTGTATTTATGCAACAATCTCAGGGCGGTGCAGGTGGAAAAGGTGTAATGAGCTTTGGTAAAAGTAAAGCTAAAGTTTCATCACCGGATGAAAAGAAAAAAGTTACCTTTGGAGACGTGGCCGGCGCGGATGAAGAAAAACAAGAGTTATCTGAAATAGTTGACTTTTTAAAAGCTCCTAAAAGGTATTTAGATATTGGAGCAAGGATACCAAAAGGAATTTTACTTGTAGGACCACCAGGAACAGGTAAAACACTTTTAGCAAGAGCTGTATCAGGTGAAGCAGGAGTACCATTTTACAGTATATCTGGTTCGGATTTTGTTGAAATGTTCGTTGGAGTAGGTGCTTCAAGAGTAAGAGATCTTTTTGAACAGGCAAAAAAGACTTCTCCTTGCATAATATTTATTGATGAAATTGACGCGGTAGGTAGACAAAGAGGAGCAGGGCTTGGCGGTGGTCATGATGAAAGAGAACAAACATTGAACCAGCTACTAGTGGAGATGGACGGTTTTGGAATAAATGAAGGTATAATTATTTTGGCTGCTACTAATAGACCTGATATATTAGACAGAGCTTTATTAAGACCAGGTCGTTTTGATAGACAAATAATGGTTGGCGCTCCTGATGTAAAGGGTAGAGAAGATATACTTAAAGTTCATTCAAAGAATAAGCATTTAGAAGAAAACATAAAGTTAGATGTTCTAGCAAAAAGGACTCCTGGTTTTACAGGAGCTGATCTTGAAAATTTGATGAATGAAGCGGCATTATTATCAGTTAGAAAAAATAAAACTCTAATTGGGATGGATGAACTGGAAGAGGCAATAACAAGAATAATTGCAGGACCTGAAAAGCGAAGTAGGATAATAAGTGAAGAAGATAGAAGGCTTACAGCATTCCATGAAGCAGGTCATGCTGTAGTAATGAAACTTTTATCTACAGGTGCACCTGTGCATCAGATAAGTATTGTTCCAAGAGGTATGGCAGGTGGGTATACAATGAAATTACCAGATGATAGTTCATATATGTCAAAAACCAAGTTAGAAGATGAAATTGTAGGGCTTCTAGGTGGAAGAGTGGCTGAAAAACTTGTTATTGGTGATATAAGCACTGGTGCCAAAAGCGATATCGACAGAGCATCAAGTATTGCAAGAAAAATGATTATGGAATATGGTATGAGTGATAACCTTGGACCAATATCTTTTGGAACAGACCAGGATGAAGTGTTCCTAGGAAGAGATCTTGGAAAGTCTAGAAACTTCAGTGAAGAGGTTGGAGCGAAAATAGACATAGAAGTAAAGGGATTAATAGTTGACGCTTATAAGAAAGCAGAAACATTATTGTCTGATAACATGAATAAATTAAAATCTGTGGCTGAGGCTTTACTTGATAAAGAAAAGCTTGAAGCAGATGAATTTGAACAAATATTTGCAAACAGCTAAAAAAGGCAGGAATTAAATTTCCTGCTTTTTTTTTATAGTATTATCAATAGTAAAAATATATAATATTGTGATATAATATTTAATCGTAGAAGATCAAATATAAATGATAAAAAAGGGGCGTATTTAAATGAAATCTGATATTGAAATTGCACAAAGTGCTAAAATGGAACCTATTTATAAAATCGCTGAAAACATTGGGTTAAATGAAGACGATATAGATTTATATGGAAAATACAAATGCAAGGTTTCATTGGATGTTCTTAATGGTAAAAAAGATAAGGCGGATGGTAAACTTATACTTGTGACAGCAATAAATCCAACTCCAGCTGGGGAAGGAAAGTCAACAGTAACAGTAGGACTTGGAGATGCCTTAAAGAAAAAGAAAAAAAACGTTGTAATTGCATTAAGAGAGCCATCACTTGGACCAGTTTTTGGGATAAAAGGTGGAGCAGCTGGTGGTGGTTATGCTCAAGTTGTCCCTATGGAAGATATTAATTTGCATTTTACTGGAGATATGCATGCAATAACTTCTGCAAATAATTTGCTTTGTGCGGCAATTGACAATCATTTGCATCAAGGTAATTTACTAAAAATAGATCAGAGAAGAATAGTTTTTAAAAGGGTTATGGATATGAATGATAGATCACTAAGAGGAATAGTTGTAGGACTTGGTGGGAAAGTAAATGGTTTTCCTAGAGAAGATGGATTTATGATTACGGTGGCTTCTGAAATAATGGCAATACTTTGTCTTGCAAATAGTCTTACGGATCTTAAGGAAAGAATGGCGAAAATATTAGTTGCTTACGATTTGGATGGTAATCCTGTTTATTGCAATGATTTGAATGTACAGGGAGCAATGACATTACTTATGAAAGATGCCATAAGACCAAATCTTGTGCAGACTTTAGAAAATACTCCAGCAATAATACATGGTGGACCATTTGCTAATATTGCCCATGGTTGTAATAGCTTAATAGCTACAAAAACAGCATTGAAGCTTTCTGATTATACCGTAACGGAAGCAGGTTTTGGTGCGGATCTTGGAGCAGAAAAGTTTTTTGATATAAAATGTAGGTATGGAAAACTGAATCCAGATTGTACCGTCATAGTTGCCACTGTTAGAGCATTAAAACATCACGGTGGAGTTAAAAAGGATGTTTTAAGTGTTCCTAATATAGATGCACTTTCAAAAGGCATAGAAAATTTAGGCAAGCAAATAGAAAATATTAAAAAATATGGAGTGCCTGTTGTAGTTGCTATAAATAAATTTTTGACAGACAGTGACGAAGAGTTGAAGTTTATTGAACACTATTGTAACAAATTAGGAGTAAAAGCATCACTTACTGAAGTATGGGAAAAAGGTTCAGAAGGTGGAATTGATCTTGCGGATAAAGTTCTCGAGGCTATAGATAAACAAGTAAGTAATTTTAAAGTTTTATATGATGAAAAGCTAATGATAAAAGAAAAATTGGATATAATAGCAAAAGAGATTTATGGTGCAGATGGAGTTACATATATAGCAGCAGCAGAAAAACAAATTGCAGAACTAGAAAAATTTAAATTAGATAAATTACCAATATGTATAGCTAAGACTCAATATTCACTTTCTGATAATCCATCTTTACTTGGTAGACCCAGCAATTTTAAAATAACTGTTAGAGAAGTGAGAGTATCAAATGGAGCAGGATTCATTGTTGCTTTAACTGGAAATGTTATGACAATGCCAGGTCTCCCTAAAAAGCCAGCAGCAGAGAGAATGGATATCAATGAGGACGGTTCAATAGTAGGATTATTTTAAACACTTGACCAAATAATATTAAATTGTTAAAATGAAGCTATTGAATTTTTAGACTTTATATGAGGAGTGGCTTTTTAAATAAGCCGCTCTTATAATTTAAGGGGTGTATTACTGTGATTTTAGTTCTAGATGTAGGTAACACTAACATCGTAATAGGTGTTTATGATAATAGAGAGCTTTTAACTGAATGGAGACTTTCAACTCAAATGATAAGGTCTGCAGATGAATATGGCATACAATTCGTTAATTTGTTTTCACTGGCGAATATTGATAAGGATCAAATTGAAGGGGTAATAATGTCTTCAGTTGTACCAACTATAATGTATTCATTAGAACATATGATTAGAAAATATTTCAAACTAGATCCTCTAGTTGTTGGCCCGGGAGTTAAAACCGGTATAAATGTTAAGTATGATAACCCGAGGGAAGTTGGTGCAGATAGAATTGTCAACGCAGTAGCAGCTCATGAAATATATAATAAGAGTTTAATTATAATTGATTTTGGTACCGCAACAACATTCTGCGCCGTGAGAAAGAATGGAGATTACCTTGGTGGAGCAATTTGCCCGGGTATAAAGATATCATCAGACGCACTTTTTCAAAAGGCAGCTAAGCTTCCAAGAGTTGAATTACTAAGACCATCGGAAATAATCTGTAAAAACACAGTGACAAGTATGCAAGCAGGAATTGTATATGGGTACATAGGTCAAGTGGATTATATTGTTGAGAAAATGAGAAATGAGATGGAAGCTCTAGGTGAAGAAGATATACTTGTTGTCACAACTGGCGGGCTTGCAAAATTAATTAGTGAAGAGTCTAAAAATGTAGATATAGTGAATCCATTTTTAACATTAGAGGGGCTTAGAATTATATATGAGAAAAATAAAAAGTAGGTGTTTTGGTGAAAATATCAAATCTAGAATTCTCAAATAATGTTTTTCTTGCACCTATGGCGGGAGTAACAGATATTATATATAGAGGTATCTGCAAGGAAATGGGATGTGGGCTTGTATACACTGAAATGGTGAGTTCTAAAGCACTTTATTATGGAAGTGAAAATACCAAAGAATTGTTAAAGGTTTCAAAAAAAGAAGTGCCCGTAGCAGTGCAAATCTTTGGTAGCGAACCTTTGATAATGAGCGAAGCCTGTGATCACTTTAATGATAACAGTGAAATATGCTTAATAGATATAAACATGGGGTGCCCGGCGCCGAAGATAGTTAAAAATGGTGATGGTTCAGCTTTAATGAAAAATCCCAAATTGGCTTCTGAAATAGTAAAAGCGGTTAAAGGAGCTTCAAACAAACCAGTTACAGTGAAATTTAGAAAAGGGTTTGATCATGATAATATTAATGCTGTGGATTTTGCAAAGGTAATAGAGGCAGCTGGGGCAGATGCTATAACTATACATGGCAGAACAAAAGAACAAATGTATGAGGGAAAAGCAGATTGGGATATAATAAGACAAGTAAAAGAAGCAGTGAAAATCCCTGTGATAGGAAATGGGGATGTTTTTTGTGCAGAAGATGCAGTTAATTTAACAAGGCAGACTGGGTGCGATGGAATAATGATTGCCAGAGGCGCACAAGGTAATCCTTGGATATTTAAGCAAATAAACCAGATTTTACGTGGTGAAGAAGTGACATTGCCAACACCTGCAGAAAAAATAGTAGTAGCAATAAATCACTTAGAGCAAGCTGTAGAATACTATGGAGAAAATAGAGCTGTAAGAGAAATGAGAAAACATATTTCATGGTATTTGAAAGGGATAAAGAATTCTACCAATATTAAAGATAAGATAAATCGTGAAACAGATAGTATTAGAGTAATAGAAATATTATTAAAATATAAAGAAGATCTAGTAGAGCTATAAAAAATACATGTTATTAAATATATATAGATAGAATAGAATTAGATAGAAAAGTAAATTTGTAGCTGTTTTAGTAGAAAATGTTGACAACCTAAATATGCTGTTTTATAATTACTAAAATAACTACATATAAAAAATAAGTGGTGTTTATTTTTTATTCAACCATATTATACCTTTGGCACATAGGTATCTTTAATAAAATAACGAATTTACACCTATATATATTATTAAGGGTATCTCATACAAAATCAGAAGGGGAGAAATAAAATGAGCGAAGCAAAAAAATATGTTATGACTTATGAGGGAGTTAAAAAATTAGAGGATGAATTAAGTTTTCTAAAAACAACTAAGAGAAAGGAAGTTACAGCTAAAATAAAGGTAGCTCTTTCTTTTGGAGATTTAAGCGAAAACTCTGAATATGATGAAGCTAAAAACGATCAAGCATTTTTAGAAGGAAGAATTATACAACTTGAGAATATGTTAAAAAATGCATCAATAGTAGACGAATCAGAAATACCAAAAGATATAATTAATATAGGTTCACTAGTTAAAGTAAAAGACTTTGAGTTTGATGAAGAAATTGAATTCTTAATTGTAGGATCTGCAGAAGCTGATCCTATAGCTAATAAAATTTCTAATGAATCCCCAGTTGGAAGCGCATTGATGGGCAAAAAGGTTGGAAAAATAGTAGAAGTACAAGTTCCTGATGGGATAAATAAGTATGAAATTTTGAGTATAAATCGACCATAATTTGGAGGAGTAAAAATGTCTAATGAAGAAAAGCAATTAACAAAGGAAGAGATAAAGGCTAAAAAGCTTGAAGCTAAGGCTGAAAGAGAAATGAATGATTTGCTTAAAGAAAGAAGACAAAAACTTTTTGATCTTCAAGAACAAGGCAAAGATCCATTTGATGTTTATAAAGTTAATAGAACACATACATCAATTCAAGTAGAGGAAAATTATGATGATCTTGAAGGTAAAGATGTTACTGTAGCAGGAAGGCTTATATCTAAAAGGGTTCATGGTAAAGCTGGATTTTCTGATGTTCATGATAGATATGGTAAAATTCAACTATATATAAAAATTGACGATATAGGAGAAGAAAAATTCAAATTTTATAAGACATTTGATATAGGTGATTTTGTATCAATAACGGGAAGAGTATTCAAGACTATGACTGGTGAAGTCACCATACATATTACAGACTTTGAGCTATTAACGAAGTCTTTACAACCTCTTCCGGAGAAATTTCATGGATTAAAGGATCCTGATTTAAGATACAGACAGAGATATGTGGATCTTATAATCAATCCTGAGGTTAGAGATACATTTTTTAAGAGAACAGCTATTATTAAGGCAATCAGAGAATTTTTAGATAATAAACAATATATTGAAGTTGAGACTCCAATATTATCACCAATAGCTGGAGGGGCATCAGCAAAACCCTTTGAAACACATCATAATGCATTAGATATAGATATGTATCTTAGAATAGCTACAGAATTATATTTAAAGAGACTTATAGTTGGTGGGTTTGAAAAGGTATATGAAATAGGTAAAGTTTTTAGGAATGAAGGTATTGACATAAGACATAATCCTGAATTTACTATGATTGAATTATATGAAGCCTATAGTGATTATAATGATATGATGGAAATTACTGAAAATATGGTTGCACATGTTTGTGAAAAGGTACTTGGAACTACAACAGTAGTATATGAAGAAACTGAAATTAGTTTTGCACCACCATGGAAAAGAATCACTATGATTGATGCAGTAAAACAATATTCAGGTGTTGATTTTAACCAAGTTAATTCAGATGATGAGGCAAGAGTTTTAGCTAAAGATAATAATATACAACTTAAAAAGAAATTAGAGGACTGCACTAAGGGAGATATATTAAATGAATTCTTTGAATCTTTTGTAGAAGACAAATTGATTCAACCTACGTTTATATATGATTATCCAGTTGAAATATCACCACTTACTAAAAAGAAGAGAGGTAACGAGAATTTCACTGAAAGATTTGAAGGTTTTGTATATGGTAGAGAATTATGTAATGCATATTCAGAATTAAACGATCCAATTGTGCAGAGGGCGAGATTTATGCAACAATTAAAAGAACGAGAGCTAGGCGATGATGAAGCTTACATGATGGATGAAGATTTCCTTAATTCATTAGAAATAGGTATGCCTCCAACAGGTGGTATGGGAATGGGTGTAGATAGACTTGTAATGTTATTAACAAATTCACGTTCTATAAGAGATGTACTATTATTCCCAACAATGAAACCATTAGCATAGATAAGAATACAAGAATAAGAAAAGCTGGAGATTTTTTAATCTCTAGCTTTTCTTATAAAAATGAAAAAAAAGCTTGCATATTTCATACTATCTGATATAATTATATATGTAATCATTCTGCGATAGCTCAACGGTGGAGCACTCGGCTGTTAACCGATAGGTTGAAGGTTCAAATCCTTTTCGCAGAGCCATTTTTATTTTTTGTGTATGATTATAACCAATATGTATTTAATTAAAATAAAATAGATTAACACAATGATAGAGAAGAGTAATATTAAAAGTTTTAAAGAAAGGTCGTGTATGTTGAAAACGGCTATGCTTTTATAATGAAGGGAACTCTTGAGTGTAAGAAGGATAAAGCAGGGCTAATGTCAATAAGGGTGGAACCGCGGAAGTTAATCTTTCGTCCCTTAGAGGTGTTAGTCTTTTTTTTATATAAAAATATATAGGAGGTCGAATTAATATGGCTATTGAAAAAACTATGGATAAGATTGTAGCACTTGCTAAAAATAGAGGTTTTGTATTTCAAGGGTCTGAGATCTACGGAGGTCTTGCAAATTCTTGGGATTATGGTCCATTAGGTGTTGAATTAAAAAATAATATAAAAAAGCTTTGGTGGAAAAAATTTATACAAGAAACCCCTTATAACGTAGGTATTGATAGTGCAATACTTATGAATAAGGAAGTTTGGGCAGCTACTGGTCATATAGGTGGATTTTCAGACCCTCTTATGGATTGTAAAGAATGTAAAACAAGATATAGGGCTGATAAGCTAATTGAAGATCATATGACAGAACAAGGTATGGAAATAGCTAGTGCTGATGGTTGGTCTAATGAAAAATTAAAGCAATATATTGATGATAATCATATAGACTGCCCTAGTTGTGGAAAACACAATTTTACAGATATAAGAAACTTTAATTTGATGTTCAAAACATTTCAGGGTGTAACAGAAGACGCAAAGGCAGAAGTATATTTGAGACCAGAAACAGCACAAGGCATATTTGTTAATTTTAAAAGTGTTCAAAGAACTTCAAGAAAAAAAATACCTTTTGGAATAGGTCAAATAGGAAAATCTTTTAGAAATGAAATAACACCAGGAAATTTCATTTTTAGAATAAGAGAATTTGAACAAATGGAACTTGAATTTTTCTGTAAGCCAGGAACTGATTTAGAATGGTTTGAATATTGGAGAGACTATTGTTTTAATTTCCTTCTTAAAATTGGAGTAGATAAAGATAGTGTAAGAAAAAGAAACCATGAAAAAGAAGAATTGAGTTTTTATAGTAAAGCAACCTGTGATATTGAGTATAAATTTCCATTTGGTTGGGGAGAGTTGTGGGGAATAGCAGATAGAACTGATTATGACCTAAAAAAGCACATTGAGCATTCAGGACATGATTTGAATTATATTGACCCAATAACTAATGAAAAATATGTACCATATGTAATAGAACCTTCACTTGGAGCTGATAGAGTTACACTTGCACTACTTGTAGATGCATATGATGAGGAAAAACTGGACAATGATGAAGTAAGGACGGTACTACATTTCCATCCTACTATAGCACCGTTTAAAGCAGCTGTGCTTCCATTAAGTAAAAAGCTTTCAGAAAAAGCTCTTGATGTATACAGTAAATTAAGCAAGAATTTCAATGTTGATTATGATGAAGCTAGTAGTATTGGAAAAAGATATAGAAGAGAAGACGAAATAGGAACACCATACTGTATAACAGTTGATTTTGACACTATAGAAGATGATACTGTCACTATTAGAGATAGGGATACAATGGATCAAATAAGAATTAAAATAGATGAATTAGAAAAGTTTTTGGCAGATAAACTAGAAGTTTAAAAAATAGATATAATGGACTACAGTCCATTATATCTATTTTTTTACAAAAACGAATAGCCGGATAATCATCCGGCTATTCTAGGGTTTAATCATGGGGATATGTTATATGTTCAATTAAAACTTGGGGAATTATATTAATGTTTTCCTTACGGCACAAACTCAGTATATCATAATAGGGCAATATTTTGCAATACTCTACATAAAAGTTTTAAAATAAAATATATTTCAACAATTTTCATACCAAAAGGGCGTGTTTATTATTTCATTTAAAGTGATATAATTAATAAATGGAACAATATTAATAATTTATTTTATATACATATTAATATAGGAGGGGAAATATGAAGAAGGATTTTAGTGAATTTAAAAGTTATATAAAGGATAAAAAAACAGCTGTAGTTGGTATTGGAATAAGTAATAGACCGTTAATTAAATACCTTGTAAAATTAGGAGCAGAGGTCTGGGCTTTCGATAAAAAGAGCAGAACAGAAATTGGAGATACTGCTGAAGAATTAGAGGGA
Organism: Clostridium akagii DSM 12554; assembly: GCF_000686725.1. Classification (GTDB taxonomy): domain Bacteria; phylum Bacillota; class Clostridia; order Clostridiales; family Clostridiaceae; genus Clostridium_I; species Clostridium_I akagii. Next base: position 1,821 of record NZ_JMLK01000039.1, on the reverse strand, counting down.
TTAGGTGTAAAACTGGTAGTTGGGGAAAAATATTTAGAATCTTTACATGGATATCAGGTTATATTTAAAACTCCATCAATGAGAATAGATAGTCCTGTATTTTTAAAAGCTAGACAAGAAGGCACATATATAACTTCTGAAATGGAGGAATTCGTGAAATATTGTCCAGCAAAAATCATAGGAGTAACGGGAAGCGATGGTAAAACTACTACAACGACACTAATATACAACATATTAAAAGAAGAAGGTTATAAAACCTGGGTTGGTGGAAATATAGGTGCACCATTGTTTTCTAACATAGAAGAGATAGGCAAAGATGATAGGGTGGTTTTAGAACTATCAAGTTTTCAACTTATGACAATGAATGTCTCTCCTGAAATTGCAATTATAACTAATTTAAGTCCAAATCATTTAGATATGCATAAGGATATGAATGAATATGTAAATGCTAAAAAAAATATATTTAGATTTCAAAATAAATGCGACACAACTATAATAAATAGAGATAATTGTTTAACTGATGCCATAAAGAATGAAACAATAGGAAAGGTAATGGGCTTTAGTAGAAAACAAAAAATTGAAAATGGGGCATATTACAAAGATGGAAACTTATATATATTAAATAAGTTTGTATGCACTAAAGAGGATATAGTAATAAAGGGAATGCATAATGTGGAAAATTATCTTGCTGCTTTTTGTGCTACGGCTTATGATGCAAGCGTAAATAGTATGAAAAAAGTTGCAACCACTTTTCCAGGTGTTGAGCATAGGTCTGAGTTTATAAGAGAAATAAATGGAGTAAAATATTATAATGATTCAATAGCATCAAGTCCAACTAGAACTTTAGCAAGTATAAGTGCTTTTGAAAAGCCAATTATTTTAATTGCAGGGGGTTATGATAAAAATATTCCATTTGAACCATTAGCTGAAGAAGGTTATACAATGATAAAGAAAATAATACTTCTAGGAAATACAGCAAATAAAATTGAAAATGTTTTTAGCAAAGTTATAAAAGAAAAAAATATAAAATTACCTATTTTCAAAGTATCAAGTTTAAAAGAAGCGGTAGAAGTTGCAAGAAAAGAATCTACTGCTGGAGATATAGTAACACTTTCACCATCATGTGCTAGTTTTGATATGTTTGCTAACTTTGAAGTCAGAGGAAATAAATTTAAAGAAATAATATCCAGTATCAAATAAAAAGATTAGTTGTGTTAAGTTAAAAAATAGCAGAAAGAAGGGTGTAGCCTTGGTTACTGAAGGTTACACTTCTAACCATAAATAGTTTAATGTTATTATACTAAAATAATAAATAAAAACAGTTGACAAAATAAAACAAACCATATATAATTAATCACTGTAGTAGCATTTTAAGTGAACAGCTATTACAAGAGAAATATTTAGCTGAACTTGGTATTTCTATAAAATTAAATCTGGTAATAATGGCTTAGAGGTAACACCCGTTCCCATTCCGAACACGAAGGTTAAGCTCTAAAGCGCTGATGGTACTGCAGGGGTAGCCCGGTGGAAGAGTAAGTCGTTGCCAGGTAAGAATGGATCTTTAGCTCAGTTGGTTAGAGCAACCGGCTCATAACCGGTCGGTCTGGGGTTCGAGTCCCTGAAGGTCCACCATATGGGGGTATAGCTCAGTTGGGAGAGCATCTGCCTTGCACGCAGAGGGTCAAGAGTTCGAATCTCTTTACCTCCACCAAAAAGAAAATACTACCTCACAATGAAAATTGTTTTTATTGTGAGGTAGTATTTTTATTTTTGTTTTAATTTAATAGATTTGTTACCTTATCATAAAAACACCACTACCTT
>NZ_JMLK01000038.1 GCF_000686725.1 Clostridium akagii DSM 12554 | reverse complement strand
GATGCTACAACACACAGTATTTTCTTATGCACCCGTATTCCCCCTCGTATAATATGTATATTTCATTTTTTATGTGGATTATCTTTAATTACTATCTTTCTCTATGCAATGTCTACAACTATAACACTAAACACCACTATACCACAACCCTCATATATCCTTGAAATGATTATTTATTACACGATTATCTTTTTTAACCCTAGTGCAGAGCGAAATATGTATTTTTTTTATCATATCCTTTAATATGCTTATCTTTTAGGAAATATATAATCCAATATTTACACATAAAATCATATTATGTGATATTATAAGTCTACCGAATATTTATAAATCTCATTTTTAGCCACTTTTCTATCTTTAGCAACCATTTTTATTGCATCTTTTTTAGACTCACCTTCATCCATATACTTTTTTATATGTTCTGCAATTCCTAGCCCTAACCAAACTGACTTTTTTTCATTTTCAATCATTTCGTCACTTTTGCCAGCTATTACAAGCACATATTCTCCTCGAGGCTCATTTGCCTCATAATATTTTATAACTTCAGATAAAATTCCTCTATTTATATTTTCATATAATTTGGTCAATTCCTTACATACTGATATATTTCTGTCTCCCAGTTCCTCTAATAAAAAATTAAGTGTAGTTTTTAGTCTGTGCGGTGCCTCATAAATAATAATTGTATCTCTATAATTTTTTATTTCCTGAAGTACCTCATGCCTATCCTTATGTTCTCTTGGCAAAAAACCTCTAAATACAAATTTACTTGAATCTAAACCTGAATAAACAAGCCCTGTTACAAGAGCTGTTGCCCCTGGGATAATTTCAAAAGGTATCTTTCTTTCTATACATCTACTTATAATTACGCTTCCTGGGTCTGATATTCCAGGCATCCCAGCATCTGTAACAAGGGCAATGGTTTTTCCACTCTCTATTTTATCTATAATCTCATTTGATTTATCATTTTCGTTAAACTTCTGATAACTTATCATCGTTTTCTTAATCTCAAAATGGTTCAACAGTTTAAGAGTATGCCTTGTATCTTCCGCTGCAACAATATCACATTCTTTAATTGTTTCAAGGGCCCTTAATGTAATATCCTTAAGATTTCCTATGGGTGTTCCTACTAAATATAACTTTCCCGACATTTTTTTAGCTCCTTTCAATTATAAATTATCTATTTCACTCTACCATATATTTTATCTATTTCAGATGTATAACTTCCATCTTCATTATGCACATATAACGGTTTCTCCCATTTTAAAAAAGCTCCACCATCTTTATGTCCCTCTACCAATACAATGTTAGGGGCTTTACCCGCGCTGGGATGGATCATTTGTACACTTTTCGGTTCTATTCTATATTTTCTCATAATACAAAATATATCTGCCAATCTCTCGGGTCTATGCACCATATACATTCTTCCATTATCTTTAAGAATGTTTCTAGTTGCTACTATTACATCTTCAAGGTCGCAAAATATCTCATGCCTAGCTATTGCATTTTTATTATTTGGATTTATAATACCAGAGTTTTTAAGTTTATAAGGTGGATTTACCGTTACTACATCTGCCTTGGATAACCCTTTTATAAGTCTCATATCCTTTATGTCCCCATGTAAAAATTTAATCTTATCTTCCAGTTTATTTAATTTTATAGATCTATCCGCCATGTTAACCATTTCTTCCTGTATTTCAATCCCAACAATACTCTTTGCATCTGTTTTGCCTGCAATTAAAAAAGGGATAATTCCTCCACCAGTACATAAATCCACTACTCTCATGTCTTTTTTTATTCTTGCAAAGTTAGCTAAAAGTACTGCATCTATTCCAAACCTAAAAGCATCACTCTTTTGTATTATATTAACTCCACCAAGTTGTAGATCATCTAACGTTTCATCATTTTCCACTAGTTCCATTTTAAATCCACCTTATTAATAGACATCTTGAAAAAAAGATAGCTAGTCAGTATGCTAGTCTATCTTTTTTCATATTGCCATAATTATAATATTAATATATCACAAATCTACTCATATATGTACTATAGCTTGGCTATAAATCAATGAAAATAGCCTCATATAATTACATAAGGCTATTTTCCAACATTACTTTCCGTTGCACTATATTTACTATCAATAACTACTATGTCTACCCTTCGGTTCTTAGCCCTTCCAGCCTCAGTGTTATTTGAAGATGTGGGCCTATTTTCCCCATACCCCGTTGAAGCCAGTCTAGCTGGTGCTATATGGGATTGATTCTCTAGTAATCTAACAACATTGCTAGCTCTATCACTAGACAATGCCAGATTGTCTTGATATTGTGAGGTCTTTATAGGTACATTATCAGTGTTTCCTTCAACCCTTATAAAGTTGTCAATAGTATTTAGCATGCTTCCTATCGCAACTATTCTTCCCGAAAATTCAGATTTAATATCAGCTTTTCCAGAATCAAAGAAAGAAGCCTCTTGAAAACTAACTACCAAACCTTTTTCTTCGATTTGAGTACCAACACTTCCTACCATGCCATTTTGTTTTATGTAATTATCGATTAATTTTTTAACTTCTGCCAGTTTATTCTGTTCAGTTTGGGAAGAGTTATCATTTTGCTGTTGGGCACTTTGAGCATCTATATAACTTGGTGTACTTTTTATACTCACAGCATCCATATTACCAATAATACTTTTCCCAGTTCCGCTATTAAACCCTTGCCTAAGAGACTGAGCTACTTTCTCAAACTTAGATGTATTTATTGAACTAGACGCATACATAACAATAAAAAAAGCCATCAGTAGTGTTACAAGATCTGAATATGTAAGAAGCCATCTTTCACCATTTCCTTCTTTTTCTTCCTTTCTCTTTCTCATGACTCTTCACCAGTATCATCTTTCTTTTCATATGTTTCCAGTTGTTTTTTATCCAAAAATCCTTTAAGTTTTTCTTCAAGAGTATTTGGATTTACACCTTCTTGAATACATATTATTGCTTGAGTTATTAAGTTTTTTTCATCCATTTCAATTTGATTATACCGTTTAAGTTTGTTTGCTATAGGCAAATACAACAAATTGGCTGAAGATATACCATAAAGTGTTGCTATAAAAGCACTGGATATCGCTTCTCCCAATGAAGAAGTATCTCCACTAAGATTACCAAGCACTACAATAAGACTTGCAACAGTACCAACAACACCTATCGTTGGTGCAAATCCACCTGCAGCATCAAAAATGCCTATGCCAATTTTATGTCTTTCGTCTATTAAATCAGCATTTAATTCAAGTGTTTCCCTAACAGTTTGAGGTTCGATACCATCAACTACCATTTGTAGTCCTTTTTTTATAAATGGATCTATATCATCGCCAGAAATCATTTCTTCTATACTTAATAATCCTTCTTTTCTAGTTTTAAATGCAATTTGTTTGAAATATTTAACTAGATTAGGTGTGTCCACTTTACGTTTTGAAAATGCAACTTTCAAGATAGCTCCAAGTTTTTTTAAATCCGATATGGGAAATGATGCTCCAACTGCACCTATTGTACCACCAAAAATAATTATGGCTGGTGCAAGCTTTCCAAGTCCTGCTATACCTCCACCATCTACTGAATATCCAAGTATAACTGCACCAATACTTATTACTATAAATATAATACCTTCCAAAACATTCTCCTCCTTAGATATAGTCAATTGAACTATATACTCTCCTACAACAAACCAACTATATATATAAATATTTTATAATTTTGCAAATTAAAACACAAAACTACCCATACTTATATTATCGTTGAAAGTTTATTTAAATTTATATTTATATTTAAATTTATTAGAAAATAAAAAGTCCGCATATAGCGGACTTCTTACAAAATATATTAAATTATTCTTGTACTGGAGCTCCAACTGGACAAACATTAGCACAATTTCCACAATCAATGCAAGTATCAGCATCTATAACAAATTGAGTATCGCCTTGGCTAATTGCACTAACTGGACATTCAGAAGCACATGCTCCACAGCTCACACAAGAATCTTCGATTTTATATGCCATTCGAATACACCTCCTTAACGCATTTTTGGGACAAGTTTACCCTAAACAATTGTATCACGTTTTATTGAATTTTAAAAGTTGATTTTATATTACATCGAATCCCATTACTTCTAGCCCTTCAATAACCTTATCAAGATTCAGAAAATAGCTATCATAGACAATTTCAACCTCTCCTTTTTCCCTGCTTATCTGACAGGCAAAAACTCCCTCGTTTTGGGATATAGCATTTCTCACCATACTTACATCCCTTAAAGTTTTCATGTTACTAATTTTAAGAGTTGATTTCATCGCTATCCTCCTAGTCCATTTTAAATAATTCTTTTATTATTTTATCATCTTGACTTTCAACTTCAAGCTTAATTTCAGATTCATCTATAGTTCCTTCGTAGGACCCTGATACCAATATAAGATTATTATTTATGGAAGCCTCCTTAATTACTTCTTCACCGTCGTCAGCTTTAACTCTGATTTTTACCATTTCTTTTACTACACTATTTGATACTACCTCTGCAGTTCCATACTCTTCAGTTTTAACAATAGAACCAACTTTAGGTAACCTTTTTCTAATATCTTCGTAGGTGGATTGTTCATAATTAAGACAACACATAAGCCTTCCACAAATTCCAGATATCTTAGTTGGATTTAGTGATAAATTTTGTTCTTTTGCCATCTTTATTGAAACTGGAGCAAAGTCACCTAAATGAGTTGCGCAACACATTGGTCTTCCGCAAGGTCCAAGCCCGCCTATCATCTTAGCTTCATCTCTTACCCCAATCTGCCTCAGTTCTATTCTAGTTCTAAAGATAGATGCTAAATCTTTCACAAGCTCTCTAAAATCCACCCTGCCTTCAGCTGTAAAATAGAATATTATCTTATTGTTGTCGAAGGTATACTCTGCATCAATTAGCTTCATAATTAAATTATGTTTTTTTATTTTTTCACTGCAAATAATAAAAGCTTCTTTTTGTCTAGCTTTATTATCTAAATACTTTTTTTTATCATCATCTGTAGCCTTTCTTATTACACCTTTAAGTGGGAGAACTATTTTATCGTCCTCCACTTCCCTAGGTCCTACAACAGCATTTCCAAATTCTATTCCCCTAGCTGTCTCTACAATTACATCGTCTCCAGTTTGTATCTCTATTTCACCAGGAGCAAAGTAATAAATCTTACCCGCTTTTTTAAAACGTACTCCTACAACAGTTACCATTATTAACCCTCCTGTATTTTAAGCAGCATTATGCGGTAAGCCATAGCTGCATTTACATTGCTTTGCAAATTATTTTTAGTATTGTTTACAATATCAATAATTTTATTTAGCTTTTTATATGAAAATATTTCTGCTATTTTTTTTATATCTATGATTTTATCCAAATTAATAATATATTCCTCATTACCTATATCTTTATAAACCATTATGTCCCTTACATATGAAAGAATACATGTTAATACCTCTTGCCAATCATCTTTATTTTTAACTAAAAAATCCTGATATTTAAGAAATTCAGATAAATTCTGTCCATTTGCCTCTAGAAACATTTTAATTATATTTTCTCTTATTTCACCATAAATAGAATTATCCATAAAATCTTCTATTCTTCCTGGTATTCCATCAGAGAATACCTTTACAGCACTTTTATCCCCCTCCGAAATATTCGGATACTTTCTAATTAAAAATTCATCTAATTCCTTTTCACTTAACCTAGAAAGCTTATATGTTTGGCATCTTGATTTAATTGTATCCAATAGATTCTCACGATTTTCACATAATAAAATTAAAAACACACCAACTGGGGGCTCCTCTATACTTTTTAAAAAAGCATTTTGTGCCTGAATTGTCATTTTATCAGCATTATGAAGTATAATTACTTTTTTATTGCCTTCAAAAGGTTTTTTATTTATTTCTTCTGTTATATCTCTAATCTGATCAACGGAAATAGATTTCCTATTTTCTGGAATTCTATATTCCTCTATATCAACATAATCTTTATACTGGTCCTTACACAAAATATTAACAGCTATTTCATGAGCAACATAACTCTTTCCTATTCCATTTTCACCTACAACTAAAGAGGCATGAGAAAAGTTTTCTTTTTTTATAGAATTATCAATTGCCTCTCTAATATTTAAATGACCAATAATGCTATCAAACAACATATTTTTTCACCATCAAATCTTTAAAAATTTATCTACATCAATTACAAATACATTGGCTCCACCAACTTCAACCTCAACGTCATATGGCACATATACACCTGTTGCTCCAGCAACTGGTGATGGGGATGTAATTAGTTGTTCTCTTGTCTTACATTCTTTCTCAATAATTCCAAGCACCTTATCCACATCTTCTTTATTAACACCAATCATAAGCGTTGTATTTCCAGCTTTAAGAAATCCACCAGTAGTAGCAAGTTTAGTTACACCAAATTTCTCATCATTTAAAACATCTATTAAATCACCAGCATCATCATCTTGAACAATGGCAATAATAAGTTTCATAAAAAAACCTCCTCAGGTTAAATATTTCATTACATTAAAAGAGCATAATTAAACTCTAACTATATTTTATCACAACTTATTGTAATTGCTAAATATTGATTTTACTTATTTACACTATTATAATGGTTACTTGTAATATATACAATAATGTATTTCACATAATACATTTTATATAATATAGTTTATTGAACTTTATTTAGGAATATTATTGATTTGATTTTTTTACATGAAAATTTAGGCCAATGAAAGATTTTAAGTTGATGAAGAATTCTCTACCTATAGCAGAAAATGTGAAAAAATTAAGTGGATTTGCTGACGCAATTCCACTTAATTTTAATCTCTTAACTTTGAATAGTTCCATCTTTTAAATTAATTATCCTAGTGCCATATTTTGCATATTCATCAGAATGAGTAACTTGGACAATGGTCTTTCCCATTTCAGAATTTATTATCCTAAAAAGGTTCATAATTTCTTTTCCGGATTTTGAATCAAGATTACCAGTAGGTTCATCTGCTAAAATTATTTCAGGATCAAAAATAAGCGTTCTTGCTACTGCCACCCTTTGCTCTTGTCCACCTGAGAGTTCTCTAGGTGTATGCCTTCGCCTTGTACTCATATGAATCATGTCTAATATTTTATCTAACTTTTTTTTATAACTATCTGGTTTTTTTCCATCTAGAAGAAGAGGCAGTAATATATTATCCTCTACGTTAAGATTTTGAACTAAATTATAAAATTGAAATACAAATCCGAGTTTTCTTCTTCTAATTACGCCTTTTTCTTTTTCCTTCATGTCACCATAGTCTTTACCATCCATAATAATATTACCTCCACTTGGCTTATCCATTCCCCCTAGTAAATATAAAAAGGTTGACTTACCACATCCGGATGGTCCCATTATGGATATAAATTCACCCTTATTGACATCTAAGTTTACATTTTTTAATATATCAATTTTTTCTTTTCCAATATTAAAAGATTTATATACATTTTTGACTTCTATTATATTCATAGTATTTTCCTCCATTAATCATTTTTTAGTTCTTCAACAATTTGGATGTTTCTGCTTTTATATATAACAGGAACACATGTTATAATCATTAATATAATTGAAAATGCTGCTATGATTCCTAGTGAATTTATTGGATATATAAAGTTAATACTCAGAACTAAATAATTAAATATATCCTGTAACAATATGATTATCCAAACGGATGCTATAAATGATATTAATAAAGCAGTAATAGCCACCACTAAGCTTTCCACTACTACAATAAGTGCCCTACTTGTAAGACCACTTGCCGAAAGTATAGCCATTTCTCTCTTCCTTTGCAGAAAACATATTGATACATTACTAACAACTCCAAATGTGGCCATTATCATTGTTATATATGAAAATATCTTTAGCAATAATACAATCTGATTACTGGATTCTTTGTCTTTATTCATCTGCTCTTGTTTTGTAGAAATATCAACATCTATTCCCTTAAAATCTTTTATTAAATCATTTTCCACCTTATTTTCTGGAAAATTACTAGAAATAAAAAATTCATTTGAGTCTCTAATACCAAAGTGCTTTAATGCTGCTTTACAAGATATTAGATTTACATTTCCCATATTCATAAACTTTGCATCTACTATGGAAAGAACTTTAAATCTTTCATTTTTATTATCAACACTTAGGTTTATAAAATTATTAACCTTTAAGTTATATCTAGTAGCTATCCTTTTTGAAATTATTATGCCATCCTCATTGTTATCTAGATCACTAAGTTGTTTATCTTTATCTTTATAAACCATATAGTTGTCATAATCTTTATAATTATTTGGCTCAATTAGCAGTAACTTAATTTGTTTATCTTCATTTCCATTTAAGCTAGAAGATAAATATTGCCTTTTTGTAACCTTGGTTTTTTTATTGTAGTTATTTATAATATTTTGTGCCAATTTAAGGGTACTTCCATTTTCAGAATTTACACTAACAACCACACTATAATTAACATTTTTATAAACTCCCCCAAGTAGATCAGACAGTGATAAGCTAAAGGACATAATCATAATAATAGATATAATGGAAATAGTAATTAACCGTATATTGTTTATTAGGATTTTTGTTGTTCTAACATTATTAATAGGAATCATTACTAATCCATTTATTCTTCTAGAAATTCTTACTATTGGATATAATAAAGCCTCAATGATTTTAGGCACGATGCAGATGATGCCCATGAACCCCATGAAGAATGCTGGAATGGCTGTTATATAAGGTCTTGGCAACGTAATATTAGGACCAATAATATGGAATACAAATGATAAAACTAACAATACAAGACCTACTATAAAGCTAGCCCAGGAACTTTTATTTGGATTTTTAAAAGTTCCCAAAATCACATCTTTAACTGGAATTTTTCGTATAGAAATAATAGGCAATATTGATGATATCATAGCGATTAAAACTGCTAATATAAAACCAATAATAAAATATTCAGATTTAAAATTTGCAGTTGCCTTTATCCCTTGTTCTTTGAATGGGTTGCTAAAAAAAGAAGTAATATAGATAGTTACTGCACCAAACAAATTGCCTATAATTCCACCTATAATACCGTATATTAAACTTTCCTTTAGAAATAGTATTGTAATACTAAATTTTGTGGCACCTAAACTGAGGAAAGTCCCAATTGTCTCCATTCGTTCAGTTATAATTAACTTAAAGGTACTGTATATTATAAACATTGTCATGAACAAAACTATTATTAGCATAAATAGAAGTGGTATTTTTATTGTGTTAACCTGATCCTCTACATCACTTTCATCCACCAAAAGTTTTGCAGTAAGGTTCAAATTCTCTTTATTAAATGTTTTTATCCATGAATTGATTTTATTGCTATCAATAGACACATACATTGAGTTATTCTTATCTTTAGTGCCATAAATTGAATTAACAGTTTCTGAAGGAGCTACAATACTAAATTTATCCTTATCATCTAAAGAAAACATACCGTTATTTGATGTTATACCAACAATTTTATATTTTTCAGTTTTTCCAAGTATACATAGTTCAATTTCTCTGTTTAATTTTAACCCTAAATTATCACTAGTTTTTTGGGAAATTATTATCTCATTGCCGTTGTATACATTTAAATTGCTTTCATTAAATATTTTTATAGAGCTAAACTTTTTAAAATCGGAAATTGTTGTGCCAATCATATTAAATTGTTTTTTACTATTACTTTTTACATATCCACCTATATTCATCATTTTGAAACTATCTTTAACTGAGTCCATGTTGATACTAGATGATGTAAAAAATGGATCCACTGCTTTTTCATTTGAACCTATTACCACATTGAAGTTCTCATAAGCACCTTTCATTTCTTGGTTATAATTATTTATAATTGAATCTGCCGAACCTAATGCAGTAACTAACAGTGCTGTACTTATTGATATAGCGAAAACAATAAGGAATAATCGTCCTTTTTTTTCTGATAGAGATTTTAGTAAATATTTTATAAGAATACTCATTGAATCACCCCTGAATTGTTATTATATTTATACTTTATAACTAAATGCTTGAGTGCGTAATGTGTATTAAGTAACAATAGTATCAAAAAATAACCAATACATGTTACTTTAGTAACATGTATTGGTTATTCAGGTATTTTTAATAAAATAACAAGCCAGTATTCTAATCTATTTTCTTTCAGATGATGTTTGGTTTTTTATAAAAATTGCAGATAATTGAGTCCTTCTTTGAAGACTTAACTTCTTTAAAATCTTTGAAATATAATTTTTAACTGTGCCAACAGACAAAAAAAGAATTTTTGAAATTTCACTATTACTTTTGCCGTCCACAACTAGTTCTAATATTTCATGTTCTCTATCCGTCAAAGTACTAAAAATTTCAGCGTCATCCTTTATTCCTTTATTCCCATTATTTAGAGCATTTATAAGTTTTGGTGTTACACTTGAATCAAATAACATCTTATTCATAAAGGCGTCTTTAATACTTTTTACTATATAATCAATTTCACTGTCCTTTAAAAGGTAGCCACTTATACCATACTTTATACCATCAAAAATATATTCATCTTCATTAAAAGTCGTAAGAATTATTATCTTAATGTGTGGATATTGTTTTTTTACAAGATTTGTTGCCTGAATGCCATCCATCTTTGGCATTCTTACATCCATTAAAATAACGTCTATAAATTCTTTTGAAAGGTTTTCAAGAACCTCATAGCCATTTGTGGCCTCACTTACTACCTCTATTTCATTATCAAGACTTAATATTTTTTTTATGCCTTCCCTTATAATAGCTTGATCATCAGCAATCATTACCTTAATCATTTAAAGAGCCTCCTGGAATTAACACTTTTATTGTAAATCCCTTGTTTTTTGAGCTTGTAAAACTAACATTTCCATTAATTCTTTTTATTCTCGCTGTAATCCCATTAAGTCCATTTGATTTGTTTATAGATTTACATCCTTCGCCATTATCTTTGATTATCATATGCAAATCATCATTTATAATTTCCAGGGAAATATCAATAGTAGTTGGATTCCCATGTTTTAAACTGTTTGTTATTGCTTCCTTTATAGTTGTAAGTAAAATATCTTCTACCGTGTCCCCTGTAAAATCAATATCACAGTCAAAATTGATTCTAACTATACCAAAATCATTAAATTTTTTAGCAATTTTCCCTATTTCTTCTTTAAGATTATGTTCTTCCTCTAATTCTTTCAAATTATACACTGTAGACCTTAAAGTATTAATACTTTCTTTTACTAATGCATCAATTTCGCATATTTCTCTTTGAATTTTTTCTTTATCATTTAATGCTTTAAGGTATCTTATATTCATAGATAGTGCCATAAGACTGTGTCCTATAGAATCGTGTAACTCTTGGGATATTCTCGTCCTTTCTTCTGAGATCAGGTATTGTCTCTCTTTAAAGGAATATTGAATTAGGTTTGAGTTTAATATTTTAAGTTTATCCCTTTCGTGTTTATAATTATGAATAACAGCAAATATTGATAATGTTAACATATAAACTAAGATACAAAATATAAGGTCATATACATTAAACTGATCCCTTTTGTTGAAAAATATAAATGCATGCATTATAAAATACAGTAGAAATTCACAAAAATGCAAAAATATTAATTTCATTCTAACTTTATATTCACTTATATTGAATATATCGTCCATTAAGAAAAAATAGTATAAATTATCCCCATTACCAATAATCCAAATAAATGAAGCTAAAGATACTGATATAATTAAAAATTTGGAGTCGTTCATTTTTTTAGATGAATAATTTAAATAAATAAAAGTAAAAATCATAAGAAAAATATCTAATAAAAAAGGAAAGATATAATTTATGTAGCATTGCTGTCTGTATATTAAAATATGGATAGCTGTATAGACTAGCAGTAAATATCTTATAGTAGGTTTGATAATGTTCCACACTTTCAATATAACATTCAACCTAAAACAACTCCTCTGCAACTTACAAGGCATCTTTAATAAAATAGCCTAGCACACTGCTTGATATTTTATTAAGGATGCCTAAAACAAAATCATACAAAATAATTAGTCAATATACTAATGCTTTTAAATCATACTATATATTTAAAATCAGTTAGATACAATATTTATTGGTTTCCCATCAATAAAAGCCTTTATATTACTAGCCAAATAATCAATAAGTCTTTGTCTAGATTCTAGGCACTTCCAACCTATGTGTGGTGTTATAATCACATTATCCATTAAAAATAATACACTTTCTTTGCTTAGAGGCTCTACTTCTTGAACATCTAATGCAGCACCTGCAATTAATCCTTTTTTCAGAGCTTCAATTAAATCAATTTCATTTATAATTGCTCCTCTTGCAGTATTTATTATAAAAGCAGAAGACTTCATAATTTTTAAATTATCCTTATTAATAATATGTTTAGTTTGCTCCGTAAGTGGACAATGAATTGTAATAAAATCGCTTTCCTTAAGTAAAGTTTCAAGGGAAGCATTCTGTATTTTATCATCATTCCATTGTTTTAAAGTCCTACTATAAACTAATATGTTCATATCTAAAGCTCTCGCTACCTTTATTACTTGCTTTCCAATAGAACCACTACCAATTACCCCAAGTGTTTTACCTTTAACTTCTGAGTGTGGTACCCCAAGATGTTTCGTAAAATTATTAAAATTGCCTTGCCTAATCATATTTTGTTGAATTGATATGGAAGAACTTAAATCTAGTATGAATCCAATTACAAGCTGTGCAACGCCTTCGGTGCTATATCCAGGAAGATTGCAAACTAATATATTTTTTGCTTTTGCAGCTTCAATATCAATATTATTGTAGCCTGTACCTGCCTCACAAATAAGCTCAACAGAATCAGGAAATTTATTTATTAAATCGCTGCCTAAAGGCATTTCTTTAGTTATTATGATATTTTGATTTTGAATTCTTTGTAAAATTTCATTATCACTACTATGATTATATTTTGTTAATGATGTGATATTTTCTAATGGTGAAAAATCAAGCTTACCATCAAAATCTACCCTATTTGAGTTTAGAAACACTGTGTTTTTCATATTTTCCTCCTTGTCAGTAGTATATTTATAAATATACTACTGATTATAGTATTATGTCAAAATTACATTAATAAGACATGCATTGACAGTTTAATGATAAATATTATATAATTAAATAATTAAACAAAATTAAATATATGGTAGGTGATATTATGAACTCCTGTAATTTAAGCATTGGCGATAGAATCCGCTTCCATTTGAGAACACCTTATTCACAAGAAGACGTTAAATATGGTTGTGATCCAAGAGTAGAAGGCACTACTGGGACAATACAGTGTATATGGGACGTTAATGAAACTTGTGTAGTAAAACTTGATACACCGCTCATATATGACAATAACAGAGTCGTATCGGAATATTGGGATTTTACTTATAATATGGGTAAAATCACAGATGAACCTAATCCCCCTGCAGACTATCAATTATTATGGAGACAATTAAAAAATTATCTAAATACAAAACATAAGGACTATTCTATGCAAAATGCTGCTAACAAAAATATTACAAATAGTTGCAAACTACATGAATTAGAAGAAATTATTGAACATATTAACCAAATTGAAAATACAAATTAAAATAGGTAACTAAATATAACATGAATATTTTTTAGATAATATTTTTAGCTATTGGTAATATTTTTTTTATGTTATCGATACATTTTTGCAATTCATAATTACAATACCGCTCTTTAATTTTTGAGCTTTCTAATTTTTCTTCACTAAAATCTTCGTTGTCTGCGATGAATCTTCTACATAACTCATTATAATTAGGTGTAACCTGCTCCATTTCCCTTTTTAAAGCACGTTGTAGCCTAATTCCATCATCCAGTGTAATGTAAATTGGAACTATTTTATCTTCACCAAAATTCGATCTAAAACTTTTATAAGCCTCTAAAGTTACTATGCCTAAATAATCATTTTTATTTAAATCTATTTCTCCATCATCTATGGTGCAATAATACCACTTGCCATCAATGGTATCATATTCTCTCATTTCAATGATTTTATCCATTTCTTTATACTCATTAAGTTCACTCTCATCTATAAAAAAGTATTCCTTACCATCTATTTCATTTTCTCTTTTAGGTCTCGTAGTATAAAGCACTATTGGTTTTAAATTCAAACTGTTATCATCCATGAGCTCTCTAAATATAGTATCTTTCCCCGAGCAACTTTTTCCCATTAAACAGTATATCTTACTCATTTTTTATTCCTCCATTTCTACCTTGTTACTAATCTCTCGTTACCTTGATCTTAAATTTGTCGTCCATTCCAAGTATACTTACTCCACATTTTATATAATAATCTATAGCTTTAATGATATCAACGTCTATAGTCTCACCTTGCTGAATTATAGGTATCCCAGGTGGATATGGAACTATGGCTTCCTTACAAATCCGGCCATTGGTCTCTCTGTAGTCTTTTAATTCTGATGCCATTAATAATACTTCCCAAGGTCTTAATTCCATATGTGGTATCTTTTGCTCTAATGCTAAAATACTCTCACCTTGAAAATTTTCAAGGTTGCATTTTAAAAGAGCTTCATATAAAATTTTAAATTCCTCTGCCGTATTAAATGGGGAGAATATAAAAATGATATTAACGCCATCACACATTTCAGGTTGCACTTTTTTGTCTCTTAAATATTCAGATAGCTTGTACATATTAATCCCAACACGCGTTTGTAGAACGTATCTTGTAAGATCCATATCATATACGTCCATTACGTCTTCTTTAGAAATAATATGAAAATCAGATATATTATTTATCTTTTTTTTATATAAATTGCATATGTAAATTAATTGCTCATATGCCTCTTTACCTTTATCTTCTAAAAAATACCGAGCGTAATCCATTGAGCACATAAGCATATAAGAAGGGCTTGTGCTTAAAAATGCACTTACATAGAAATCTATTTTTTCCACATCAACATTATTTCCAATGTGTAGATAGGCAGTCTGTGTAAGGCTTGGCAAAGTCTTATGGGCACTCATAACCACATAATCTGCACCTAACCTCACAGCGTTCTCTGGTAGCCCACTGCTTATCCCAAAATGGGCTCCATGAGCGCTATCAATAAGCACCATAAGTCCTTGCTTATGTGCTTCGTTAATTATAAGTTTTAGATTGCAGCAAACACCATAATAATTGGGATAAGTGATTATAATCCCTTTTGCATTTCTATTATTTTTAATCAAATACAATAAATACTCCTCATCTATGGAAAGAGGAGTATTTATTTTTTTATCTATTTTATTTTTTATATAAATAGGCTTTAGCTTCCTCATTATTATCCCATTAAAAATAGATCTATGGCAATTTCTTTCCACAATAACCTCTTCTCCTTCATTGAAGCAAGAAAATATCATTGCCATATTACCACTTGTACTCCCATTAACTAAAAAATAAGATTTTCTACTTCCATATAAATCACTAAGTTTTTCTTGTGCCTCTTTAATTATTCCATCTGGATGATGTAAATTATCCAGTCCCTCTACTTCAGTAATATCTGCTTCAATAAAGTTATTATATAATTCCCTTCCAATTTCAGTTGTCTTAAATCCTTTTCCACTTTTATGTCCAGGCATACAAAACAATTTATTGTTTTCTCCTACGTATTTCATTACCCCTTCTACAATTGGTAATTTTGACACCGATCTTCCACCGCCTTAATCTGTAAAATATTCTTTTTTATACATTGCTTGTAGTACTCATAAAAATCACTGCCTATTTCTAATTTAAGCAATCTCATCTCACAACGCCTAC
This sequence comes from Clostridium akagii DSM 12554, assembly GCF_000686725.1. Classification (GTDB taxonomy): domain Bacteria; phylum Bacillota; class Clostridia; order Clostridiales; family Clostridiaceae; genus Clostridium_I; species Clostridium_I akagii. The sequence goes on along the minus strand of NZ_JMLK01000038.1, from coordinate 1,937 downwards.
ATACACATTTACTATTAACTATTATACCATCATTAAGAGACTTTCTGCATATAATACAATTTTGTTTTTTCATTAAACCCTCCCCAAATAAATTATTCACAACAATTAACTAAATTATTGCCTACTACATTCTATTTTATTCAATTCATTGTCCAATTTTAATTTGTCCAACAAGTAGTTTATGAATAATTATTTCTTTGAGAAAGTATAATCAATATATAACTTGATTTTTTATATTTACATTGATTATATAAATATATACGGCTTTCAATTTATAATGTTCATATTATTTTATATTTAAAGTATTATATATGTGTAATCCCAATCAATTATTTATGCAAAGGAGCTAGTCCTATGATTGCAAAAAAACTTAATATAGGTGATACAATTGGCCTAATTTCGCCTGCTAGTCCAGAAAACATTGATGTTATAGAAAATGGAATAAAATTTTTAAAGAATAAAGGTTTTAATGTAAAAAAAGGGGAAAATATATACAAAACATATGGATATCTTGCTGGAAGTGATAAAGAAAGAAGTGAAGATTTAATTAACATGTTTACGGATAAATCTATCAAAATGATTTTGTGTGTTAGAGGTGGTTATGGCTGCATGAGAACATTGCCGTATATAAATTTTAATATAATAAAAGACAACCCTAAAATATTTGTTGGTTTTAGTGATATTACTACTTATTTGAATGTATTTTATGAAAAGTGTAGTTTAATAACTTTTCATGGTCCAATGCTTAATTCAACGTTAGATGAAATTACTTTCAAAAGCCTTTTTAATACGGCAATGAATCCAATAACCAACTACACAATTTCTAATCCTAGTGGAATAAATGCTAAATGTAATTTCAGTAAATCAGTGGAAGGTATATTAGTTGGCGGTAATCTTTCACTCATATGCTCAACTTTAGGTACTGATTATGAGATTAATACCAGAGCTAAAATTTTATTCATAGAGGAAGTTGGAGAAGACCCTTATTCAATAGATAGAATGCTTACTCAACTTATTCTCTCAAATAAACTTGATCAATGTACTGGTATAGTACTAGGTCAATTTACCGATTGCACACTTCCTCACTATGAGCGAAGTCTTACCCTAAATCAAGTTATTGACGATAGAATTCTAGCACTTAATAAACCAACAATATCTAACTTTATGTCTGGACATGATTATCCCAAGCTAACATTGCCAATTGGAGCAAGAGTTAGACTTAATGCTCCAATTGGTAGCATTGAAGTATTAGAACCTGTAATTTACTAGAAACCCCTAGAATATAAATTATATTTACCACTATTTTGCATTATACTAAAATATTAAATAGAAATAGCCTACACTATAAATAGTGTAGGCTATTTCTAAAATATTCTAACTGTATTTATGGAGGCGCCACTCAGATTTGAACTGGGGATAAAGGTTTTGCAGACCTCTGCCTTACCACTTGGCTATGGCGCCAAAACTTTGGTGGCCAGTCCCGGAATCGAACCAGGGACACGAGGATTTTCAGTCCTCTGCTCTACCGACTGAGCTAACTGGCCTAAAAGTATCTAATAAAAAATATTGAAAGAGCTAAGACTCTTTCAATATGAACCCAGCGACGACTTACTCTCCCACCGGGCTACCCCTGCAGTACCATCAGCGCTTTAGAGCTTAACCTTCGTGTTCGGAATGGGAACGGGTGTTGCCTCTAAGCCATTATCACTGGATTTAAGCAGACATTCCAAATCTTCGATTTGGCATGGTCGCTTATGCAAATCGCATAGCGATTTGTATTCCTTTAAAAATAAATCCTCAACCCAAGGAACCTTTCACCCCTCAAATCCAAGTACGTGCATTCTTAATCATATATAAGAATCCAACACTCAAACCCAAGAACTTCACAATCCTCAAATCTAACAATCCATTTTCTAAAGTAATATGAGAATTTGCAC
>NZ_JMLK01000037.1 GCF_000686725.1 Clostridium akagii DSM 12554 | reverse complement strand
AGAATGCACGTACTTAGGTTTGAGGGTTGAAAGGTTCCTTAGGTTGAGGATTTATTTTTAAAGGAATACAATTCGCTATGCGAATTGCATAAGCGACCATGCCAAATCGAAGATTTGGAACATCCGCTTAATCCAGTGATAATGGCTTAGAGGCAACACCCGTTCCCATTCCGAACACGAAGGTTAAGCTCTAAAGCGCTGATGGTACTGCAGGGGTAGCCCGGTGGGAGAGTAAGTCGTCGCTGGTAAATGTTCTGCGATAGCTCAACGGTGGAGCACTCGGCTGTTAACCGATAGGTTGAAGGTTCAAATCCTTTTCGCAGAGCCATTATTTTGAATATTGTTTACGTCAGTTATTTATAACTGGCGTTTTTTACTATGGATAAAAATTTTAAAATTGCTCACAATAAAAAATATCATAATTTCAGCTAATTAAGTTTCACTTTATTAGCAAGAGGAGAAAGTAACATGTCAAATTATAGATTAGATGTTAAAGGAGCAATTACATTAGGTGACTATAGTAGTATTTATGATTATATGGAGATGATAAATAACAACGATAGTTTAATAATTACTATCAAAGAAGAGAATAAAAAAGAGTTAGAAATAGTAAAAAGCATGTTAAAGAACAAAAATTTTTTTATAGATGGAAATATAGAAGATATTCATAGAAAATATTTTATAAAGGCACGTAAAAATAATTAGATAAATAACATTATCCTAAAATATAGTATAATATAAGAATATAAACTATAATGATAACTGAGATATGATATAATGTTATATTATATGGTAAATTAGCACAGATTTATTGCTTGTTAAGCTAAGAGTTTAGCAAGCAATAAATTCCAGTAATCTTTTTTCTAGCAGTCATTTTAGTTACTGGAAATTATCATAAAATTGACAGCTAAATTTTATTATACAAGGAGAGTAAATAATGGAAAAAAAATATGTTATAGGAATTGATTTAGGGGGAACAAAAATTAATGGTGCTTTAGCCGATTTAGAGGGAAATGTAATAAGTCAACATATAATTCCAACTAATGCTTCAGAAGGTGAAGAAAAAGTACTAAATAGAATATTTCAAGTTATTGAAAAGGTTTTAACTGATGCAAGTAAAACATCAGAAGATATTAAAGCAATAGGAATAGGCTCTCCTGGTCCATTAGATGCCAAAAAAGGAATAATAATTTCAACCCCAAATTTACCATTTGATAATTTTGAATTAATTAAGCCAATAAAAGAAAAATTTAATATACCTACATATTTAGATAATGATGCAAATGTTGCAGCTATTGGAGAGCACATATTTGGTGCTGGAAAAGGAACAGAGAATATGGTGTTTATAACAGTTAGTACAGGCGTTGGTGGAGGAGCAATAATAAACGGAAAAATATACAGAGGGAATACATGTAATGCTTTAGAAATTGGACATACTACCATTGAAAAAGATGGTCCAAGATGTAATTGTGGAAATTATGGATGTGTAGAGGCTTTAGCATCAGGTACTGCAATCGGAAAAAGGGCTAATGAAGCAGTTGAAAGAGGAGAAGAAACATCATTAAAAAATTATAAAGAGCTAACTTCTTATGAAGTATTTAAAGAAGCAAAACAAGGGGATAAAGTTGCTTCTGGAATATTAGATAGTTGCCTTAATTATTTAGGAATATGTGTTGCTAATATCATTGCAACCTTTGATCCAGAGATGGTTATTATAGGTGGAGGAGTAAGTCATGGCGGAAATATAGTTTTTGATAAGGTTAGGGAAGTTGTAAAGGAAAGGTGCTTAGAATCTATGGCTAATGCATGTTCAATAGTACCGGCTGGACTTGGAGCTGATTCTGGTGTTATAGGAGCAGTGGCTCTAGCTATAAGTGAATCAGATGATTAAATAGTTATAAGGTAAGATTTTTTATGGTTGCTAATAATATTCATGGATGTAAGCGTATTTGTATAAACAAGTACGCTTACATCCATTTTTTATTGATTTCTATGATGAAGGTTAAAAATGTTTATCCGATGATAAAAATGTATTGCAAAAATAAAAAAAAGTATTATAATAATATTAAAGTCAAAGAAAGTCAAAGTTTATTAAGAAGGGAAACATTAATGATTAGGATATCCGATATTATAGAAGAATTCATTAAGGAAATGATAGCCGAAAATGAAAAAGACGTAACAGAAATTCAAAGAAATGAATTGGCTAATCATTTTAGTTGTGCACCATCACAAATTAATTATGTACTAACCACTAGGTTTACCACAGAAAAGGGCTACTATATTGAAAGTAGAAGAGGCGGTGGTGGATGCATTAAAATCTCCAAGGTGGAATATGTTGAAAATCAGCCACTTGCAGATGTAATTTTAGATAAAATTGGTGAAAGCATAACCTACGATGGCGGAGCTAAGATTATTGATGCTTTAAGAGAATCAGAGGTTATATCGTGCAGAGAAATGAATATTTTAAAATCGGTTATTAATGACAGAACATTAGGTTTAGTTAATGATTACAGAAACAAAATTAGAGCAGAAATATTAAAGTCATCTATAATGGCTATAATGTTATAAATAGACTTCTTTGCATCTTTGATGCTTAGAAATCGTTATTCGGAAATATAGTAGCCTTAACATTTTTATTGATGATATTGGTTGGATAAATTTACAAAGTTCATTTGTAATTGTATAATAATATTATAATATTCCTTATATAGGTTGAGGAGGATTGACAATTTATGTTGTGTGAAATGTGTAAAAAAAATGAAGCGATTTTTCATGTAACCAAAATAGTAAACGGTAGTAAGCAAGAAATAAGTTTATGTGAGCAATGTGCTAAGAACTTTGATGGGTTTAACATTGCTAATGAAATTGGTATAATATCACCTTTTTCATTCCAAAATATCCTAAGCGGGTTAATGGGTTATATAGGTGAAGGACATAAAAACATTGAGGATACTACTACTTCTTGTGAAAATTGTGGAATAACATTAAAAGAATTTAAAGAGAATGGGTTACTTGGATGCGATGAATGTTATGAGAACTTTAGTAAAACTGTTAATACAGTGATAAGTAGGGTCCAAGGTAAAATAGAACATGTAGGAAAAATACCTAAAAAATGCGGGGAAGATATAATTAAAAAGAAAAGAATGGATAATTTAAAGCAGGATCTGCAAAAAGCTATAGCACTTGAAGAATATGAAAGTGCAGCTGAGATAAGAGACAAAATCAGAAAAATTAATAGCGAAGGAGGAAAAGAATAGCATGGAAAACTGGCTAGAATATGAAGGAGAAACTGAAAGTTTAGTTATTAGTAGTAGAGTAAGACTTGCAAGGAATATTAAAGATGAACCTTTCCCAAATAGACTTTCAGAAGAAACTGCAAGGAAAATTGTTGGTAATGTAGAAAATGCATTCTTTTCTGGACCGGGCATTAAGGATGAGTTTAAAAGCGTTCATCTATGGAAAGAGGATAATAATTCTAATCTATCTTTTGTAGAAAAACATCTTGTAAGTAATAAATTAATAGAAAACAATTCAAAGTCAGCGTTTATAGTTAACAATGAGCAAACTGCAAGTATAATGATAAATGAGGAAGATCATATAAGATTACAATGCATTAGTGCAGGGTTTAACTTAGAAGATATACTAAATTATGCAAATAAAATAGATGATCTAATAGAAGAAAAAATAGATTATGCTTTTGATGAAAAGCTTGGTTATTTGACAGCATGCCCTACTAATATAGGTACAGGACTAAGGGCATCCGTAATGATACATTTACCAGTAATTACTATGAATAATGGAATAAATGGAATATTAAATGCCTTAACTCAAGTTGGAATGACAATACGAGGATTATATGGAGAGGGATCTGGTGCATATAGTAATCTATACCAAATTTCAAATCAGGTTACATTAGGAATTAGTGAAAAGGATATAGTTGCCAATTTAACTGCGGTGGTGAAGCAACTTATAAATCAAGAAAATCTTTCAAGACAACAGGCAACTGGAACTTATAAATATGAATTGCAAGATAAAATATTTAGATCTTTAGGTATATTAAAAACTGCAAGGGTTATTGATTCAAGAGAATGCTTAAAGTTATTGTCCAATGTAAGAATGGGAGTGGAAATGGGAATAATAAATAACATAAGTAAAAAAGTACTTAACTATTTATTAGTAAATACTCAACCAGCAACACTGGCAAAACTTTTTGATGACAAATTAAGTGTAAAGGAACTTAACATAAAAAGAGCAGAGTATATTAGAGAAAAATTAAAATAGGTGGTGAGTTAAATGTTTGTTAATAGATTTAATGAAAGAACAGAAAAAGTATTAATTTTTGCTAAAGAAGAAGCTCAGATGTTCCAACATGGGTATGTTGGAACTGAACACATACTGCTTGGTATGCTTAAAGAGGATGAAGGAACTTCAAAGAAGATATTAAATGATATGGGAGTTTCACTTGACGGTGTTAGAGGTTTAATTGCAGAATATGAAGGAAAGGGCGATCTTGAGCTATATAGAAACGACATTCCATTAACGCCTAGAACAAAAAGGCTGCTTGAGATAAGTGCATTAGAGGCAACAAATCTAAATCATAATTATATTAGTCCAGAGCATATACTTTTGGGATTAATTAAAGAGGGTGAAGGGGTTGCCGTTACAATATTAAGTAATCTGAATGTTGATTTTGATAAACTCAGAAAAGATGTCTTAGCAAGTATGGCAGCTGGAAAAGAAAACAACGTCATGGATAAGGCTGGAAATAAAGCAGGGGAACCAACTCCAGCACTAGATCAATTTGGAACGGATCTTACAGCAATGGCAGCGGAGGGAAAGCTTGATCCTGTAATAGGAAGGGATAAAGAAACTCAAAGAATTTTAGAGATTCTTTGCAGGAGAACAAAAAATAATCCTTGCCTTATTGGAGATCCAGGAGTAGGTAAAACAGCTATTGCAGAAGGTCTTGCAGAAAGAATTGTATCTGGAAATATTCCTGAAATACTAAAAGATAAAAGAGTTATAACTTTAGATATATCTTCAATGGTAGCAGGCTCTAAGTATAGAGGTGAATTTGAAGAAAGATTAAAAAAAGTTATGGCAGAAATAAAAAAAGATGGCAATGTAATATTATTCATAGATGAAATTCATACTATAATTGGGGCTGGCGGAGCAGAAGGTGCAATTGATGCATCCAATATATTAAAACCATCCCTTGCAAGGGGTGAGATTCAATGTATCGGAGCTACAACTATAGATGAATACAGAAAATATATAGAAAAAGATACAGCGCTTGAAAGAAGGTTTCAACCAGTAACTGTAGGTGAACCATCATTAGAAGAAGCTGTACTAATATTAAAAGGTTTAAGAGATAAGTATGAAGCACATCATAGGGTAAAAATCACAGATGATGCATTAGAAGCAGCAGTGAATTTATCCGAAAGATACATTACTGATAGATATTTACCAGATAAGGCAATTGATTTAATTGATGAGGCAGGCGCAAGGGTGAGGATTGAAAATCTCACAGCACCACCAGATTTAAAAAATCAAGAAGAAGAGCTGGAAAAAACCACGAAGGAAAAATCAGATGCTATAAGGCTTCAGGATTTTGAAAAGGCAGCAAGCCTTAGAGATAAAGAAAAAGAACTAAAAAGCAAAATAGAGGATTTTAAAAAGAATTGGAAAAATCAAAATAATATTGATAATCATATTGTAGCTGAGGCTCAGATTGCAGCAGTTGTTTCAAAGTGGACGAATATTCCAGTAGAAAGGCTTACAGAAAAAGAGTCAGAAAAACTGTTAAAATTAGAGGAAACGCTTCACAAGAGAGTTATAGGACAGGATGAGGCTGTGAAATCAGTTGCTAGAGCTGTTAGAAGAGCTAGAGTTGGTTTAAAAGATCCAAAGAGACCTATAGGTTCCTTTATATTTCTTGGACCAACTGGTGTAGGGAAAACAGAACTTTCAAAAGCTCTTTCTGAAGCAATGTTTGGTGATGAGAATAGTATTATTAGAATTGATATGTCTGAATATATGGAAAAACATACTGTATCTAGATTAATTGGATCACCTCCAGGATATGTTGGATTTGAAGAAGGAGGTCAGTTAACAGAAAAGGTTAGGAGACATCCATACTCAGTTATATTATTTGATGAGATTGAAAAAGCTCATCCAGAAGTATTCAATATACTGCTTCAAATATTAGAAGATGGAAGACTCACTGACGGAAAAGGAAAAACAGTTAATTTTAGGAATACAATAATAATCCTTACTTCAAATGTAGGAGCATCTACCATCAAAAAACAGAATTCCCTTGGATTTAGTATGGATGATCCTAGCAAAGATACTCAATATGAAAAAATGAAAGAAAATATAATGGATGAGTTAAAACGCTCTTTCAAACCAGAGTTTTTAAATAGAATTGACGATATAATAGTATTTCATCAATTAGTGGAATTAGAACTACAAAAAGTTGTTAAGCTTATGCTTAAATCTGTAAGTGAAAGGCTTAATTATCAAGAAATAAATATTAAATTTTCAGAGGATGCTGAGAAGCTTTTAGTTAAAAAAGGATTTGATCCAAGTTATGGGGCAAGACCTCTTAGAAGGACAATAACAAAAATAGTTGAGGATAAAATTTCAGAAGAAATATTAAATGGTGAGATTAATAAAGGCGATGAAGTTTCAGTTACTGTAAAGGATAATGAACTGGCTTTTGCTAAAGTTTAAGGTTCACGAATTTTGGGAATGTAAGTAGATTTACTTACATTCCCATTTTCTTGGTTATTTATCTTTACCAAAAAATTTCAATGTGCTGCTAATGGAAAGTTTGGTTTATATTTATATTTTAATATAATTTAACAAATAAATTAAAAAACATTGTATAATAGTTATAAAGTGCAAGGAGGAAAAATTAATGGCCAAAAGTAAAATACATTTTGTTTGTCAAGAATGCGGATTTGAAAGCTTAAAAATGATGGGCAAATGTAGCAATTGTAATGCATGGAATAGTTTTGTTGAAGAAGTAATTGTAAAAAATGATAAAAACATAATTTTCAGTCAAAATAGTGAACCTAAATGTATAGTTAATATAAAATCAGGAGAACATGAAAGATATGACACCGGAATTGGAGAATTAAATCGAGTTTTAGGTGGTGGACTTGTTAGGGGATCTTTAACACTTATTTCAGGGGCTCCGGGAATTGGTAAGTCAACACTATTGCTACAGAGTTCAAATAATATTGCTGAAAAGTATGGTAAAGTTTTATATGTATCTGGTGAAGAGTCTGAAGAACAAATAAAAATGAGAAGTGATAGACTTGATGTAAATTCAAATAATCTTTTTATATTGGCTGAAACTAATATGGAAACAATTTCATTACAAATAGAAAAAATAAAACCAGTCTTTGTAATTATTGATTCTATTCAAACTGTTTTTAACCCTGAAGTAAGTTCTGCACCTGGTAGCGTCTCTCAAGTTAGAGAATGTGCCAATCAAATAATGAGAATTGGTAAAAATAAAGGGATTTCTTTTTTTATCGTGGCTCACGTAACAAAGCAGGGGGAATTAGCTGGACCAAGAGTGTTAGAACATATGGTTGACTGTGTACTCTCCTTTGAAGGAGAGAGGACAGAGGAATTCAGAATACTTCGTACTATAAAAAATCGTTTTGGTACAACAAGTGAAATTGGTGTTTTTGAAATGGCAGAAGAAGGGCTTCTTGAGGTAACAAATCCATCAAATGTATTTTTGGAAGAGACTAACTACAAGCAGGAAGGATCTATTGTAATAGGAGTTATGGAGGGAACAAGACCAATTTTGGTTGAAGTTCAGGCACTTGTAAGTGAAACAAAAGCAATAATGCCAAGGCGTACTGCTATTGGGGTTGATTCAGCAAGGCTGAATTTAATAATTGCAGTGCTGGAAAAAAAACTTAAAATACCATTTTATAATTGCGACGTTTATGTTAATGTAGTAGGAGGTCTTAGTATTGATGGAACTTTTGCAGACTTAGGATTAGCATTAGCATTAATATCAAGTGTAAAGAATAGGGAGATAAAGCTCGATAAAACAATTGTAGTAGGAGAAATAGGACTCACAGGAGAAGTAAGACCTATCTCATATTGTGATAGAATAGTGAATGAAGCGGACAAAATGGGATTTAAGAATATAATAATTCCTAACAGAAACAGTGAAAAGATTAAACCGAAAAATATGGGTGTACATGGTGTGTACACCTTGAAAGAAGCAATAAATAAAGTATTTTGAATAAGGTGATAGGGTGAATGAATTAAGATTAAAAAAAGATAAAATGCTCATGGACGTTCTTAAAATTTTGGCTCCTGGTACACAGCTTAGAGAGGGACTTGAAAATATTCTAAGAGCAAAAACAGGTGGACTTATAGTTTTAGGAGACAGTGAGCAGATAACGGATTTGATGGATGGAGGATTCAAAATAAACTCGGATTATAGTCCATCTTATGTATATGAATTGGCTAAGATGGATGGAGCTATAGTGGTTAGTTCTGATTTGAAAAAGATAATTAGTGCTAATGTTCAGCTTATTCCAGATTCGTCAATACCAACCTATGAAACTGGAACTAGGCATAGAACAGCTCAAAGGGTTGCAAGACAGACTGGGAATGTGGTTGTAGCTATATCCCAAAGAAGAAACGTTATAACTGTTTATAAGGACGATATAAAGTATGTATTAAGAGATAGTAGCATAATACTGGCAAGATCAAACCAGGCACTACAAACTCTTGAAAAATATGGTTCTGTTTTAGACAGGGTTGTTACTAATTTAAATTTATTGGAATTTCAAGATTTGGCAACTCTTTTTGACGTACTAACTGTAATACAAAGAACAGAAATGGTAATGCGTATTGTAGCTGAAATTCAAAGATATATATATGAATTAGGAAATGAAGGACGACTAATATCGATGCAACTTAACGAACTTGCAAAGAATGTAGAGCAAGATGGAATACTTCTTATAAGGGATTATTGTCAAAGCGGTATAGAATATAACGATGTGTATAAAAATATACAGAATATAAGTTCAGAAGAATTTTTGGATTTGGATACTATATCTAGGCATCTTGGATATGTGGGGGTTCCACTTGTAGATACTTTAATTTCGCCTAGAGGATATAGGATGCTAAACAAAATTCCTAGAATACCAACAAATGTTATTGAAAATTTAGTTAAGCATTTTAAGGAACTAAAGGCAGTTTTAGAAGCTTCACATGAAGAACTTGATAATGTAGAAGGTATCGGAGAAGCACGGGCTAAGGCAATAAAAAATGGATTGAGAAGACTTAGAGAACAGTTTATTTTAAACAGGCAATTTTAAGCTGAAGGGGCCGTCTTAGAATTATAGGATTTTTCCTTGAGTTGAAAAGTTAAAAGTTAAAAAGATGATTTTATCATTAGGTAAAATTAAAGGATTATTTAATTTCACCCTATGATTTATTAAAAAATCTTAATTAACTTTTGACTTTATTGAATTTGCTACTAATTATCATCTCAAATTATATTTGCCAAGGGTATTGATGCTATCATTTTCTTCAACAAGAACATCATATAAACTAATATCCAAAGAGCTACAAAGAGACGTTAGGTAGAATAAATGAGTACCAATTTCACCTTCAATTATAGATCTACAGTTTTCACATATCTTTCCTGATATATGTGTTTGAAGGCATTCACCTAGGTTTTCTATACTTAAGTTGGAATCATCCTCTGGAATTTTTTGTTTTTTTGCATTGATTTCAATGCATCCACAGTTTGTTACAGACTTTGCTATAGCTCTATTAATTCTAGCTTCAGATTCTTGTAATTTTGTCATTATGTCAATTATACTTTTATGTCTAATCAAAGAACCGTCAACGTTGTTTTGAAAATTATCAAAAATTATATCTTTCACTAGGCTCATCTCCCCTTTAAAAAATTAATATATCAACAAGTTGATTATAGAGTTTTTATGTTGAGGTTGTCAATGAAGCAAGCATTAAAACTACAGTTATATAATAAATCAATAGTTTTGTTATTAATAGGGGGATTTATTTGGTAGTACATGGCATATGATATAATTTTATATAAATATGTTACTAATGAATATGAAAATACTTAATATAGTGATATGATAAAAGGTATAACATATAGATAGACTTCATAAAAGTGAACATTTCATAAAAAACGTTTACTTTTATTGAAAATATGTGCTAGTTATTATATATTAAGAATAAAAGGTTTTTAATGTATTTAAATACAGATAAGTTGTCAACAATATAAATGGAGGTGAATGGTTTGCTAAAAAAATTATTAAGAGGTTTATTTACAATCATAGGTCTTGCATTAGGATGGATTCTTGGAAGTGAACTTATGGATACAGAGTATATTTTAAAACTTATATCAAAAAACAATACGATTGAAACGGTCTTATTTATGATTTTTTCTATTTTAATAGTTGGATTGATATTTTTTATTGTATCCCCTTGGATTATAAAGGGAATAATCAAAACTATGGATTATTTTGAAACAAACATTCAAAAATTGCCTATATCAGAGATTATTTCTGGAACCATAGGTGCTATTACAGGACTTATTATATCCATATTAATATTTAAATTATTTCCCAATCCCTCACAAGCATGGATAATTATCGAAAGCGCTATATCTATTATAGTAGCTGCATTGACTGCAGACCTTGCAATCAAGAAGAGGGATGAAATAACATCTTTATTTGTGAATCTCAAGAAGACAAATTCTGAAAAAGATAAAAAAGGTAAGTTAGTGTCAAAAGGAGCAGCTAAAATACTTGATACATCTGTAATAATAGATGGAAGAATATTTGATATATGTCAAACAGGTTTTGTAGAGGGAACACTTATTATACCAAATTTCGTTTTAGCAGAACTTAGGCATATAGCAGATTCTTCCGATGGACTTAAAAGAAATAGGGGCAGAAGAGGGCTTGATATACTTAATAAAATTCAAAAGGAATTAAATGTTGAAGTTCAAATATATGAAAAAGATTTTCCTGATATTCCTGAAGTGGACAGTAAACTGTTAAAATTGGCACAAGTTTTGAATGGTAAAGTAGTAACAAATGATTATAACCTTAATAAGGTGGCAGAGTTCCAAGGGGTACCTGTACTTAATATAAATGAACTTGCAAATGCAGTAAAACCTGTGGTACTGCCTGGAGAAGAAATGAAAATTACAATCATAAAAGATGGTAAAGAATCAGGGCAAGGAGTTGCATACTTAGATGATGGTACAATGATTGTTGTTGAGGGTGGAAGAAAACATATAGGTGAAACATTAACAGTTACAGTTACATCTGTTCTACAGACAGCAGCAGGAAGAATGATATTTGCAAAACAAAAAGAAGCTTAGGACAAGGAGTAATAAAATGAACAACAATTGTGCAATAGTAGTAGCAGGCGGTAAAGGAACAAGAATGAAAAAAAGTGTGAATAAACTTTTTCTTTGCCTAGATAATAAACCAATATTAGCGCACACTTTGGAAGCATTTCAAAAAAATAAATCCATTTTTAGTATAATACTTGTGGCTTCTGAGGATGAGATAGAGTACTGCGAAAAAGAAATAGTTTTAAAATATTCTATAAGTAAGGTTAAAAAAATTGTTTCAGGAGGAAATTTGCGTCAGCAATCTGTACTTAATGGTTTAAAAGCCATTGGCATTGAGGATGATTGCAATATAGTACTTATTCATGATGGAGCTAGACCTTTTATCGATGATAGAATTATAGAAGATGGAATAAAGTATGCTAACTTATATGGTGCAAGTGCTTGTGGAGTAGAACCCAAAGACACAATAAAGATAAGAGACAACAGTGGGTTTTCAAAGTATACACCTAAGAGAAGTGAATTATTTTGTGTTCAGACCCCACAATGTTTTAAGCTTGATATTATATTAAAAGCTCATGAGAATATTATTAAAAAAGATGTAATTGTGACTGATGATACTAGTGTTGCAGAACTGTATGGTAGCAAAGTGTTTTTGTACCAAGGAAGTTATAGTAATATAAAAATAACTACTCCAGACGATTTAATCCTAGGGGAAAAAATTCTAGATAGTTTGATTATTGATAGTAACAAATGTGTAAATAAAGAATAATTCATCATTATGAAGCTCATCCTATTTTCTAAGGATGAGCTATATTTAAGCTTTTAATTTAAACTAAATCTTTACGATTAAACAGCTGAAATGCTATAATCTTATTTATATAGTTGATTTATCAATTTTTGTCACGTTTTCAATTTTGATTATTATGATATTATTATCAATAGAAATAGTATTTTGTTTTTATTTAAATTAGGAGGAAAAATATGAAAATATACAATACAATGACACAAAACAAAGAAGAATTTATACCTATAACACCTGGCGTGGTTAAAATGTACGTTTGTGGGCCTACGGTTTATAACTTCTTTCATATAGGAAATGCAAGGACGTTTATAATATTTGATTCAGTGAGAAGATATTTTGAGTATAGAGGGTACAAAGTAGAATATGTTCAGAACTTTACTGATATTGATGACAGGATGATAACTAAAGCAAATGAAGATGGAATAACAATCAAGGAACTAGGAGACAGATTTATTTCAGAATACTATAAAGATGCCGATGGCTTAAACATAGAGAGAGCCACTGCAAATCCAAGAGCTACTGAATATATTATTGAAATAGTGAAATTTGTGGAAGATCTTATCAATAAAGGATATGCCTACGAGATTGATGGTGATGTTTATTATAGCACTAAAGAATTTCAGGCATATGGAAAATTGTCTGGTCAGGATTTAGAACAATTAGAGTCTGGAATTAGGATAAATGTAGATGAAAGAAAAAAAGATCCTATGGACTTTGCTATTTGGAAAAAACAAAAGGTAGGAGAACCAGGCTGGGAAAGTCCTTGGGGTATGGGAAGACCAGGGTGGCATATTGAATGTTCGTGCATGGCACTAAATCTTCTTGGAGAAACCATTGATATACATGCGGGTGGAATGGATTTAGTATTTCCTCACCACGAAAATGAAATAGCTCAGAGTGAAGGTAGAACAGGAAAAACATTCGCAAATTATTGGATGCACGCTGCTTATTTAAATGTTAATAATCAAAAAATGTCAAAATCATTAAATAATTTTTTAACAGCAAGAGAAGCACTAGAAAAATTTGATGCTGAAGTTATAAGATTACTTATGCTTAGTGCACATTATAGGACTCAATTAAATTATAGTATGGATTTACTTGAATCAGCTAAATCAGGACTTGAAAGATTATATAATTCCATTGAAAATTTGCAAAGTTTGCTTGAGCTATCTAAAATAGATAATTTAAAAGATGACGAGAATCAGTATATGGATAATTTAAATTCATATAAAGAAAAATATATTAAAAAAATGGATGATGATTTTAATACAGCAGATGCTATATCTGTTATTTTCGATTTAATCAAAGATGTTAACATAAATCTAAATATACATTCATCAAAAGAAATACTGAAATATTCACTTGATTTAATTAGGGAACTTGGTGGGCCATTAGGAATACTACAAAAATCAACCAAGGTAAATTTGGAAGATGAAATAGAA
The DNA here is from genome assembly GCF_000686725.1 of Clostridium akagii DSM 12554. Lineage (GTDB taxonomy): Bacteria > Bacillota > Clostridia > Clostridiales > Clostridiaceae > Clostridium_I > Clostridium_I akagii. The sequence continues at coordinate 4,231 of NZ_JMLK01000037.1, read as the reverse complement.
AAACTTATAGAAAAAAGAGAGAAAGCAAGAAAAGAAAAGAATTTTCAGCTATCTGATAAAATTAGAGATGATTTAAAAGCAGAGGGAATTACACTTTTAGATACACCTCAAGGAGTAAGATGGAAAAAAGCATAATTGAGGAGTCGTTATATGGAATTTGATTTATTAAAAGGTAGTTTTACAAAACAAGATGCACGAAATCTAAATCCACTTGTGCTAGCATTTGTTGGAGATGGAATTTATGAAATATTCGTTAGAGCATTTATCGTTAGTAAAAATAGAGAAATGAATGTTCACAAGCTACATATAAAAGCTATTTCATATGTAAAGGCCCACGATCAAAGTGAGTTTATGATGGCAATTATGGATGAATTAACAGAGGAAGAAACAAATATTTACAAAAGAGGACGAAATGCGAAATCTGGAACAGTGCCTAAAAATGCCAAAGTAAGTGAGTATAGGACGGCAACAGGGTTTGAAGCCTTATTTGGATATCTATACCTTACAGAACAAAAAGATAGAATAAATTATTTTCTTGAAATGATTGTAAAGATAAAAACTGGAGCATAGCAAACAAAAAACAAAATGATTGCACATTAACTACCGGAAGGAGTAAATATGAAAGAAACCTGGCAAAAAGAAAAATATAAAAAAAACCAAAAATCAAAGAATGATATTACGTTAAACGAGGATGAAAAAGCACAAAATGACACCAAACAAAACAGTGTAGAAATACCAGAAAGTGATTCGGATAGAGAAGATATAATTGAAGGTAGAAATGCCGTAATTGAAGCTTTAAAATCTGATAGAACCATTGAGCAGATACTTATATCAAGTGGAGAGGGACATGGTTCTATAAACGTAATATATGCATTAGCAAAAGAAAAAAAGATTGTTATAAAAGAAGTAGATAGAAGAAAGCTAGACAATTTATCGGTAACAGGGTCACACCAAGGAGTAATAGCTTATGTTACTCCATATAAATATTGCGAAATTGAAGATATACTAAATTATGCAAAAGAAAAAGGTGAGGATCCTTTTATAATTATATTGGATGAAATAGAAGATCCACATAACTTTGGATCTATAGTAAGGACAGCAGAAGTATGTGGCGCACATGGAATAATAATACCTAAACGCAGAAATGTAGGAGTGACGCCAACTGTTTACAAGACCTCAGCAGGTGCTGTGGAGTACATGAAAATCTCAAAGGTCACAAACATCAACGCAGCCATTGATACCCTGAAGAAAAAGGGTATATGGGCATATGGTGCGCATATGGATGGCAAAAGCTACTGTTTTCAAAACAATTTCACAGGTCCAGTTGCATTAGTAATTGGAAGCGAAGGAAAAGGAATTTCAAAACTCACAAAAGAAAAGTGTGACGTTTTAGTTAAAATACCTATGAAGGGTAATATTACATCCCTAAATGCATCAGTTGCTGCTGGTATCATAATGTATGAAATTTTAAAACAGAAAATTCAAAGAGGATAAAAGTGAAAACTATATTTATTGATGGATATAATGTAATTAACAGTTGGCAGCAATTAAGGGAAAGTAATACTGGAAGCTTAGAAAACTCTAGATTAAAACTAATTGATATATTACTTAATTATGGAACTTATAATGATTATAAAATATTTTTAGTATTTGATGGTCATCTTCAGCCTAAAAGTCTAGAGAAGAGAGAAAAATTGAGCAAAATCCTAATTGTTGTGTTTACTAAAGAGGGTGAAACAGCAGATAGTTTTATCGAAAGATATGTGAATAAAATAGGTAGGAAATCAGAGGTACTGGTTGTAACATCAGATTCTCTAGAACAACAACTTATTTTTCAAAGAGGAGCAGTAAGAATGTCTTCAATTGAATTTTATCATGAGGTGAAAAAAGTTGAAGATAACATACGAAATCAAAGCGAAAGTAAAGATTCTGAAAAAAGGTATAGGCTAGATGAGAGAATTGATAAGAAAACTGCAGAAAAATTAGAACAAATGAGGCGAAATAAATAATAAGCTTGACTTGTAAATTATTACTAATGTATAATTTAATTGATGTTTTTGTTTATTGGGGGTGTGAGTTTGACAATGAGAATTAGTGAAGCGTTACAACATTCAAAGTACTCTGAGTTGCTAGATGAAGAAATTATAGTTTGTACAAGAGATGGGGACAAGCAGGCTCAAGAATATCTTATTAGTAAATATGAAAACTTTGTAAAGATTAAAGCTAGATCATATTTTCTAATTGGTGCGGACAAAGAAGATATATATCAAGAGGGAATGATTGGGCTTTACAAGGCAGTGAGGGACTTTAAACCACATAAACTCGCTTCATTTAAGGCGTTTGCAGAACTTTGTATAACACGTCAGATTATAACTGCAATTAAAACTGCTACAAGACAAAAACATATACCACTAAACACGTACATTTCTTTAAATAAACCAATATATGATGAAGAATCGGATAGAACTCTTCTTGATGTATTGTATAGTGTTAGAGTTGCTGATCCAGAAGAACTAGTTATAAGCAGGGAAGAAGTTAATAATATAGAAAGTGAAATTGGAGAGGTTCTTTCAGATCTAGAAATGGAAGTTTTGAATTCATATTTGGAAGGAAAATCTTATCAAGAAATAGCCTGTGATTTAGATAGACGTGCAAAATCTATAGATAATGCGCTTCAAAGGGTTAAAAGAAAACTTGAGAAATGTCTAGAAAAAAGAATGGGGTAATATTGACAAAAAAGCTTTCTAGTGTTATAATATATAACTGATGCGTAATTGTAGTAAAATGGGCGGGAGTAGCTCAGTGGTAGAGCACTAGCTTCCCAAGCTAGGGGTCGCGGGTTCAATACCCGTTTCCCGCTCCAAAAAATAAATTGCCCATGTAGCTCAGTAGGTAGAGCGTCACCTTGGTAAGGTGGAGGTCACCAGTTCGAATCTGGCCGTGGGCTCCAAAATTTGGAAAATACAATACACGTGGAGCAGTTTACCTAATTTGTTTGAAATTAATGGATTGATTAAGGAGGAAGAAATAAAATGGGAAAAGCTAAATTCCAAAGAAACAAACCACATGTAAACATCGGAACAATAGGACACGTAGATCACGGTAAGACAACATTAACAGCAGCAATAACAACTGTTTTAGCACAAAAGGGCGGAGCAGTAGCAACAAATTATGCAGAAATAGATAAAGCACCAGAAGAGAAAGAAAGAGGAATAACAATCAACACAGCACACGTTGAATATGAAACAGATAATAGACATTATGCACACGTAGACTGTCCAGGACATGCTGATTATGTAAAGAACATGATAACAGGAGCAGCACAAATGGATGGAGCAATACTAGTAGTAAGTGCAGCAGATGGTCCAATGCCACAGACAAGAGAACATATCTTGCTTGCAAGTAGAGTTGGAGTACAACATATAGTAGTATTCTTAAACAAAGCAGACATGGTAGATGACGAAGAATTAATAGAATTAGTTGAAATGGAAGTAAGAGAATTACTAAGCGAATATGGATTCCCAGGAGATGATACACCAATCATCGTAGGAAGTGCATTAAAAGCATTAGAAAATCCAACAGATGCAGTAGCAACTAAGCCAATATTTGACTTAATGGATGCGGTAGATAGCTTTATACCAACACCAGTAAGAGCAACAGACAAACCATTCTTGATGCCAGTAGAAGATGTATTTACTATCACAGGAAGAGGAACAGTTGCAACAGGAAGAGTAGATAGTGGAGTTCTACATGTAGGAGACGAAGTAGAAATCGTAGGGTTAAAAGAAGAAACAGGCAAGACAACAGTAACAGGAGTAGAAATGTTCAGAAAACTTCTTGACGAAGCAATGGCAGGAGATAATATAGGAGCATTACTAAGAGGAATACAAAGAGATGACATCGAAAGAGGTCAAGTACTTGCAAAACCGGGTTCAATAACACCACATACAAGTTTTGTAGGTCAAGTGTATGTATTGAAGAAAGAAGAAGGCGGAAGACACACACCATTCTTTGACGGATATAGACCACAATTTTATTTCAGAACAACAGATGTAACAGGATCAATCAAATTACCAGAAGGAATGGAAATGGTAATGCCAGGAGATCACATAGATATGAAAGTTGAGTTAATCAACCCAGTAGCTATGACAGAAAACTTAAGATTCGCTATCAGAGAAGGCGGAAGAACAGTTGGATCAGGCGTTGTTACTTCTATAACTAAATAATTTGA
>NZ_JMLK01000036.1 GCF_000686725.1 Clostridium akagii DSM 12554 | reverse complement strand
TTACTTGTTTAATTACTATGCAATTTTGAGAGTGCAAATTCTCATATTACTTTAGATGATAGATTGTTAGATTTGAGGGTTGTAAGATTCCTTGGGTTGAGGGTTTATTTTTAAAGGATACTCGCTCAGCTGTGCTGAGGAGTACAGTTTTCTAACAAAATCGGAGATTTTGAGAAAACTAGCATCCAGTGATAATGGCTTAGAGGCAACACCCGTTCCCATTCCGAACACGAAGGTTAAGCTCTAAAGCGCTGATGGTACTGCAGGGGTAGCCCGGTGGGAGAGTAAGTCGTCGCTGGGTTCATATTGAAAGAGTTTTAGCTCTTTCAATATTTTTTATTCAATATTAATTTGGTTTACTAGCTCAGTTGGTAGAGCACATGACTTTTAATCATGTTGTCCGGGGTTCGATTCCCCGGTAAGCCACCAAGAATAGGTCAGAAGCACCGAAATTTTATATTTCGGTGCTTTAATTGTTGTTATAAAATATGTAATAGGGAAATTAATCATTGATTAATCACGAAATTGTAGTTAAGGCATCATAAAAAATAACCAGTCAATATTTGGGTCTATTTTGTGTTATGTTTCATCGGTAGAATCATTACATATCTGGATATGTGAGAGGTTTTCCTCTTCACCTACCGCAAAATATCCCCAGAATTTTTGACTTGTTATTTTCTTTCGGATGACTAAAGAATTAAAAAAAGGCTTAAAAGATAGTTCAATAATAATATCAGCAATTTATTCTGGAGTTTCTTTCATTCCACCATAAAACCATTCCGAGAAAATGCCTAAATGGGCGTAATAAAGATAGGATGACAAGTATTCAATGGATATTTGAAGTTTATCCCTACCGGTTATATTATAATAAGAATTAAGTATATTATATTCAATGTGATTTATAAACCAATTCTTAAGTTATGAATTGGGATTATTAACAATAAGTTTTCATGGTTTACAATATATTGGAATTAATGTATAGTATATAAAAAGAAATTGAAATATAGGTTATAGAAATAGGGGATATAAGGGGTGAGAAAATGAGTCAAAATGAGTTGAAGGTGTATTTGAAATCTCTTGGAGCATCATTAGTTGGATTTGCTGATTTACAGGATATTGATACTTCATCATATAATAATATGGGGTATGGAATTGCATTTGCTATTAAAATAAGTCCTAAAATTATTAAAGATATTCATAATGGTCCAACAGAAACATATTATGAAGCATATAATCAAATAAATAAACAGCTGGATCATATAGCAATATCTTGTGTAAAATATATAAATCATAAAGGACATAATGCAATAGGACAAACATCAACATATGTTACTAGTGATGATAATTTAACTACACCTTTACCACATAAAACTGTTGCTACCAGAGCAGGTTTAGGGTGGATAGGTAAAAATGCTCTTTTAATTACTACTGAATATGGATCTGCAATTCGTATATCTTCCGTGATAACAGATATGCCATTAATTAAGGGCAGTCCTATCAATGAATCAAAGTGTGGCAAATGTGATAAATGCGCTGTCAATTGTCCTGCAGAAGCAATTAAAGGCATGTTATGGAATGTAAATTCAAAAAGATCAGAATTATTAGATCCATTTAAATGTAGACAAAAAGCAAGAGAACTATTAAATGAAAAAATAGGAATTAAAATCGCGCTATGTGGTAAATGCATTGAGGTTTGTCCTTTTACAAAACAATATATCATAGCTAGTGGAGAATAATCTATTTTACACAACTAACACACAAAATTTATTAGTTGCATAAATTTTGTGTGTTTTTCTGCAAATGAAGCATAGAATTAATGAATACAGCAGATCATTTAAATTGATCTGCTGTATTATAAAAAATTTTTGACCTATTTGAGTCTCCCATCTTTTCATAAAGTTTTCCTAGTAATTCATATATATTTGCATAACAAGGATCTAGAGATAATAAATATTTTAATATATCGTGGGCTTTTGAGTATTCACCAAGTGTTATAAGATTTTCGGCCTGAGAAAGCTTGGCAGGAATATTTTCAAAAGTTTCTGTTTGAACAAGGTTAGACATTTCGGCTAATATAGTTTTAACTTTTTCAGAGGTGAAAGGCTTTTGCAAATAAGCTACGGCACCAAGTTTGGTACATTCTACTGCATTTCTTACGGTTGCAAAAGCTGTCATTATTACTATTGGTATGGTAATGTTAATATCTCTAATTCTTCTTAAAACTTCAGTGCCACTAAGCCCGGGAAGTTTTATATCTAAAAATGCGAAATCAAATTTTTCAGATTTAAAAAGTTCAATTGCATCGCTGCCATTACTGGCTGAAACTACTTCATAATCATTTAATTCTAAACAAGTTGTTAAAAGCATACGGATATTTTTTGTATCATCCACAACTAAAACCTTTTTCATATTCAAATCATCCTTTACATAATTAGTAATAATGAGGGAATCCTTATATTAGTCTTTTAATTCATAGGTATATTTTATCATAGTGGGCTTAAGAATAAATATATGTTTTTATTTAGATTAGTCATAGATTGTTATATTTATAAGAGAAAATGCACTTTATATGTTAACAAATATAAAAAACTCCCAATTATCTATAAAGTCAATTTTATATACTAATAATAAATGGTGAAAAATAGTTATATACCTATGCAGAATGGTGATAAATTCATATAGGGGCTTATAATCATGTGGATAAAATTATATTAGAATTACTACTGAGTTTTATTTATCATATGATTATGTATTATAATCATTGGCGGTAGAGAAATTCAAGCAACCTAGAAAAATAACGGGGAGTATGCTAGTTATTTATTTGGTTGCATAAACACGGTTATAAATGTAGGGGGTGATTTTATGATCGGTCTTTTGATTGTTGCATTGGCATTGTTTATATACTTATTTTATGTATTATTTAATCCAGAGAAATTTTAGTAGTGATTGGATGTATTAAAAATGCAACTAATCACTATTATAATTTGTTTTGTGTAGTATGTCTTATATGGGAAGGTGAAATTTATGGGAACAGTTCAAATTATTATTACACTGATACTTTTCTTAGTATTAGTAGTGCCTATGGGCAAATATTTATTCAAGGTGGCAACTGGTGAAAAGGGAAGATTTGATACTTTTTTTGATATTATAGATAATTTCATTTTTAAAATAATAGGTGTGGACAAGGAAGAAATGAATTGGAAGCAGTACATGATTTCAATTTTTACCGCAAATGTTATTATGGCTATTTGTGCATTTATAATCCTGAAAATCCAAGGTTTTAGCATTTTAAATCCAAATAAAATCTCAGCTATGGGGTCTGGGCTTTCCTTTAATACTGTGGCTAGTTTTATAACTAATACGGACATACAGGATTATGCTGGTGAATCTGGGGTGAGCTATTTAAGCCAAATGATTGTTATGACATTTCTAATGTTTACATCAGCAGCAACTGGTTTTTCTGTAGCATTAGCATTTATAAGAGGACTTGTAGGAAAAAATAAAACAGTAGGTAACTTTTTCGTGGATTTCACAAGGGTTATTACTAGAGTACTTTTACCACTTTCAATTATAATTGCAGTATTATTTTTGTCACAAGGGGTACCTCAAACACTTCACGGAAATATAACTGTTAGCACCATAGAAGGAAAGTTCCAAGACATTGCAATGGGTCCAGTAGCAAGCCTCGAGGCAATTAAACAAATTGGAACAAATGGTGGAGGGTTCTTTGCAGCGAATTCAGCTCATCCTTTTGAAAATCCTACTCCGCTAAGTAATTTAATTCAGATACTTGCAATGATGCTCCTGCCAGGTGCCATTGTATACAATTTTGGATTAATGCTGAAAAACAAAAAACAAGGTTGGGTGATTTTTGCGGCTATGGGGATATTATTGGTAGCCGTAATACCGGTATGCTATCTTGCAGAAAAAGCAGGAAATCCTGCACTAATTCATGCTGGATTAAGTAATATTATGGGCAATATGGAAGGTAAGGAAGTAAGATTCGGTATTGCACAGTCATCACTGTTTAGCACAATAACCACAGCTTTTACAACTGGTAGCGTAAACAATATGCATGATTCCTTAACTCCCCTTGGAGGGTTCGTTCCACTTTGGAACATGATGCTTAACGTGGTGTTTGGAGGTAAGGGCGTTGGATTCATGAATATGATGATGTACGCTATAATAACGGTATTTATATGTGGACTAATGGTTGGGAGAACTCCTGAGTTCTTAGGTAAAAAAATAGAGAGCAAAGAAATTAAGCTAGTAGCTCTAGCAATAATTATACATCCCATACTAATACTTATTCCATCTGCTATTGCACTTAAAATACCAGGAGGACTTAGTAGTATAAGTAATTCAGGTTTTCATGGGCTCACACAGGTAGTATATCAGTATACCTCAGCGGCTGCAAACAACGGCTCGGGTATGGCAGGGCTTACGGTAAACACTACATTTTGGAATGTAACTACAGGTATAGTAATGCTTCTAGGAAGATATGTATCAATGATATTACTACTATCTGTTGCAAGTTCTCTTGCATCAAAGCAAGGAGTACCTGAATCGGCAGGTACTTTTAGAACGGACAACTGGTTGTTTACTGTAATACTCATATGTATTGTGCTTATTATTGGTGCACTTACATTTTTACCAGCGCTTGCTCTTGGACCAATTTCTGAGCACTTGATGCTACACTAGAGGAGGATCATCATGAGTAGTGAAAAAAAGAAAAAATTAATTACTAAAGATATATTCAGTACCGCAGTTAAAGAATCATTTTTAAAGCTAAATCCTAGATTCATGATCAAAAATCCTGTAATGTTTGTTGTTGAAGTTGGATTTGTATTAACATTACTAGCTAGTATTTTTCCTAACATATATGGAGATAATGGAAATAGGTTATACAATGGAATAGTTACAGTAATATTATTTATAACTGTATTGTTTGCAAATTTTGCAGAGGCAGTGGCAGAGGGTAGAGGAAAAGCTCAAGCAGATAGCCTTAAAAAAGCACGTAAGGATACAAAGGCAAAGCTACTAGACGAAAGTGGTAAATACACTTTGGTTAATGCAGCAGACTTAAAAAAAGGTGATGTAGTTTTAGCTGAATCTGGAGATGTAATACCAAATGACGGTGAAGTTATAGAGGGAATAGCATCAGTGGATGAATCAGCAATCACAGGAGAATCAGCACCAGTTATGAAAGAGGCTGGTGGGGATTTTTGTTCTGTGACAGGGGGGACAATGGTTGTCAGCGATTCACTTAAGATAGAGATAACTGCAACACCAGGAGAATCCTTTTTAGATAAGATGATCAGTCTTGTAGAAGGAGCATCCAGGCAGAAAACGCCTAACGAAATGGCACTTACTACATTACTTGTAAGTTTAACAATTATATTTTTAATAGTTATAGTTACATTGCCATCTTTTGCTTCATATTCTCATGTTAGCATAGAGGTATCAACATTAATTGCATTATTGGTGTGTCTTATTCCAACAACCATAGGAGGTCTATTATCAGCAATTGGTATAGCTGGAATGGATAGAGTTACTACATTCAATGTAATAGCTATGTCTGGTAAAGCTGTTGAAGCTTGTGGAGACGTTACTACTATGATACTAGATAAAACAGGAACAATAACTTTTGGAAATAGGCTTGCAGCAGAATTTTTGCCAGTGAAAAAGTTTGCCATTGAAGACGTTACAAAATATGCACTAATTTCTTCAATAAAGGACGGAACTCCAGAGGGTAGATCTACAGTGGAACTTGCAAATAAATTGGGAGTAACTTCTGCTGAGGGTGATTACGACGATGGGGAATTCATAGAATTTTCCGCACAAACTAAAATGAGTGGAATTGATTTAACTGATGGGACCAAGATAAGAAAAGGGGCAGGTTCTGCCATAAAGGAATTTGTCATTGAAAGAGGGGGAGTTATTCCAGAGGATATTGATGCAATAACAGATAAAATATCAAAACTGGGTGGCACTCCACTGGTTGTTTGTAAAGATAATGATATTTTAGGTGTTATTTATTTAAAGGATACAGTAAAACCCGGAATGAATGAAAGATTCAAGAGACTCAGAGAAATTGGTATTAAAACCATTATGTGTACTGGTGATAATCCACTTACCGCAGCTACTATTGCAAAAGAAGCTGGTGTAGATGATTTTGTTGCAGAATGTAAACCAGAAGATAAGATTGCTGTTATTAAAGCAGAACAAGCACTAGGAAAACTTGTAGCAATGACTGGTGATGGAACTAATGATGCACCAGCATTAGCACAAGCAGATGTTGGCCTTGCGATGAATAGTGGAACTGTAGCAGCTAAAGAAGCTGCAAATATGGTGGATTTAGATTCTGATCCTACAAAAATTTTGGAAGTTGTGGAGATTGGAAAACAACTTTTAATTACAAGAGGAGCATTAACTACATTTTCTATTGCCAATGATATTGCTAAGTATTTTGCAATAATACCAGCTATATTTACATTAGCAATTCCAAAGATGAATGCTTTAAATATAATGGGACTTTCAAGTCCCAGGAGTGCTATACTTTCTGCATTGATTTTCAATGCTATAATAATACCTGCATTAATTCCTATAGCAATGAGAGGTGTTAAATATAAACCAATGAAAGCAGAAGCGTTGCTTGCGAAAAATTTGTTGGTTTATGGTTTAGGTGGGGTTATCGTACCTTTCGTTGGAATAAAAATTATAGATTTAGTGATTACCCCAATACTTAGAGCACTAAATTTAGCATAAACAGAATTTTTAGTATAGGAGGAGAATAAAATGAAAAAGATAATAAAAACATCCTTTTTAATCACAATTGTTTTTATAGTATTATGTGGAATATTATACCCACTAGTGATAACTGGTATTGGAAAAATAGCATTTAATAAAGAAGCAAATGGTAGCTTAGTAGCGTTAAATGGTAAAACTGTAGGATCAAAGCTTATTGGCCAAGATTTTAAAGATCCTAGATTTTTTAAAGGAAGAACATCCGCCGTGAATTATAATACCTATACATCTAGTGACAAAAAAACTGACAGTACTGGAAAGGCCACCTATAGTGGGGTAAATTCTGGAGGCTCTAATCTTGCACCATCAAATAAGGATTTAGAAGCAAGAGTGAAAAAAGATATGAGTGAGCTTTTAAAGGAGCATCCAACCCTTAAGGAAAATGATATTCCTACAGATCTTTTGACTTCTTCCGCTTCTGGTCTTGATCCAGACATAAGCCCAGAGTCAGCAAACGTACAAATTGATGCTGTTTCAAAAGCAAGTGGTATAAGTAAACTTCAAATTCAAGGTATAATAAAAAAGTATACAGAAGGAAGAACTTTATATGTTTTCGGAGAGCCTAGAGTTAATGTCTTAATGGTCAACCTGGAAATAGCACAAAAACTGAAGAATATGGGAAAACTTTAAATATACATGATTTAATTGTGATGCATAAATTAAAAAATGGTCTATATATTAATAAAATTCGGGCCATTTTTTAATTAATATGAAACTTCTTCGATTATTTGATATAATAAAATATAAACTTTTTTAATTAGTTTATGATTAATCAGTTGATAAGGGGTGACAAAATGAAATCATTTCATGAACTTGTACAAGAAACAATAGCTATTCGTGACTTGGAAGAATTAGAATCAGCTGCGGATTTATTTGAATTTGGTATTGAAAAAGGATACTATAATAAGAAGCAGAGTGATGAATTTAACAATACATATTGGAAGGTAAAAAACAGATGTTTAGGTTATGCTGTTGCAGACGTTGTGAAGGGTAATCAGCTCGATATCATAAGCATTGTTGCTAGTGCACCTATGGATATAAAAGATAATAAGGACGCATTAATAAATTATGTGAATTCAAGATTAAAGGCATTAAGAGGAAAAGTCACAGGTATAAAGTAGTTATAAAAAGATCACATACATGTTAAGGTTAAGACTATGTATGTGATCTTTTTATAACAAATATATTATTTCTTTTGTTTTAAGCCACAAAACGGGCAAAAGGTGTCCTTCTTTTGTATTTCATTACCACACTTAGAGCATAGTCCTTTGTTCTCTAATGTAAGAATTTTATTCTTTATTATTTCGATTTCATCTTGAATTCTTTTTATGTCTTTACAATCTTTTATTATATATCCCTCAATGGGTGATTTCTCATCATATTTTTTGTAGATCTTTTTACCTATTTTTAAATACAAATCTTCGATTTTTTGTTCTCTATCTGAAATTTTAAAGTTCAGTTTTGATGTGGATATAAATTCTTCAGTTCGTTTAAAAACATCACCTGCTCCGTTTTCAATGGAATCTTTCATTTTTTCAAAGTCCACAAAAATCCCCTCCAAAAATATTATACTAATAATTTATATGTTAATATAAATTATATTGTTCTAAAATGCTTAAAATATTATAAAATAAATTAGTAGCTATATATATGGAGCGGTAACTTGATGACAGAGAATAAGGCATTTATACCATTATATTTAAATAACGATGTAGTTAATAATTTGTTTTCAGTAGTAGTACAAGAATTTGTTGAAGCAAAAAGCACCAGTGTAAAAGATCAAACTACCATTAGCTACAGGGTGCCAATCAGTGAATTTTCAAAAGAAATATTCGGAAAATGTATACAAGGGGAACTCAATATTCAAATCGTAAATGAATTTTCAAAGCAAAAATCAAGCGTAGCAATCTCCAAGGATATTGAAGTGTTTATGGAGCTTAGGAGGATACTATTTCAAAATAATTTGCTTAGATATGTAGAGAGTAATGAGAATGTTGAAAGTATTCATGAAAATGATTTTATTTTAGTGAAATGTAACTTGTTCCAAAATCCAATGGTGAATTACATCGAAAATATAATCAATAAAGTAGAAATACTTAATGTGCTAGGGAACATAAAAGCTATAAATGGTAGTAGAATAGAAATAATGAATAATCTAAAAGATTATATGGACACATTCAAAAATAATAATTGTATAAGATATGTAACCAATGAAATGTGTAATCCAAAATCAAGATTTATTATACCTATGGATTTTAAATATAACATGACTAAATTTGATTATACAGATAACTGTAAAATTAATATAATGGGCAAGGTTATTGGCACTATTAAAGACAATAATCCTATGAATTTGTATGGAGCTAATCTTCTTAACTTTATAAAAGATAGCAATTTCAGTGAATTCGCATCAAACATTACAAATAATGATTCTATTGAAAAATTTTGTAGTAGGTATGAAGTGAAAAACGGAAGTCTGGTAAATGTATTGCCTATAGCCATATTTTTATAAATTGTAATAATGTTAAAAAAATAATAAATTAATATGATTTATTTTAATTTATAGGCATATTTTAAGCAAATATACTAAAAAGCTAACTTATACCTTCAAAAATCACATAATATATGTTATAATCTGAACTATAATAACGAAATAATAAAAAATGTTCGTATAAATTATTTGTTATTATGTATATATTTTTTATGAAAAGTAGGTTATCATATAAATTACAAAAATTAATGTGATTTAAATCACATTAATTAGAAAATATATGCAGTATACTTTAGTTAAATAAAACAGATAAATAGAAATATTTTAAATAAAAAAACTAATATTTAGGGAGTTGAAATATACATGGCTAATGAATGGAATGGTTTTAATAAGGGAAGTTGGAATGAAGGCATTGATGTAAGAGATTTTATCCAAAAAAATTATAAAGTGTATGAAGGTGACAAAAGTTTTTTAAATGGTACCACAGAAAAGACTAAAAAAGTTTGGGATATAGCAAGTAACCTTATTCTTCAGGAAGTAAAAAAGGGAATATTAGATGTGGATACGGAGACTATCTCTGGAATAAACAGTTTTAAACCAGGGTATATAGATAGAGAAAATGAGGTCATAGTTGGACTTCAGACAGATGCTCCATTAAAGAGAATAACTAATCCTTTTGGTGGAATAAGAATGGCAGAACAATCACTTAAGGAGTACGGTTATAAAATAAGTGATGAGATGCATGAAATATTTACTAAATATAGAACGACACATAATCAAGGCGTTTTTGATGCTTACACAGAAGAAACAAAAGCTGCAAGAAGTGCGGGTATATTAACAGGACTTCCAGATGCATATGGAAGAGGAAGAATAATTGGAGACTATAGAAGAGTTGCTCTTTATGGTACTGATTATTTGATTGAAGAGAAGAAAAAAGACCTTAAAACATTAAAGGGTGATTTGCTTGATGAACTTATAAGAAGTAGAGAAGAGGTATCTCAGCAAATAAGGGCACTTAGTGAAATTAAAAAAATGGCTCTTACCTATGGAGTTGATATATCAAAACCAGCAATAAATGCTAAAGAAGCAGCACAATTCATATATTTTGGTTATCTTGCAGGAGTAAAAGAAAATAATGGTGCAGCAATGTCACTAGGACGTACAAGCACATTCTTAGATATATATATTGAGAGAGACTTAGAAAATGGAATATTAACAGAAGAAGGAGCTCAAGAAGTTATTGACCAATTTATTATAAAACTTAGAATGGTTAGGCATCTTAGAACACCAGAATATAATGAATTATTTGGAGGAGATCCAACTTGGGTTACTGAATCAATTGGTGGTGTAGGAATAGATAAAAGACCAATGGTAACTAAAACTTCTTTTAGATATTTACACACTTTAACTAATCTTGGTACTGCACCAGAACCAAACCTTACAATATTATGGTCAGATAATCTGCCAGAGAACTTTAAAAAATATTGTTCAGAAATGTCAATTTTAACTGATTCTATTCAATATGAAAATGATGACGTAATGCGACCTATATACGGAGATGATTATGCTATTGCGTGTTGCGTATCTGCAATGCAGGTTGGAAAGCAAATGCAATTCTTTGGTGCTAGATGTAATCTTGCAAAATGTTTACTTCTTGCTATAAATGGCGGAATTGATGAAAAGAAAGGTACAAAGATAGTACCTAATATAGAACCTATAACCGATGAAGTGTTAGATTATGAAAAAGTTAAAAATAATTACTTTAAAGTACTTGAATATATGAGTGAACTTTATGTTAATACAATGAATGTAATTCACTATATGCACGATAAATACGCATATGAAGCTTCACAGATGGCATTACATGATACAAAGGTAGGAAGACTCATGGCTTTTGGTATAGCTGGATTTTCAGTAGCAATAGATTCACTTAGTGCAATAAAATATGCAAAAGTCAAACCAATAAGAGAAAATGGAGTGGCAATAGATTTTGTTACCGAAGGACAATTTCCGAAGTATGGTAATGATGATGATAGGGCAGATGATATTGCAGTAGCTTTAGTTGAAAGATTTTCAAATGAATTAAAGAAACATCCAACATATAGAAATGCTAAGCATACACTTTCTGTTCTTACAATTACATCAAATGTAATGTATGGTAAGAAAACAGGAACTACACCGGATGGAAGAAAAGCAGGAGAGCCACTTGCACCAGGAGCTAACCCAATGCATGGGAGAGATATAGAAGGAGCTTTGGCTTCACTAAATTCTGTTGCAAAAGTACCGTATCGTTTTTGTGAAGATGGAGTTTCTAATACATTCTCAATAACGCCTACAGCATTAGGTAATGATGGCAGTACAAGAATCAATAATCTAGTATCAATAATGGATGGATATTTTGGTCAAGGTGCTCATCATTTAAATGTTAATGTACTGAATAGGGAAACACTTATTGATGCAATGAACAATCCTGAGAAATATCCAACACTTACAATTAGAGTATCGGGATATGCAGTTAATTTTAATAGACTATCAAAAGAACAACAATTAGAAGTTATAAGCAGAACTTTCCACGAAAAACTATAAAAACAGAGACAAGTTGAGAAATTGCTGAGGATGTTTATAGATTTGTGTATACAAATCTATAGGCATTTTCCTTTTATTGATTAATTTTGCGATAGAAGAAATAATCTTCCTTAGCTTGCTTGTGACTTGTCACTAACTTAAAGGGGGAGTGAAGATGAAGGGAAGAATACATTCAATAGAGAGCATGGGTCTTGTTGATGGGCCCGGAATCAGAACAGTTATATTTTTTCAAGGCTGTAATTTAAGATGTGCATATTGCCATAATCCTGATACTTGGAGCATTTCAGGTGGAACCATGTATAGTGCAGAAGAAATTTTGAAGAAAATATTAAGGTACAAACCATATTTTGATAAATCTAATGGTGGAGTGACTTTTTCAGGTGGAGAGGTGCTTTTGCAACCAGAATTTTTAGAAGAAATACTGAAATTGTGTAAAGCTAACAAAATTCATACTACTATTGACACTGCAGGATATGGCTATGGAAATTATCAAGAAATACTAAAATACACGGATTTAATTTTGCTTGATATTAAACAGGTTGATGATATATCTTATAAAAAATTAACAGGTAAAAACAAGCATGGATTAGATGATTTTCTTGAAGTATGCCAAAATATGGGCAAAAAATTATGGATAAGACATGTAATTGTACCGGGAATAACAGATTCAAAACACCATATAGACAAACTTATAGAGATAATTAAGGCTATAAAAAACGTGGATAAGGTTGAATTGTTACCTTACCACACATTAGGAGTAAGTAAATATACCGAACTTGGTATAGAGTATAGATTAAAAGACACTGAAAGTATGGATAATAATAAATGTAATGAGTTGCAAAAGTATTTAAATGACAAATTATGCGGGCTATAATTTAAATTTAGATATTTTTGTCAACTTAATGTATAATAGTATTATCAAAATACTTTAAGCAGGCGGTGTATCGTTTATGAGGTTAGTTCCAATACAATGTATAAAAGAAAATGATAAATTAGCAAGAAATATATATGATAACAACGGTAAATTACTGCTAAAGTCAGGTATTATTCTTAGGGCTTCGGTTATAAAGAAAATCAAATTTCTTAATATTTACTCTGTATATGTAATAGATCAGTATAGTGATAACATAATAGAGGAAATTATTGCACCAGAAATTAGGCAAAAAGCAATAAAAGCAATAAAAGATAAGTACGGGAATTTAAATAATGATGATAAAATTGAAACAAAGCCTAATTATAAAGGTAGTGAAGAGGAATATCAGTCAATTTTATATATGGCAAAACAGCTTATCGATGAAATTTTATCAAGGAAAGACGTTATGCTTAATGTTGTAGATATAAAGAGTTTAAGTAATTATTTGTTTGAACACAGTGTAAATGTGGCTATAATTTCACTTATCATGGGAATTAGATTAAATTTGCATAAGTTTGATTTAATAGATTTATGTGTGGGGGCACTGCTGCATGATTTTGGTATGGTTTTTGTTCCTAAGGGAATAACTGATAAAGAGGAAAGCCTCACAGAAGAGGAATACAAAGTAATAAGAGATCATACTAGAATTGGTTATGAATATTTAACAGAAAGTTGTGAAATATCACTGAGCTCTGTACTTATTGCCCTCCAACATCATGAGAGAATTGGTGGGCAAGGATATCCTGAAGCTAAGGATGGAAATAATATTAGCAAATTTGCAAAAATAGTTGCTATAGCTGATACCTATGATGCATTGACATCAGATAGATCCTATAGAGTTGCCAAAAGTCCCAATGAAGCTTTAGAATATATAATGGCAAATGGCGGAATAATATTCGATTATAAATTGGTGCAACTATTTTCCAAGATAGTGGTTCCATATCCTAAAGGAACCATAGTGAAACTGACAAATGATGAAATAGGCATAGTTGAAAAGGTAAGTTTAAACACCCCTTTAAGACCACAGCTTAAAATTTTGTATAGTAAGAATTCAAGCAGGATAAATGAAATAATCATGTTAGAAAAAGAGATAGATATAGTAATTAAAGGTCTTCATTACGAATAAAATATAAGTGAATTATTAAAAAAAGGCTGTAAAAACAATGATTTTACCTATTGTTTTTACAGCCTTTTTTAGTTGCCGAAGTGTTCAAATATATCTTTTACTTTGGGCACCACGTAATGGCTACCACCTTTATCTTTTACATTTTCATACATTTCCAAAACTAATAATTTAGGATTGTTAATATTTGTTGCCACAAACCACCCATTTTCTGAGCCATTTTTATCATCTTGACTTGCTTTTATTTCAGCTGTACCTGTTTTACCTGCAAGTGGAAGATTAGACATATATGCGCCAAAGCCAGTTCCAGAAGGATTACTAACGACTTGTGTTAAATCACCTAAAATGGTACTAGCTATACTTTGAGAAAATACGTTTGTTTTCCATATCTTACTTGCAGTGCCCTTATCAGCATTTACATAGGGATTTATTATATTTCCACCATTTACAAAAGAGGTATAAATTGAGGCAAGGTGAATTGGGTTCATGAGTACCTGACCCTGACCATAACCTGAATCTGCAAGTTGAACATCATTTTTCAAAGTATTATTTGAAGATAATTGTGAAGTTGTAACTCCATATTCAAAAGGGAGAGTTTCTCCAATTCCAAATTTTTTAACTCCGCTTATAAAGTTATCTTTACCTATATCCAGTGCAGTTTTAGCAAAGTATATATTGTCAGAATACACAAGTGCATTTGTAAGGTTAGCGGGACTAGTATAAGCTGAATCTCTTGTAATAAAATAACTTCCCCAACTACTATCCTTTTGCCACTTTAATCCTGATATATTTTTATCTTTATTGGGATCCAGAGTACCTGTCTGTAAACCAATTGCAGCGGTGATGGGTTTAAAAGTAGAACCTGGAGCAAAAGTTGTTTGAAAGCGATTCAAAAGTGGTTTGCTTGGGTTATTTTCTACAGATTTCCATTTATCTTGTGACATTCCAAGCACAAAGTCATTTGGGTCATACCCTGGGGCACTTACTAAAGCCAGAACCGCTCCAGTTTTAGGTTGCATGGCAACAGCAGCACCAGAATCACTGCCATATTGGTCGTATAAAGCACTTTGTATTTTTGAATCTATAGTTAGATTTAGATCTTTTCCGTTTTGAGGATCTGTTTTTGCTATTGTCTTTAATTTTTTGCCTTCTTTATTAACTATATAAATTTCAGCCCCATCTGTAGCTTTTAGTTGTTTCTCATATATTTTTTCAAGACCAGTTTCTCCGATTACATCATCGCTACTATAACCTTTACCACCGTATTTTTTTAATTCTTCCGGGCTAATGGATTGAACGTAACCTGTTAGTAGTGCAGCCTTGTCCTTTAAGGGATAGACTCTTGCGGGTATATCCTTTATCATAACACCGGGAATCTTAAGTAGAGCAGAAAGATTGTTAGAATCGTCTGCGGAAAGGTTTTGTATTGGGATAAACATAGCAGGGAGTACGTAAGATGCAGATAGCTTTTTGTCTATAACAGTTGGATCAATATTTAAAATTTGAGCTATCTTACTTTTACCGCTTGCCGAGTCTGTTCCCAATTTTCCAGGTACAATTCCTACGGATTTAATGGTACCATTCTGAGCTAGTTCTGAACCATCGGAAGCTTTGATTTCACCACGTTTACCATATTTTTTATCAATTCTTAATTTATCTCCAGTATTTAAATCCGGATATATCATCTTAGTTGACCAGGTCAATGACCATGCATCAGAATTTTTTACAGTTTCTTTTTTAAAATAAGCTGTGTCATTAAATTTTATTTGTCCAGCTGCAGTGTTCATTGTTACTGCAAAAGGAATAGATATATTACCGTTAGAATCTGATTTAAAGGATTTTGGATAATTTGGAGTTATTAGTAGCTTATTAACTTCAATGCCATTATATACGTTTGTATATTTGGCAACAAAGTCCTTTTGGCTAATAGCCTTTTTACTGGTTTCGTTCAAAACACTATACATGGTTTTATAATCTTTTTTGTTCCAAGCGTCTATGTATTTTTGAAAGGAAGCTTTTGGATTATCTGTATTGCCACAGCCAAAGGCAAAAATAGCAATAAAGACAGACAAAACAACTAGTAGAATATTCTTTTTCATATAATATTACCCCAATTCATTTTAATTGTTTGAAAAAATTACATTATGTTAAATTGTACGATTAATTACATATATTTATATTTTGTCATAAATATAATGGTTTGTAAAGAAATAAGGAGAACTACTTTAAAGTAAATTTGTTATGAAATACCATTGTTAACTAAATAGTATTTTACGGTTGACAATAGTCCTACCTTATTATATCATTGTAAATATAAAATAAAGTAATAGGAAAGGTGATATTCTTGAAAATCAGTACAAGAAAAATAATAATGATAGCCTTGTTTGCAGCACTTACTGCAATTGGATCTATTATAACCATACCAATAGGGCCCGTACCAATTACGCTTCAAAATATGTTTCCCATGCTAGCAGGGTTGATATTAGGATCAGAAGCGGGAGCTATGTCACAACTTATATATGTATTACTTGGAATTATTGGATTACCAGTATTTGCAGGAGGGACAGGGGGGATTAACAGCGTTTTTAGCCCTAGTTTTGGATATTTACTAGGATTTATATTAGCTGCTTTTATTATTGGTAAAATAAGTGAAAAAGCGGGGAAGCTTACACTTATAAAATCATTTATAATATGTATTATAGGAACTATAACAATCTATTTAATTGGGATTCCATATCTGTATATTATATTACATAATGTGCTAGGTGAAAAAATAACAATAGCTTATGCAATTAAAATTGGATTTGTATTATTCATTCCTGGGGACATATTTAAAATCATAGTAGTAGCTTTTATTACAAATAAGGTGGTTCCTTTACTTAGAAGACAAAGTCTTATAGGGAGTAAGTAATATAATTATTGCCTGGGGAATTTTTTATATGTATCAATCCCCAGGGATTATATGAAATTCAACATTTTTTGTGTATTTAACAAGTTTTGTTATGGTAGATCCGGTAAAAAAATATTGTGCCTTTGTTTTTCTGCTACTACCAACCACAATTTGGGTTATATGTTTTTCCGCTGCAAAATCGGATAGTGATTTGAATACATTTTTACTAGTCAAGGTCACTATTTCAGCGCCTAATTGTTTAGCAAGTTTATGGTGACTATCAAGTATTTCCCGATCTCTTTGGCTTTGCTTTTTAGAAAAAACACTGGTACAAACCACATTTACCACATAACAATCACATTTAAATCTAGAGGCTATTTTAACACCTTTGCGTATAAGCCTTTTAGTATTGGCATTTGAGCTTATACATACCATGACTCTTTCTACAGTATGCCAGTTGTCATGAATCCCATGTTCACGCATGTATATAGCTAAATCTTCATCCACTCCTTCGGCAGTTAGTCTTAAAGATAGTTCTCTTAAAGCATTAAGACTATTTTTTCTGAAAAAATTCTTAATAGCATGACTTGCGTTTCCATCAATGTATATCGTCCCGTTTTTCAATCTCTTTTGAAGCTCTATGGGAGAAATATCAATCAATACTACTTCATCTGCACTATCTAAAATACAGTCGGGAATGGTCTCAGTAACTTTAACTCCAGTTATTCTTCTAATTGCTAGATTTAAACTTTCAATGTGTTCTATATTAAGGGTAGTTATAACACTTATTCCATTGGATAAAATTTCTTCTACGTCCTCATAACGTTTAATGTTTTTAGATCCCTGGGCATTTGTATGTGCTAGCTCATCAATTAAAACAATTGATGGTTTTCTTTTAATTATTGCGTCAACATCAATTTCGTAGAAATCTGTGTTATTATATATTATTTTTTTTGAAGGAATAATAGAAAGGTTTTTTATTTGATTTATAGTATCCAATCTTTTATGAGTTTCTATATGACCAATTACTATATCCTGTCCACGTATTAAACGTCTATTTGCCTCATCTAACATTTTATATGTTTTTCCCACACCAGGGGCATAACCTAAAAAAATTTTCAGGTGTCCTCGATTGGATT
This sequence comes from Clostridium akagii DSM 12554, assembly GCF_000686725.1. Classification (GTDB taxonomy): domain Bacteria; phylum Bacillota; class Clostridia; order Clostridiales; family Clostridiaceae; genus Clostridium_I; species Clostridium_I akagii. Next base: position 2,802 of record NZ_JMLK01000036.1, on the reverse strand, counting down.
TCTTAATTTTTTCTAACGCTTCTTCAGGTGTGCACCTCTTAAATTTATCACTCATTATTCTCAATCCTTTATTATAATTAGAATTTAAAATTAATTTGGTATAATGTGAAATTCTACATTATTAGTATATTTAATAAGCCTAGAAATGGTAGAACCTCTTAGAAAAACCTGCCAGTTACTACGCTGACTATGACCTAAAATAACTTGGGTTATATTTTTTTTCTCAATAAATTTAGTTATTTCGGATGAAACACTTTTCCCTCTCAATGTTATGACATCTGCGCCAAGCTCCCTAGCAAGTGTTTTATGATCTTCAAGTGTTTTAATATCCTTAGCAGTTAGTTTTGTAGCAAACTTATGGGTGCAGTCAACATCCACAACGACCCAGGGGCATTTATAGGTTTTGGCTATTCTAGCTCCTCTACGAATGAGCTTTTTAGAATAAGGACCAGAACTTATACATACCATTACCTGCTCAAATGAATATGAATCATTTTTTATTCCATGCTTACCCATATAATATGTAACATCTTCGTTAACTTCGTCAGCTGTTTGTCTAAGAGCGAATTCCCTAAGAGCATTTAAGTTTCCTTCTCTAAAAAAATTTTTAAGTGCACGTTCTGCTACATCAATTTTATATACGTTTCCTCTTTTCAACCTGTTTCTTAGAGCCTCTGGTGTAATATCTACAACTACAATTTCATCAGCATTTTCTACTATTTTATCAGGAATAGTCTCTCTAATATTAATTCCAGTAATCTGTTTTACCACGTCATTTAGACTTTCTAAATGCTGAATATTCACAGTGGAGGTCACATTGATACCATTATCTAATATTTGAAGCACGTCTTCATATCGTTTTTTATATTTTGATCCTGGAACATTTGTATGCGCAAGTTCGTCTACGAGTACAGTATTTGGATGTAGTGAAATTATAGTGTCAGTATCCATTTCCTCTAATATCAAATTATTATACTCTATTTTTTTTCTAGGAATTGTGTTTAAACCTGACACTTGAATTTCAGTTTCATTTCGTTTATGAGTCTCTAAGTATCCTATTATAATATCTTCACCCTGGGATAGCTTTTTATTTGCGTCAACTAACATGGAATAAGTTTTGCCAACACCAGGAGCATAGCCAAGAAATATCTTTAAATATCCCCTTTTTTTATTTGGCTCATTTAATGTGTGTTTGTTATAGCTATGTTCATTTTTTATATCCATGATTTATAATCCTCACTAATTATTATATTGATTCAATTATAGTATATTCATGTATAAAGTAAATGTATTATAAGTGAAACAAGCAAATTATTTTTATTTTACTTGTTATAAAAAAAGAATAATGATATTATCAACTAAGATGAAAAAATTTTGAGGTATAGTTAAGGAGAAAAGAAATGGAAAATAAAATACTTGCTACAGTTAATGGAAAAGAAATTACGGAAAAGGATATTGATGAGTCTATATCAAGATTTCCAGCAGATAGACAACAATATATATCCAGTAAAGAAGGAAGACAACAATTATTAGAACAGATTATTTCATTTGAATTAATCTATAATGAAGCAAAAGATACTGGACTTGAAAATGACGATGAGTATAAATATCAAGCAGAAGCTATGAGAAGAGAAATATTAACTCAATTAGCTATAAAAAAAGTTCTAAGCGAAGTTAAGGTAACTGATGATGAAGTAAAAAATTACTATGAGGCTAACAAGGAAGCATTTGCAGCTCCAAAACAAGTTCATGCTAAACATATATTAGTGGACACAGAAGAAAAGGCATTAGAAATAAAGAAAGAAATAGAAGGTGGTAAAGGATTTGAAGAAGCAGCTAAAGAATATTCAAGTTGTCCATCAAAAGAACAAGGCGGAGACCTTGGAAGTTTTTCAAAGGGACAAATGGTTCCTGAATTTGAAGAAGTAGCATTTTCACAAGAAATTGGAAGTGTAAGTGCTCCTGTAAAAACTCAATTTGGATTCCATCTTATAAAGGTAGAAGATAAAAACGAATCAGGTCCAAAGTCTTTTGAAGAAGTAAAGGAAAGCATATTAAATAAATTAGTACAAGAAAGACAAAACATGAAGTATATGCAGCATACAGAAAACTTAAAGACAAAATACACTGTAGAAATTAAATAAGATATTTATGAACCAAAATGACTAGTATGCTAATTCGTAGCATACTAGTCATTTTAGTTTATAAATCATGTGGAAAAAATTTCTTAGAGATGTCTATTATACCTGTTTGTATATATATGGTTTCATTTGTAATAGAAATAGATATATATTATCATATACATTGCCGTGCGTATCGTATATAACAAAGCAGTGAATATGTGTGAGGAAACAAGGTATATGGAATTTAAGTTGAGGAATAGGGGATAGCGTATTAAACTGTGGCAAATAATTATGGTATTATAGAACACGTCGCAAGAAACAAACGAGAAAAAAGAAACAATAAACTGAAATTGATACTGAAAGAAAAGTATTGACAAAGGGTTTGAACTTGTGATATTATATAAGAGTTGCTTAGTGGCAACGCAGTGATCTTTGAAAATTAAACAGAGAATAAGAATTAAGTAAACCAGCAAATTTCTTTGAATCTTAGAAATAAGATTTAAAATATTTATATTAAGCGAAATGAGCTTAATCAAACACTTTTTTATGAGAGTTTGATCCTGGCTCAGGACGAACGCTGGCGGCGTGCTTAACACATGCAAGTCGAGCGAGAAACCTTCGGGTTTCTAGCGGCGGACGGGTGAGTAACACGTGGGTAACCTGCCTCAAAGTGGGGGAT
>NZ_JMLK01000035.1 GCF_000686725.1 Clostridium akagii DSM 12554 | reverse complement strand
GAGCCTAATTTTATAGTCTGCAATTTAACAACTTTTCCATTCTGAAACATAGCAAGATTTACTGTTCTACTTCCACAATCTATAATGCATATATCACCTTTTTTCTGTTCTGTAGTTAAACAAAAATAACTACTGTATCCTTCTGGCAATATTAAAAATATACTAATGAAAATCAATACACCACTTCTAAATTTATTTTTCTTACCTTATTTCTAATTCTAGCATTTTTTACATATAAAAAAGCTAGCACCAACACTTAATTTATATTTAAAATGTTAATGCTAGTTTTTTATTTATTTGTGACATTTAATTGGTTGAACAGTTTTTTTAGAGCTCGTTTTTCTATCCTTGACACATAAGACCTTGAGATTCCAAGCTGTGCTGCAATTTCTCTTTGAGTTTTGGGATTTCCATCATGCAGACCATATCTCATTAAAATAATTAGCTTTTCTCTTCCTTTTAGGCAGTTCTCTATTTCTTCATATAATTTTTTAACCTGAATTTTATTCTCAACAATCTCCATTACTGAGTCGCCTTCACAGCTTAATACATCCATTAGTGAAATTTCATTCCCCTCCACATGTTAGATGTATAAGAATATTGTTTAACTAATTAATTATTTTCCTTCCTTTATAAGATAACTTTAAACACATTACACTTATAATATATAAATTAAATCAGTGTTATCATTACTTAAATTATTAATTGATTTTTTAGATTTCAATTATATGGATAATAGGAAGATATATACCATCTTAATTTTGGTTTATGATACGGTACCGTAATTGCATTCACTATTTCCTTCGCCTGATTACTAAAGAATTCTTGTTGATGATGTTTTACAAACTATAGCCTAATCTTTTTACGTAAAAAAATCATATCAAATCTTGTGTGTGGATCTTGATATTTACAGTATGCATTTCGAATTGACTTTATATTATAAAATTAGTTCAAAACTACGAAAAACATCTATCCATAACATAAATAGACACATACCAATTTATTGTAGTATGGCCATGCTAGACTAAAATTATTATTCCATTAGCTTATATTTTAACAATCTTTGGATAGCCTCTAACTCACTTTTACAATTATGTTCCCATAGATACTGATAGTTAATATCGGTTTCATCAAAAGTACCTTCTTGAATTGCATTTCTTACTATCAAATAGCTATATGTTTTCTTTTTACCTTTCATATCATACGTATAATAATGACAACTTTGACATTTTTCAAACTTTGGTACCTTATCATTTTGGGGACAATGAACTATCTTATTATACTCGCAGCTTCGAATTAGCATATTCTCAATTTCATCACTACTCATAAATTGATTATAAGGTTTTATATCTGTTTTTGTATATTCTAACCATACATTCTTATATATTATATTTGCATCTTCAAAGTATTTTTCTGTTGTTAATTTTAAATCCGGACTATTGTTAAAATATTGAATTATCTCTTTCTTAGAAACTTCTCTTATAAGTGTTAATCTATTTGATACCCAACCATAATTAGTATTTTGAAAACAATGTCCATCTCCTTTAACTACAAATAATCGCTCCTCACCATATCCCTTTCCTTGACTAAATGATATAGATGAAGTAATAAAATCTCTATAATTTAACAATACATCTTCAATTCTAATACAAAAATGTGAATAAACATCTTGAAAATCTGTACGCTGCCTATTCCTCTGTGGTTCTTCATATGGTATTCCAATTTCATATATATAATCATGTGCTTTAAGAACTCCATTTATCAACTGCACACCCTTAAATCCATATACTGGTTCTTCAACATCTGACTCAACATAGTCCTTATATATATCAAGAATTTTTATACCTTGTATACAATTTAATGGAAGACTTTTTTCCAGTTCCCCCCTCCGATGCACTTCACATTCTATTATGGAATCAAATTCATCCTTGCAACAAACTAAATAATCATCTTTTAGATCAACTGGAAAACAGTTATACATCACACCACCTTTCAATTTCACTTCACAATATTTCTTATCCCTAATTATTTTTTTATAAATCCAACAATACAATCTTGAATCAAAACACTCTAATGTACATTCATCCCAACCAAAATGATTTATATTTGATTGATACGAATCATCGTCTGTTTTCCAGTCAACTAGATCTTCACAAGTTTCACACATAAAAATCATCTTTCTTCTCAAAAATACCTTAATATATTTAGTTGGTTTTATATTACAAATTTTTCCACATTTTTTACACTTTTGTTTCATCAAATCACCTAACCAATTTAATCCTTACTCAATTAATAAACTTTATCGTTTCATTACACTCATCTTCTTATGTATGATCGATTTTACCGCGAAACAATTTACTTCAAAAACTTGTCTGTATCAAAAGACTCAACATTATGTGTGGTATGTTTCCTATTATACCGTCTATACTTGTAAAAAAATCTTTATTGTTAGCTTCCAATTATTAGCCTAATGAGATGTTTGTATCAAATTTTTTTACAGAAATACTACTACAATTTTAAATAATTATGCCAGCTGCTGCCAATGTGAAATTAATCACATCACTGAGCTTAAAGCCTTTTATAATATCAAAGAACTCTGTCTTTTTCAATTGCCTAATCAATGAAACAATATCATGTTTTGATTTACATTCATTTGTTATTAATTCAACTAGTTGTCTAATTTTGGAATAACTTTTATCAAGATTTTTTTCTAAATCAATTTTCAATACTTCGTTAAAATGTATATGCCCATCGTAATAATTTGCAAGAATTAACTCTACATGATCCTTATATTTTTTATCGCATACTTGATTAAACTCGTTTTTTATGCTAATAAAAGCCTCTAAATCAAAATAAATTCTATCATCGTTTCCTGAAAAATCAAGAATCATTTTTGTTGAAGTTTGATCATCAGGACAAAGGTATGCTCCGTATCCTGCCAAAAAAATATCTAGAAATTTGCCTGTGTTTAAGTGCCAATATTCATAACAGTCAGATATTACATCTTTAGTTAAGCCAATATTATATCTTGCCAATATAATTCCGACTATACGTTTTTCGCCGTAGTCATATTCATGACACACTCTCTCATTTAATAAATCAATTGATAATGCCACTTCCATTATTATCCCCCTCATTCAGTTTATATCTCCTGGTTTCTATAGAATCACTTTTCTTTTAAAGAATCTTACTTTAACTATTATGATTTACTTCTTAATTAAGTTCTGAAAAATGTCATCGTATATATTTACAAAATTTCTACTTTGTTTTAGTATGTCTCAAAATAACTATCAAATCAATTTTATATTAAAGTATTTGGATAATTTCACTAAGATTGTTTTCTTCTATTTTTCTATGTAAATTTTCAGAAAATAAATCATCTAAATATTTGTCTACCTGAGATTTAGAAAAAACTACTAAATAGGTATTTCTTACCGACAAAATACTGTCCAATTCCTCATCGGTTTTCAACCAGATAATTTCATTTTTTGCTTGCAGATCATATTTTGTTTTAATTTCCTCTCTATTTGTTTTTATAAAATCCCACAGAGCCGCACTGCTAATATTAGTATCACCATAGGATATTCCTATTGAGTCAAAAATCATAATCAATGCTTGTTTTTTCAATCCATAATATGAGCTCTGTGCATTAAAAATATAATCTTCCAAATACTTTATCGAAATGCCCTTAACTTTGCCATTAATAATATAATCAGCTACCAATGCTTTATGCATTATATATTGACAATATTTCACTGGGTAAGAAACCTTCTCATAGACTTTCTTAAAGTTCTCTTCATCACCCCATACTTCAATGTGGTTACACATATTTTTCTCTGACATACTAATTTTTTTATTACAAATCAAAATATCACAATTTTTTTTAATAATGCCACACTTGTCATTTAAATGCTTTATAATATCAAAGATTTCAATTTCATTCTCATTTAGTCGCTTTTTATCATTTACTAAAATTTTTATTACTTCATCTATTTCAAGTTCATAAATAGTTTTTCCAATACTCCGCATAGTACTTCCCGAAATATTCATGCTTTCCCTAGATAAACTAGTTTTAATCTCATTTTCATACAGTTCTGCATTCAATATGTCTAATGCAACAAAAGGAATATCTATTCCACTTAATTGTTTTAAATTTTTTACATCAAATATCGCTTTTGAAATCATATCATTATAAAAAACTGTATTTTGTTTATCTAAAATCTGCTTTAATTTTTTATCACTATCACTTAATTCATCATAATCAATTTCTAACCAATCCGCTTTATATATTTTAATTCCAGCTTCTGCCTCAATAAACCAGTCATCCTTATTTAGTTTCACTATTTCTTGCTTTTTACCATTAACTTCAATTATTATTGAATTTTGAGACTTTGTAAGATAATTCTCCAACCCCAATTTTTCGGTATAGTTTTCGATTGTTTTTTTCTCATCTATTATGCTATCTTTTAGATGTACTCTAACAATTGTAAACGATGGTTTGTCCACTTTCATTATATCATCTGGTATTTTATCTATCCAAGTGACCTGTTTTTTTTCATTCTTAATATAAAGTCTAAAGGATAGTATTTCATTTTCCGTTTTAGTATAAACTTCTGCATTTTCTCCTAACAAAAATAATGACAATATTCCAACACCATATTTACCGACTAACCCCTTTGCATTTTTATTTTTGCTAGTTCTCCCAATAGTTAGAAAACTCTCTCTTACAACTTTAATATCCATACCTGTTCCATTATCTTCAATTTGTAAATATTCATTTCTTTCGCTATCCTTGATCAATTTTATACTTATATCTGAACTAACCCCTTTACTCTTACATGCGTCTAATGCATTTTGAAGCAATTCTCTTACAACAACTTGCATTTTGTCTTGTAATTGATATAGTGGTTTTATCAACAATTCAATAACATTATCAGAAATATTAAATTTCAACTTTCCAAAACTTTGACTTAGCACAACATCATTTACAGCTTTATAAAATTTATAATAATAATTTAAATAGAAGCATGTTATGCTAATGCTTTTACCATTTAATAATTCAATTTTCTTCTGCTCTACTCGCTCATCCTTAATACTTACAACATAATCCACAATCCATATATGTTTTGCGAATTCCTCTTTCTGTTTTTCCGTCATAATATCAACCATCACTGTCAAAATATCTTTTATATTTCTGTCAGAAATACTATATCCGATAAAAATCACAGGATATTCCCAGAACATTGTTAATATTTTTGAATATAAATATTTACTTTTATTGAAGAATCCATCATAATCTTCTTTAGTAATAACAATAGTATCCGGTTTTGTAATGCAACCATGAATCTTATACAAATTGCTCCTATCCTCTTCCATATTTTCTTTTCCACATAAAAAGCCTTCTTGTCCTATCTGTACATCACATCTACCCATAAAAATAAAATCTTCTATTAATGTATCATAATTAGTCGTTATGATCGCTTTAGGATGTATTTTTTTTAATTCCAATATTTCAATCATTTTCTTCCGAATATCTGCGGCAACACTGATATCATATGCAATTTCTTCATATCGCTTTGCCTGTTCATCAATTGCCATAGAATCACATTCGTAATATTTTCCTCCAATATCATTTAACCTTTTTATTATATTTTTATTAAACTCCTCTATATTCCCAAAATCATACCTTTTATTATATTTATCAGAATATTCTTTGAAAATTTTGGTAATGTAATTTCTGAACAAAGCTCTATGCTCTTCTGTTTCTACTGATTCAATATCTGCATTTCTAAAACAATAATACTCCAGTTCTTGAGCAATTTTTTCATTTTCCCCATCACATGCTTTCTTAATAGCTTCATAATCACATTTTGCCTCTTTTGCTATCAGTTTTAATAATCCTTCCCAACTAGGTGATTCCAAGTATCTTCTTGATAAACCTGCTCCCATAAAAAACATAGGCTGCTTATTTGTTTTTCGTAAAATCCGTTTCATCTCATCTAATTTTTCTTCTATTGTGCACATAACTTTCATCCTCTTTTCACTATTGCAAATACCTCTTTTATTTCACTAATAGACTTCTTATCAAGTTTCATACCTTCAACTAACAAATCAATATTTTTTCATTTTAATAATACTGCTGAACTATCGGAAACCTAAGTATTAACTTATTCAATAATTTTTTCTTATTTTCAAATAATAATTTCATATATAATTTTTCTATATTGGACATCGGTACTACTACCCTTCTTGTATTCTTTAAATAGTATATCAAATCCATCAAATGTAAATTTAACAACATCTGTTTTCCACTAGTTTATGATAGCGACTCCACTCAAGGCTTTTTTGAGTAAAAATATTTTTCTGTTGTAAATATCTCTTTTTGAGTAATCTCATTTGAATAATTCTTAAATTCAAAAATTATGTATTTTGTTTGAAAATATCATTCTGCCATTCTCCAAAATTCTTTATCATTACCACCTTGATTTTACATATTAAATCAAATCTAAATGGATCACTATTAGATTTCTGTTGTGTCTCCCAAAAACTTGAATCATCAAAAAGAGGGTTTGTAATACTTCACAGCATAATTCTTCATATTACGTTTTCTTTTTATCCTCTGGGTTCCAAAATTTTAGTTTTTTAATTAATTTATTAGCTATGGACTCTTGATAAGCTTGTGTTGGTGAATTATATCCCCATATTTTATCTGGTTTAATTTGTCTAACTCATCTGTAGAAAAACTTAAAATAGCTATCAAGCCATTCCTTAATACTTCATCGTCTTTGACTAGATAAAGTAAATTTTGTACATCCCAAATTACTAAATCCGAAAACTGTTTCAGCTCGTCTTTTAACCGCTCTAGAACTAGCCCTGCAATCACCAGAACAGGTATACGCTTTTCTTTTGAAGCAGATAATGTAAGTCTCTTGGCAGCCTTTAGGACTGGTTCACTAGAAATATTAATGTTTCTAGTAATTTTTACTTCAACTGCTAATTTATATTTAATGCAATCTCCTTATATATCATATCCTACATCATGATTTATATCAGGTAATAAAACACAAAACCCAAATTCATCTAAAATTTGAGAACCAATCTTTCCAAATTCATATCCTAACCTTACATTCGCTGAAGAATTCTATATCAATACCTCCCCAAAAATACAGCACTATTTGATATGACAAACGTATCCCTCAAAGATTCATTTATTTCTACACTTTTGCGTTCTTTTGTTTATCGGACCTTGACACCAATACCACGCACCCCACGTACCTTAAATATATAATAATAATAATAATAATAATAATAATAATAATAATGAAATATCCACTTACACTTAATATATTTTATTGATTAATAAACTTAACTGTAACTAGCTTAGCTTGTCAAATGACTATACTTGGCCTTTAGCAAATTTACATCTTTATTATTATTCAGCAATATCATACCACCTAAAATCTTGTTTTCTGTCTCAGGTGACCAATATATCTTCAATTTTTGCCTTGCACGTGTAATTGCGGTATAAAAGATATTATGGGTAATGCGTTCTTCTGTTTCATTTGTTATAACTATCTTAACTGAATTATATTCTAAGCCTTGTGCTTTGTGAATTGATACCGCGTACGCAATTTGGAAGGGAACTACTACATCTGAAGAATCATCATCTTCATCTGTACTTCTATACTTGTTTACGCTAAATCTTATTATAGAATTCCCATCTAAGGATTGTCCAATTAGCTCAAAATCATATCCCAATGCATCTAACCCATTTATAGAAATATCAAGTTCAATATTAAACCATATTTGATTTTCTTCTATATCTATTTTTGAAATCTGTCCTTTCATATTATTATAAATTAGTGGTGTAAATCTTTCTGTTTCATTGAAAAGAATTGGATCCCCAATTTTATAAATATTAGTACTCCATTGAACTGATGGATTAGGGTTGCTATTTTGTAAAAAACGGTTGATGTTATTAATCCCATAAAGACCATCATAGTTTAAGCATAGGACGATTTGGTCACCCTCCGCATGATCAAATATGGACTCGTCCAGTTTTGTAGAATAATTATTTTTAACCAAAGGTTCCAGTATTGCTATATCAAGATTACGTACTCTATCCCAAACTAACAACAAATTATTATCGGTACTTCGATATGGCTTTGTAAGCTCAAAAATAGATTCTTTAGGAACAAAAGACCTGGCTATACTAAACCAGTTTCCAAAAGAAATAGATTCTATCTGGAATATATCTCCGACCAAAACAAGGAGTTTGAAATTTGCCTTTGCTAAAACTTCTCGCATATCTGAATTACCAAGTGTACTACACTCATCAATGAATAAGATATCACATTCCGTATCTATATTTTTATTAGATATAAAACTTGCGATAGTTTTATAATTGCTATTTCCAGTTTTAACTTTACGTCGCATATTATCAACAGCAGGATTAGTATTAGCAAGATATATTTTTTTCTTATCCGCAAAAAAATTAGAAATATGATTTATTAATGTTGACTTTCCAGTTCCAGCAGAGCCATATATTAGCGCGACTTTTGAAGTTGAGAACATTTCTCTAAGAGCAGTCTTTTTTTCTTCACAATCAATGTCATAACTAGATTGTTGCAACCATGAATCAACTGAGCTAGTATATTGACCGATTCCAATGCTTGATAGTTCTTTTAGTTTTTCAACTATAAAATCACTGTCATCAGCATAACCTTTAGTGTATATTTGGTTACTAAAGATTTCAAGGCGTCTATGCATATGTTTGTAATATAATCCTCTGTTATATTTTTCCATAAGAATTTCGATATTTTCAAAGCCTTGGATATCTCTAATTGGCGTAAATAGCATACCTTCAATCTCAGTATTGTTTTTGATATACCTAGCAAACAATTCATGTTCACGACCATTTACAGAAATGCATTCTAGCAAATCGTATATTCTTGGATTATGTTTTATTAAAGAAGTATTATACGGCATCCGATCAAAAGGAATACAGCCATATCCTAAATATAAATTTGACAACATATTACAAGGTTCTCGCCAAAATTGCCACTTTATAACTTTGTTATTTAATTTATGTAGTAGATAGCGGATGATATTGCTCCCTGACGAGTCCTTCATCACCAATTCTCTACATTGATCTAAAATATTTATAAAATGTGTTACCTTTGAACGTGTTGTAATTGCTAATTTTATAGACTGAAAATACTCTTCCGAAGACATAATAAGCTCTGTAAGGCTCATTTTTGTTTCCGTAAGAAATTTCATTATTTCCTGATACTCAATAGTACTACCATTAATTTTATGATGCTTACAAATTATATCGGCAAAATTGTCTAATTCACAAGGTCTTATTGAAACTGACCAATTATCAATAATTTGAATGCTCATTGTTTTACCAATAATTTGAATATTATCGTTATGTATCGAAAGTTTGACAGCATAATTATCTGATATATCTAATCTAGTAAATGCAATCAGCCTATCAAATTTGCTAGCCTTATTATTTGCTACTGTGAAAGTTATCTCATAGAATATTTGCTGGTTCACAAAAAAAGGTTTGATTTTTTGGATATAATAACGGTCATTGTAGTTGCTATATGTACGATTATAGCTTGGATGAAATATCTTTTCCGATATCTTTTCATAATAATCAGCTAATTCAATATCATTATTTAACGGAAAGTCTTCAATGTTTTCTAAAACATCGAGATTATATGTATCTTTTAGAAAAATTTTTATTTTCAATAAATACTCATAATACTTGAGCATAAGTCGTTCAGAGCCGCCCTCGTCAATAGTATAGTGTGATACCGATTTTTGTAGTAATTCATGAAATTTGATTAAAAATCTAAGATTACCGCGGGTTTGCAAATATGTAAGTGCCGCAACATTTGTATTATAATCATTTGGGTCAACATCTGCTCCATTTGCATAAACTTTTCCGGCTATATACTCGACAAAATTACGGAGTTGTGCTAAAATATTTTGACTTATTAAACCGCGCTCAGATTCATCAAAACGATCAATATTCTTACAAATATTCTTATTAGTATCCAAAATTGCTAAGTCTATTCTAAGCATGAATTATACCTCCTTAAAAGCTGTTTACATCTATTTCACAATCATTATCAAACTGATTTAATAGCTTAATATAATAAATATTGATTTCTCCTTAATGCAATTGTACGCAATAAACCTTTCAAATTAGCGTTTCTTACTTGAAAACACCACTTCTGCTAATATGCCTAGTGCATCATTTAGCCTCTTTTTTCCATCAAAAAAATACATTTGATATCTACAATCCGTATATATATGCTGCAAATACAAAGTCCTTATGACAACATAATCTATCTGTGAATTGTAGGCTTTATAAAACGAACCATATCTAAATATCATTTGGTATGTACTTATAATTATTACATCTAATTTCTCTAAAGGATATGTATTGGTACTCCTGCTAATACAACATTTTTGAATATGCTGCTCTTTATCAACTTTAGGTTCAATCGTAAAACTTAAATTATTGTATTTGTATTTGTATTTGTGTATAGTATATAAGTTAGGATACAACTCTTCATTTAAGAAATAGGGATTTTCCATAAAATTAATAAACTCTTGTGCCAAGACTTCTCCATTGCTTCTTGTTACTTTACTATCTACCACCTCATCTCCAACATAAATTCTTAACGCTCCATTATTATCCTAAATAATATTCATTAGGTATTTTTTTTAGCAATATAAACTGCCGATTATAGACATTATACGAAGTCTATAAATCAAACTCTAAACATATTAATGACCATAAATTAACATACAGTCTTAATTTATCCCATTATACTCCAAAATTTGCTCTAAAACTATGCATCAATTCAATATTTTTCTTATATTACAATTTATTTTCTACTATACCTAACTCTATATAAAAATATAAGGTTTTGTAGCTTATTTTCTCATGTTTTCAATAATCCTTTTATAACTTAGTTTTTTTATCTTCTTAACTTAGTTTTTTTATCTTCTTAACTTAGTTTTTTATCTTCTTACACTTAAGTTACAAAATCATCAAATATTTTTTCCTCTTCAGTATCAAAATAAAGCTGCAACCCATATCTCAGATATAGAAAAGGAGTAGCAACTAGGCCACTCCTTTAATTATTATTTCCATTCAAATAAATTTATTTAATTCCTCTAATTCATTTATTTCTAATTCGCTCTTTTCGAGTAAATTCCCCTCACTCTTTGTAACCTTATTATTAATATCCAGTTTAATATCATCACTTTGAGCAACTTTGAGTATTTTTTCATCACTTTTAGTATTTTCTATGTAAGTAACTCGTGGTGACTTTACACCACTGTTACTCACTATATAATTATAAATTATCTCCTTAATGGAGTTATTTTGATTTATACACTCATTAAGGAAGTCTGCTATCTGCTTTTCTTTTTCTTTGGTTATATTAAGAGTAAACTGTATTCTTACACTATCCTTACTTATTGCCATAGCTCCACACCTTCTTTGATGCCTCTAGTGCTCCATCTACATTACTTGTACTTGCATTTTCTAATATTGTACTGTTTTTAAGTGATAATTGTTTTATATACTCCTGTAGCATAATGCTTGTACCTCCTGTCCAATACACTTTATATGTATTTAGATTAGCATATGGTTTTATAACATTTAATATATTATTTAAAAATGAAACATATTCTTTAATATGGACAGTAATTATTTTATTATCTATAAGCCCTTGTATATCTTCCTCACTGTAGTCCTTATTTTCTATATTCTTTATTTTAGTATAGAAATCATAAGAGCCTAATTTTAGCATTTTTCACATATAAAAAGCTAGCACTAACACTTAATTTATATTTAAAATGTTAATGCTAGCTTTTTATTTATTTGTGACATTTAATTGGTTAAACAGTTTTTTTAGAGCTCGTTTTTCTATCCTTGACACATAAGATCTTGAGATTCCAAGCTTTGCTGCAATTTCTCTTTGAGTTTTAGGATTTCCATCGTGCAGACCATATCTCATTAAAATAATTAGCTTTTCTCTTCCTTTTAGACAGTTCTCTATTTCTTCATATAATTTTTTAACCTGAATTTTGTTCTCAACAATCTCCATTACTGAGTCGCCTTCACAGCTTAATATATCCATTAACGAAATTTCATTGCCCTCCACATGTTAGATGTATAAGAATATTGTTTAACTAATTAATTATTTTCCTTCCTTTATAAGATAAGTTTAAACACATTACACTTATAATATATAAATTAAATCAGTGTTATCATTACTTAAATTAGTAATTGATTTTTCAGCTTCCAATTATATGAATAATGTGAAGTTTATTATGTATATTAAATAAATTTCATAGTCTAAATATTTCACCCTAATTCCCATTATTTATAGTGCACTTAACCATAGCAAAAATAAGATATTCTTTTGTACTATTCAACATTGCGCGATTGCCACTTGTTTTCTTTATATATTTTTTGTGGTGTTTTTTTATTTAAGTCTAAAAAATATATAGTTTAAAATAGACTGTAAATTTTTATTTTATTCCTAAACAGCTTACCATTTTTACTATATTAAGGAGTAGTTTTGATATTTGTAAAATCTTATTCTCAATACTCAGACTATTTCTTCATATTTAAGAATTTTAATTTTCTATTTGATCAACTATCTTTTTGGCATACATATGTAATCTTTTAGCTAACATATTAAAATATATAGTTTCTTCATATGATACACTACTAAGTTCCGGGTTATCTGAATCCATATCAAGCTTAGCTTCTCCTTCTTTCTCAGTAAGTCCACCTTTCCCTATAACTTGCAATGATAAATTCAAATCTAATTCTGATATATTATATTTTTCTCTGAAAACTTTCATTGTTTTATTTGTTATTGCCTTAAACTTTGAACCTTCTTTCCATTTTCTCATATCCATTAAATGAACAAAGTTTTTCACATCAAAATCATTCATAATACACAATGCTTGTGTAAGCATTAAATCACTTTGTTGCACATCTCTTTTTTTAATACACATTTCATTAACTAATAACCCTATCACACTACATGCAATTTTTGAATTAGCAGACAGTATCTTATCAAATGTAGAGGTAATAAATTCTGCTTTTTCGCTATTATCAACATATTCAATTAATTTCTGTAAGTTTTCCTCTGATACAGTTTCAAAGTTTATTCCTTCCAAAAATGACTTAAACTTTGTTAAACAGTATAATTTTCTTGAATTATTTAAGAGTGCTAATACTTTTACAGAATCTCCTAATAGCTCAAAAGTATTTTCACCAATAATAGAATCCTTTAAATCAGCATAACTTGATGAACACGCTTTAACTTTATCCATTACAATTGATAGTTGTTCACTTATATTTACCCCCATATGTAACACCTCCATACACTATTTTGACTTGAATTATATTAAATTTCATAAAAAATAACTTCATAAATTTATAATTTACATATTACTGGTATCCGATGTTATATAACTTATAAATCATACGCTAGCTCTGTATTTTCTGCATTAACTGATTTAATTACCTTATGCACTAAAAATAATACTCATTTGGTGTATTTAGGACCTTCAGAATGTATTAAATAATAGTAGAAAGCTATTTGGGGTATTAAATTTAAACTTATCATTATTGTTGTGCTTACATTCTTGTGCATATAAATATTCCGTATTCCCTTAAAGAAACCCATTAGCATAAACTGTAACCCCTCATATTCATTTCTTTCAGTAATATTGCCCAATGAATTAATCTTAATTTTAGGCTCTAAAGATATTCTAGCATTTTTAGAGTCATAACTATATTTAAATGCCTCACTTATTAATTTAAATCCATTAAAATCACGTAATCCAGACATTTTTTGAATTTCATTTTCTAGCACTATAATAGCTTCACGGACCGCAGATTCATATTGTGAAATATATAGTAAATCTAAAGCTTTATTAAATGTGGCAGGTAATTGTAACATATTGTAATATGCTTTAATCTTTTTAATACTTGCTGGATAAAGAGCACCACATTTTACGCATACTTTAAAGTCGAAACGATAAGCAAGATCAATAAATTCAATTCCTAATTTTTCTTTTAGTTTTTTATCTTCAATTATCGTACAATTGTTTTTACATTTATAATCTCCTTTAGACATACTTAATACATCAAGTGTATCCTTTGTATCACGAAGTTCACATTTCAATCTAGCAATCTCTTTCTGCTCATCGCTATAATAGTTACCAGAACCTCTAACTTCAATACCATCATCGCTTTTAGAATTCCTGTTCCACTTTGATAAGGTACTAGCACTTACATCAAGGTTTTGGGCACAACCTCGTACTCCTAGCCCTTTATGTACCATATAATATTTTACAGCATCTTCTTTAAATTGTTTGTCATGTTTCTTTTTCATGATTAAGTTACCCCATCCCTTTCTTTTATTTTAATCATTACTGATAACTTTCTCAATTTCTCTTGTACTTTTTTATTCTAGCACTATACTAACGATTAATTGCATAAAACCGTTCTTTTGTTCTAACGATATCAATACTACTAATTTTTTCTATCTCCTCGGTTCTTTTTCTAACTTCCATTAAAGCTTCTTTTTCTAAATACTCATCTGTAAGAAATTGCGGTCTTTCATAATGAATATTTCTCAACTGCTGTTCTTCCTTCATTATTACCCATGCACATATCAAACAATTTTTATCGAAATCTACAATCATCTTCTGAGACGGATCTATACTATAGAACTCCATCGGTGAAAAATCATTATATTGACGCATATATTCCTGAATCAGCTCTGTAAAATCTTGTTCCAACATATGTGGAAAATTAAGTCTACATACTATCGGATAAGTATTGCTCGTGTGCTTCAATTTCCCCTTATCCCAGAAAAATTGAGTAACATTCGTATTTTCAAAGCATATGATATCTAACTTATTTTTTGCATGTGGATTGTGAAAAAGAAATAATCCATCTGTTAAACACTCTGGCGTTTCTTCACTAACATGTTGTAATTTATAAGGAATCCTCGTATCCTTGTAATCGCGTCTTAAATTATATACCTCGTTCATGGAATAATATCCTGACGACTTCGCTAGAGATGTCAGTTTACCTAATGTTGTTGTACATGAATAAAGAATTGCTGAAATATCACTGTATTTATCGGAATTAAACAGGCCCACTGGTATAGTTGCCTCTGTTCTTGGCTTTGGTATTTCATTCACTAATTTATACCGTTCCTGTTCTGGTATATAATACATACCATATAATAAAGTCAACATTGGGTAAATAAATTCTCTTCCATAATTCACCTGCCCATATGAACTCATCGCAATTACAAATGGAATGTCTGATTTTACCCATTCACACCCCACATATTCATTTTCATATTTTTTTATTTTTGAAGTTATTGCATTTGACTGTCGAACAATAGCCTCATGCTGAATATTATAAAAATCATCCTGATTTTTAGGTGGAATAAACATATCCATTAAATCATTTATTCCTCTATCTGATTCCGGTCTACCTTGATCTTTTATATTTGCCACAACTGCTTCAACATTCACCTCATATGGCGCTTTAATCATAAAATCGGGTCTGTTATGGCTTTGATCAAGAGTAAATCCAGCTTCTTTGAAACAGGCATACAAATAGAACTCCCAAAAGCTAGCATGGAAAGTTTTTTGAAACTCCTGCACCATCTTATGATCTCTATCTACCAACCCATCAACCCATTGTCTTAATATTTCTCTTTCCCCTTCAGAATAATCATCTTCCTTCAGCAGCTTAAACTTTGTATGCCACTGCTCCTCGTTTAGGTTTTTAGCATGTCCAAATATGTCCATTTATAAATCCTACCTTCCCTAATAATTTCATTCATATTCCATACCATAATCCATTTAATCTGATTATTGACACTGTCCAGATCTGATTGTTTTTTCATTCCTCAAAACAAAATAACGTTTAATATCTGCTAAAATTGATTCGTTATTCATCATAATTTCCGCGAAAGAAAGATGACAAACTTTTCATTATTGATATAACAACTTCCACTAATTAGCCTAATGGTAATATGAATAATGGGCAGTTGCATTATGTACGTGCAAAAAATATATTCCATTGCCTAATTATTTCACTCAGATTCACATTAGTTATGGTACGGTTCACCGTATCTCATTCTATACTTTCATAAAATCCCCTTTAGTGTAACTGATTAACTATCAATATGCAGCTTCCAGTTATTAGCCTAATTAGCACCTGTGTAGCTTGTCTAATTCTATGGATAATAGAAAGTTAATTAATGTATAATTTAAAATCTATAAATCAACTATCCTTTTTCTTCTCAAATATTTTTTCGTATTGATTGTGTTGGATATAACATTTAATTTTTCTTTCAACCATATTTGTAATTTGAGGATTTAACTTTTCTATTAAATACCTAGCAATTAGCTCGAGGAAAACATTAACATCATTGATATGTTTGTAATTCATTGAGTAATCATATCTTGCATTTCTTCTATCTCCTGCCCCATGCGCTGCAGCATTTCTACCAGTTACATATATAATATTACCAATTGTTTTGTTTTTAAGGTATGGATGCCCACTCCATTCTTTTTTTATTATCTTAACTTCTTTTCTTAGCCTTGTAGTGATATTAACATATTTTGCTTTTCGTTCCCTAATAATTTTCTTTCTATCTTCACTTTCATATGTTCCAGCATCAACATAATACAAAGGATTAAAGCTATGCGTCATTATTTCATTAGCATAATAGTCCAGAGCATCTTCAGGACGATAGTTATTTGGCTTAAAAAGAGGTTGATAATGATGAATCGAGCCATATTCAAATACTCTATATAGAAAAATACATCTTGGCAATGATTCAAATTGTTTTAATGACGCGTGATACAATTCAAAAATCATTTCATGTTGTATGTCATCAAAACATATAAGATTATATCCATTCTTAGTTTTAAGTATTGGAAGTTCAATTATAAATGGTTCTTCCCTCTTACTATCAAAAAAATTTTTTTTTCTCAATCTTAACATGTCAAGTAGGTCAAACTTCTCATACAGCTCACATATTTTTCTGTTGAAGTTATAGTTCTCAGTAAAATAAAAATAAGGTTCTCCATTAAAATACGCTAGAATACTTAACAAAGCTTTTTTTGTTTCCTCAGTTGAATTTTCATTGTAAAATATTGAAAAGTGATGTTCTTCTGATACTGCTATAAAAACATCTTTATAGAATATGATGTCTTTTTCATATTTAGCTACCGAATATGGGCCTATAAAAGTGGTAAATGTATTTATGTAATAATTAGGGTACTGATTTAATTTAAACAACTCCTCATTCGTCTCGTATATCCTCTGATTTAATTTTAATTTCATGTAAATTACAATGTTCTCATCTAAAGATTTCTCTTTATTAAACTTACATGAATAACTTAATGCTCCATAAAAACATTCTTCTTCTCCTTCTAAACATCTAGGATACCGAATTGTTAATGTACCATTACAGAGATTCCTAAGAAGTCGCCTATACATCCTTCTACTTGATAGATAAACCCTCTTATATTTATAGTTAAGATTCTTTTTTTCAGTGTATGATATACAAGAATATCTTAATTTATTTAACTCAATTATAAGATTTGTGTATCCTTGTAATTCAAAATATGCCAATTTGATAGGAATGCTTAATAAATCAGAATCATAAACATCTATCACATTTTCTTTAATAGATTCTTCAATGTTTCTTAACTTAGCATCAAAATCCATAATTTCACTCCCTCTAATGCCCTAATTTCTCATTCATCATTCTAGTTACCCATTATAAAAGATACAAACATTTTTGACATATCGTAAATGCACAATCCGGCGGGATAAACGACTAAATCCTAGTTATTTAGTATATGCCTCTAGTCGCTTTCTTTTCACTGTATACATTTAAGCTTTTACCATAACATATAGCTAATCAAATTTCTTTACATTTTCATCCAATTGGTTGTTTTGTTCAATCCTTTTCTTTAAAAGTTCTTTCTTTTTTGTCATTTTTTCTTTTACTACAAATTTATCTAATTTGGGATATTTTCCTAAACCGGTAGTTAAAATAATTTGATAATTTTTCTTACCAGGGAGCTGAGCTAATAACTCTAAAGTGTTAAATAAATTATTCTTATCAATTCCCAAGCTTTCAGGAGTATCTATAATAAGTAACCTCGGAAAACTAACCTCATTCTCCAAGGAAACCCATAAAAGTGTAATAAAATATACTAATTTTATTTGCACATCAACACTTGCATTAATATATACTCCTTTATTAATAACTGGCATATAGTTATCATCAATACTAGCATTTTTACATGTATCAACTACTTTCTTCATCAAATTATTATAAACCTTACTAAAACGCTTAATCATATCATTAATTTTTGTCTCACTATATTTTTCTTCAGTTTCAAGACTTGTTTTCGCATTATCAAAATGTTTCTTAGCATTATTCATCTCTGACTTCAAACTAATACCCTTATTATACAAACTTTCATTTTCATTTAATATATTAAGCTTAGAATTTAGTGTAACCATATTATCACTTAGTCTTTTTACCCCTGTAGTGTTAAAATTTAATATATTATCGTCTTTCATATTTAAAATAAGTTTTTGCTTTTTTTCTAATTTTTGTACAATATCATTAATTTCCTTAGTTGACATTTGTATATCATCTAAAATATCATCTCTTGCATCTTTCAACGTACTAAAAGATTTAGTTTTCTGTTTTATCATTGCCAAATATTCTTTCATACTATAAAATGATTTTTCAAAATAATTTTCATCCACTTCGTTCCCACATACACAATGATTTTTTTCTCTAATAACTTCATTAAAGCAATATGGACATGTATTGGGAGAAAATATATTAAGCTCTTGATGAGTAAAAACTATTTTTTTCAATTGCTCAACTTCTATTTGTTTATCTTTCATAATAATATTTACTTTTTCCAGTTCCAAGATTATTTTCCTATAGTATTCTTTTTTATCTCTTAGAATAAATGTAATGTCTGTAATTTCATCTTTTAAGTCACTTAATTCCGTAAGAAAATCATTTGTAGTATATACTTCTTGTGAAATTTTATTAATTTCACTTTGAATTTTAAAAATATCTAGTTCAACCTTCTTTATATCCTCTATGTTAGAACCATGCTCAAGAATGTTTCCCTGATATAACTCTTTTATCGATTTGTTGAATATTTCAAATACGCCTTTATCTGATAGATATTTCTTTTCTGCGATTTTATAATTGTTCAAACTTGAATAGTAATTGATTAACTTTTCCCCCATCAATATTTCAAATATAGCCTTTCTTCGTACTAATGAATCTGAGATATAATTACCATCCACTTTAGCTTCCTTATAAATTTTAGATAGATTTGATTTTTGTTCATAATGTATTAACCTGAATAGCTCCTCAAAACTAATAATGCCACTAAATGTATTATTATATATTTCTACTGGTTCAATATTAAGTTTTTCTAATAACCAATCTGAAAATATTCTTTGTTTCTTTTCATATCTATTTACTGGAAATTGTACTATTTTATTATTTTCATTCACAAAAATATCATTGGAATTAATATACCTTTGCAATATATATTTAATATTATCTATCTCTACTTCTAAATTCACACAATTATTTTTATCATTGCAAATTTCTTCATGAATCTTACCGTTCTTAAGATTAAAATGCTCGACAAAACAACCTAAGCAATAACAGATTAGATCAACTAAAGTACTTTTCCCTGACCCATTAGGACCTTCTATTACATTTATCCCATTGCTAAATGTAGGTGATTTATAATAATATTCTTCTCCTGAATAAGTAACCTTATTTATTTTTAAATATCCCATACTTCCTCCTTTATACCTTTAAAAATTACACTGTCAAAAGTATGATATACAATATTTTTAAACTTATTTACGTGAGAGAATATATCTTCATATGCTTTCACATCATCTTTAAATATTGTTTTGCTAATAAATTTTTCATATATATTGCTACCAGTTAATGATATATCAATCGTTTTTCCACTCTTCCTAACATTTATAATTTCTTTTTTATCCAAAGAAAATATTATTGATATAACACTTCTCACTCTAAGCCTGCTGTTATAATACATATCAAAAAGTACATTTTTATCATATTCATTTAAAGCTTTATCATTTAATACCTTTCTAACAACCTCTATGTTTTGTGGCTTTTCTATTATAGTGACTAATAATGCTATTTTATTCGAATCTTTTAGATATTTATCATTAATACATTGTAATAATCCTAAAATTAATATTATATTATAAGTTAAAAAATAAGAATCTTCTGCAACAGAAAACATTAATCTCTTTTTTACTAATCTTATATTATTCATTTTCATTACCCTCTTCATCATAATATCCCTTTTCATCAAATGAAATATAACAATTATCCATTAACTGTAATACTGCTCCCTTAATTATATCTCTACTTTTCAAAGGATATTTATAATCTTCAGATTTTTCATCAATAATCTTCTTAGCATAATCCGTATACTTATTAATCCATACATCTATTTCATTTTCAGAAAGTATTTTTTTATTATCAATCACTAATTCACACTGTTTTTCATTTGCAGCTGCAAAAACTCTATACAGTAATGCTGATTTTCTTTTATGTGAAAGCCTGTCTATCTCAGAAGTTGCAGCAGCCAGTTTTCTACTTAATACGCCAATTTTCCTCTTGTTATACTCTGGACTCACATCATTAATCTTATTCTTAAGATTTCTATAGTCTTCAATAGCTAATTCATCATAACTACTGTATAAAGGATCGAAATCCTCAATTATTAATTCACTATAAAAACTTAAGTTTAAATCTGCTAAATTGTAATTTGTTATCATATTTTTAATTGTCTCCAAAGGAATTATATTTATATTCCTATATGCAAAATCCTCGTATGTATTTTCATAATATATACCAAGAAGTATTACAACATTGTCTTTTTTTATGTATGCAGCACAGCCTGACATTCCTTCTAGCAACTGTATTGCTGATTTTTTAAATGTTGAAATTTCCTTAAGTACTTCTAAACGAATTAAATTATTTGCACTATTATCATATTTACATTTTAATTTACATGATTTTATTATTTGCTCACGTGCTATCTTAGGATATCCATATAAATATATATTTCCACTGTACTCTTCTAATTCTTCATTATTAGTAAAACTAAATAAAGATACTAGATTACTTTTTTTGACTTTTATAATAGCTATATCTAACGTATCATTCTTAAACGCACGCATGGTACTAAACGTATTATTTGAAAATATAATACTTTCTGGTTTGTCCTTATAATTTTTCAAACAATGCTTAGCCGTTAATACATAATCATATTCTGTACTTTTAGAAGATACAAATACTCCTGATCCTTCTTCTCCATTACACTCTATCATTATTGAATATTTTTCAATATTATATATCTCTTTCATCTTTTAACTCCAATATATCTGTTTTAGTAAATGTAAAATCATATTCTTCCTTATCTTCTTCTAAAAATATTTCTTCACAAACTGAACTATTAAAATAAAACTCTACATTATTAAAAACGCTAAGTATTCGTGCTAATGTTATTTTATCAGGATGGTTAAAAATACTTCCATCAGTTGAAATTATGTATTTTTTACAATCTATTATTTCTAGCAAATCGTAATTTAAATTATTTTTACTACCATGATGCGGCAATTTTACATAATCAACAATCAGTTTATTATTTTTAGTATAACCTAAAGAGTTTAATGATATTGTTATAATATCTGATGTTGAATCAGCAAGCATTAATATTTTAAAATCCCCATACTCTAGCAAAAATGAAATACTACTTATATTAACGATAGATTTATCTTTTCTATATTTATCTTCTTCTAATAGACATTTTATAGACTTTTTATAGTCATTTTCAGATGAACTTGCTTTTTTTTTATCACTTGTTTCTCTTTCCCATTTATTATATAACCTCTTAATATCATCCTCTCTAGGTGATAATATTGTTAGACTAGCGGGTCCTAAATCAATTTTATCTAGTGCTTTAATAACCTTAGGCTCTAACAAATTGTATTTCAATAATTCTCCTTCTAGAGTTTTCCCTTGTTCATAGCTCATTTCTCGCTGAGATATATTATTAATTTCAATTTCCCTTGATGAATCATATTTAACATTTAAATGTTTTGATATGGTTAATGCTGAATTATAAACTACTCTCTTTACTATATTCTTTTTGATTGCATCATCTTCAAAAAATGATATAATTCCACCAATATGATCATCATCAACATGTGTAATAAACATTAAGTCTATATCCTGCCCCTTTGATTCAATTAATTCTATTTCTGAATGTAAGTCTCTTATATAAGTTTTACTAATTCCCCCATCAACGACTATATTTTTTATAAGTTTATCTTCCATTGAAATCAAAAAACTGTCACCATTAAAGGCATCTAGTATTTTTATTTCTAATTTCATCTATTTATCTCCTTTAATCTTTAATTTACAAATATGTTTATTATACATTTTGTTTTATACTCTTTAATAGTTAATACATATACTTTAGATTCTCCAAAGGTCTGCACCCTTATTATAAAGTGTATTGTTGTATTATATTAAATTTAACAAAATTTATAGACTGTAAATTTGATTTAATATATTGTCATGCCAGTTTTCTCTTCTCCCAGGATGATAAAAGTTATAGTTATCTTGCTTAATTCCAACAAATTTTTGTTTGTTATCCATTGTAATATATTTAAAAGCATACTCCCCTATTTTCTCCAAATACTCTTCAGTTCCCCATCCAAATATTATTAACGGCATATCTTCTATGCATAGTGCTAGTTCTCTTTCAGCTTTTCGTTTTGGTGAAAATATACTGTGTATGCTTGAGTCTAATGCAACTTCGAATTTTTTTAAATGATCTTTAAGATAAGTTGAATTTTTTTCTCTAACATCTGATAAATTTAATATCCTTACATGTTTCCACCCTGTAACATTCATTATTCTATCTTGAGTAACATCTGGAATTGCTCTAACAAGCTTTTTATTCATAAAATCTATATTGAAAAAGTTATCATTAATTATTGTTTCAATATATTGTGAAATATTTGGTAAATCCGGTTCTGACCCGCCAGGGTTCATCATAATTGTGATAGCATCCGGCATATTATTTGTTGGCATAATACCATTGTCCAAAGTACTATTTGACTCAACAATCTCCAGTACACTTCTGCATTTAATTAAGTTGTTTTTATTAATTCTCAAAGTATAAAAATGACCATAGCAGTGATATTTATCTCTAAGCTTATCTTGTGACAGCTTGATATATTTTGATTTCATAGTTCCTCCATAATTTGTATATATTTTTTCGATAACGTCGATATTGTATTTCACAGCTTTGTTATTTATTCTACTTAGTAGTTGTTTCTCACGGTAATTTCTTTAATATTTAATATCTGTATCTTATTTAAAAGTCTATGGTGATTCATTTTACAACTTCCCATTATAGACATTATATGAATTCTATAAATTCAACGCTAAGCATATTAATCTCAATAAATTAACATCTATTCTTAATTTACCCCATTATACTCCAAAATTCACTCTAAAACTATGCATTACTTCAATATTTTTCTTATGTTACAATTTATTTTCTACCACATATAACTCGATATAAAAATATAAAACCTATATCTCTTCGCAGTGGTTAAAAATATAAGATTTTATAGCTTATTTTCTCGTGTTTTGAATAATTCTTTTATAACCAAGTTTTTTATCTTCTTAATTTGAGTTACAAAATCATCAAATATTTTTCCTTAATTTAAATTATCAGAGTAATTGAGTTATATGCAAATAACCTTACAAAGTTAGTAAGTAATTAATTAGTAAGATGTATACCTCATTCTAACTTGGTTTGGGATATAGAAAAGGAGTAGCAACTAAGCCACTCCTTTAATTATTATTTCCATTCAAATAAACTTATTTAATTCCTCTAATTCCTCTAATTCATTTATTTCCAGTTCACTCGTTTCTTGTAAATTTTCCTCACTTTTAGTAACTTTATTATTAATATCTAGTTTAATATCATCACTTTGAGTAACTTTGAGTATTTTTTCATCACTTTGAATATTTTCAATGTAACTAACTTGTGGTGACTTTACACCACTGTTACTCACTATATAATTATAAATTATTTCCTTAATGGAGTTATTTTGATTTATACATTCATTAAGGAAT
>NZ_JMLK01000034.1 GCF_000686725.1 Clostridium akagii DSM 12554 | reverse complement strand
TATTTTAATTAATATTAGTAAGCTATTTTAATAAAAAATTTAGGCTACTGAAGATTTTAGTAGCGAAACTATAAACAATAATTGAACTTGCACTAATTAATAATAATAAAACCGCAATAGTAACTTTCATATTTTTAGTAGTGGTTTCGATATCTTTAGAATTTAAAAAACTTTTAGTTAATACCCTGCGTTGATTTCCAAGCATTTCTCTCATAGCTCCTGTTTGTAATCCTTGCTCTATTGTTAAAGCAAAACTATTAATTTCTATTGTATTATTAAACTTGCTTTTTAAATTATTAAGAGCTGAGCCAATATCTTTCTTTGTAATAACTTCCGCTGATAAATCTGAAAAAGCTTTTTTTAACCTTTGATTTTTAATTACGTCATAACACTCTACTATACTTTTATCAAAAGGTATTTCTGCATAAGTATCAATTTCTAAGGCATTGTATATTTCAGGAAAATCCAATCTCATTAGTTTTTCATCTTTTATATTCTTACTGTAATTAACAATATCTATATAAAAGAAAAGTAATATACTTAACAGAACACTTACTGTACTAAAAAAGTTTTTTACATATACAATCCCCAAGATAAGAAGCAAAATTTTTATTAATAAATAATAAAATGAATTTAAATGTATTGGATTTCCAAGTCTAATTAACTTATCATCAATCCTAGAAAACATTGAATTAACTCTCTCATTTTTTCTTAATTTTGAATCAAAACTCTTATAAAAACTCGCCCTGGATTTTTTAATTTCTTTTTTATCAAGTTCCCCTCTTGCTTCCTTAATATCTTTATTTACAACATTCAACAAGTGGTTAGCAATTAAATATGCTATAACTATTAATGACAAAAGGGATGAATAATATAATATAAACCTCATTCTTTATTCTCCTTTATTAAAATTTAAATCTTCCAACATCTATAGCAATAAAAAAAGTAACAATCAAAGAAATCATCAAAAATGTTACTAAGGTTTGTCCAACCTTTGTAGTCATTAATAAATATTGTAAGTTATTGTTACTTACAATTAACAGAAGAATTACAATAACAATTGAAACTATCATAATTATTATAAAAAATCTGCTTTTTGTAGCATCCTTTCTTCTGTCCAACATTTTATCGTATAAATCCAAATAATTTTCTTTGAATCTCTTTACAACTAATTTATACTTTCCTGAATTTTTATTACAATTAATTAACCTTTTAAATAAATTTTTTAGTTGTTCGTTATCTACTTTGTTAGAAAATTTATTTAATGCAACCATTGGTGTGTCCCCATATGAAGTGTCAAAGTCATAGTCTTTACAGTAAGTAGTTAAAGGTTCTAGCTCAAATGTAGTACAATTTTTAATAGCAAAGTTAATATCATCTTTTATTTCTAAATGATTATCTAATAAATTAAGAAAATCAATTATAGACTTATTGGTCTTAGAACCAACTATTTCTGATATGAAATAGATAATAGTACATGGCATTGTAAAAATGAAAAGTGATAAAATTAAAGCTTGTATGAAAATTAAAATTTGGAATAAAAATATAAAAGATATACCTGAAATGATAATTGATACAAATATAATAATACTTGGATTAATAAATTTATTTCTTATGTTAGCTCTTTTTATTGTGTCCCTTATAAAAACAGTTAACTTATTGTCCCTTTTATTGTTATATTTGTAATAATCTTTTATCTTTTTCATTTCATAGCTTATGTCTTCTTTATTGAGATATTTTGATATATCTATATTTTTTTTTAAGAAATAATAACAAATAACATAAGACAATCCAAGTATACAAACAAATATTAATATATTTAATAAAGTAGCAACCATTGTTTTATAACCTCACTATTTAGATTTTGCAACTTTCATTTAATTTTTCAAAATAACCATCTATACCAAGTTCATCATCTCTTTCAATATTAAATTTGAATACTGGATTATATTTTAAATTATTTGCTTTTTCGTCATAACCTACACATTCTGTTATTTCACAAACTTTAAATTTTTTCGTAAATATTACTATATCTAAGTTTGAAAGCATCCTTAATAAATCTTCCCTTTTATAATCCGTTCCACTTTTTTTCATATTTAATATTACTTTTTCTATTCCTTGTTTTGAACTTGGAGCATGTGCTGTAAGAGCAACTTTATGACCAGTAAATGTAGCATCAAATAAAGCCATTGATTCAGCACCCTTTGATTCTCCAATTAAAAACCAATCTATATCAATTAATAATCCATTTGTCGCTAAATCTTGTAATGTGTATTCAATGTCACCCTCACCACTTTTTTTAACGACCGTTTCCCATATCCAATTACCTTTTCCACTTGATAATTCCATTATTTCTTGAATACCAAGCTTTGATAAACTTTCAGGTATATGCTCGATCCCTGCATTTAATAATGTTGTTTTTCCACTTGCACCCTGCCCAACAATAAGTATATTTTTACCCTTTGTGAATGCTTTAATAAGATAATTTTTCATTTCGCTATTAAACATTTTTAAATACTCTAACTTATCCATATCAGGTTTAATTATATATTTGGGTATTTTTCTTATTATTATATGGGGACTAATTACATTTACTGGTGATATGGCAATATCAATTCTCAAAAAGTAGTATTTGGAAGATGTATAATCTCCAATAACAATTACTGCATCCCTTTTTGATAAATTACCTCCATTTTTAATTGCAATTGAATATGCAAAATTTATAATACTTTGTATAGATGGAAAAACTATATCCGTCTTAGTCCTTATTCCATTCTTTTTAATCCAAGTATCATTAGTTCCTTTTATTGCAATATCAGATACTTCTAAATCATCATCAATATATTTATTTATAACGGAATAACCCCATAAATAATCATTAACAGAATCTATTATTTTTTCATAACTATCAATTCCATCAATAACAATATTTTTTGCTTTTATATACTCTGCGACTATATCATCAAGCTCTTTCCTTTTTATTAACTCCTTCTGAATATCTATTATTAATTTGCTTTTTTCTTTTAATAGATATTGGACAATTTCATCAACAATTTCAAATAGAGTGTTTCCATTACTTTGTATTTTCTTAGCCTTTTCTTTTGTTTTCTCATAAGATTTTTCTCTTATTGAAATTACGCCCAAAATAGTTCCTCCTCTCGATATTTCATATTTATTTTGTAGCCAATTACGATATTAAATACCATTCTCCTTTATATATTTCATTTTGAAAGATTATTAATATAGGATTAGCATTTAATATGTTGAACATTTTTATTTTTTCATTAAATATACAGTAAACATTATGACCTTCCCATATTAAATCAAGAGCTTTTATAATTGATATTTTGTCAATATCCAAGGTTACTTCCTCTTAAAAAAAGGCAAATTTTTAAAAAGACTTTTATTAGGTACATACCCTAATTTATTAATTATGTCTAAGTATCCATCTGTTTCTTTTTTAAATGTTATTTTTTTTGTTAATATTTCTTTATTTAATAAGGAATTTAAATAATGTGAATTATCTTTAATTTTTCCTAGCACAGTATAATTTTCAAACAATTTATTTATCTTGTCGTTATCCATTAAATTTCCCCACATTACAATATTGAACTTATTAATATCTTGATTATGAAAGGTAGTAAGTTCATTTATAAGTGAAATATCTGCTCTTGCATTAACATAAGTAGGTTCAGTAATTAAAATAACTTTATCTGAATTAGTAAGACCTGAATACGTAAATACATTTGCAAAGAATGAATTTAATGAAATGATAACAGTATCATATTTTTCACAAGCAAATTCTATTATTTTATCTATATCCTCACTCTCTGTCCTATCAAATTCATCTATATCATAAAGTCCAGTTAAAATGTGTAAATTATCATATCCTTTTATTTTTTTAGTAAACTCATTAAATGTTTGTGCATTTAATATATTCTTTTTCAAAGCACTCAAACATCCTGATATTCCAGTTAGCTGTTTTGAACTATGCAAGTCGTTAATATAAATACTTTTGTCAATATTAAAATGATGGTCAAGACTTGGAAAAGGTGTTTCAAAGTCAATTAATAAAATATCTTGATTTATAGTTCCTGCAAGTTGATGTGAAAAATTCGCTACAAATAAATCTTTAATGGTTGAATTGTAAAGTGAAATTACTGAATAAATTTGTTTTTTTATAACTTTAGTTTTTATAATTGTTTCCTTCTCAACCTTTACCTTTATAACTTCTTTAACTGTTTCTATCTCTTCTACTCTTTCTATAATCTGTACTTCAAGTTCTTTAACTGGTACTTGTTTTATTAACTTTTCTTCTATTTCTTCTTCTATCTTTATCTTTTCCTCAACTGAAATAACTTTATTTACTACATCCTTAATGTTTGTATCCTCATTAAAAACTCGCTCAATAGATGTGTCCCCTGGGGACATTTCTTTTGCTTTTTTTTCGTAAACTTCCTTTTCTAAATGCTCCATTAATTGCTTAAGATATTCATGTCTTGCTTCTAATTGTTTTTGTGCCTTTTTTTGTTCGTCTATGCTTAAATCTTCCATAGATACATCATCTATAGTTTTAGGTTGTAATATAAGTGCATTTATTGTGTCTTCATCAATCACACCTACGTGAAAATCAAAAATTTGATTTTCTATTAAAATATTAGTAAATCTTTTTCTTAATGGGTCATCAGCCCCATATAAAAATGCAATTCTTGTACTTGGATGTTTGCTTCTAATTTCTAAGATAATATCTTCTATTGAAGCTTTACCAGGTAAAGAATTTGATATTAATAAAATATGAGGATTTAATTCTAATATATCTTGAATTAATGTTTTGTTATTCTTCACCACCTTAATTACATTACATTCTTTCATTGTTGTAACATACTTCTCAATGCTTCTTTCATTTACTGCTATAATAACATTCATTTTAAACCTCCAATCCCTTTGATACTACAGTAATTATAAATAAGTATACGAATTTAGTCAAGCAATTAATGTCAAATTATACTTACAATGCAATATGATGCTATTTTCATTGTAAAAAAAGTAATATATAATGTTAATAGTAAAATATATTTGACAGGAGAATTTCACATGTTTAAAGTAAATGTATCTCAACTAACTAAAATTTTGGATGTTAGTCAATACTCCCTCTATCCGAATTTGAAAATGTTAAAAAATAATAAGAATGGTGCTTATAAAATAAATATAGATGAATATTTTTTAGAATGTAAAGTAAGTAATTTTTTGTTTGATTTTGAAAAGGAAAATAGCTCTTTTTCAAAACGACTAATACCTAATAACGACACTTTTTCTATAAATCTAACAGCAAAACAAGTTAAAAGTATATTAAATATTAATGATTATCAATTATCTACATTAAGAAAAAATAATAGCCTAACATACATAAGGAAAAATAAAACTCGTTATATTTATGATATAAATTCACTTGCAGAATATATTCAAAATAAAAGCTTGGATATAGAGCTATTAATATATTCTTTTGACAAGCAATTCTATAAACCAATAGAACTAATTACTATATTATCTAAACATAACATACGTATTTCTCTAAAAAGCATATACCGCTACATATATGAATATAATAAAATTCCATGTATAAAAGTATCAGGAAATTTACGAATACCAATTAGAGAATTTAATGAACTTGTCCTAAGTAATTTAGAAATGTTTAGTTATCACAGAAAAAGTGATAGCTAAGCATCATTTTTTTTTAACTCAATAAGTGCATTTTTGAAATCAAAAATTTGTTTGTATATATTTTTTTCATTCCCATATAAAATTTTATAGTTTTTGGATTCCATTATTATTAAATATTCAGTTTCGCCAATCTTTAAAGGTATGGAAAATCTTGCTTTAATGTTTCTTACTTTAGAATCAAGTAAAGAATTTTTGTTGTATCTTAATATTGGCATATCAATATATGAACTATTAGCAGTTTCTTCTTTTATATTCTCGCTTCCGCCCAAAAATGTATATTTTTCATTAGACTTTATGAATGAGGTTATATAATCAATTTTATAGTTTTTTTCTACTATATACCTTAAATATTCAAACTGTTCTTTAATATCTCTATCTAAAAGTAAATCAACATTTATTTCTAGTTTTTTTTCAAGTTTTTTAAACAAGAAAATCCCCCCCTTAATTAACCTTTTCCTGGATACGGTATATCATCTTCATTAGATTCATTCCATTGTAAAATATCAGTTTCATTAACTATTACAGTCGTTTTTATTTTTTTTACATTATCTTTGATATACGGATTTAAATGTAATTCTCCTTTCACACTTAAAAGTTTACCTTTGCCTGAATGTTTTAATAAAGCTTCTGCTTTAGCACCCCATATTTCACAAGGAATAAAATCAGCAATTTTTTTGTTGAATTTGTCTCTAACTCCTTTTCTTTCAACAGCAAGTGAAAAATTTATAACTTTTTTTTCATCTGCCAATTTTAGTATTAAATCATTAGCAACTCTACCAGTAAAACAAACACTATTCATATTGTTTCTCCTTTTTATTAAACTTTTTTATTCTTATTAAGAGCTTCTTCCTGTAATTTATATTCTCTAATTTCATCAATTTTTGTTGTTATTGCTTTATATACTTCATTTCCTTTAGGGTATTCATCTTCAAAAGGAATTATATCCTTACCAACAACAAGCAATCCACATCCTTGTTCTGCATTTGTTATAAAATTTTCTTGTGTTTCACTTAAATTTAGCAGTTTCTTTACTACAGCTCTATCCGTTGGTGCTTGATCGAGAAGAACAATGAATTGAGAATTAGCAAGCATTGTTCTTGCTTTAGGTGATTGTAATAAATCTTCAACATTTTGTGTTATACCAGTTATTAATCCTCCATATTTTCTAGCCCTTTTATAAATTTGATAATAATATTCTGCTGAATAAGATTCTTTGTTGTCTCTATCGTCAAAATATAGGTAAAATTCATCTGTTATAACCCAAGTATTCTTACCTTTTTCTTTATTTGCACAAAGTATATTCCAAACACTATCAAGAACTATTAAGAGTCCTACTTTTTTCAAATTTTTACCTAAATCTTTTGTGTCTAAAACTGTAAGTCTATTTGTAAGAGAGACATTTGATTTATGTGAGAAAGTATTAAGTGAGCCAATTACGTATAGTTCTAATGCTAGTGTTATATCTTTAGCTTGTATTTCATTTTGTATCTTTAAAATTTCATAGAAATCAACGAATGTAGGTATATATTCCTGATTCCATCCTGAATCAATAAATTTTTTATATGATAACCTAACACATCTATCAACAATTGTTTTTTCAGTTGCACTAAGTTCACCCTTTATAGTTTCAACTATTGAAAGTATAAAGTCGGATTTTGCTTGAATTGGGTCATCATCATCAGCATAATCCATACTAATATCCATTGGATTCATATGTGTATTGGTATTTGCAGATATTTTTATTAATTCGCCATTATATTTTTCACATACTATATTAAATTCTCTTTCGGGGTCAATAATAATAACATCATCATTCGTTAATTCCAATACATCTATTATCTCTCTTTTAGATTTTAACGATTTTCCTGCTCCTGGAACTCCTAATATGAATCCATTACCATTTTTAAGTTTTTTCCTATCAATAACAACCATTGAATTTGTAAAAGAATTTCTGCCATAATAAAAACCAGTTTCGTCAAATATATTCTGTGCATTAAAAGGTAATAAAATGGCTGCTGCATCTGTTGTCATTCTCCTTGATACATTGACCTTATCATTTCCAAGTGGAAGCATACTAGCAAGGGCTTGTTCTTGTCTGTGTGTCACAACATCAAGGATTACCATATGCTGTCTACATATAGTATTAATATCCCTGCTAATATCATCTAACCTTTCCATTGAATCAGCCGATATAGAAATATAAAAACCCACTAAAAAATAATCCTGGTCACTTTTTAATTTTTCCAACATTTCATTTGTTTCATCTATTGCATCTTGTAATTCAAGTGGAATATAATCCATACCTTCTCTTTTATTTTTCTTTTTTCTGTCCTGCCTTTGACCTTCAAGTGTAGTTCTTTTTTTCTTAAGAAATTGTAATGCACTGCCTTTTTCAATATGGTCAACATGTTTAGTAACACAAATATCATATGAATTATCCATTAAATCACTTATGAATACATCATCTAAAGTTTCAGGGTAGTCTTTTACGAAAAAAATTCTTGTATATGCTGTACCCATTTCGATTAAGCTAGTTTTAAACTTAAAACTAGAAGGTGCTATATAGTCTTTTACTTTTCTTCCAATAGAATAAATATTTTTAGGTAATACAAATTTATCTTCTTTACTCTTTAATGGATTGTAATAATTATATAAAATCTCCAAAGATTCTAATGGTTTTAACATTATGCAATTTGAATCTAATTTTTTTAATGCTATAGCTATATTTTTATACGATTTTTTTAAAATTTGGTAAGCACTTTCAGCTTTAGATTTAACCCTATATGATAAAGCTATATATGTTTTCTTATCAGATGTAGCATTATAACTTTCATCTATAAAGTATTCCTGTACCTTAATATAATCTTTGTGTATCGGTAGTTCTTTATATTTATTGTCTTTAGGTAGCAAACAGTTCCTATATGTTTCACCTTCTATAGTCCTATTCATAATTAATTCTTGATAGTGAATATCAGGTGCAAGGGAATTTAAAACAGCAGAATATAATTTATATTTACGCTTCTGTTCATCTTCTCTTGATAATCTATAATTTATATTACTGAATTTTAGCATTATAGAATATAATCCATCTTCTACTTTATACATACCATTTGAATACAACTCCTCAAATGGTATTGTATCTTGTACGCTATGTGGTATTTTGATTTTTTGAAGTCTAGTTTTTGAATCACTATCAGAATCATTTTCATTTTTAAATTCGATTTTTTTACTATCGCTTCTGTCCTCTTTTTTTAGAAACATTGTTTTCACCCACCATTTCGTCCTCAATTTTAAAATATCTTACTCTCGGAGTTACATATGTCCAAACTATGGAAAATAAATACCTTTCAAAAGACATACCTTGTGGCTCATACCAACCAAATAACAAAAGTGGGAGTGCTATTAACATAATAACCCATCCAGTTGTATTATCCCCCAATGTCTTTCTGCAAACTATATATAAAGGTATTGTAATAACCAAAACAATTGCTATAATTACTATTTGCCTTAAATTAAACCCTGCAATTATTTTAGGTTTATATATTGTAATGTCTCTAGGTATCTTAGCTCTCATACAGTTATAACCTCCTCAAATTTATACAAATGATGCTACTATTGCTAAACTAGATATATTGAATCCACCGCCACCAGAACCGCCTAAAGAATTTCTAACAGATGCAGGAGCTTGTACGCAATAGACTGTTAATGCAACTATCCCAACAATGAAATTTGTAAAACCAAATATTCCTGACCCACTAAGCAAACCGTCACTTCCAACTGTTATAGATGTTAAATACGAATTTTTCAGAAAAGCAAGACCAACCGCTATCCAAATAGTCTGTACCGTAACTGCGACAAAATTCTTAATAAAAGATTTGAAAATATCGCTTGTTGAATCTCCTGCTAACGTGGCGAAAAACATAGGTGATACAACAGCTAAAACAGCTAATTCAATTTGTCTTATTACAACTATTACCATACATATTATCAAACAAATTCCTAAACTTGTCATTAACACTGTACTTTTAAGACAATTACCAATCAATTGAATAACATCTGTACTGCTGTTACTATTAATGTATTGAATCATTTGGCTTTTATCAGCCATTTTTAATACCCCAAATATTGTGTTTACAATTCCTCTATTAACGCTTACTATAGCTGTTAATATTGTATAAGAATAATCAACTGCACTTTTAGCAAAAATCAATTTAACTAACTGTTTATATACTTCTAAGTCATTCATCATTTCAAAATAAATTGTCTTTTTACAAAATGATATTATAAAGAATAAGCTAACTAAACTATATCCGATTGGTTTCATTGAAGACCAAAGTGTTTGTGCAAACCCAAATTGAGAACCACTTAAATCCTCCTGTGATAACAACATTTGGAATGCTTGCATATCTGCATCTACAGCATTAATTTTAGTTGTTAAGTCACTTTCAACTACCCTACCTATTGGATTTAATATTGTGTTATTTATAGCATTTGTAAATGCAGTTCCTACTGAATTTCCGACCGCATCCCCTATTTTCCCTGGTAAGTTTTCTATTGTAGTCGGTATATTAGCTATGGAATTACCAAGATTAGCAAATCCAGTTGAAATATCTCCTACCAACCCATTTATACTATTTCCTACTCCTTGAATACCATTAACCATATTAGTAAATCCACCACCTATACTATTTCCTAAATTGGTAAAATTACCACCTATGGAGTTCCCTAAATTACCCAGGCTATTTAAAATACCTGTAGGGTCAGGTAAATCTATTGCATATGCAACCTTACACGAAAGTGAGAACACTATTAAGAATGCACAAAAGAAAGCACATACATTTTTATACTTGATTAAATATTTTTTCAATAAAAATCTCCCCCTTTTTTTATAATAAGTCCTAATTTTTTAGGACTTATTATAAAGAATATTAAGACAGCCAAGCTCCTGAACCTTGTGAAATAGCTACAATCATTATTCCTGCAATACAAGTTTTTGCACCTTTTATCATTTCACCTGGGTCGTCATTTCTCCAACCAAGTGCAAACATTATAGCCCCAACAAAAGCAACAACTCCACCAACTCTAGTTGTCCAGGTAACAATTAATGTTGTCAAAGTTGAAAAGTCTGCTGATGCTAATCCAACGGAAGTTGCACATACAGATGTAAAGAATACTATTTGAAGAACTGTTAAAGCTCTGCCAAAAAACCTTGATTTAACAATTTTATTTATATTCCCTTCTCCCAGTGTTAGTTTGTCCAAAAATTTTGTCATAATTAAATCCTCCTAATAAATTTAGCATTTATATATATGTAAATATATATAGCCCTCTAATTAAATTTTGTAAGTAATTCTTTCGACCTTACATCAATGTTTTTTAAGAATTTATTATTTTCCGTAATTAATTCTTCTTCATCTTTGCTTATATCAATGCTGTCATTTTCTAAATTTTTTTCAATATCATTTTTAAGATGCTTTTCAAATAACTCTTGTTCATTTAAATTAGTAAAAGGCTCATATATAATATTTTCTTTAACTTCCCTATCCTCCATAAAATCCTCCCATAACCATTTGCTATATTGAAACTTGCAATTTTTTATTTGATTTTGGGTATATCAGTTCTCTAATTTCAATCTCTAGCTGTGTTATTTCCTCATCTAACCTGGCATTTTCTTCAAGCAAATTCCTATTTTCTTCTACGATCGCTTTAAGCTCTGTTAGCTCCTCAAATTTTTCAACCCTTTGAGAGTGTCTTTCTTTTAAATCTTCATTTAATGAATTCTGTTTTAACTTCAAATTACGTTTTTGTTGGTTTTTATTCCCCATAAAAAGATTTGATATAAATTTAAACATAAGTTATCTCTCCATTCCTACTGTTTTTACTTTTTGAGATTTCTTTATCTCTTTATTTTCAGTTTTTTCTATATTACTAAAATTAGCTTCTTTCATGAATTTTTTACCTTCATTTGTTATCTCAAATTTACTACTAGGAAAATCATCAGAATTTTTATAATTCAAGTAACCCTTATTTTTTAATTCAATAAACTGTTCTAATACCTTTTCTCCTTTTCCTGATTGTTCATTGCTTAGATTTTTGATTTCTCCAACCGATATATCTACTTTATCATCAAAGAATTTTATATCATCAACAGTTCCTTTAAACTCAAATCTATCAGGATGTGTTTGGTCATTACTAACCTTTTCAACAGCAATATAATTTGGATTCACTTTATTAGTAAAATCATATTTATCAACATCTATTTCTTTTGTGCTTAAATCATTAACTTTTTCATTTTTTATTTCAGATGTATCTAAATTAGAAACAAACTTTTTTTCACTAATTTTAATAAGATTTGATTCGGATAAAGAGTTCAATTCTCTTTTCAATTTATACTCAACAGGTTTTAATACGGATTCTCTAGTTTCCATTCCTTTATCCGTAAAGGAATAACTTTCTATTCCATTAGCTACTTTTTTTGTAACATATCCACCTTTGACATTATTCTCTAATCTATTCATAAGATATTTATATTGCTTATCACTTTCCTTTGTATTTTTGTACTCTTTATCCAATAACCCTTTTAAATTTTCTTTTGTTAAGTTACCACTTGATTTAGATATATACCCATGGATTACATTTGCATCATAAGAAGTAAATTCAAATTCAGTGCTAACATTTTTTAATTTCTCTAACCCTTCATTTGTAAGTGAATAATTTTGACCACTTTTACTAACTATTTTATTATCATATAAACTTTTCAATCTATTTGTAACTAATTTAGATTCCTCCTTTTGCCTTTCAACAGATGAAAATTTATCAATTAAGGATTTATTGAAATTATCTAAATTAAAATTATTATTTTTATCAAAATACTGTTTCACTATATTTAAATCATATTTACCTAGTTGAACAGTCGTTTTTGAAGGAGTAAACATTTTTTTTATTTCATCATTACTTGCTAGTTGCTTAAATGTCATTCCCTCCTTATTGATAATTGCGAATACTTTTTTTTGTTCACTTGATAGATTTTTAACTTTTGGATTATTTAGGATTTGTTTTTCAATCTTCAAGTCCTTTATTAAATCCTCTTTCCTTTTTCTTTCAAGGTGTATCAAGATATTTTCCTTTTTTAATTTTTCTATTTCGCTAACAACATCAAATGTAAATTCAGGTGAAAATTCTCTATTACGAGTATCATTTTTCCATTGATTTTTTGTTTCATTAAGTATTTTATTAAAATCAATTTTTTCTCCTAAATCAATGTCCATTTCCTTTAAGTAATTCAAGTTGCTCTCATACTCACTAACCATCATTTTTATATTGCTCTCATATTCCTGGAATCGTCTGCTTAATGCTTCTGTATTTTCCATATTAATTTCCTGATTGTTCAACTTGCTTGATTCTCTTGCATTTATTTCATAATTATTTATCATTTCGTTTATATAATTTTTCTGTTTATTTAAAGTGTTTTGAATCTCTTCTTTATTTTTGAATATACCGTTTGATTTATTTTCTATTTCCTTATCTTCTGCAACTAAGTCCTTAAATTGCTTTAAGATTTTATCTTTATTAAAAGATTTTAAAGATAAAATATCACCTTTCAATTCTTTAATACGATTTCTTAATTCACTATTTCTACTATTGAGCTTTTTATTTTCCTCCAAAGCTTGTTTTTTATTTTCTAATTTTTCAGCTTTTTTCTCTAATGATTTATTATGCCTTTTCAACAGCCCTGGAATAACTTTATACGCTAACTTAACAGCATGACTAGATAAAAAAACCATAACATCACTAATTGTTTTTTTTTCTTCATCCATAAATTGAACCTCCCTAATAAAATAGTAACACATTTCGTAACACATTTCAATGTGTTTGGCATTATTTTCTTTTTACTATCACCCCCCTTACAATCAATAACAATATATTAATTTGAAAATTTTTCATCAAAATCCTTTGCTAATTCATCATCTTTAAGATTTGCAAATTGTTTTTTTAATATATTGTTTTGCTTTAGTATTTCTTCTTTTACTAGCCTTCTTTCCATAGCTCTAGCTTGTCTTGCTTTAGCAATTTCTCTATATTCTTTTTCAATATAAGTGTTATTTTTAATTCCATCAGGAAATGAACTCCCTACATCCTTTATCATAGGATGGTTTTCAGTTTGAAATTTTTTAGCAATTATAGGATACATACCACCTATAAAAAGTATGCAGTTTTCATCACTCATTGTTGAAACTTCCTGTTGTGACATTAAATCTCTCGCTATCCATGTACCATTTTTGCTTGATGAAGATGATTTACTACTTCGTGAATCTCCTTGCGTTTCTAAATAAACTGTTGCCTTCCCTAATTTATTTGATATATATTTGTGTGTATCGTCCTCAATAGAACCAATATAATTTATTACGTTACATCCCCCAAGAATTGTCTTCCAACTATCTTTATACATATTCTCAAGTTGTGAGAAAGATTGTATAACTGGCATAATTCTAATATTTCTACTTCTACAAGTTGTAATTATTGTTTTGAAATTGGGTATTTCCCCTATGTTAGCAAATTCATCTGCTTCAAAACTTAACATTAATGGCAATCTTCCATTATGGTGATAATCAGCTTCATAAAACGAAATCATAAAGCATTGAGTATAAAACATTGATGCTAGTACATTAAACGTGTCATTAATATCAGGTGTTATAAGAAATATTGCTATTTTTTTAGTTCCTAATGATTCAATCTCTAATTCATCCTCATATGTCATATTACATATATCTTGACTAATCCATATATTCATCCTTACAGATAAAGAAATTAAAATACTCTTAGCTGTTTTTCCTGCTCCTAATTTAAATTCTTCATAGGCTTGTAGTCCTGGATGATATGGATTTGTCTGCTCTATGTGTTTAAAAATTCTTTCTAATTCTGACCTTTTAGGGTCAATTTCTCCTGTTTCTTCATCAACAACAACTTTCCTCACTAGTTGAAAAACCCTTTCAAAATTTTTCTCCTCATTTTCTTCCAAAGTTAAATATAAAAATATAGCTGTTAAAAGAGCTTTCATAGCATCATCCCAAAATTGATCGCCCCCTGATTTCTTTGAATCTGTAGTATTTTTCATGAATACATTTACCAAAACAAGCACATCAGATTCGATTTTATCTTTGTTTATATATTTAAACGGATTATATCCATTTGAGTATTTTGGGTCTAAAATATTAAGAACTTTAACTGCATAACCATTTTTCTTTAATACTTTAGCTAAATCCCTATATAACTCTCCCTTTGGGTCAGTTATTATATACGAGCCTACCATTTGTAAAACATCAGGTTTTACTTTCTTATATGATTTACCTTGACCTGAACCACCAACTAATAATTCATTTGAATTTTTATTTTTTTCATCTTTTGGGTCTAAATAAAGGTTATCAGCTAATACAAAACTATCTTTAGGTTGATGAAGTCTCTTAATTTCTTTCTCATTAGCCCAACGTGCCGAACCATGTTCTATACCTTTAAAATCCGATTTCATTTTGAACATATTTCCAAGTACTAGCATTAACAGTGCCGTATAAAACATAAGTAATTTTTTTTGAGTTGCTAAATATACGTCAAACAAGCTTTTAGAGAACTTAATATTTACAAACTCTTTACCATTTTTAGAATTTTGAGTTAATAAATTTATAGCATCCATAATTTTGATGTTTGGATGCGTCATTATAATTTTTGAAT
The DNA here is from genome assembly GCF_000686725.1 of Clostridium akagii DSM 12554. Classification (GTDB taxonomy): domain Bacteria; phylum Bacillota; class Clostridia; order Clostridiales; family Clostridiaceae; genus Clostridium_I; species Clostridium_I akagii. Next base: position 8,819 of record NZ_JMLK01000034.1, on the reverse strand, counting down.
AATTTAATATAATTAAGGTGTCTCCTACTATTACTAAAATAAATATAGTAAGTGGTAAAATAATATCCTTTTTTTTGACTTGTACTTTATTTCTATTAACCCTTAACACTTACATCACCAACCCTTTTTAACTATATACAATTTTTGTAACACATTTTCATACTTATTTGTGTTTGATATTGTAACACACAAAGAAAACAAAAAAAATATGCACCTGTTTATATACGCATTTTATTTATCTTCTTATAATTATTATTGTTCATAAAATATATTATCTTTGTTGAACATTTTTGATTTCTTTAAATTCTTGTCTTACCTTATCTTCAATTTTTTTAACTTTCACTAAATCATCCTTACTAAATGCAATGTTAACATTATTAAACTTATTAAATGCACTTACTTTTATTCCTTCATTGTCCATTTTATTAATCATAAAATTGGCGAGTTTTTTTTCTAATAAAAGATATTGTAATTCTCCGGATTTTTTTAGTTCCCTATAATTTGTATTGCCAATGTTTCCAACGTCTTTATTTTGTAAGTCATTTTCATAGTTAACTCTCAACTTATCAATACTATTTTTCCCTAGTAATGCTCTTTTCAATAAATCAACTTGTCTATTAATATCCTTTTCAGTATCTTTCGTAAATGAAGAGTATAAAGTTTTTTCAATACATGGTTCGTATTCTTTTATTTTTTCAATTCTACGAAAATATATATCTCTTAGCTCCTCAATTCTTGGCAGCGATATACTATATAATAATCTGTTATAAACTTTAGGATATTTTTTAGCTAGTTCACTGACATGAATACCATACTTTTCATACCAAGCATTTGCTTTTTCTATCGAATGTTTCCTTAAATCTATATCAAAATTTGCTGTTGCCTTTTCAGGATATATACCAATTTCTCTATATTGTGCATTTGTAAGTATATTAATATCAGTACCCTTTTCACTGGAAATACCGTATAAAGATGCTATTCTATTAATAGCATCCTTATTACTGATTCCTTCAAGTTGCTCAATTAGATTTATTGAATTTCCACCTGTATTGTCTCCAAAATCACTCCAACGATTTTTTCTTAAATCAATTGAAAAGGAATCTGTTCTTTCATCTCGGATTTTCCCCCATAGCCTATTACCAACCTTTTTAAGTTGTACACCATATCTACTACAAATATCCTCACATTTAATTTCGACCAATTTATCTAAATCAAACACAACATAATCACCTACCTATTCCAAATTAATAATCTGACTATTTCTTTCAAATATACTTAAAAACTCGGGAAAATCTTTATTATATGTTACCCTTATGTATTTACTGTCTATAAAAAAATTGGCTTTGAAAAATTTTTCATTTAATACTACTGAAATTACATTTGTATTTTTTTCCTCAATGTCTAATGGCAACAAGTCAATGTGATACATATTCTCTACAAACATTAATACATTAGATACTTTTGAAAAACTTTCATTTTTAACATCTATTGTTTTAAAATTATCAGCATATATATTAACTATTTCTTGTTTTTCGTCTTCTCCAATATCTTCAAATTTGTATTCGATTGTATTATTAATCCCTTTATACAAAATCTTTTTTCTATATATTAAGTTATCAAAATCTTTTTCTTCTTCCATAACAATATATTCATTAAATATTGAATCAATAAGCATACTACTTTTTTTTATACCATTATCGTATATTTCTTTTGCAAAACCTTTGTCCCTAAAATTCAATGATTTATATATCATGTTTACTCCTTTCAACTTTCAATTTGTATCCCCTGGGGACATCTTTTATTATCTTTCAGTTTGCTTTGTTTTATTAAAATCCATTTTTACTTTTTCTGAAATTTTGTCAAAAGCTTTTTCGCTAGATTTATCAAAGGATATACTAATATATTTTTCACCTTTGAACAAAGCACTAAATTTTATTTCTTTATCCATAAGCTCTTTCATTATGTTACTACCTATTTTCCTTTCATATTTTCTATATACAGGAATACCATTCTCTTTTATCTCCTTAAATAATGTATTTCCTAAAGTTTCTTGCTTATCTCTTTTTATAGCTTCCAATGCCGTTTTAAGGTCATTTTCTTTTATAACAACGTTAATAGCTTCCTTCTTAATAAATGCACTATACTCAACATCAGGGCATTTATCTTTGAACGTAGCATACTCTTCCTTCGACATTAATATATATTTGTTTATACCTTGAAGTTGTTTAAAAGTTGTATATTGTATTTTTCCTATTTCTTCATTTTTAAGTCCCAATGCTACAAGTGCCTTATTCTTTTCAGCTTTGGAAACAACTACACTTATATAATCCTTATTAGGATAAGTACAATAATCTTGTTTCAAATTTTTTATTGATTTCATGTTTTCATTTTTAACCCTTATAACTTGTATAGCTCCATTAGCCTTCGCTTTTAATTCATCAAAATCAATATTTTTCAATGGAACTTTAATATCTTCTATATTTTTAATATTTTCAATTTTTAAATCTTCAATTTTTATCATCTCTCTAATATCCTTTTCACTAAATCCTTCTTCGGCAAGCCTTAAGGCAACCGCAGATTTATTATTTAAAGTTGCATCACTTATTGGTTCATTGGCATACATGTAAGTAATTTGATAGCTTCCTTGTTCTTTTAAACTTGGAGTAACTAAAACATGTTTATCCATATTATCATTTTTCAAAGAAAATGAATCTGCTTTGTTTAACTCATTAAGTAATGAATCAAATCTATCTGTTTCATCTGCAATTTCTCTCTCAATTACTTTCATATAGTCCTGCCTTATTTCAATTGGCTTCTCTTCTATCAGTTTGTTTATTAATTCACCTTCTTTTAAATATTGAGCTTCGTCATTTGATGTTAAACTTTTAAGTTTATAAACATTTTCATTTTCTAATTTATCTACCTGACAAATTTTATCCTTAAATTGAATTTCAAAACTTGATTCATCTTTAAATTTATCAATTTCCTTTTTTACATCTAAAAATTCTTTTGAAACGATTTTGTTATTATTCACAAAATCCTTTGACGCTTTTGAAATTTCAATTACAGAAGAATCTAAAATAATAGAATCTAAATTATCAACAGAGACTGTCCCATTAACATCAATTAGCTTATTAGATGTGTCATACGTGTATATATTAAAACTATCTATATCATTTGATACCTTCTCAACAAGCATCTTATCATCCGTAGTTGAAATCAATGTATTCTTATTAAGATTGATAAGATTAATATTAGTACTGTTATTATAATTGTTTGCATTTTCAAATAAGAAATCATTAGTATTTTTTTTAATATCAAGTTCAGAATCGTTTTTAATATATTCAATAAGGTCTTGTTTTTTAATTCCCCTTTGTACCAATAAAAACTTTTCATCTGTATTAAATTTAACTAAATCAAATTGTCCATTTTTATTAGGTATAACTACATTAATACTTTCTTCATTTGAATATCTAAAACCATCTTCACTATTTGCAATATCATCAACAGAACTATTTATTTTTTCTACTTCAACATCTTGTTGTTTTACCTCTCTATAATCTTTATTATCGTAAGTATCTTCTACGATTTCAAAATTATTAACTATAATTTCATCTTTACCAAGCTCTTCAATTTGATTAATGAATTCATCCATCTTATCAAATATTAATTTCTGTTCTCTTATATTTGCAACATATAATGGAGATGTTCCAGTACCATAAACCAAATAGTCACTTTTTTTATTTTCTTTTTTTATGTTGTATTCAATATAGGATTCAAAGGCTCTTGCGAAAAGCTCTTTGTTATTTGTAAAGTATTCTTTGCTTCGAGTTGAATCGAGTAACTTAGCATTTTTAAAATACTTTGTATCATCAATTTCTTTTCCTATTAATTCTTTAGCGTTTATTATTTTATTTAAGCATATATTTATTCCCACATCAGAACGATTAAATACATTTCCATAGTATGTTACAATATTATCTTGAACAGTATTTTTTAATTGATTTTCTAACTCATTAAATGACCTTTTTCTAATTTCAGCATCTTTATTCATTATTCCATAAAATTTTTGTGCATCAATATTATATCTATTTTTTAATTTATCTATAATTTTTTCTTTAATATCATTTTGATATTCAGAAATTCTTTCTGTATACTTTTCTATAATCTCATCTTCATTCAAATATTTTTGTTTTAGTTGATTCATTAATTCATTGAATGTTTTTGCAATATGTGGTACTTTTGAACTATTTTCATTTACTCCATCTGACATGAAACTATTCATTTTTGAATTTCCACTTAGTCGTGAATAATAGTCATCTAATGCATGACCCCATTCATGAGCTAGACTTCCCGCCCCCCTCATTTTCGTTAGATTAATAACTAAAGCCCCAGGTTCATAATGTGCTGAATTATTTCCTGCACCTCGACTTCCAAATGCAATAGATAGTGTTTTATCTAAAGAAATTCCTTTAGGTGAAATTTTTAATTGCTTTGCCAAATCTAATAATGAATCATAAGCAAGATTCAAATTTTGTTGTCTGTCACTTTGAGTATTCCAATTTCCAAACTCTCCTCCTCTAAAATTAAACATCCTCATAAATTCTTCTGTGCTTATTTCTTTAGAATTTCTATAATCTTCTCCAATCCTTCTGATATGCTTTAATTGCGGACGTGCTTCAATTCCTTTTCTTGATTCCTTTCTATCTTTCTCAATTTCAGGTTTAATTACATCAACTAAATATTTTTCTGCATCAGCAGTTGAAACAAAACCATCCTTTACAGTAGAATAATATGATTTTGTTTTTTTACATATTGAAAATGAATCTCCATAGTTTTTTATTACAAAACCTTTTCTCCATGCTTCAACTTTAAAAGGAAAATTTATTTCTTTTATTTTACTTTGAGCCTTACTAATATCATAGGAACTTATATTTAAATTATTAAAAAATTTTGATATGTCACATGAATATTTTTCACTAGAAAATTTATACCTCATATTGGAACTTCTAATTATAAATCCATTTTCCAATAATGCATCCCTTATATTATCAAAATCTTTTATACTAGTGATTTCTTTAAAAACCGAATTACAAGTATTACCTAATTCAATATAATTTATTGCTCTCTTTTTATCAAATTCAAAGTCAGTTGTAGTTGCCGTAAATTTTGTAGGGAATGAATCATATAACTTTTTTAAAAAATATACAACTGTTTTATCTATTCCATCATTAACTAATCTTTCATAATCAGGCTTTTTAAATACATATGGTTTTATTGAGTTTTCTATAATTTGTCTATGGTTTAAATCTTCAATTTCCTTAACACTTATTCCATTTTTAGAATAATAATCTTTTCTTGCACCTCCAATTTTTTCCCCAAAATCATCAATTTTTTCTTTTGTCCTAGACAATTTAATCACCTACCTAGAAATATTTTTGTTTTTATCTTTTAATGTTTTAACAAAATTATTATAAGAATCTATATCTTTTATGTTTAAAGCAATATTAAATTTACCATCTTTATTTTTAAAACATGAAAATTTGATATTTGCATTACTTATAAGTTCTTTAACAAGTTGTTCATCAATTATTCTATACTCAATTTTTTCTGATACATCTTTTAAATTTTTATAAGATGTATTTCCATATTGTTTTTCATGATTTCTACCTATAGCTATAATTGAATTTTTATAATCATTCTCTTTAATCATAATAATTATATAATCATCTTTTATGTATCCTGAATATTTTACTTTTAAATTATCTATTTTCTCTAATTCATTAACATTAATTTTCAAGTATTTATTTTCACCTGGTAAATTTTTTAATTCTAAGTATTGTATATTACCAATAGTTTTTTTAATATTTACATTCTGTACTGTATATTTTTTCTTTTTACTTTTCACTAATTTATGTCCACTATTAATAACCATAGCAGCTATGAATAAAAGAATTTTAAATGTTTCATTTTTGGCTTCATCCTTATTTCTATTTGTATTCAAACTTCTATCTATAGCTTTAGCAACTGTCCCTATATCGTAAAATGCTCTATCTAAATAAGTGGCTTCATTGAAGTTTTTTTCATGTTCTCTTGTCCATTTATTGTATCTCTCATTTTCGTTTGTTCCTCCTTTTCTTTCCTTTGGTTTCTTTGTTCTTCTAATATCATTTTTAAAGTTTCCAAAATTTCCATTTGAGTTTGATTCATTTGATTTATTACTTCTTTCATTTCCTGAAATGCCTTTACTGTTTCTGTTGGATTCATATTCCTTATCTTTTCTAATTCTATTCTCAATCCCCTCCTTACTATATTGATCACCAAATTGTTTAGACAAACTTTTTGCTCTAATAAATTTATCTTGAAAGTTAATATCTCTAAAAGATATATTAACGTTTTGCCATTTTACTTCATAGCCAAGATTATTCATATATTTTATAAAATCACTTTTACTATTACTAAATTCTAGTGATTCGTCAATGGAATTTAACATTTTAACTTTCCACGATTGTCCTTTTATTGCAAGATGATAGGTAGATTGGTCAATTCCCCTTAATCCACTTTTTTCTTTAATAACACTCAATCCATATTCATGAGCCAATTTGTCACTTTCACTTCTAACAAATTTTAAACTATCCTTATTTGCTCTATACATATATCCAGTTTCTATATTTACACTATTTATTAATATATGATTGTGAATATGTACTTTATCAATATGAGTAACAACTAATGCCTGATACCCTGGTGCAATTTTATCAACTAAACGTACACCTATTCTATTTGCTGTTTTAGCATCAACTTCACCTAACTTAAAACTTTGGAAAAATTGATGTGCTATGATTTTACAATCTGACTTATCGTGTAATATTTTTGCTAACTCAAATTCTTGTTTTACTTTTTTAAAATCACAATTAACACCTGTAATTAATCCATCATTTGTTTTCTCTTCTTTAGTATTATATTTAATTACATTTTCAATATGGGAAGAGCTATGTATTGCATTATGTTTTACAATTGCCATAATATATATCTCTCCTATTTCTTAACTGAGATTAAAAATGAATTAAGCATATTCCATATCTCTTTTATCTGTGTATCTAAATTATCAATTTTATGTTTATCAATTTCATGATTTTCATTTGCTAAATGGACAGCTTGATTTATATTTACACCAATTTTACGAATCTGAAATACTAAATCTAAAATTCCATCTATGACATATATATCTTTATCTAATAGGCATTTTAAATTGTACTCCTGTTGTGACAATCTTGATTTCTTAACTAATCCATGATATTTAATTAACTCAACTTTATTAAATCTAGTTATTACACTTTTAGGTTTACTTCTTTCCGTCATGCTTTACACCTACCAATTCTAATATGAATAAAAATTTTGAGCGTAGCGATTTCCCGAATTTCGGGGTCTTAGGGTTCACCCTAACATAGCGACAGTGGATATCGTGGATATCCGTTGTCAATGCTTGCAAAAGTTACTTTATTTACCTTAATATTATTTTACTATACTTAATTATGATTTGCAAATAAATTTACGAATTTAGTCACTTAGGTTATTTTAGAATAAAAAAAAGCATCCCCTGGGGACACTTTTTTTTTATTTTTTATATTTGATTTTAAGAATTACTATTTCCACTTTCACTCTCTTCTTTTATATCTGAACCATAAAGCACTTGTAAATCATTTTTCACTTTTTCCATATCCTTAGTTGTATCTATTCCTAACGATTTTAATAATTTATAAACTTCTTTGGAGTTTTTTTCTTCTAGCTCCTTAGCTTCCTTACGTTTTTGCTCTAAATATTTTTTCATCTTATCATTTTCAATCTCAATTATTTCTTTACATTGAGCAATTTTTTCATCAATACTTTTTGCCATAAATATTTTCCTCCTTATTATTTTAATATATATTTTTTATAATTTATAGGGAAAATTATACCCTATAAATATCAATGTTGCAATAAACAAGCCTGGAACAAATGCTAACTCATTATATTGCATTTTTTTTATTTTATAATATATTGCCAAGAATAAAGTTAATATAGTTCCGAATCCAATTACTATTATAAAATTTAAATTCAATATATATATTAAGTTTAACAATATTGGTATATCACCTTCGCCTAATTGTTTGAATTTATTTAACAAACGCATAATTATAAATGCAACTAGAAGTATCGCCAGTTTATATACAATATCATGCTTATATATAACATCATTTATTATATATATAAAAGTTAAAATATTCATTAATATTATACTTATGTTTAAAATTTTCCTCTCTCTTAAATCTATATAAGCAGTAGCATACAATATAGATAATAGAATAGTATATATAATACTATTGTAGGTAGTATTATAATTTTCACTAACTATAAATCCTATGAATAAACTAGCCATTAATGATAATAAAATTTTAATATACTGATTTCTAGCGTTGTCATCATAATAAAATATAAAATTAATTATTATGATAGAAATAATTATATTAATAACTATCATGGTTCACAACTCCTTGTAATATAGTTTTCATTATGAAAAATAATAAACCATATGTCATTTTTAAAAACATAAATTTCTTTGAATTGCGACGTTAATTTATTTGAATTGTTAATTATAGAAAAAATATTAAATTTCATTTAAAACGCTCCTTCGCATTGTTTTCAATTTGCTTAAAATTTATATTTAAATGGATTTTTATTTTTTAAAATTAAGGTAGTATATCCACTGCTACCTTTTTCTATATCTTTAATGATATATTGGGTTTGTTCTCCATTAACTATATCTTCACTGTGCAAAG
>NZ_JMLK01000033.1 GCF_000686725.1 Clostridium akagii DSM 12554 | reverse complement strand
AGCGTGTGGAGCACATATAGCTACTGTTCCTCTAAAAATCATATTACAGATGATCAAACATCCATTAACCGATAGTGGAATAGAAAAATTCATGAAAGACTGGAAAGAAACTTTCAACAAATAATAGGAGGCACGTTTAATGAATGTAGATGAATTAGCAATTAACACCATAAGAATTATCTCTGCTGAAGCTATTGAAAAAGCAAAATCAGGGCATCCAGGATTACCAATGGGTTGTGCACCTATGGCTTATACATTATGGTCAGAGCACTTAAATCATAATCCAAAGAACTCTAATTGGATAAACAGAGATAGATTTGTACTTTCAGCAGGTCACGGTTCAATGCTTTTATATTCAATGCTTCACTTGTTTGGATATGATTTGACTATGGATGACATAAAACAGTTTAGACAATATAAAAGTAAAACACCAGGACATCCAGAATATAAGCATACTCATGGAATTGAAACTACAACAGGACCACTTGGACAGGGAATAAGTAATGCGGTAGGTATGGCGATGGCTGAAGCTCATCTTGCAGAAAAGTTTAATAAAGATGGATACCAAGTTATTAACCACTTTACTTACTCTATTGTTGGTGATGGTTGCCTAATGGAAGGAATATCCTCTGAAGCAAGTTCACTTGCAGGTACTTTGGGACTAGGAAAACTTATAGTTTTATATGATTCAAACAGCATTTCAATAGAAGGAAGCACGGATATAGCTTTTAGAGAAAATGTAGGTCAAAGATATGAAGCATATGGATGGCAGGTTATAAGGGTTGATGACGGAACTGACACTGATAAAATAAGCAGTGCAATTACAGAAGCTAAAAATGAAACTAATAAACCTAGTATAATAATAGTAACAAATGTTATTGGCTATGGCTGTCCTGCAAAAGAAGGTAAAGCATCAGCACATGGTGAACCTTTAGGAGAAGAAAACTTAAAGTTAACTAAAGAAGCATTAGGATGGACATATGCTCCATTTACTGTACCAGAAGAAGTAAAAAGTCATATGGAAATCTTCAAGAAGAAAGCTCAAGGAAAAGAAGATAGCTGGAATGAATTATTCAAAAAATACAGATCAGCATATCCAGAACTTGCTAAAGAATGGGATCTATGGTTTGAAGGTAAGAATCAAGTTGATTTACTAAAGGACGAAAGCTTTTGGAAATTTGAAAAGCCAATGGCAACTAGACAGTCTTCAGGAATTTTGATTAATAGACTTTCAAATTTATTTCCAAATCTTATAGGTGGTTCAGCAGATCTTGCACCATCAAATAAAACTCATATGGATAATAGAGGAGATTTCTCAGCAGAAGATAGAAGTGGATCAAATCTCCATTTTGGAGTTAGGGAACACGCAATGGCAGCTATTGCAAATGGGATTTATCTTCATGGAGGGTTAAAGGTATATGTATCAACTTTCTTTGTATTCAGTGATTACATGAAAGGTGCTATGAGGCTTTCAGCACTTATGAAGTTACCAATGATTTATGTGTTAACTCATGATAGTATAGGAGTAGGAGAAGATGGACCAACTCATGAACCAATTGAGCAATTAGCAGCACTTAGATCTATTCCAAACATGACTACCATAAGACCAGCAGATTCAAATGAAACTGCTGTAGGCTGGGAAGTTGCTATAAACAATGCAAATGGACCTACCGCTTTAGTATTAACAAGACAAAATTTACCTCTTTACGAGAATTCCGGTAAAAAAGCACTAAAGGGTGGATATATACTTAAAGATTCCAAGAATAAAGATGTTCCTCAGGTAATATTAATGGCTTCAGGTTCTGAAGTTGAATTAATATTTAAGGCAGCTGAAAAATTAGCTGAAAAAGGAATTGATGCTAGAGTTGTAAGTATGCCATCTTTTGAATTGTTTGAATTACAAAGTGAAGCTTACAAAAATTCAGTTCTTCCTAAAACTGTAAGGGCAAGAGTTGCAGTAGAGGCAGCTTCATCCTTTGGTTGGCATAAATATGTAGGCCTAGATGGAGATATTATAGCTATGGATACATTTGGAGCATCAGGGAAAGCAGAAACATTGTTTGAAGAGTTTGGATTTACAGTGGAAAATGTAATTTCAAAAGTTAATAAGGTTTTAAAATAACATAAGGCTCTCATAGAAAATGGATGCCTAAAAATAGCAGTATAATACATCTAATGGTATAGCCATAATGGAGATGAGAGCAGCAAGGCAATTCATGCTGGTGGAATAGCTACAATAGCTTCTTCCCCGTGCATTGCCTTGATAACTTTGAAAATTCATTATGGCGTACAAAATTAAGAGTATTATATTGCTATTATTTTTAGCACAGTTATTTCATATACTTTTTAAATGGAACAAAATCAGATTTTTTCAAAGGGGAGAGAAAGATGATAGAAAAAAAGATTTTTGGTTATATTAATGAAACTCCAATTTATCAGTTCATAATGAAAAATAGACAAGGCATGAAAGTTTCTTGCATATCTCATGGAGCTACCTTAACAGAAATTATTGTACCGGATAAAAAAGGCGACTTTTCAAATGTTTTATTAGGTTTTGATAATTTAGAGGAATATGTTAAAGACAATAAAATGTACCTAGGTGCGGCAATCGGTAGAGTTGGTGGGCGTATAAAGGATGGCGTGTTTGAAATTAAAGGAAAGGGTTATAAGGTACCACAAAACGAAGGTGAAAATACGTTACATGGCGGTGGAAACGGTTTCAACACTATGATTTGGGAAAGTAAAATAGAAGAGACAGACGACCATGCTAGTGTCACTTTTTATAAAACTATTTTATCAGAAGAAGATGGGTTTCCGGGGAAATTAGACGTAGAGATTATATACGAAATTAATAATAATAATAATGACTTATTAATTAATTTTAAGGGGTTATCGGATAAAGATACACTTTTTAATCCTACGGTGCATTCGTATTTTAATTTAAATAGTGATTTATCAAAATTATTATCAAATCATACTCTACAAATTAATGCTTCGGAGTATGCTGAACTTGGCATAAAATGTATACCTACTGGTAAATTGAAAGAAGTAAGCGGCACAGCTTTTGATTTTAGAGAGGCTAAAAATTTACCAGAAGCAATAAAGAAAGTAAAAGAACAATTTGGTGTTGATGGATTTGACCATCCATTTAAATTAAATAGTGAAAATAGTGTTACATTAATCAATGAAGAAAATGGCAGACGTTTGGATATAAAATCAGATAGAAACGCATTGATTGTTTATACACTAAATTCAGTAAATGGTGACTGGACAGTGGAAAATAGAAAAGTAATTCCTAATATGGGAATAGCATTGGAACCACAAACATTGCCTGATGCAATTAATCATAAAGATTTTGGAGATACAGTGCTTCTAGCAAACGAAACTAAAGAATATGTTATACAATATCATTTTAGTGTTGTCAAATAAATTACACACTTTAAAGACTTAACTAAAGAGTTCTAAACATAAAGTTGGAAATGCAACTTCATGTTTAGAGCTCTTTTTATGTTTAAAATGAGTGTTTTTTTATGGATATGTAAACATGAGTTTTACTGAGCAATATGGACTATGGTGTGATAAAACGGTTTATCACACCATATAAACGTTTACAATCAACGTTGAAAAAATATTGAAAGATGGTTATTATTTAATTATAGCTTGATAAATCGGTTTACCAGTAGGAAATACCTAAAGAATTAATTCAATCCAAAATGGATAATAGAGGTGGTATAAAATATGAATAAGGTTTGTTTTTTAGGAAGTATAAATATGGATATGGTAATTAAAGTAGATTCCATGCCAAAAGTGGGAGAAACAATACTGTGTAATGATATGGAAAAGATTCCAGGTGGTAAGGGTGCTAACCAAGCAATAGCTGCTAAAAGAAGTGGAGCAGATGTTTTTATGATAGGAAAAGTAGGAAAAGATGAAAACGGATCTATTTTGGTAAAAAAACTTGAAGAAGATAAGGTAAATGCAGAAAACGTTTTAAAAGATGATAGTAAATCTACAGGTATGGCAATTATTACAGTGAATGCAAAGGGAAACAATTCAATAATAGTTATACCAGGATCAAATATGGAAATAAGGAAATCTCAAATAGAAAAATCTCAAAATACCATTAAGAAATGTGATATTTTGGTGACGCAATTGGAAACACCCATGGATTCAGCAGTAGAAGCATTTAAACTAGCTAGAAAATACAATAGATTAACTGTCTTAAATCCTTCACCTTCAAAAATACTGGATAAAGAACTTATTGAAAATACAGATATTATAGTTCCAAATGAAACTGAAATATGCGATATAACTGGAATTGTTGTTACTGATATTTTTAGTGCTAAAAAAGCTGCACAGTTTTTTATAGATAAAGGGGTTAAAGCTGTGATAATAACTCTTGGAGAAAATGGAGTTGCGCTTGTTACAAAGGATAATGCAGAAGTAATACCAGCATATAAGGTTGATGTAGTGGATACCACTGCAGCAGGAGATAGTTTTTTAGGTGCATTAGTTTCAAAAATAAATATGCAGAATATTAATTTTGAGGGGTTAAAGGAAGCTGTACAATTTGGAAATAAGGTAGCATCTATAACTGTTCAAAGAAAAGGAGCACAGCCATCTATTCCATATTTAAAGGATGTTAATGAAATTTACATAAAGGGATGAGTAATGATGAAGAAAATTGGAATATTAAACAGCGATATATCAGAAGTGATATCAAAGATGGGGCATACTGACACCATTGCAATAGGTGATTGTGGACTACCCATTCCACAGGCAACAAGAAGAATTGATTTAGCACTTATAAAGGATGTACCAGGTTTTATTCAAACACTTAAAGCCGTATTAATAGAACTTCAAATTGAAGAAGTTTTTATAGCCAAAGAAACTGTAGATAAAAACAAAAATACTTATAATAAGATTTTGGAACTGGCTAGTGATGTAAAGATAAATATTATATCCCATGAGGAACTTAAAACAAAGTTGAAGGATTGCGCGGCAGTAATTAGAACTGGAGAGCAAACTCCATTCTCTAATATTATATTAAAATCTGGAGTGTTTTTTTAAGAGGAGTGAGGAAAAATGAATGAAAAAAAAACATTAATGAAAATGACCGGAATATCCAAATCATTTCCTGGAGTGAAAGCATTAGAACATGTGAATCTTAGTGCCTATGCCGGAGAGGTAATGGCACTTCTTGGTGAAAATGGGGCCGGTAAATCTACATTAATGAAAATACTAAGTGGTGTTTATACCAAAGATACGGGGAAAATTGAAATTTTAGGAGAAGAAGTAGCCATAAATAATATTAAGGAGTCTGAAGCCTTAGGAATCACAATCATTCACCAAGAATTAAGTGTTATACCAAACTTAACTGTAGCAGAGAATATATTTCTTGGAAATGAAAAGGTGAATAAGATAACTGGAATTATCAATAAAAAAGTTGAACGAGAGAGAGCAATACTTTTTTTAAACCAGGTTGGATGTAAAATAGACCCTGATGTTTTAGTAAGCGAAATAAGTATTGGAGATATGCAAATGGTTGAAATTGCAAAAGCCTTGGCTAAAAATACTAGCGTGATAATAATGGATGAACCTACTACCGCGTTAACAGATGTAGAAACTCAAAAATTATTTGAAGTTATTAAGAGTTTAAAGACAAGAAATTTTGCGGTAATATATATATCTCATAGAATGGAAGAAATATTTAAAATATGCGATAGAATCACAGTGCTAAGGGATGGAAAGTTTGTTAGTGAGTGTGAAGTAAAAGATATTGACTATGACAAGCTTATAACTATGATGGTTGGTAGAAAAATACAGGACCAATTTCCATATAAAAAAATAGAACCAGGTGAAACAGTTCTTGAAGTTAAAAATTTGAGCTGTGATAATAGGGTGCAAGATATATCTTTTCAGGTTAAGGCTGGAGAAATACTAGGTGTCTCAGGACTTATGGGATCTGGAAGAACGGAACTTGCTAAAACTATATTTGGAGAATATAAAAAATCTAATGGAGAAATATATGTGGACGGCACGGAAGTTAAAATAAATTGTATTAAAGATGCTATAGATAATGGTATATGTTATTTGCCTGAAGATAGAAAAAGGGAAGGAATGGTACTTGGATTATCTGTCCGGGAAAATATGACACTTGCGAATATTAAAACTTACGAGAATAAATTTAAAAGTATAGATAGAAAATCTGAGATGAAAGATGTGGATGAATACATAAAAAAGCTCTCCATAAAAACACCATCAACAAAACAAATAATTAGAAATTTAAGTGGTGGTAATCAGCAAAAAGTCATTATAGCAAAGTGGCTATTATTAGCACCAAAGGTTCTTATAATAGATGAGCCTACAAGAGGAATTGATGTAGGTGCAAAAAAGGAAATATATGAATTGTTAAATGAGTTAAAAGCCATGGGAAAAGCAATGATAATGATTTCATCAGATCTTTCTGAAATTTTAGGAATAAGCGATAGAATATTAGTTATGCACGAGGGACATTTAGCTGGTGAACTTACCAGGGAAAATGCAAACCAGGAATCAATTATGAAATTAGCGGTAGGTATCAATAATTAAGGGGGAGAAATCATGAATGTAAATATAAAAGAAAAATTATTTAAGAATAAATCTATTTTAGCTCTTGTTGTACTTTGTGTTTTATTATCAATAATGACTCCAAGATTTTTAACATTGGCGAATATAACCAACATACTAAATCAGGTGTCTGTAAACGCTATCATAGCTGTTGGAATGACATTTGTTATATTAACAGGTGGAATTGATCTTTCTGTTGGTTCAATACTAGCTATATGTGGTGCGGTTTCTGCTGTAACAATAAAATCTACTGGTAACATATTTTTAGCTATAATAATACCCATAATAGTTGGAGTTTTAATTGGGTTTATTAATGGTTTTATAATAGCCAAAGGCAGAATACAAGCTTTTGTAGCTACACTTGCAATAATGACTATATTTAGAGGTGTAACTTACGTATATACTAGCGGAAACCCAATATCATCTCTTCCTGATTCTTATAATTCTATAGGAAATAAAATGATTGGAGTAATACCGCTTCCTGTAATAATAACTATTATAGTTGTAATTATTGCATATTATGTTCTTTCGAAAACTAGATTTGGTAGATATATATATGCCTTAGGTGGAAATGAAGATTCAGCAAGGCTATCAGGTATAAATACAAATAAAATTAAAACTATTGCATATGTTGTATGTGGTGCAGCAGCTGCTGTAGGCGGGATTATAGCAACAAGTAGAATTGGATCAGCTTCACCTACTGCAGGAATTGGCTTTGAACTAGATGCTATAGCCTCAGTTGTAATAGGAGGAACAAGCCTTTTAGGTGGTGAAGGTACTGTAATAGGAACTATAATAGGTGCTCTCATAATAGGTGTTTTAAATAATGGATTAAACTTAATAGATGTATCACCATTTTATCAACAAATAGTGAAAGGTGCTGTAATTCTTTTAGCAGTTCTTGCTGATAGAAAAAGGGCAAAATAGAAATTTTGTTAAAAACTAAATTGCTATTTTAATTTAAGATATGGAGGGCATAATAATGAATAAAAAATTGTTATCTATTATAGTTATGCTAGTCATGGCCATTGGATTGTTATCAGGTTGTAGCAGTAATAATGATAATAAAAAAATAGGTATGGTTATATCTACTTTGGATAATCCGTTTTTTGTATCCATGAAGGATGGAGCAGAAAAAGAAGCTAAAGAAAAGGGCTATGATTTGGTTGTTCTGAATTCACAAAACGATCCTGGAAAAGAAAGATCCAATGTAGAAGATTTAGTGCAACTTGGTGTTTCGGCAATAATTATAAATCCAACAGATAGTGAAGCAGTGTCAAATACAATTAAAGTTGCTAATAAGAGTAATATTCCTATTATCACAGTGGACAGGCAAGCTAATGGCGGAAAACTAGTTAGTTTTATAGCTTCTGATAATATTAAAGGTGGCAAAGAGGCAGCTGAGTTTATATTAAATAAATTAAAAAACAAAAGTACTATAAAAATAGTAGAACTTCAGGGTACACCTGGATCATCAGCATCAAGGGATAGAGGCAAGGGCTTTCACGAAGCTTTAGCTGGAAAGAAAAATGTTGAAATAGTTTCCAGTCAACCAGCAGATTTTGACAGGCAAAAAGGATTATCAGTTATGGAAAATATTATTCAGTCCAAACCCGATTTTGATGCTGTATTTGCTCAAAACGATGAAATGGCACTAGGTGCTGTAAAGGCTTTGAAAACAGCTAATAAGCATGTGGTAGTTATAGGTTTTGATGGAACTTTAGACGGAGAAACGGCTGTAAAATCAGGAGATATGACTGCAACAATTGCTCAGCAACCAGTTGTTGAAGGTAAAACAGCTGTTGATAGTGCTGGTAAAGTCATGGAGGGTCAGAGTATTAAAGAATATATTCCTATTGATATTGTTATTTTCAAGAAATAATTGGGCAAAAGGGATTATTTATATATGGTTTGATCTAGGATGCTAATAATTATATAGATTAATTTATCGTTCATTGTTAAAATGTAAATGATAAACAATTTATTTGAGATGCCTAAATATAAAATATTCCAAACAAGGTGTGATATTCAGTGAAAAAAACAACTATATCAGATATAGCTAAAGAAACTGGCGTATCAAAGTCAACGGTTTCTTTAGTTTTAAATAACAAACCCATTAGAGTTAGTAGTAAAACTAGGGAAAGTATATTAAGAACATCAAAAGAATTAAACTATATTCCTAATGCCATTGCAAGAAGTTTAAGTACAAACAAAACAGAAACAATAGGAATAATTTTGCCCGATATAGTAAATCCGTTTTTTGCGGAGATAGCTAGAGCAATTGAGGATACAGCAGGGAAGATGAATTATAACGTCATGCTTTGTAATTCTGATAGCAATATTTTTAAGGAAGAAAAATATGCTAAGTTATTAGTAAGTAAATCAGTATCAGGTAGTATTTTTATTTCAGGTGGTGACAGCAAAAAAAGTCTTGAAATTCTTAAAACTAATGACATTCCTTTAGTTCTAGTAGATAGATATGTGGAACTCTGTGATGATTATAGTGGGGTTTTTTGTTCAAATAAAGAAGGAATTTATGAGGCAGTAAACTATTTATATAGTAAAAGCAGGAGAAATATAGCTCTTGTAACGGGGACAAGGACTTTAGAAACATCTAAACTCAGGTTACAAGCTTTTAGAGAGGTAACAGAAAAATTCCACATATATAATAAAAATTTAATATGTGAAGGTAGTTATTCCATTGAAGGGGGAGTAAGTTCTACGGAAAAGTTACTACAGTCAAATAATAAAATTGATTCTATTATTTATTGTAGCGATGTGATGGCCTTTGGTGGAATAAAGGTTTTAAAAAGAAAAAATTTTAATGTTCCAAAAGATGTGTCAGTTATAGGATATGATGATATATCGTTATGTGAATACATAGAACCGGAACTTACAACTATAAGACAACCTATTTATGAAATGGGAAAAGAGGCATGTAAACTTCTTTTACAACTAATAAATGGGGAGACTACACATAAAAGAATAGATCTTAAATCAAAATTAATAATAAGAGGAACGTCATAAATTATATAAATACCCCCCTGCTAAAGTAGTAAATACTAAAGCAAGGGGGTACTTATATCCTATTTAAATTCTTTAACTAATTTTTCAAAAGCAGCAATAGACTTTTCAATCATCTCGAATTTCACGCAGTAGGATATTCTAAAGTATCCAGGGCAACCGAAACCACTTCCGGGAACAAGTAGAAGGTTATATTTCATAGCTCTTTTTACAAATTCCACATCATCAGGTATTAACGCTTTTGGAAAAAGATAAAAAGCTCCTTGTGGTTTTATGCATTCAAAGCCAAGGGCTGTTAACTTTTCATATAAAAAATTTCTTCTTTTTTCGTAGCCGGTGATGTCTACCTTGGCATATAAGGCATCTCCAATAACTTTTTGAAATAATCCTGGTGCATTCACATAGCCAAGTATTCTATTACAGTAGCTAAGTGCACTGTTAAGAAGTGAAACATCTTCAATTCTACTGCTCGTACATATGTATCCTATTCGCTCTCCTGCGAGACCAAGGGATTTGCTGAAGGAATTTATTATTATAGCATTTTTGAAAATTGAGAGTAAATTTGTAAGTTTAATATTGTCATAAACTATTTTACTATAAGGTTCGTCTGAAAGAACATATATTGTTGTTCCAAATTCTTTTTCTTTTTCTGCAAGAATTTTTTCTATGTTTTCAAGAGTACCCTTACTATACACAACACCTGTTGGGTTGTTTGGATTGTTGATTATTATAGCCTTTGTATTTGCATTGATGCTTTTTTCAAAGAGGAGTAAATCAGGTTCAAAGGTTGAAGTATCAGGAGGTACTACTATTGTTTTACCACCATTATTATCAATATAAGAATTATACTCTACAAAGTATGGGGCAAAAACAATCACTTCTTCTAAGGGATTAAGAATTGATTTTAGGACAACATTTAATCCCCCAGCAGCGCCTACTGTCATAACTATATTTTCTAATGTAAGTTCAATTTTACTTTCATCCTGCAAAGCTTTAGCTATTTTTGCGCGAACTTCAGGATAACCAGCGTTAGCCATATATCTATGAACACCCTTTTCACTCTCTGATATATGTTTTTTAAGTGAATCAAAAACTTCCTTTGGAGGTTCTGCATATGGATTTCCAAGACTATAATCATATACGTTTTCGGCGCCCACCTCTTTGGCAAGTTTTGTTCCCGCCTCAAACATCTGTCTTATCCAAGAAGAACTACCTAAATTCTCTATTATTTTTGTTGAAAACATGAAAAAGCCCCCCATCTATTTTTATTTACAATTATATCATATAAGTCCTTTAATGTTATAGACTAAGAGAACTAGAAAAGCTGAGGGAATTAAAGACACTCATTGAGAATTTGGACATTCCAGTATTTTTCGCCACTCTTGGTGCCTCAAATGCTGCTTTTGTTCAAGGTCAGCTTCGAAATGAAAAAGCTAAGATGGTTAAATATCTTGAGAAGATTTGTAGCACTGAAAAGGAAGACAAATTGAGGAACTATCGCACACACCTAGAACATCTTTGAAATTATTCGTTGACTACCATCTGTAACACGCCCATCTTTCTCTCTAGATTATAACGGCTGATATGTGCCTTACTAAATATTTTTCCTAAAGGATAACAAGTATCAGATGGAGAAAAAAACTTCACCTAAAGCCAAGAACTTTATTTATAGTGTTAATAGTTAGAGTTGTGATAAAATAATACTAAATAGGTAGAAAGGTGTGATTTTTTATGTCAATAACTGATAAGGTAGTAGGATTTATTGGAACCGGAGTAATGGGGAGAAGTATGGCACAACATATTTTGGATAATGGATATAAGTTATTAGTTTATAATAGAACTAAAGCCAGTGCAGACGCTTTGCTAGAAAATGGCGCTATTTGGCAGGACACTGTAGCAAAATTATCAGAGCAAGCTGATATAGTTATATCAATGGTGGGATACCCAAAGGATGTTGAGGAAATATATTTTGGGGACAATGGGATTATAAGTAATGTAAAAAAAGGATCAGTTATAATTGATATGACTACATCTAAACCAGCACTAGCAAAAAAAATATATATAGAAGCGGAGAAAAATCAGATATACTCATTAGATGCACCTGTTTCCGGCGGTGATGTTGGAGCTAAAAATGGGACTTTATCCATAATGGTTGGCGGGGACAAGGAAATTTTCGAAAAGGTAAAACCAATACTGGAATCTTTGGGTAGTAATATAGTATTTCAAGGGTCAACAGGTGCTGGTCAACATACTAAAATGTGTAATCAGATAGCTATAGCATCAAATATGATTGGAGTATGTGAGGCTATGGTCTATGCAAAAGAATCAGGACTGGACATGGAAACTGTTTTAAAAAGCATATCAGGAGGTGCTGCTGGAAGTTGGTCACTTAGCAATTTAGCTCCAAGAATGATTAAAGGTGATTTTGAACCAGGTTTTTATATTAAGCATTTTGTTAAGGATATGAATATAGCTTTATCAGAAGCAAACAAAATGGGAATTAAGTTGCCAGGACTTGAACTTGCAAAGGGATTATATGATGAACTAGTGGAAGAACATAAAGAAAATCTTGGAACACAAGCGTTGTATCAGCTTTATGAGGAGAGTTCAAAGTAGCAAGAAATTGTTAACTGGTGGTTTAAATATGAAGAGTTTTAACAGTTAAAAGTTAAGGAAGATTTTTCGATGAATCTTAAAAATTCATTGAATAGAAAGAAAAGTAGTTTGTGCAAATAAAACTACTTTTCTAATCCAATTTTTTTATAAATTTCAATAATGCAAGAATTTTTGTATTCTACGTAGCTATCAATATCTGTTGGATATAGCTTTGCTGCTTGTAGTTTAACTTTACTATATTTGGCTACATCTTCTTTATGTATTTTCATATAATTACGAAAAGCAATATGTCTTTTTAACTCTTCAGAATATTTTGGGCAAACGTATAAATGATGGGTCATAAACATATTTTTTTGCTTTTCATCATAGGCAAAAGCTTGTCTATTCTTTATTCCTAAATCTCCTTCATAATAGTATCCTAAATCTTCTAAACGAGATTTAACTTCTTCAAAGTTATCATAACTTTCTATAATAATATCTAAATCTATAATAGGTTTAGCGGCTAAGCCCTCTATTGAAGTACTTCCTACATGCTCAATGCCAATAATTATATTTTTAAGTGTTTTTTCTAAATGCACTTTTATTTTTTCAAATTCATGACTCCAGCTAGAATCATGAGAAAGAACAATTACATTTTTTGTTCTCATCCTGCTACCTCCAATAAAAATTCATATTACCTTCTGTTTATCCAAAAAACACGCATATCATAGCAATGGGAATATATAGATAAGGTTCAAGTTTAATAGCAAATGCTTCACTAGAAGAAATATTAACTACCGTTTTATCAGCAAATTTACAGAAAATTTTTCTCAAAATACTAAAAATTAACCAGCCACAGATAGTTCCCAAAACATTTGTTATAATATCATTAATGTCAGTAGTACGTGAGCCTACAAATAATTGGCTAACTTCAATAACAAAGGAGAAAAACAGTCCATAACAAAAGGTTGACCAAATGTTATTTCGGTATTTTTCCCATAGAGTTGGCAACAGGAATCCAAATGGCATAAATAATATAATATTAAGTATATATGTAAGATCAAAGCCATCTTTAAAAGGTATTAAATTTATATGAGGATTAAATATTGGTTTATTGAAATTTAAAAGTAGTTTCCATTCCCACAAAGTAGGAAAGCCTACTAATACTAAAGTAATTAAAATATACAATACAAAAAAATATCCAAATAAGTAATGTGGCCATTGTATTTTTCTTTTTATATGTTTACTATTTTTACTTAAGAAAATATTCAATAAAGTCACTAAAAAAATTGACACTATAAGGCTTTTTATTGGATTCATATCTTTCATCCCTTCACTTTTGGATATTCACTTTTTTATCGTTTAACCATGAAGACCACTAGTCTGTCGGTCCATATTTTCTACAACAATATCATAAATATCACCTAATGAAGCGCAATACTCAAGTACTTTCCATGGAGTATTTGTGTGAAAATGAATTTTAATAAGGTCCTCATCACCAACCACAAGTATGCAATCACCTTCAATGTTTTTTGTAATATACTCGTTTATTGTATCTTCTGAAAGATTTTCTCCTTCAATTAGTAGTTGCGTATCAAATTTGTATTCAAGCATAATTATCTCCTTTGCCACTTTATAAATTTTGATTTGTATTTTGGTTAATTATAACATATGTAAAAGAACTTTTGAAACAAACAATTTGTAAATAATCATTATCACCTAGAAGTACGACTATGATATAATAACGTTATAAGTAATAACTGAGAGGTGAATGCAGTGGAAATGATTAGAAAAGACCCTTATTACATAAAAAATATAGAAGAGCCAACGGAAGAAATGCAGCTAGCTGCGGTTAATAAAAATGGAATACTTCTGCAGTATATAAAAAAACCTACAGTAGAAGTACAGTGGCAGGCTATTAAAAATAACGTTTGGGCTATTGAATATATAGAAAATCCAACAGAGGAAATGTGTATATTTGCTCTTAATAGTGCTTGGAATGTACTAAAATTCTTTAAAAATCCAACAGAGAAAGTATTGCTAAAAGCAGTGAGTGTTAAGGGATGGGCAGTTCAATATTTAAATAATCCCTCAATTGAGGTTCAAAAGATTGCAGTTAAAAAGGATTGGGATTCAATAAAATATATTACGAATCCATCAGAAGAGGTTCAATATATTGCTGTTAGCGAATATTTTGGAGCATTAAAATTTATAAAAGAGCCTACCTTGAAGGTAAAGAGAAAAGCTATTCTAGAGAATGCAGAGGCGATAAATTATATTCAAGATATAAATGAAGAGGAAATGAAGCTTTTTCTAGAAGATAACCTGGATATAATTAAGTATAAAGCAAGCAAATTGGATATTCAGTGGGTTAAAGAGGTAATTAAAGTTAAATTGAGTAGTAGTTATATTGATAGGCAGTATGTTCTAAAGTTTATTAATTGTAGTGAGCTAAGCTTAGATAAAGATGACTTTATTCATAGCTATGGAAGCAGGGAAGCAAAAAGATTTTTTGTAGATTATAAATTGTCATACTAAGGAGAATAAATATGAATTTTAGTGAAGCATTAATTAGCGTAGAACTTGTAATTGAAAGCAATGCAGTGCCATTGCTTATAGGAGAAAGTGGTATAGGAAAGACTTCTCTAATTAAGCGAATTGGTAAAAAAAATAATTATCACATCATAAATATAGATGGAAATATGTTAAAGGAAGGCGAAATAGGAGGACTGCCTACTGTTGAAGATTATACTTCAGATATAAATGGTGAAAGCAAAAAACTTAAGAGAACAGTTTATGCGGTTCATACAAAACTTCAAGAGATTGAAAAAGTTTTGAGTAGAGATCCAAACAAGACAATACTTCTTTTTATAGATGAAATAAATAGGTGTGAGCATAGTGTCCAACAAGAGCTTATGAGCATAATACTTAATAGAGAGATAAATGGTTTTATAATTCCAAGGCAAGTGAAAGTAGTGGCTGCAATGAACCCTTCAAGCAAATATAGTGAATATAGTGATAGCGAATATGGAGTAATAGATATGGATGCTGCACAAGAGAATCGATTTGTTTGGATAGAAATTGAATCTGATGTAAAAGATTGGCTTGGATGGGGTATGGAGAATATAAATGAAGATATTCTTAATTTTATTTCAAGTTTTCCAGATTATCTTCATACGCCATATTCAAAGGAAATGGTTAAGGCAACCCCAAGAAGTTGGGAACGAGTGTCTGATGCATATGCTGTATATCTAAAACAGAAGGATAAATATCCAGAAAAGATTTTTTATAATGTGGTTAAAGGGAATGTTGGTGCAGGGATTGCACAGGAATTTGTGAATTTTGTTAAGAACAAAAAAAATCCATTAATCACTATGAATGAGATGTTTGAAAGTGGTAAGGTACAAGATGAGGTATTGCAAAGAATAAAGAAGGAGAGTCATTCAAGACTATACCTTTTGGCTAAAAATGTTTTTCGTTACATTAACCATAGTGAAAATAAAGAGATTGAGGTTGGAATATTTTCAGAAATACTTCAGCACTATCCTTCAGACTTAAAACTTGCAATAATGAAAGAATTAAAGGCCTTTTATGAAGACGGTATCTATCAGGATTTTCTAAAAAGAGATGATTTTATAGAAGGGTATTTCAAAACTTATGGTGATATTGAGAGGTAGAATTTATGGATGAAAGTAGATTTGATAAATTTAGACGAGAGCTATATGGAATTGTGCAGATAGAGGAGTATGATACTGAAAGGTTTAGAGAAAGCTTTTTTAAGCTAATACAGATGTGCACAACTTCACTTATGGATAGTGATGATAACTTTTTTGCACTATTTTTTATACAGATGAAAAGAGAAATTAATTTTAATTTATCTGAGGCTATAGAAACAAAGTTGCAGGGAACATATTTTAAGATGTACTTTAACCCAAGAATTTTTTTGGAATGCACGTTAAAACAGATGGAAGAACTTATTAAACACGAGGTTTACCATATTATGAGTAGACATTATTTAAGAGCAAAAGCATTAAAAAATAAATATAGTGATTTAGCAATAAAAGTTGCCATGGACATATCTATAAACCAGTATTTAATGTATCTTCCTCCTTGGTCAAAAAGCCTTGAAAATGTGAGAATGGAGTTTGATATTGAACTTAAAGAAGATGGAACTATGGAAGAGTATGCAGCGAAAATTCAAGAGGCAATAGACAAACCTAGAAAAAAAGGAAAAATAGAAGACTGGGATTTTTCAAATACTCATGAAATTTGGGATGATATGGATAATGAAATGAATAATGATCAAGTGGATGAGATAATAAAAAAAATAGCGGGAAATTCTGCGCGTGGTAAGATACCTGAAAGTATTGATGTGCTAATAAAAGGTATGGATAAAAGACCAGAAATAACTTGGAGTAACTATCTTAGAAGAATGCTTGGAATAGTACCACAAGGACATAAAAAAACTGTAACAAGAAAAAACAGAAGACAACCGGAAAGGCTTGAATTAAAAGGTAAGCTCCCAGATAGAACTGCGGAAATTATAATTGCTTTAGATATAAGTGGCAGTATAACAGATATGGAAATTGATTATATGATGACAGAAATATTCTCTATAGTTAAAAATAGTGATTTTGATATAACAATTATAGAATGTGATAGTGAAGTAAGAAGGGTTTATAAAGTTAAAAGCAGAAGTCAAGTTAAAAAAAAGATTGATACTAGAGGTGGAACTAAATTTTCACCGGTCTTTCAGTATGTAAAAGATAAAAGATTAAAAAATAAAGTCATCATTTTTTTTACGGATGGTATCGGTGAAAAAGAACTTTCAGTGGATATTAGAAATAATAAAGTGATATGGGTATTAACAGGGAAAGAGGATGATTTTTCAGTTAATAATGCTCCAGGGAAAATAATTAGTTTAAATAAAAATACTGATAAGAAAGAAACAGTTAATGTTTACGAACTTATCAGAGGGGATATGTTACATATAAAGAATGAATGGGCAGGGAAGTGACAAGTTACAAGTTTAGGAGAATTATTTTGATTTTGCCAATTCATTTAGTGAGTCTGCTAAAACAGAAACTTCTTGAATATTAGAAGTAACTTCTTGTATTGCAGCAGTTTGCTGTTCAGTGGTCTCTAATGTTGAATTAGCGGTTTCTAATGTTTTATCTACAGAGTCCTGTATTTTTTTAGTAAGCTCTGAAATTGTTAAAGCGGTTTCCTTTGAACTTACAGATAAAGCTCTTATTTCAGTTGCTACAACACCAAAACCTTTACCTGCCTCGCCTGCCCTAGCAGCTTCTATAGCAGCATTTAAGCCAAGCATCCTTGTTGAATCGGCTATGCTCTTTATGGATTCTAATATTGTATTTATTTCTTTTGATATATCTTTAACTCTAATTATTTCATCGTTTAGAACATGTTGATTGTTACTCACATTTATAGATGAGGCAGCAAGCTCTTCCATGGTTGCGGAAATTTGACTGAAATTATCAGACAAATCACTTGTAACTGTGCTTACCAGTAATCCTTCATAACCTATCTTTACTAGTGCGTTTGCAACTATAAATAAAACTTCAGCGCCAGCTTGGACATTCTTTTCACCAGTTTCCTTTACTGCATTGGCAGCTTGGACATATTCATCGCCATCTAAACCTAATTCTTTTGCAGTTTTTCTAAAGTTTGATTCAACTGGGGCTGAAAAGAGAACTTGTCCACCTAGTATTGTACCTAGTGATTTTCCATTTAACAATATGGGTGCCGCAAAGTCAATTAATCCTGAATGACATGTATATACAAATGGTTTCCCTAGCCTGGTTGCTTCTTCCCCACCTTTTTTATGAGATTCAGCACATCGTGATTTACCAGTAGTTGTGGATTGTGTAAGATTCGAACAAATATTTGTATAGGAACTTGGTTTTGTAACAGGGGTACCATTTCTGTCTACAGTAACGCTAGCTATGCCCATACTTGATGCAAAATTGTCTTGAAATTTTTGAAGAGTGTTAAGATCCATAACATCTGATATTTCTAAAGAGTCTATATCGATTTCCCCGGTGATATTCTTTTTAATCATAATAGCATTCCCCCAATATTTTTTAATAGAATTAACGAAAAAATATTTACAAAAAATCTAAAAAGTAACATATTATGACCAAATTATACATGATAAAAGTACAAATCGCAATGGATATGTTTACCTATAGTCAAATATATTATAATACAAATTAAATTAAAAAACATATAAATTATGGAATAAATAAAATGCGATATTTGTGGTAATGCCATTTAAACCCATGCCGTGTGTAAAATTATTATGAAATTTCTAGAATGTGTTGGAGTTTTACATTTCCGATAAATCTATGCGGATTTTTGAATTAGCATTTTTTTAATAGTAATTAATATTGTTTTATATTTTTTAGTGTTTATATTTTTTTCATGTGTATATTTAATATAATAATATTTACTAGTAAATATGACAATATATTTAAATTATATATCATAATAATATAATTCTCAATGATATTATTTACATAAAATCAATATAATATAAATAATTGGCAATGAGCATAAAAAAAACATGTGCTTAGATGCAAGTTAAGAAAGTTTGGAACTTGTAACTTGTGCTTTTATTTGTCTATAATTTTTTTTAGTATGCCAGGATAGTTGGTTATTATACCATCAACTTTTAATTTAAGCATAGATTCCATATCCTTCAGTGTATTTACAGTATAGGTATTAATTTTAATATTTTCATTGTGGCTATCCTTAACAATTTTTGAATTTAGGCTATGAAAATTAGGGTGTAGTGCATCTGCTCCAACAAATTTTGCATATTTTTCTGGGTGATAAAGATTTATGTCATATAAAAGTCCAACATTAATGTGTGGTGCTATATTTTTAAAATGTTTCATTGAGTAGTGATTGAAAGAAGATATTATAATTTTGTTCCCTAGAGAATATTCATTTATTTTATTAAGAACGATTTCTTCAAGATTTGGGTAGTTTATTATGCTGTTTTTTAGCTCTAAATTTAAAATAAGGTTGCTATTTTTAGCGAAGTTCATTAGTTCATCTAAGGTTGGAATAGTTTCACAACTAAATTTATTAGAAAAATGACTTCCAGCATCTAATTTAACAAGTTCCGAGTAGGTGTAGTCTTTAACAAATCCTTTGCCATTAGTGGTTCTATTTACTGTTTCATCATGTATAAGTACAGGTATATTGTCCTTTGTAAGTTGTACGTCGGTTTCTATACCGTGGCATCCAAGATCCTTTGCACTAAAAAAAGCTAGCATTGTATTTTCTGGATAGTCACCACTGGCACCTCTATGAGCTATGTTTAATGTCTTCATTAATAAAACCTCCTGAATTAAAGAATAAGCTTATCAATGATATTATCTCAAATTAAGTCCTAAATGTTAAGACATGTAAGAAAAAATATAAAAGCCTAAACCGAAAATCCAAATAATATGGACATTCCATTTAGGCTTTTATATTAATCTAATTAAAGATTAGCTATTTCTTAATTCTGCTAAACAACCCTTACAGATATTTTTTCCTCTGTAATTTGTTACGTCTTTAGCTTCTCCACATAAAATACATGCTGGTTGGTATTTCTTTAATATTATTTGCTCACCATCTACATAGATTTCTAGAGCGTCTTTCTCAGCTATATCTAGCGTTCTTCTTAATTCTATAGGAATAACAATTCTTCCTAATTCATCTACTTTTCTTACAACACCTGTTGATTTCATTTTAAAACCTCCATAACTACAAAAATCGACTTATTTACTAATTAAATGATACCAATGATTACATATATAGTCAATAGTTTTTTAAGAAAAACATTGGAAAATCATAATAAAATAATAAAATATTCAAAAACTTGCTAAAGAATAGGTAAAAGTCCAAATTTAATTCGACAAATAAGTATTTTTAGTGCATTCTGAAAGTGTTAAGTTAGTAATAAATTTATTAAATAAAAAAAACTAGAAAATATTTCTTAAAACCCTTGATTATTAATAATAAATATTATATAATAATAAATGTTGAAACAATAAAAATAAAATAAAAACCAAATATAAAAATTATTTTTTTAGGAGGAATATTATTATGAAAAAATTTGTATGTAGTGTCTGTGGTTATGTTTATGTAGGTGAAGAAGCTCCAAACGAATGTCCTGTCTGTAAAGCTGGAAAAGATAAATTTGTAGAAAAGACTGATGATAAAGCAGTATGGGCAGATGAACACAAGATAGGTATAGCAGTTGGAGTTGATAAAGACGTTATAGAAGGCTTAAGAGCTAACTTCACTGGAGAATGCAGCGAAGTAGGAATGTATTTAGCAATGAGTCGTCAAGCAGATAGAGAAGGATTCCCAGAAATAGCTGAAGCTTATAAGAGAATTGCCTTTGAAGAAGCTGAGCATGCTTCAAAATTTGCAGAACTTCTTGGAGATGTTGTAACTAACAGCACTAAGAAAAATCTTGAACTTAGAGTAGAAGCAGAGTATGGTGCTTGCCAAGGTAAAAAAGATTTAGCTACATTAGCAAAAAAACTTAACTATGATGCTATTCATGATACAGTTCACGAAATGTGTAAAGATGAAGCTCGTCATGGAAAAGCTTTTGAAGGTTTGTTAAATAGATATTTCGCAAAATAGTAAAGTGCTGACCATAAAAAATGGAGGCATAAAAAGGCTGTTCTCAATGAATTGAGAACAGCCTTTTTTACTTTTTGATTTAAACCTTAGATTTATTTTTCCTATAACGCAGGTATACATTTATTTAATATACAAAGGCTATAAATGCACATAATACTGCAATATAAATTGTATATGTACCATGAATTGTTAACATAAAATATACGAACTATACAAGTTTATACCTTGTTAATATTCGTTTGTTTTATTGACTAGTTTATATTGCTCTGATAATATATTAAAGGGAGGGGATAGACTTTGAAAAATAATTATGATGTTGTTATAGTTGGAGCAGGTCCGGCTGGGATTTTTACTGCACTGGAAATTACAAAACTTAGGCCAGAAGCAAGGGTTTTGATAGTGGATAGAGGCAAAGGTATAGAAAAAAGGGTATGCCCAGCCAGAAAAACAGGAAAATGTATACATTGTGATCCCTGTGCAATAACTTTCGGATGGTCAGGAGCAGGAGCTTTTTCTGATGGAAAACTTTCATTAAGCCCTGAGGTTGGAGGAAGAATTCTAGAATATTATTCAAAAAAAGAATCCCAGGAGTTAGTAAATTATTGTGATGATATATATATAAAATTTGGTGCCAATAAAGAAGTATATGGGTTAAATAGTGAGAAAGTTGAAGATATAAAATATGAGGCAAGCAAGCATAATATTCGCCTTGTAGAATGTCCTGTAAGGCATTTAGGCACTGAACTAGCCTATGAGGTTTTGAAGGGAATGTATCTACACCTTATACAAAATACAAATACCGAATTTGAAGAACTTACAGAAGTAACAGATATTATTGTAGAAAATGGCAGGGCTTGTGGGGTATTTTTAAAGAACAAGTCTATTGAAAAAGAAGTAAGAGCAGAAAATATCGTTGTGGCACCAGGACGAGGGGGAGCTGATTGGCTTTCCAAGGAAGCAAAGAAACTTAATATAAAAACTACCAATAATGCAGTGGATATAGGTGTTAGAGTAGAAGTTCCAAATTCAATAATGGACCACTTAACTAAAGATTTATATGAGGCAAAGCTAGTTTATTATTCGGATACATTTGAGAATAAGGTGAGAACATTTTGTATGAATCCTGGTGGAGTAGTCTCAGAAGAACATTATGACCAGGCAATGGCGGTTGTAAATGGTCACAGTTATTCAGAAAAGCATTTAAGAACAAACAATACAAATTTTGCAATGCTTGTATCTACATCATTTACAGAACCATTTAATCAACCCATAGATTATGGTCAATATATTGCAAAGCTTGGCAATATGTTAACTGGCGGCGGAGTTATGGTGCAAAGACTTGGAGATCTACTTAGTGGAAGAAGAACAGATCAGGCTAGACTTGAAAAATCTACTACTATACCAACGCTTAAGAACGCAGTACCTGGGGATTTGAGTTTTGTACTTCCTCAAAGGCATCTGACTTCAATTGTTGAAGCACTAAAAGCTTTTGACAAAATCGCTCCGGGTTTATATAGTAAGAACACTCTTTTATATGGAGTAGAGGTTAAATTTTACTCAAGTAAGCTAGAAACAAATAATAAATTTGAAACACATATCAAGAATTTATATACCATAGGCGATGGAGCAGGAATTACAAGAGGACTTATGCAGGCCTCAGTAACGGGAGTAATTGTAGCAAGGGATATATCAAGTAAAAATCAGACATCTTAAAAAACTAACCAGTTTTTATGGTAGCATATTTTTTTAGATGTCTTATAAATTGAAAGTGAGGAGTTTAAATGTCATCATTTATTGTTTTAGGAGCTCAATGGGGAGACGAAGGTAAAGGGAAAATGACTGATTATCTTGCAGAAAATGCAGATGTTGTTGTTAGATTTCAAGGTGGAAACAATGCAGGACATACAGTAGAAGTTGGAGATAAACAATATAAGCTTCATCTAATACCTTCAGGAATATTGTATGGAGATAAGCTTAATGTTATAGGAAATGGTGTGGTAGTGGATCCAAAAGCTATGTTTGAAGAAATTGAATATCTTGAAGGCCTTGGGGTTAAGGTTACAGCAGAAAACTTTATAGTAAGTGACAGAGCACATCTTGTAATGCCATACCACAGAGCACTAGATGCAGCGAAAGAGAAGGCAAGAGGGAAAAATGATATAGGGACTACTGGAAAAGGAATTGGTCCTTGTTATACAGATAAAGCTGAAAGAAGTGGTATACGAGTTTGCGATTTAATGCATAAAGAAGTTTTTAAGGCCAGACTAAGAGAAAATGTTGACTATAAAAATGAAATACTTTGTAAAATCTATGGATTAGAAGCATTAGATTTTGATGTAATTTATAAAGAATATTTAGGTTATGCTGAAAAGATGAGAGCATTTGTTACTGATACTTCTGTAAGGGTGTTCGATGCAATTAAAGCGGGCAAAAATGTCCTTTTTGAAGGTGCACAAGGAAATCTTTTGGATATAGATTATGGAACTTATCCTTTTGTTACATCATCAAATACAATTGCAGGTGGAGTTTGCATAGGAGCTGGAATAGGACCCAATATGATAAATAGTGTTGTAGGAATAGCTAAAGCGTATACAACTAGAGTTGGAAAAGGACCATTTCCAACAGAACTTTTAGATGAAATGGGAGAACATATAAGAACTGTAGGACATGAATTTGGTGTTACAACAGGAAGAGCAAGAAGATGCGGTTGGTTAGACCTTGTAATATTAAAATCAGCAGCAAGAGTATCTGGGATCACAAGTTTTGCTCTAACAAAAATAGATACTTTAGCTGGAATCAATAAAATTAAAATATGTATAGGTTATGATTTAAATGGTAAAACTATAGACTACGTACCGGCTTCTCTTGAGGATCTAGCGCTATGTAAACCAATATATGAGGAATTTCAGGGTTGGGATGATAGTGTAGAAAAAGCAAGAAGTTATGATGAACTACCTAAAAACGCCAAAATATATATAAAAAGAATTGAAGAATTAACTGGTACGAAAATTTCTATAGTTGGTGTTGGCCCAAGAAGAGATCAGACTATTGTAGTTAGTGAAATATAAATGTATAATACTTATATTATAACAAAACATTTATTTTGTTATAATAAATAAAAAATGAAAAGAGGTTTGTATTTTATGAGTATTACTAGAGATATGACTATAGGTGAAGTTGTTAGAACTAAGCCTGAATCAGCAGAAACTTTAATGAGCTTTGGCATGGGATGCATAGGTTGTCCATCTTCTCAAGGAGAAACATTGGAGCAAGCAGCAATGGTCCATGGACTTGATTTAGATGATTTATTAGTTGCATTAAATAAATAGTTAGAAATGAACTATAAAAGCACTGCTTAAAAGCAGTGCTTATTTTTTTTTCGCTATTTTATAAAAATGCAATTTTTAAAGAAAGCAAAAAAGGTATATAATTAGTACAATATAATATTTATTTTGGCAAAGGAGAGGAATATATGGAAAAATCGATTTATGAGAAAGAATATGATGTGCATCATTATGAAGTGGATTCAAATGGGAGAATATTTGTTGCTAGTATAATGAATTATTTGGATGATTTAGCGGTTTCACAGGCAGATGATCTAAATATAGGTATCGAATATCTAGGAGCTAATAAAATCGCATGGGTAATATATAAGTGGGATGTTAAATTTTATAAATATGCAATGGGTACAGACAAGCTTAGGGTTAGGACAGAACCTTATTCAGTAAAGAAATTTTATGCATATAGAAAGTACGAAGTTTTAAATTCGGATGGAGAGTTACTTGTTTCAGCTAATTCTTTATGGTTTCTAATAGATACAGAGAAAAGAAGGCCAAGTAAAATAAGTGAAGAAATATGTACAAAATTTGGGCTTAGCTTGAATGATAAAAAGCAAATAGAATTCGAGAGACTAAAAAAACCTGAAAATATAACCATGGAAAAAGAATTTCAAGTTAGATATTCGGATATAGATACAAATAGACATGTAAATAATGTAAGATATATAACTTGGGCACTGGAAGCATTACCTGAGGATATATTGAGTAACTGTACATTAAAAGAATTAAAAATAAATTATGAAAAGGAAACTGCTTATGGCGAAATAATAAAGGTTTTATGTGAAGTTAAAGAGGTAGAAAATGAATATATAACCATAAGCAGTGTACAAAACTCTAAGGATGAAAAACTCACATTATTTAAAATGGTATGGAGTAAATAAAATTATTCCATACCATTTCCAGCATTTTTACCTGCGAGAAAGCCTGAACTCCAGGCCCATTGGAGGTTGAAACCACCACAATCACCATCAACATCCAAAATCTCTCCGCAAAAATATAAGTTCTTTATTTTCTTAGACTCTAAGGTTTCATTGGAAACAAGTTTTGTATCAACGCCACCAGCAGTAACCTGAGAATTTGTAAAAGAATTAGTTCCAGTTACTTTAAACTTCCAGCTTTTTAAAAGTTTAAGGAGATTCTCTTTTTCCTTCCATTGTAGATCATAACATGGTTTATGTATGTCATATATTTGTGCTTCTTTAAGAAGAACAGGTATGAGTTTTTTGTTTATGAGGCCTATAAAACAATCAAAAATACTTCTATAACTGAAAGTACCAAGATGGTTTTCAAGAAACAACCTAAGCTCCTCAGGTGAGTAATTAGGCATCATATCTACAACAAGGGTAACTTCTTGCCCGTGAAGCAAATTAACGCCTGCAACACGGCTTAATTGAAGAATAGGGGGACCTGATATACCATAGTCGGTAAATAATATCTCTCCGAATTCTTTTTTTATAGTTTCATTGTTTACTAGTATATGAGCATAACCATTAAATTTCACGCCAGAAATTGATTTAAGGTTTTTGTATTGTAGTTTCAGTTGTACTAATGAAGGCACTGGATCGATTATTGAATGCCCCATAAATGCGCTAAGCAGATAGCCTGAACCATCTGAACCAGATTTAGGTGCAGACGTGCCACCGGTAGCCAATATGACCTTGTTACACTCATATACCACATTTTCTGAGGTGGATATTCTAAACATTTCATCTTTGTGCTCTATTTTTTTTACTTTACTATTAAAATACACTGGGATTTCTCTTTCAATTATTGTTGCCCTTAGTATGTCCAGTACAGATGAAGCTTGCAGAGACATTGGATACATTTTTCCGTCATCAAGTGTAACTAGAGGCAAGCCTAGAGAACTAAAAAATGATTCTGTGGCTTTATAATTAAAATTATCTAGGGCAAAATTAAAAAAATTACTGTTATCACTATGATATCTAGAAAAATCACAACAGCTATTAGTTATATTACATCTACCATTTCCAGTAGTTAAAATCTTTTTACCTATTCTATCGTTGGATTCCAGTATGGCTATGTCAGAGCCTAAATCCTTTGCTGTAATGGCAGCAATAATTCCAGAAGCCCCACCACCAATTACAATAATGTTGTGTTTCAAAATAAACCACTTCCTAAATAGTATTATAAGTACATTTTACCCTAAAAAACATTAGTGTATATATTTTTTTTGATTTATATTATCTAATGCATTTAATTAATTGTTTGGAATATTCCAAAAATAATGATATTATATGGTTATTAGCTTATTAAGGCATCTTCAAATTAAAGAAGGTAGGTGGGATGGAAATGTTTACGATTTATGCTGTATCAGATTCTATAGGTGAGACTGCAGAGCAAGTGGCAAAGGCAACAGCAAGTCAATTTAATGCAGAAGTTCAAGTTAAAAGAATAAGTTATGTAAAAGATGTAGAAGAGGCAAAAAAGTTTATTGATAGCATAGAGGATACAAAAAACAGTATGGTTATATCTACAATAGTGTTAGTTGATGTTAGAAAAACCCTTACAAAGTATTGTTTAGAGAAAAATATTCCAATAAATAATATTTTGGGACCATGTATCCATACTATGTCAAAAATATTAGAAAAAACTCCTGATTATAAACCAGGGGCTATTTGGGATATGGATTCAGATTACTATAGAAGGATAGAGGCTATGGAATTTGCAATTCAGTATGATGATAGCAAGGATAACAGAGGTATTATTAATGCAGATGTAGTTTTACTAGGATTATCACGAACATCTAAAACACCTCTTTGTATGTATTTGGCAAATAAATCTATAAAAGCTATAAATGTACCACTATTACCAGAGATATCGCTTCCAGAGGAATTAAATAAGATAGATAGAAAAAAAATAATAGGATTAACCATAGATCCAATGCAACTTATAGATATAAGAAAGCATAGGATGGATAAATATAAAAGAATCAGTGCAGAAATAGAATATGCAAATGCGGAAAGAGTACTTCAAGAAATAGAATATGCAGATAGAGTTATGAGAAGACTAAGATGTAATATTATCGACGTTACAAAAAGAGCAATTGAGGATACGGCTTTACTTGTAATGGAGTCGATAAAATAAGAAATTGCTAAAGAATTGCTACCAAATGCATATAAAATATGTTTTATTAAGTAAAAGTAAA
Source organism: Clostridium akagii DSM 12554 (assembly GCF_000686725.1). GTDB lineage: Bacteria > Bacillota > Clostridia > Clostridiales > Clostridiaceae > Clostridium_I > Clostridium_I akagii. The sequence continues at coordinate 515 of NZ_JMLK01000033.1, read as the reverse complement.
CGTTTAACCTATAAATAAATCAAAGTATTTATAAATTTGTGTTGACAGAGTGAGCTTTTTTTTGTATCATATTTATTGTCGGGTTGAAAGACCAGAAAGATTAAATTTTACAAGGCCCCTTGGTCAAGTGGTTAAGACACCACCCTTTCACGGTGGTAACATGGGTTCAAGTCCCGTAGGGGTCACCACACATATTGTGGGCGTTTAGCTCAGCTGGGAGAGCATCTGCCTTACAAGCAGAGGGTCACAGGTTCGAGCCCTGTAATGCCCACCACAATATGACCTGGTAGCTCAGCTGGTTAGAGTGCCGGCCTGTCACGCCGGAGGTCGAGGGTTCGATCCCCTTCCAGGTCGCCAAATGCTGGCATAGCTCAATTGGTAGAGCAACTGACTTGTAATCAGTAGGTTGTGGGTTCAATTCCTACTGCCAGCACCATTTTTTTAAAATAAATTTAAATTTTACAAGGCCCCTTGGTCAAGTGGTTAAGACACCACCCTTTCACGGTGGTAACATG
>NZ_JMLK01000032.1 GCF_000686725.1 Clostridium akagii DSM 12554 | reverse complement strand
ACTTTCGAGTAAAAATTTGATAAAATCCACCTTATCTTTTGATGTTCTTTTATCAAAATTGGGAATAGTTATAATTATTGGTATTCTTCTTACAAATGTCTTTAAAAGTGATGAATTAGGGTCCTCTGTTGTTGCTCCAATTATTAAAACACAAGATTTCCTGTCTCTCTCTGTCTCTCCTAATCTATTGAATTTTCCTGTATCCATAAAATAGAACAACATTTCCTGTCCTTCTGGTGGTAATCTGTGTATTTCATCTAGAAATAATATACCGTTATCTGCTTTTTCAACAATTCCAGCCTTTTCACTATCAGCACCTGTATATGCTCCTTTAGTATGTCCAAACAAATGTGAAATTAGAAGCTGGGGATTGTTATAGTAATCAGCACAATTAAATACTATAAAAGGAGATTTTTCATCCAATTTTTTCACATACTTTGCTTGATTATACATCATGTTTGCAAACAAGGTTTTACCTACTCCTGTTTGTCCAACAATTAATGTGTGCAATCCATTAGGTGGATAAAGTATGGCTGACTTGGCCTGTTCAATTTGACTTTTAAGACTAGTTTTTGATCCTATAAGTTTATCAAAAGGTGATGACTCACCCTGATTAATTTCATCTTTTTCCAAAAATATCTCATCTAAATTCTTTATTTGTATAGGTCCATCCTGTAATTTTTTATTTAAAATTCTCTCAATGCATTTCCTATCCATATACAATACAGGTCTTAATTTTATTTTTATTATCCTGTCCTGTCTAAGTAATTCATTTAAACCCATACATACATTGTTTCTTAATAAACCTAGACTTTCCCCTATTTCACCTGCACTGAAGCCTATTTTCTTATTTAGACTTTCAAAATTGAAATTTTCTGTTTTCTGTACAATATACTCATAAATTTTTTCACTTTTCTTTAAATTCTTCAAATTATCACTTCCCTGAATTAATACCCTTAATGTACTTGTATGATTCTATTTATTATGAACTGTATAAGTTTGAATGACCATTTCTGCATTTTAAAACATAGCCTCTCTATACTTTGCATATTTAGCCATTTCAATCTAACACCGCTCCTTCTAAATTATAATTCAGGCCGTCATTTTATTAGGTCAACTACTGCTGTACCTGGAATGTGTATACATTATGTGCTATCAAGAATGCGTATTCATGGTAGCATCTATTAAATCTATTGTCAATATTTATATATGAAAATATTCATAGCAAATCTAGTACTTATTTGTATTTAATCTTGATTCTCTGACAACTATTCTTATTCTTAATATTATATGTTCCTCCTTTGTTTTTTGTTTTTTGTTTTTTGTTTTTGGTTTATCTTATCAATTATAATTTGAATAGACTGTTTTACTATTTTTCCTATGGGCTGTGCCACACTAGTTAAAGTTGGACTTACTTCTTTACTAATAGAAGTGTTATCAAATCCTATTAAAGCAACTTTTTCTGGCACATCTACTGTCGCTTTATTCAGAGATTTTACAGATGGCTTAATTATCAACTTACTACTATACTTTCTAAAGTGTCACCCAAGAAAATCGAATCCATCATTTATATTAGTTATGACTGTCTTTTCCTTAGTGAACTCTTACCTTGCAAATATCCCATAAATTCTACAACGCTTAACTTTGGTAATATACTTACATAATTTTCTAAATATTTTTCCTTAAAATTGCTTCATGAACCTGATTTTATATTAGCAACGTGTGTTCTTTTTTTCCACTCATAGCTATAAGTTTTTTAAACTGTGGTATTCAAAACATAAAAATGATGACTCCTGTTCAATACAGAAATCACCTTATACCCATAATTCAATTTGGAATATTATCCATATGAGTGGCACCTATATAATTGTAAGCTTTTGAATTACCTTTAACTTGGAACATAAAATTCTCCCACTATAATCTGGATAATACTGATAAAATAAATGGTATTCAGCATAATAATAAACCATACCATTAGGATCATTTATCAAATTTTCTTTTGGTTAATATTGAATATTTTCACCTCTGTTTTGTCTCCTGTATCAGAAGTTGGTCTCATACTTAATTTATTTCAAACAAATTCTACATCAGTATGATGATGCTGGTGCTACTGAACTTGCTACTAAACTTAGTTCAATAATAATACTTAAACTTTTTTTCTTCATTTTCAAATTTCCTTTATAATTTTTATATTTCTACAGTTAAAATTAATTTGATATGCTATTTTAACTAAACTTTATATTTTTTTAACAACAAGTTAATATTTATTTAGTTGTTGATACTTGTGGTACCTTTATATCATCAAGATTTATATGACCCCAACCACCTTGACTTTCGTCCACAATTTTTAAATACACAACTTTACCCACATATTTAGAAGCGTCCCAAGACATTGGTTTTAATGTTTCACTATTTGCACCTGTTGCTGTAAATAAATTACTGCCGGTATCAGCATCTATTAGAGCAATATATTCTGAAGTAGTGTGATTTCCTCCACCAATTAAGAAGCTAATCTTTCCATCGCCACTAAGTTTAAAGCAGCCAGATGACATTGTACCTGAAAGCCCATCACCATTTACACCGGAAGCAAGGAAATTTTTACCATCTTGATTGTATGTTCCTCCCCACCATGTAGTAGCATTTGACACACTAAATGTATTAGCATAACCCTCGTCTTGTGTCCAACCATTAAGATTTCCTGACTCAAAATTACTTATTGGAAGCGTAGTTGGTACAGTTTTTGGATCATAAGATTTAGGACTCCCCGTGCTTGCACCTAAACTAGGAATAAATGTCGCTGATTTTAAAGGAGTTACTGCTAAAGATTTTACCTTAGTGTATCCACCTATGCTATATAATTGTATTCCTCTGCTGGAATCATTGGAGAATATTTGATCCGTAATTGTAACTGAAGCATTCTCAGCATTACTTCCGAAAACTTCTACTGAATCTTTATCTACTATAATTTGAATTTTTACATTACCATTTGCATCTGGTTTCAGTGGTGCTTCTTGTTTTTGTGGCATATAATCTAGAAAATCATAGCTACTAGAGTTATAACGATTTAAAAATACTGTTGAAGTTGCTTTATCATAACCAATAGTTGTATACTGAGTTCCAGCAGCTTTTACATTAATTCCAAATTCACTAGCAGTAGTTGAATTAACATTAAATTCTGATGTAATTTCATATGTTCCGCCAGTGCCTACTGAGACACCTGAAAGTAAGTTACTTCCTACTTTTGCAGTTGCATTAGTTAAAGTTTTTATTGGTTTTTTCGCAAGATTTTGAAGTTCCTTTATAGGTCGCTGAGTAATCTTATATCCATCAGCTGTAGCTACTAATTCTTCTTCTCTTGGAACAGAATCAGCACTTCTCCAAGGAGATGTAGGTGTCTGATCTGAATATGCCCAGTTGCTCATCCAACCTAATAGAATACGTCTTCCATCCGGAACATATTTCCCATATTTTGCTGCATTTACATCATTTCTTGGTGTAGTATCACCCCAAGTAACTCCTGCATATAAATCTGGTCCATAATCAACCCAATTTACTGGATATGAAGGTAATTGATTTGCTGGTGCTTGATATGGAACTGTATTATATACATGGAAATCATCTACGTCAAGGTGACCCCAACCACCAGTAGCGTTATCTACTACTTTTATACGAAACTTTTTACCAAGATATTCTGATGCATCCCAATTTACCCTTCTAACGGTACCTGAGCTTAAACCTGATGTTTTAAATTGAGTCAATTCCTTACCAGTAGTAGCATCTTCCAAAGTAACATAGGCAGATTTTGGAAGATCACCGCCTGCAACTAAGAAATTGATGGTTCCATTTCCACCTAAAGTAAATACAGTAGATTCCAATGTACCTGTGCCAGGATCTCCAGCACCTCCTATTGAAGGATCCGTGTAACCAGAACAGTGATATTTACCAATTCCTCCCACCCATCCTGTATTATCTACTACACTCTTATTTGACCATTCATTTCCTGTTGCTGTCCATCCTGTTAAATCACCTGTTTCAAAGTCAGAATTTATAATATCCTCACCTGCAGGTACTACAGCAGTTGTTGCAGTACTTGTTGCAGCAACTTCAGCAGCATAATCACTCTCTTGTCTAGTTCCTTCTACTCCATTTCTTACTATTGATACCCATGTTTTTCCCCTACTATAACCTAAATCATTAGTTAATTGTACAGTAGCCGTAGATTTACCAGCTGCTACTGTAGCTGTTCCTAGCATATTTCCACCAGTTTGTGCATCATAAACTTTAATAGTATCTCCTTGAAGTAAATAATATCCTTTAACAGCATCACTATTTCCAATATTATTTGTTACTTCAAATTTAGGATCAGCTACAAAATTACTGCCATCAAAATCTCCAACAATATACATCATTCCTGAACCACCTGCTGGTGGAGAATCAGGACTTACTGATGATCCTAAGTTTATGGATAAAACCCATTTCTTAGTGTTTGTTCCACCTACAGTCATCTGATATAAATCAGGGCACTCCCAAACACCTGCATGAGATGCTTGTCCTTCTGCTCCAAATTCTCCTGTCTTAGTCCAATCCTTTAAATTATAAGAAGAATAAAATTGTATTTGATCACCTGCTGCAAGTGTCATAACCCATTTGTTATGTACATTGTCCCAAGATACCTTTGGATCTCTAAAATTAGGTGTATTTGCTGGCTGAGATACTATTGCCTTACCACCATTATATTTTGTCCATGTTTTTCCGTCATCTGTACTATAAGCCATGCTCTGATATTGTTGACCAGTAGTTGCTCCGTTAGTGGTATATAAAGCAACCAAGCCAGTATGATCTGATGTATTATTAAATAAACCGCTGCTATTATTCCAGTCTACAGCTATACTACCTGAAAAAATATCCCCATTTGCATCTGGTGCAAGAGCGATTGGCTCCTGTGTCCAATTTATCATATCTTTACTCTCAGCATGTCCCCAGTGCATAGGCCCCCAAACTGTATCATATGGATTATATTGATAGAATAAATGATATTTCCCATGATAGTAAACCATACCATTGGGGTCATTCATCCAACCAGTATCTGGTGTAAAATGGTATTGAGGTCGGAATGCTTCATTTCTTAATGTTGTAGTACATAATACATTAATAGAAGCTGAAACACTAACTGCTGGTGATACTGTTGCTGCTATAGCTACTGTACTAGCTATTATACTTAATGTAATCAGAACACTTAAACTTTTTCTCTTCATTTTCAACTCTCCTTCATTTATAAGGTAACGTTTACACTAATTGTAAAATCAATAGATGACTTCTCTGTACTTCTTAATTAATAAACTTATTTAAAAAATCCTTCAATATACCTATAATATTGCGAATATTATAATAATTAGATTGAAGAATTCCTAACATCATGTTGTCTCACTCTTGTACATAGCAATTACCGTGCCAAGTCAGTATATAAAAAAATTACTTTTCATTCTTGCATTTTAAAATGGCAATTTATTAAATAATAAAAATATTAATTTAAAATGAATTATATACTTAATTACTTTTTTATATACTTTTGTGCTTTTTTATACGCTTCTTAGTTTGAATTTTAACATAAGCTATACAGAACCCATTTAAACTTATACACTGCGCCCTATTCTTTCAATTTTCGTTAAATCATTTCTGATAAATGATATATCTCTCCATCTGTTAATGTAATATTTATAGTTTTTTTAAACATCTTACTTACCTCTTTAATCACATTAACTTTGATATTATCTAGTTTCCCTTGATCTCCCTTATACTCCAATCCATCATTAATAACCATACGTTCAAGAGCGCAACCCAAATGAACCATTATTCTTATTCTAGTTGCATTGTTAAAACTAACATTGGTTTTTTCTTCTAATTTATCTATAAAATCATACAATATATCTATTATTTTCGCTGGATTCAAATAAGTTAAAAATTGAATCAAACTATCCTCACACAAATCTTTTGCCACCACGTTGCCATGGTTTGCTTGTACAGGAAAATTATCATTTTTTATTATATTCATAAGTATATTTTCCCCCTGCCCGCTAATAAGTTCCTCAATTGAAATAAATGGTGACTCGATGTTAGGATTAGTAATACCAACAGAAGCAATTATATTGTATTTTTGCTTAATGTCCTTTATATCATTTTCCATGTTCATCATACCTATAGGGATAATTTGAATTTCATCATTGATAGTATTTGAAACAATATTTTCAACCAATTCCTTTAATTTAATTGCAGTTCCTTCTCCAGTAGAACACACTGTAATAATTACATTATTTTTACTGGAATTATTATTTGCCTCTTCTTCAAAATTACTATAACCTCTGAAATCCTTTAGTGAACTATAGATGCTTTCTAAATCCATATCTAAAATTGTAGCTTTTCTTATAGCTTCTAGCACTAATGCTGTTGTAACCATATCTAGTGTCTTAACCTTTATATCTGTTTTTTCCATTATTATAGACTCAAAACTGGTAAGAGAGCCCATATCAACAAGTAGTAGAACACCTCTTCCCATATCTATTTCTCTAGCTTTTTCTATGATTTCATCTAAAGTCTGAGTTGGACTAACTTCTAATGGCATATCTATTGCTTCAATTACTCCCTCCCCTAAAAGCTGCTTTGCCACGTTAACCATACTACTAGCTGTGCTACTACCATGTGCTGCTACAATTATGGCAACATGATGATTGGTTGGTTCTTCTGTGATTGAACTGATTAACAGTGTAAGATAGATGACTTCGATCTTCGGAACAATGATATCGTATTTCTTTTCAATCATCCCCTTTACATCTACTGCAATATTAAATTCTGTACGCTTGTCATTTATTATGCCTTCTATATTTGTATACTTAAGTTTTTGATGATTACTTAATCTGTTTAAAAATGAACTCAAATGTAGACTTAATGCGTATAAAAATCTATCGGTTAGACTTTTGTTAAGTTTTTTTTCAATCATTTCCATTACTTCTTCTGAAAATTTAAGAATATCCTCATCTACTATTTTTAATATTTTACTTCTACCATCATCATCATTTTTAACCTTGTTATAAAATGATTTAATATGAACATTAATATCCGTTGTGATAAAGTTATTTATATATTCATCATCTGCGCCTCCTTCTTTCAAAATAGCCGCCTTATCTTCTATTATCTTGTATAAATTAAAAGGAGGATCGTAAGGATCTTTTTCGATTAATACACTGTGCCCCTCTGGAGTAACTATTAACTCAGAATCTAAATAGCTTTCTATTTCTTGCATTTCTTTACGTTTACCACTTAGATAAAACAACCCACTCTTAATATCTGAAGGCAATGATTTAAAATCTATTTCTATAAAATCCTTATTATTAATACTATTCAAAAAACCCTTAGCACAAATAAGTTGAATATTTGATTTCATCTGACCAATATTTCCATAAGAAGTGCTTCCAATAATAGCTTTTACTGCTTCATCTTCAATTTTAATTACCTTATTCACTCTATGTGCCTCATTGGAGAGTAAAAATTTAATAAAATCCACCTTATCTTTTGATGTTCTTTTATCAAAATTAGGAATAGTTATAATTATTGGTATTCTTCTTACAAATGTTTTTAATAGTGATGAATTTGGATCCTCTGTAGTTGCACCGATTATGAAAACACAAGATTTTCTATTTCTCTCTGTCTCACCTAATCTATTAAATTTCCCCGTATCCATAAAATAGAACAACATTTCCTGTCCCTCTGGTGGTAATCTGTGTATTTCATCTAAAAATAATATACCTTTATCTGCTTTTTCAACAATTCCAGCCTTTTCACTATCAGCACCGGTGTATGCTCCTTTAATATGTCCAAACAGATGTGAGATTAGAAGTTGAGGATTGTTATAATAATCAGCACAATTAAATACTATAAATGGTGATTTTTCATCCAGCTTCTTCACATACTTTGCTTGATTGTACATCATATTTGCAAACAAGGTTTTACCAACTCCTGTTTGACCAACAATCAGCGTGTGTAAACCATTAGGTGGATAAAGTATAGCTGCCTTTGCCTGCTCAATTTGATTTTTAAGACTAGTTCCTGATCCTATAAGTTTATCAAAAGGGCAATTCTCATCAATTGGTTTATTTTTTTCTAGGAACAACTCATTTAAATTTTTTATTTCTATTGGTCCATCTGGCAATTTTTTATTCAAAATTCTTTCTAAACAAGCCCTATCAACGTATAGCACAGGTCTAGATTTTATTTTTATTATTCTGTTCTGTCTAAGTAATTCATTTAAACCCATGCATACATTGTTCCTTAAAACACCTATACTTTGGGCTATTTCACCTGCACTGAATCCTACTTTCTTATTTAAATTTTCAAGATCATAATTTTCTGTTTTCTGTACAATATATTCATAGATTTTTTCGATTTTTTTCAAAGTCTTCAAATCATCACTCCTCGGAATTCCTCAGGATATCTCTTTTAGCTATCAGTTTCATAAAAACCAATGCTAACAATAGTATGCAAAACCATAAACAAACATTTTTTCTTTTTTCACCTCAAATTCCAATTACATATTGTATCCATTTTATACATAGCAATTATTGTGCCAAAGGAGTATATAAAAAATCACATTTCATTCTATTACTGTGAATGCCTATTTATTGAATCTTGGAAATCACAATTCAAAAATAAATTATACACATCAATGCTTTTTTATATACTTTTATATTTTTTTATACACTTGTTATTTGAATTTTAGTGCTAATGATATAAACACTGTTATATTACATGGCTTTGTTCTTTTATGCCTCTTTGAACATATCGTAAACATTTACATGGATATTGTCAACACTTTTTTGCTTGTTTATTTTCGTTAGTTTATTGTTTTCAGTAAATATGGTCATAAATGAACATCATCATTCAAATAACATCATAATGTGATTACGCTAATAGTTTAAATCATTGTAAAATAAAAAAAGCATAAACATTGGCTTAATATCCAATGTTCATGCTCATAAATATCATTTTTTTATATTGTAGCTTTATTAATTATTCTTCTCTAAATAATCAACTTTTTTATGTCATTAGCTAGATCGCTACAAATAGATCTTCTTTCAATATCGGAAAGTGTATAATCCTTGTCCATCTTTAATAATCCTCTTTGCTCTACTTTATAAGCTGGCTCTTCTTCAAAAGATACTTTATAAGTTTCATTTTCAAATGGGTACGTAGGCAATATCACTTTTTTAACCTTACCTTTGAATAATTTATTAGCATTGTACCTAACTCCAAGTGTATAGAGCTTAGCAAAGGCTGTGATGACAGATTCTACAGGATTTTGGGTTATGTCCATCTCAACCCAACGGAACAGTTTATCATCATAGAATTCTTCATTTTTCATGTTATCAATATTTCCTGGATATATAATAGCCTGGTTTTTCTTCGCAAAGCCATTTAAGCTTTTAATATTTCCTTCGTTCTTTATTGAAATATTAAATACATCTCCAATATCTCCAGATGTTGTTAATATAGGACAATTTAAATATACAATATTTTTATTATTTTCAGAACAATCATGTTTTTTCACACTACTAATACCCAAAAGTTGCTCCAATGCTTGATCTAAATTTATTAAACCAGATAAAACGGCTGCAGCAATAATCCCACTACCTTGAGCAATTATTCCATAAACTTTTAAATCAAAATTTCTTAATAAAATCCCTAATGCATATTGGCAGGCAAAAGATTCAAAACATTCCATTTCTTCACTACTAAGATTTTTAACATTTCCAATTTCATTCATGCATTCTTTATATGCATTACTAAATATAACAAAATGTGAACATAAATCATCTTTATAATTTATAGGAATTTTTATGTTGCCATCTAGTACAAGGTAAGCCTCTGTTTCACGATTGGGATTAGATTGTCCTTCATATATTCCTTGACTATTTCCACTGTTTTCAACTTCAGTAAGTAATTCCAGTAGGTGTTCCCTAGACCTAACCATTGCTGCTTTTTTAGTATTTAATTCCTTTTGGCCATTATTCATAGTAAAACAAATTGAGGACGCAGTTAAACTTTTATTCTGTTGTATGTGATTCTTTAAATTGGTGGCTATACTTTTCACTACATTTTCATTTCTACCAGTTAACTGTATAAGATATGGCGGTTTTTCCTCTTCATATCCATAATCACTTTCCTTTGGAGCTTCTTCCAAAACTACATGGACATTTGTTCCACCAAATCCAAAACCATTTACTCCTGCTCTTAATGGACTTCCACTCTTACTTTTCCACTCCACTGATTTTTCACTAGCCACATAAAATGGGGAATTGGCAAAGTCTATGTTAGTATTAGTTTTTAATTTGTCGTAATTTATAGTTTGTGGTATTATTTCGTTGTTAAGTGCAAGAACTACTTTTATTAAACTAGTAATTCCTGATGCCGATAACATATGTCCTATAGAAGATTTAACTGACCCAATGGCACAAAAACCTTTTTCAGATGTAAACGAACGAAAAGCACTAGTCATACCTTCAACTTCAATGGGATCTCCCAGTGGTGTACCCGTACCGTGAGTTTCAATATATGACACAGTTTCTGGATTAATATTTGCTTCTACATATGCCTTTCTTATTGCATCTGCCTGTCCCTGTGGTCTAGGAGCCGTTATCCCCTGAGAATGTCCATCGTTATTAATTGCAGAACCTTTAATTATAGCTAGTATATTATCTCTATCCCGCTTTGCCTCATCCAATGATTTTAACACTACTGCACTGGCACCTTCTGAAAGCACCATACCATTAGCTCTACGATCAAATGGATAACAAACTCCCGTGGTAGATAATGCTTTTATTCTACTTAGCCCTACAAATGTAGTTGGACTAAGATTCAAATTCACCCCTCCAACTATAGCCATTTGACTCTCTCCTAATCTAATACTTTCGCAGGCTAAATGTAATGCTGAAAGTGATGAGGAACAAGCCGAATTGATTGTTAAACTAGGTCCAGTGAAATCAAGGCAGTGACTTACCCTAGCTGCTACCTCATTCAAACTATTTCCAGCCACCGCATCAGGAATCATCTTTGCTGGTTGTAACACATTAAAAATGCTAGTCATTATTTCATCTTTCTCAACATTACTCATATTATTAAATATTTTATTACTTGATAGGTTATTCTTTAATTCCATATAAGTTCTATAATTTGTAAAGTGTTCTGAATAATTATTCTGCTCGCAGCCTACAAAAACTCCTATGTTCTTTGATGCATATTTTCCTCCATAACCAGCTTGTTGTAATGCTTCCCAGGCAATTTCCAAGAAAATCCTCTGCTGTGGGTCCGTAACGGTTGCTTCTCTTGGCGACATACCAAAAAACATGGGATCAAACTCATATGGTTTATCTATAAATGCACCCTGATTAGAATATGTTGTATGTGAAGAATTTATATCAGTACTAAAATAATCCTTTGATGACCATCTTCCTGATGGAACTTCTCCTATTACACATTTACCGCTTTTTAAAATATCCCAATATTCATTTAAAGTGTTTGCACCCGGTATTCTAAGACTAGCACCAATTATTGCAATGTCCTTTCCATTCTCTTCGTTAATAATATTTTTCTCTATAATCTCTGTCTTTTCTACTGCTACATCATTAAGATCCGAAGAATAAATTTTCTCAAGATATTCTGCTAATGACTCAGGTGTCTGATATTCAAATATCAATGTTGGATATAATTCTAAATCAAGATTGTATCCTAGCATTTCCATAACTTTAACTGCTCCCAGTGAATCCAGACCAAGTTCAAGGAAATTCTCACCAATATCAAGTGTATCCTGCTGAACATTTAGCTGTTCCGAAATAACTTGATAAACAGTTTCCCTGATATTTTCAATTTTCTTCAATCCTTTCCATTCTGATGTATTACTTTTAATGGTAGGAGCTTTGTTTTCTTTTGAAATTTCAATTTTATCAATAATGTGTATTACCCTCTGGTTTCCATCTGACAACACCCTCATTAGTGCTTCCACTGCTTTTTCAGCAGGAAGAGGATTTAATCCTTGAACTTTTAGTGCCAATACAGAAATGTTACCCAAATCAGATCCCATTCCTGTTTTAGACCATAAAGAATAGTTAATTGTTATAGTTTTTCCTGGTGCATTCTCAAATTCTCTGTACTCACTGTAACATGTTAAAAATGAATTTGCTGCCGAATAATCACCAAGTCCCGCTGACCATTTTTTTTGTGAACAAGACACCGAAGAGAGCATAACAAAGAACTTCAAAGGTTCTTTTCTTGTAACGAGATCAGTAATTACTGCTCCCTGCACTTTAGGTTTTATAGTCTCATTTACCGTTTCAATCTCTTTATCTAAAAGTTTGAAGGTATAAGAATCCCATATTCCAGCTGCATGAATTACCCCCTGAATGGATCCATATAAATTATTAACTCTTATTATTAGAGCCTTCATTTCATCAACGCTTGTCACATCCACCACTTCATAATCAACATTTGATCCAAGCTCTTCAAGCTTTAAAATCAACTTAATTCTTTTAGCTAATCTAGTATTGTTAGATATTTCTTTATCCCATTCAGACCTTAATGGCAATTTTTTACGTCCTGTTAGAACTAAGTTAATTTTAGCTTTCTTTGCCAGTTCTTTAGCAATTTTACCACCTACTTCACTTCCACCTCCAGTAATCAAATAAGTTTCACCATCACCAAATTGAATCTTTGAAGATTGCTGCAATTTAACCGTATTTACTAAACCTCTTACATACCTTAGTCCATTTCTAATAGCCACTATACCTTCACTATTTATTTCACTTACCATCTCATCAAATAAAACTTCAGCAATTTTTCCATTAGATTTATATTCTTTTTTATCTATATCAATACAATACGAATTTATAAAAGCATTCTCCTGATCTAATGTGAGTGTTAGGCTAATAGCAATAGCTTGATGTGGATTAATAATTTTAGTATCTTCATGTAACGATATAGCTCTACTAGTAGCTAGCAATAATTTTATGCTTCCTGCTTTAAGTTTTGATAATGCCTTTCCAATGCATAGTATGCTATAAATATCTTCATGCATTACTCTATGATCAAAAACAAATTGTGTTTTGTTGCCCTCACGCCTCAAATTCCAAAGATGTATTACTGCTACTATAGGTACCTGAATATTTCTAAAAACTTCAATATAATGGCTCTCTATCTCTGGATTAATTGTAAAAGTTCTATTTCCATCATAATTATATTCCATACCCGATTTTATCAAATAAATTTTGTTTTTGGATGAATCAAATATGGAATCAAATTCTTCTGCAACACCACTTTCATCATCAAATATTACTATATTTCCTGATGAAAGTGGATTTAAATGTTTATCATTTTCAGCTATCCAATTCCATTTATAAAACCAGCTATCTGGAACCTTAACATTAAGACTTCCGAAATCAGGTTTATATGTTTTTCTTTGGAATGGATATAATGGTAATGGAACTTTATCATAATAAATGCCCTTTTCAAAATTTTCAAAGTTTATGTTAATCCCTAAAGAAAAAAGTGAACCTAGTGTTTCTAAACATATATCAAAGGAATCAATTTTATGATCTGATGATAACAAAATGGTTTTAGAATTAGTAGTTTTAATACCACTTGCCATCCTTGATAATACTCTATCTGGTCCACACTCTATGAAAACATCTACAGATCTATCCGATAAATATTCTATACTCTGCTCAAACTTTACAGGTGAAAGAATATGCTTTATCCAGTATTCAGTGTCAAAAGTTTTACTCATTATTTCCCCTGTGACATTGGACACTATAGGTATTTTAGGTTCACTAAACGTTATCCCCTTAAGTACCAGCCTAAACTCATCTAAAATTGGATTCATAAGTGGTGTATGAAAAGCCTGAGAAACCTTTAGTTTTTTTAATCCTATTCCTTCTTTTAAGAGTATTCCACAGAATTTTTCTATTTCCTCAGATTTCCCTGATATAACTTGGTGAGTTCCATTATATGCAGCCATCCAAACCTTACCTTGAAAAGTCTTGAGTAACTTTTCTAGTTTTTCTCTAGAAGTAAATACCGCACACATACTACCGGAAGATTGTACTTCCTCCATGAGTTTACCTCTGGCAACCACTATTTTCGCTGCATCATCCAAACTTACTACACCTGAGAGACAAGCTGCTGACCATTCACCAATACTATGACCAAGCATATAAGAAGGCTTAACCCCTGAGTCTATAAAAAGCTTTCCGAAAGCATAATCCATGGCAAAAACCACCGGTTGCGTAACATTGGTTTTCGCAAGAATTTTTTCATCTGCACTATCACTATAAATCAAGTCAGTTAGCTTCTCTTTAAGATAAGGATAAAATACATCAGAACATTCATCAACATATCCTTTGAAAACAGGTAGTTTCTCATATAATTCTCTTGCCATACCAACATATTGAGATCCTTGTCCCGTAAACATTAGGGCTATTTTATGTGAAGTTCCACCATCTATATTATCTAATTTAATTTCTTGAAGTTTATTTAGTAAATCCATAGTAGAATTGGCCATCACGCTACAACGGTATTTAAAAAGTGTCTTTGAAACATTCTCCGTGTAACATATATCTCCTAATCTATTTTCCTTATTATTTTTAAGATATTCAACTATATTATTGATTTTTAGCCCTAATGATTTTTTTGTATTTGCTGAAATACCTATAACATGTTTAATTCTTTCATATTCTTTAACTGCAGGTATTTTAGTAATCTCTGGAGCCTCCTCAATAACCATATGACAATTAGTACCACCAAATCCAAAGGAATTCACTGAGGCTCTCCTAGTTACATCCTTGCTTACCTCCCATTTTTTTGCTTCTTGAATAGTATAAAAAGGAGTTTTATGGAATTTAATGGAAGGGTTAAGTTCACTTAAATTAACATTGGGAGGCATGATTTTATTGTTTAGAGCTAGCACCAACTTAATGAAACTAGCTATACCAGCACTACTAAGAAGATGTCCAATATTTGCCTTGACTGACCCTATCGCTATGGAATTCGCTTTAGGTTCCCATCTTTTAAACGCACTATTTAAGGCTCTAACTTCACTTGGATCTCCTATTTTTGTACCAGTACCATGTGCTTCTACGTATTGTATTTCCTTAGGATTAATACCACTATTTAGATACAATGATTCAATTACTTCACGTTGACCATCAGGATTAGGTGCCATAACACCTATAGAATGTCCGTCATTATTTATTGCACTGGCTTTAATAACTGCAAGAATTTTATCTTTATCTTCTAAAGCTTTTTTAAGTGGTTTTAGTAAAACTAGACCTGCGCCTTCTCCTGGAACAAGACCATCAGCCTGAGAGTCAAAAACCCTTGGTAATCCACTTGAAGATAATGCACCTGCATTACTAAGGTAAATATATGGTGTAGGCGTAAGCAAAAGATTAATACCTCCCGCTAAAGCTAATTCACATTCTCCTCTTCGCAAAGATTCACATGCCAAATGAATAGTTACTATTGAAGAAGAGCAAGCAGTATCAACCACTATACTAGGTCCTTTTAAATTAAATTCTTGAGAGGTTCTAGCAGCAATCATATTAAGAATATTGTCCACAAGTAAATTTGGATGAGAGCCCGTTACACCAAGCTTATTCTTCCATTCTTTGAGAATTGACTCTTGGTCCTCTTTTGTAAGAGATGTAAAACTATCAAAACTTTTTAAATTTGACATATTTAAAGTATTTAAATGATATTCATTATAGGCATTTGTACTAGCGCCAATAAAAAGTGCCAAGCTCCTACCACTTATTTTTTCCTTAGAATATCCCGCTCTTTCCAATATTTCAAATGTCAACTCCAACATTATTCGCTGCTGAGGATCCATAATCGCGGCTTCTTCATCAGATATATTAAAGAGTTCAGCGTCAAAATCCAATGGGTTATCAATAAACCCACCTGTATGACAATTTGTTTTTGTGTTGTCGATGTTTTTGCTATAGTATTGATTTATGTCCCATCTATCTTCTGGTATATTACTAATGCTACACTTGCCATTCACAAGATTATTCCAAAATGCTTCTGGACTTGATGCATCAGGGAATCGGCATGACATTTCTATTACAGCTATATCGTCATCTTTATCCATGGAACATGGGCTTATTTTTGTGGAAATATTTTCTTTATCTTCAGGTAGATTTCTAAGATATTCATCCATATCATTTATAGTTTCACAATTAATAAGTATCTCATGACTTAAAGTTAATTTAAATTCATCCTCAAGCATACCCAAAACTTGAACTGCTTTTATTGATGTTCCACCTAATGATAAAAATGATTGATTATATCCTATACTTTCTATGGACCTTTCTAGTACTTTTCCCCAAATATTTCGTATCCTATCCGCATTTTCTCCTAGTGTTAAATACTTCGTTGATTCTTCTTTCTCATGTTTTTCCTCAATATTCTGCATCAGTTCGTCTGAGGTTAATATTTTATCATCATATTCATTATTTAAGAGAGATTGTACTAGTTTAAAACGTTGAACTTTACCGCTAGTGGTTTTAGGAATAGATTTAATTAATACAACATATTCAATTGGAATACCAAAAGTTTCATTTATTTTACTAAGTATACTTGCATAAAAGCTTTTTATATTTTCTTTGTTAATGCGAAGTACAGAAAATATAGCAACCTTTTCTCTTCCTTCCTTCTCATCATGCCAGCCACATATTACAATTTTCCCAGGTTCTACCCCATGGATTTCTTCTAATTTAAACTCTATATCATAGGCAAAGAAATTTTGTCCATTTACAAAAATTATATCCTTAATACGACCTGTTACACATAATTTCCCATCAGTCATATATCCAGTATCCCCAGTTTTTAGCCAACCGTCTTGAAATGATACAGTGGTTGCTTCAGCGTTATTAATGTAACCAGAGGTAACATTGTCACCTTTTATTTGAATCTCTCCTAATTTTTTCTCTGGAACTATTTGCCCTTGCTGATCTACTATGCGAACTTGAACCCCATGCACAGGATATCCCTCATTAGCCACTTCAATAGAATTAAAATCACTTTTATCAACTTCTTCAGCTATTGAATTGTTTATAATACCACTTCTACTAATGTAATGACTTTCGGGCTTAGTTCTTAACGCTGGAAACGTAACTGCTAAACAAGCTTCAGCCATTCCATACACCATAAACATACTTGTTTCATGTAACTTACTTACAGCTAATTTCTCCATAAATTCTTTAACTAAAGGTACCGAAATAGGCTCTGCACCATTAAATATCAATCTTAATGAGCTTAAATCCCAATCTTCAAGATGTTTATCTGTGAGCTTTTTAAGCAGTAATCTATATCCAAAATTAGGACTAGCAGTTACAGTAATCTTATGCTGGGAAATTAAATCGAACCAAAGTGTTGGTCTTTTTACAAACTTTACTGGATGCATGTTTATCTGGTACATACCTGCCGCAATCAATGTCATATGAGTACCGATTAGCCCCATGTCATGATAATAAGGCATCCATGAAAGAAATCTATCCTCTTTTGTAAAACCAGCACTTTCAATAATTCCTTCTATATTGGTCAATAGATTTTTATGCGTTAAAATTACGCCTTTAGGGGTACTTGTACTTCCAGAGCTGAATTGTATAATAGCGGGTTTTTCAGATTCTGACAGATTTATTGAACCTTTTATTGTACTTTGTCTTAAAATTGCTATGTCAAGCATATTCATATTTTTACAATCCGTATATACATCATTATTTTTCATATTATTAATCATAGCAGCGTCATTTATTATTACGGGCCTTCCAAGTGTATTCCAAACATTTATAAGTTTTTCTAAAGAAGCATTTTTCCCCTTAAATGATGAAGGTGGGGTAATAGGTGCAGGTATTATTCCTCCTAATATGCAAGCCCAGAAACCAACAACAAAATCAATATTATTTTGAAATGAAATAATCGCAAAATCACCTTGTTTCAAACCATTTTCTTGTAGTTTTCCTAGACAATAAACAGCTTTTTCAAGTATTTTTTCATAGGTTAATAAAATTTCAGTATCATTATTTTGAATAAACAATATTCCTTTATCCTTTTGATTTTTACAAGCTTCTATTAACAGGTTACCTATATTGATTTTACTAGTAAACCTTCCTGTTATAGGTTTTCCACAGGAAATTGACATTTTTATGTCTTTTTTAGCTTTAATTTTCTTTTTACTATCCATCTGTGCATCTCCTTAATCATATTTAAAAAGTTGGCTTTGCCCCGTATTTTTCTCTTTTTACAATGGTTGTAAAAAGAAACATAACAAAAATTAATAAACATACACTAAAAATATAATTATCACCAAACAAACTCATAGCTACTGATGAGATAAGTGGTCCTACAGTGGAGCCAATCCCATAAAATGAAGTAAATAATGAAGTTCCCCATGAGATTTCTTCTCTACTTAGCTTTTGAACTGAAACTGCCAGTGCTAATGGATATATAGGTCCAATTACAACACCGGATAAAAATGAAAAAATTAATTTTAAAACAAAACTGCTGAAAATTGTGATTCCCAAAGCTGTAAATATAGATATACTAATCATAATTATTAAAGTTTTCTCACGCCCAAACTTATCTGAAATATATGTCATAGGTATTGTACCTACGATACTACCAACTACAAATATTCCCAAAGCATATCCAATGTTTGATAAATTATATTTTTCATGTATAAGAAAAATAGGATAGAGGGTTACTAGTGTGGTTTCTGTAAACCCATATAAAAATGCTCCTTTAAGTCCTATTGATACCTTTTTTAATACATTTGACTTTGATTTTTCAGGAAATATTACTGTTTCATGAAAATTAAGGTTTATAATAACTGGACACAATATTAGGGTAACTGTAGGAATAATAAACGGAAGCCAAGGCTTATATATATAAAGCTTAGGTCCTATAACAGAGCTGAATACAAAGCCTATTGCAAAATTAAATGAGTATAATCCACTGATTATTCCTCTTGTACGCTCCTCTGTTAAGGCCTGAAGCATTGTCTGAACTCCAACTATACTCAGACTTATGAAAAATCCCATGATCATCATTAATAAAAGCAAAATAAATAAATTTGAAACTAAAGGAAAAATACCGCAGGCCATTGCCGCGAGAACTGAGCCTACTAATATAATCCCTTTAATATTCTTATTTCTCATCTTCTTATCAATACAAATTGAACCTATTGACATGGCGAAGAAAAAAGAAGAAGAAATTGTTCCAATCCATAAATTTGAAGTATTACTCTTTTCTAGGTGAGTAGATGCAAGGGGATTAATAATCCCCATAGAAATACCAATGAGTAATCCAATTAAATAAAGAACCCATTTGTTATCTGAAAATAACAAATGTATTTTTTGTTTTAATGCCATAATTGCCAACTACCTCTCTACCTTCTTTTATTAAGTGCAGCTTTAATAACTGGTATCTGCTGAGATCCGAACCAATACATATCCTGTTTCCCGAATATTTTAATTGCTTCTCCAGTTATATAATCCGATTTGTCCGTTGCTAAGAATATAGCTAAATCAGCTACTTTTTCAGGTGGCATAGCATTCTTTCTTAATCCACTAGGTGCCATGTTTGTATCCACAAAAGCGGGACAAATTGCATTGACCTGAATGTTACTAGATTTAAGTTCTTCAGCTAATGATTTGGTAAAACCTATTATTGCATGTTTAGATGCTGAATATCCACTCATTAAAGGATATCCAATAAATGAGGAATCAGATCCTAGATTAATAATCTTCCCTGCCTTTTGATTAACAAAATGTGGAACAACTAGATGACACATATTATATGTTCCGAATAGATTAACCTCAACTATCCTCTTCCATTCAGCTTCTTTAGTATCCGTAAAAGGCTCCAATTTTGTTATTCCCGCATTATTTACAAGCACATCTATCTTTCCAAATACAGAAAGAATTCTGTTTATTGCTACCTTAACTGCATTATAATCACTTATATCCGCTGTTATAAGTAATACTTTCCCCCCCATTTTTCGAATCTCAAGTTCTACTTCTTTAAGTTCGCCAATTGTTCTGGATATAATAACTATTTCAGCCTCTTCTTTAGCCATTTCAATAGCCATCGTTCTTCCAATTCCTCTGCCTCCACCAGTAATAATTACAACTTTACCTGCTAAGCTACCCTGCTTTTTATTAATCTTTGTTATCAAAGCAGGCTTTAAAGTTTTATATCCTTGTGTATTTACTTTGTTTTTTATATAAGAAATCATTTCCATGGTAGATTTAATATAATCATTTCCAAGCTGCTTTATTGTGGATTTATTATACATGTTTTTAGAATATTCTATTTCTAATATTAATTCACCATTAACTATAGAGAAAAAGAATTCAATGGATGAAATTCTTTTTTGCTTAGGGAGGGAGTATCTTTTGTCACGTTCCTCACTTGAAAATTGGAATACATCATACTGAGGAATATCTCTGCTGCCCAAATAATTTGCTCTTATTGAAGCTAATTTTAAATCAGGATACATATAA
Source organism: Clostridium akagii DSM 12554 (assembly GCF_000686725.1). Classification (GTDB taxonomy): domain Bacteria; phylum Bacillota; class Clostridia; order Clostridiales; family Clostridiaceae; genus Clostridium_I; species Clostridium_I akagii. Next base: position 8,246 of record NZ_JMLK01000032.1, on the reverse strand, counting down.
GGTGGTAATTTATCCGAAACTAAATCATAACTTATACCTTTAAGTGGAATATCATCCATTTCATTTGTTATCTTATGAACTGTTTCGCACCATTCTTCATTGTGCCCTATAGTAATTCCTAATGGATAGTTTATAGCAAAGTTTCCTGATGTACCAAAGAATGTATTATTGTTACCTAAATCTCTTCCATTCATTCTATGACTGACTACTATCCACGATTTGTTGTATCTTTCTTGCAACATTTTATACAACGGAGCAAGTATAATTGGGTATAAATTTGTTCCAAAGTATTTTTTTGCTGTAGTCTGTAGCATTAGAGTTTCAGATTTATCTAGCGCATAAGTTTCTATTCTAGCAGACTCCTGGGTATTATTTCCTAAATCAAAGTCTTGTTTAATCTTAAATGAATATAATTCTGAAGGAAATTGTTTTTTATAGTAATCTATAAATTCCGTAGACTTATTCTTCTTCTCCTCGTTAACATATAGAACAAAATCCCTATATGATTTTGTTTTTTCAAATTTAACATCTTTAGTTCCCAAGATTAGCTGTCCATAGATTTTCCATATTTCCTTAAATAACAGTTGATTTGTTATAAGATCAGAAATAAGGTGATGGCCAATTACAGAAATATCGTAATTAGAATTGCTTGTTTTTATGACAACTACTTTCCAAAGAGGCCACTTATCTACTTTCAGTTCCAAAATAATTTTATCAATTAGACTTTGCACTTCCGCATTTCTCTCATCATCACTCATATGCGACCCATCATAAAAATCCGCTTCTACTATTTGATCATCAGGTAAAAATCTCTGGAACCACTTGCCTTCTTTGTTAACTAATACAGTTCTTAATACATCCTGACTATTTGTTACTAAAGTAAGTGCTTTATTAAACATCCCATAATCCAAAGGTTGCTTATATAAAAACCTTGTATATCCTGTCCACTGGTATGGATAATCAAAATATCTCATTAGAAATCCTTGTGCAGGTGAAAGAGATATTTCATTTATTACTAAATCCTTTGATTTCAATTCATCACCGCCGCATATGTTAAGCTTTTTTTGAGATAGCTTATTCAATGCTTTTCTATCAAGCTTTCCATTAGGTGTTTTTGGCAAAATATTCATCCACTGAAAATGGTGAGGGATCATATAATAAGCTAGTTTCTTTGATATAAATTCTTTTAATTCACTATCACTTACTTTAGTTCCTGAAATCCATGCCATTAACTGTTTTTGACCATCAACATAATCAACCGCAATCACAGCCACTTCATTTACAAAAGGGTGACATCCAAGTACCGCCTCAATTTCTCCAAGTTCCACTCTAAATCCTCTTATTTTTACCTGGTTATCGATTCGTCCAAGATATTCATAGCTTCCATCTGACCGCCTCGTTGTTAAGTCTCCAGTTCTATATAAATAATGCCCTGAAACTTCCTTGAATGGATTAGGTTTAAAAGCTTCTTCTGTTTTTTGCACATTATTTTTGTACCCTTTTGCTATCTGAATACCACCAATCCAAAGTTCGCCTACTTCTCCATCAGGAAGTTCATTCATATTTTCGTCTAAATTTTTTATGAACACATTTTCTATTGGTTTACCTATTGGAATGGTATTTTCTCCATGATTTCCGGGTCTTTTGTCAATTATATGGCAAGTTACATCAATAGATGCTTCTGTGGGTCCATAAAGATTTGCAAGCCCTATGGACAAACCATGCTTGTCTATCCATTTTTGAATTATAGGCATTGGAAGAGCCTCGCCACTAAAAATTAGCCATCTTAAATTATTAAAATTGTAATCATCATCCTCTAAAGCATTTACAAACTCACCGAACAATGAAGGTACAAAATGCATTATATTTATCTTTGTTTCAATTAACCATTTGGCTAAACCCCATGGATTTTTCACAGTGTCATTTCTAACAGGACATACTGTGCCTCCATACATTAGAGGCCAAAAAAGTTCCCAAACAGAAATGTCGAAACAACAAGATGTCTTTTGAGCTACACGTTCTCTTGCTTTGAGCTTAAAAGTATCCTGATGCCATTTTAATCTGTTCATATAACCTCTGTGCCCAAGCATAACTCCTTTGGGATTTCCTGTTGATCCTGAAGTATATAAAATTGTCATCAAATCGTCTGGTGAATTAATATATTCAGGTTCTCTCTGTGAAATATCTGTCCATTGCTCCTTGGATACCTGCTCGTAATCCTGCATTGAATTTGTGATGATTCCATAGTCTAGGTAAACAATAATTTTTATTGAAGAATCTTCCTTTAATAAATCGTCCAGCTGCTCAGTTAAGGCATGTTCAGTAAGTAGCGCTTCTATACCTGCACTATTAATTATATATTTAATACGATCAGTAGGATATGTAGGATCTACTGGTACATAGGCCCCACCTGCTTTCATAATACCAATCATACCTATTAGCATCATAGGCCCTGGAAATACCATTATTCCAACGATGGACCCTCTTTTAATGCCTTGATTTTTCAAATAATTAGCAATTTTATTTGATGTATTATTCAATTCATTGTATGTTATAGTTTCATCACCATACATGATAGCTACCAAATCTGGGGTTGCTTTACACTGTTTTACAATTTGCATATATGGAATTTGCTCTTTGTCCTGTGAATGGAGCTCGGTTATTATCTTATTTTTATTATCCCTATTAATTTTTCCAATTACCGATGCCATTTCATTTAAAGTTCTACATCTAAAAAGAGAATTCTTATCAATCTTTTTATGAACCTTGGATAATCTTGTTATTATACGAATAAGCTGTAAGGAATCAACCCCAAAATCCAGCTCCAAATCCTTATGTACATCCTCTTTTGTAATAGCTGTACAGCAAACCTCTTCGGCTACCTTTATTAGTTCTTCAATTAATATTTTATCTTTTGAAATTTCTAACTTTAGTGTGTTATCTTTTATTTCTATTGGATAGTTTGCAAGAGAAGTAAGATTATCTATGAATATTCCAATCAATGAATTAATATTATCCTCATGAAAATGCAAACTATCATAATTTGATGTTATTATTATTTTATTATGAAATATTTCAATAAGATTATCTATAGTGCCCGCATTAGTTGATGTATATGCTTCATAATCAATTATTTTTAATTCTCCATATTGCTCTTTTAACTTAGTATTACCGACAAAAGAAAGATATAGATTCGATTTTAAACTGGAACGCACAATAGCAGCTGCTATATTGGTCATCTTTCCCTCTTCAAGCATATCCTGTTTTTTAGCCATTATAGCTGTGCTATATGTTTGCGCCCTATCTATTCCTTCTGATATTTTATCTTTTATTTCCTCATCAACGTTTCTCACCAGTGCCATCCAGTTTTCATCATTACCTTTTAAATTAAAGTTTAGTGACATATTTTGTGCAAAACACCCTATAATTCCTGTTGCATCAATGCTGGGATATACTTTACCTCCAGTGGGTAAATTTAAGATTATTTGATTATTTTGTTTATCCAGCTCTGCTATAGATTTTAGATATGAAGCTACTATAAGCGTAAATAAAGAAACTCTCCATACTTTTGATTTCTCTAAAAGAAGATTGGTAATAGTTTGGTTTACCCAATATTTTTGTGTCTTTACCACTGCTAAATCGTTATTCACATTGTTATTGCTAAAAGGATTAAATTTATATTTTGTTTTTCCATAAGCTTGTACGTATTTTTCTAAGTTTTTGTTTTCTTCATAATTATTCCACTTATTAATTTCAGAAGCCACTTTATTATAATCTGATATTGATAATGCCTCTTGAAAATCAACATTTATTCCCTGTATTTTTGCTGAATAAATCTCAAGTATCTCTCTAAGTATTTGCTGATTTCCTAGCCCATCTGAAACCAAATGATTATTTGCTAATATTAACTCATATTCATAACTGCTTATTTGAATAATCATAAATTTATGAAGTGGAAATTTAAAAATATCAAAATGCTCGTTAAGAATATCTTCCATGGTTTGTTTTATTATTCTATTTTTATCTTCTTCAGTGAAATTTTTTATATCCAGTACCTTAATTTTAGGTAATATAGGATTTTTATATGCCTTAAGTTTATAGTCTGTAAAATTTTTTGCACCTTCAGCTGCTATAAACTCAGAACATAGACTAGGATGTCTTTTTACTAATTCCATCCAACTATCTTGTAAGTGATTTAAAAATAGAGGACCCTGTATTTTTATTCCAGAACAAATAGTTAAGGTTCCTACTGACCAATAGGATACTAAAAATGGATACTGAGAATTTAAGATTACTAACTCTTTACTTTCATTTGCACCTAAGGATTTTGTATTGTAAAATTCATCAAACATAAACACAATTTCACCTATTGTTTGCAATGACATCAATTGTGTTACAGGATATATTGTTGTAAAATCATCAATTTGCTCTTCAGGTACAAGTCTAATTAGCTGGTTCATAAGTGTTACCATCTTAATTGAATCAATCCCTAAGTCACTTTCAAGAAACATTTCGCAATCAAGGTCTTGAGTTTTATGTCCAGTTATTTCTGATATAAGTTCATATACTTGTGTCTTGATATCTGCTAAGTTTATCTGATTAACATACATTTTTATATTCCTCCTTCAGTTTGATCTAGATTTTTATTACTAATACTTATATAATTACATTATGAAACAAAATAATTAATATTATGTTAAGTTCATTATATATTTATGTTAAATTTGGATAAATATTTTAGTTTTTCATTATTTCATGATAAAATAAATTGTAACTATTATTCTGTTTGGAGAGGATTAAATAACAATGAAAATATATGCAATAAATATTAATAGAGGTATTTCACCTAAACTATTTACAACATTATTATCTTTTGTTTCCAAAGAAAGACGGGAAAAAATAAATAAATTTATAAGAAAAGAGGATGCAAATAGATCTTTAGTGGCTGCTATTTTAATTAGGGTAGCAATAAATGAAAATTTACATATCAAAAATCGAGATATTTTTTTTTACTATAATGCCTATGGAAAACCATATTTAAAATATACTCCACCTCTTTATTTTAACCTTTCTCATTCCGGAAATTGGGTTGTATGTGCCATTGATGATTACCATATAGGAATTGATGTGGAACAAATGAAGAACATTGATTTTCATATTGCAAAGTCCTTTTTTGCAGAAAAAGAATATAACGACCTTATGAAAAAAGATGGTGCTGAAAAAAAATCATATTTTTATGATTTATGGACACTAAAAGAAAGCTATATTAAGGCTTGTGGCAAAGGTCTAAGTTTAGATTTGAGTTCTTTTTATATTGGAATAGCTAAAAATAATATTATATTACAAACAAAGAATGAATTTAATAAGTGTTCATTTAGGCAATATACTATAGAAGAAAACTATAAAATGTCAGTTTGTGCATCAGAAGACAATTTTCCAGAACAAGTAACTTTTAAAACTTTAGAAGATTTACATATAGATAATTAACTATAAAATTTTTTTGGAGATGATTCCTTATGAAAAATACAAAACTTTTTTGTTTTCCTTATGCAGGTGGCTCCTCTGTAATATATGAAAAATGGAGAAAAGAATTAGACCCATCAATTGAACTGATACCAATAGAATATGCAGGTAGAGGAAAAAGATTTTCCATTTTTCCCTATGAGAGTATTAATGAAATGGTAGAAGACGCCTCTCAGTATATACAAAAACATTTAGATGAAACAACAAACTATTCATTTTTTGGCCATAGCATGGGTGCAATTATAGCTTATGAACTTAGTCACAAATTGAATGAATTAAAATATGATACTCCTCTTCACATATTTTTTTCCGGTAAAATACCACCTCATATAACCAATAACTATAAGCTAATTCATGCTTTAGATGATGACGAGTTTAAAAAAGAGCTTTTTAAATTAGGTGGCACTCCTATAGAAGTTTTAGAAAACGAAATTTTAATGAACATTTATCTTCCAATTTTAAGATCAGATTTTAAAGCTGTGGAAAAATATGTTTATCGCGAAAAAATTAGTAAGCTTGATTGTAATCTTACAATTTTATATGGTAAAGATGATATTCTGACACTGAATAAACTTGAAGAATGGCAGCAACATACAAAAAAGAAATGTACTTTTTTAGAGTTTTCTGGTGGACATTTTTTTATATCTAAACATTCGGATGAAATTATAAAGTTAATAAATAATACTCTCGTTTATTAACTTTAACCTTTTGGCTATTTCATCATATGCATATTGTCAATGTAACAACAGAGCTACATAATAATTTTATGAATAAATATCTGAAAGTTCAACTTTTATACTTTCATTTCTGTTCTTCATATTACTATCATAGATCATATTCTCATCTGATACATTTTTTGAAGGAAGCACCACTGTAAACGTGCTCCCTACACCAACTTCACTTTTAACATCTATACTGCCACCATGTAATTCTGCAATAGACTTAACTAAACTTAATCCAATGCCAGTACCTTCTGTATTTCTTGATAACGAGTTATCTACCTGTTTAAATCTATCAAATATAATATCTAAGTCTTTCTCCCCAATACCAATACCATTATCTTTTACTGATATTTCAACAAATTCATTTCTATCACTAACCTCCACAAATATTTCATCGCCTGCATCTGAAAATTTTATAGCATTTGATATAAGATTCAAAACTATTCTTTCTATTTTTTCTAGATCAAAAGCTATGATTTTTTCTTCTACATTGGTATCAAAAACAATGCTTAAGTTTTTACTTTCAGTAAAACTAGTCACCGATGTTACCAATTTTTCCACAACATCTATTATATTGTTATTAGATAAGTTCAATTTAAAGAATCCTGCTTCAATTTTAGACAAGTCAACTATATTATTAATAAGCTTTGACAATCTATAACAGTTTTGTTTGATTGAACCAGTATATTTAATAATTGAATCTTGCTTTTTGTCTAATAAACCACTCTTGCAATACATATCAAATAACTGAACCGTTGAAAAAATAACATTTAAAGGTGTCTTGAGCTCATGGGATATGTTTACAAAAAATTCTCCCTGCACCCTATTGGCAATAATTAACTCTGCTGCTCTTTTACCCTTCTCCTCGTTTTGAAAAGTAAGCTCTTTATTTGCAAGAATTAGCTCCGCTGCTCTTTTACCCTTCTCCTCATTTTGAAATATAAGCTCTTTATTGGCAATTATTAGTTCTGCTGCTCGCTCTGCTTTTTCCCTACTTTGAAATGCAAGTTCTTTATTGGCAATTATTAACTCTGCTGCCCTTTTTTCTTTTTCTTCATTTTGAAAAGTAAGTTCCTTATTTGCAATTATTAATTCTGCTGCTCGTCTACCCTTCTCCTCATTTTGAAAAGTAAGCTCTTTGTTAGCAATTATTAATTCTGCCGCTCTTTCTGCTTTCTCTACACTTTGAAATGCTATCTCTCTATTAGCAATTATCAACTCTGCCGCTCTTTCTTCTTTCTCTCCACTTTGAAATGCTATCTCTTTATTAGCAATTATCAGCTCTGCCGCCCTTTCTTCTTTCTCCCCACTTTGAAATTTGATTTCTTTATTTGCCATAATTAACTCTGCTATCCGCTTTGACTTATCATCCTTTTCTTTAATTTTTATTTTCAATTTTTCCGCTAATGACTTCCCAATTACAGGTTTGTAAAAATTATCATTCATATGTTATCACTCCTAAGTATACCTTTTTAGTGTACATAGTTTTTTTAACCTCTTTCAATATTTGGCATAAATCCTCAGTTTTAAAATCCACTATCATTTTCTTTATTATATTCTATATTTCGACTAAATTCTACAGTCTTAAATATAATGAGGTTATTTTACCAATAAAAATGCACCCATAGATTTGTATAAATCTATGGGTGCATTTTTATGATTTTATAGGAGTTTAAATTCATTCATATGCTCATCCATAGCCAAAGAACTTTCCTTACTCTCTTCATTTTGTTTCAAAATGGAATCACTTTTTTCGCTTACAGAATCTATATTTTTAACTATATCACCCGAAGCCCTTGCCACATCTGTAACAGTTACAGCAACCTCATCTAACGCACTTGACATTTGGTCTACTGAATCAGATATAGTTTTAGAAACTTCTGCAAAATTCTCTACCAATAATTTCACAGTATCTCCATCTTTTTTATACTCTTCACTAATTTTAATGAAATTAGCGTATTCACTTAAAACATCTTTTTCAATATAATCCAATAAATCCTG
>NZ_JMLK01000031.1 GCF_000686725.1 Clostridium akagii DSM 12554 | reverse complement strand
TTCTAAAGGATACTCGCTCAGCTGTGCTGAGGAGTACAGTTTTCTAACAAAATCGGAGATTTTGAGAAAACTAGCATCCAGTGATAATGGCTTAGAGGCAACACCCGTTCCCATTCCGAACACGAAGGTTAAGCTCTAAAGCGCTGATGGTACTGCAGGGGTAGCCCGGTGGGAGAGTAAGTCGTCGCTGGGTTCATATTGAAAGAGCTAAAACTCTTTCAATATTTTTTATTAGATAAATGGATCTTTAGCTCAGTTGGTTAGAGCAACCGGCTCATAACCGGTCGGTCTGGGGTTCGAGTCCCTGAAGGTCCACCATATGGGGGTATAGCTCAGTTGGGAGAGCACCTGCCTTGCACGCAGGGGGTCAAGAGTTCGAATCTCTTTACCTCCACCATTTAAAATAGCCGTTTGGGCTATTTTTTTTTGTGCGTTTTTAAATGTTATAGTTTAAAATAACTTTTATATAAGATATAATTTTAATTATGAAATCTTTAAGAAATAAAAACTAAGAATTACGTAAAATACTTAGCGCATCTTTAACTTGTTATTTTCTTTCAGATGCCTTAATAACTATTTAGAGAGGAATTAAATAATGTTTTTTTATAGAGTTAAGCAGTTTTTTTGGTCATTATATTCAAATATAAATGAAGAAGATATAAAATATTTAGAAATAATTTTAAATAAGGAGGAATTAAAATTATTCAATAAACTGGCTAAAAGTGAGCAAAAACATTCTATAAATGTATCTAAGGATGTAAAGCTTTTATGTTTAAAAAAAGGTATAAATAGTGGGATACTTGTAAAAGTATCGCTGTTACATGATATTGGTAAAACAGAAAAGAGAGTAAATATTATAAATAAATCAATAATAGTTATTTTAGATAGCATAACAAAAGGAAAATTAAAAAAATTTTATAATATAAAAGATATTGATGTATATTATAATCATGGTAAGATGGGTGTAGAGATTTTAAAAAAATTTGGTTACAGTAGTAGATTCCTATATTTGATAGAAAATCATCATAATGAGAAGATAGTGTCAGATACTGAACTGAATATAATTAAAATTTGTGACAATAAAAATTGAGTATTATTCAAAGTTGGTGGTGTTATTATGAATTCAGAGGAAAGAAGAACTCTCATATATGATTTTCTAGACAAGAGTAGCGAACCGTTAAAAGGTGAAAGATTAGCACGAAAATTAGGCGTAACAAGGCAAATAATAGTTAAAGATATAGCAATTTTAAGGGCAAGCGGTAGTAAAATAATAGCTACACCTAAGGGATATATAGTATCACAAATTAAAAAGAACTATATTAGCAAAGTATTAGCAGTAAGCCATAGTCCAGAGGAAATAGAAGAAGAATTAGAAACTATTGTTAAGTTTGGTGGTATAATAGAAGATGTTATAATTGAACATAAACTTTACGGAGAGATAAGGGGTATATTAATGATAAAAACTCTTTATGATATCCAAAATTTTATGAGCAAATTAAAAAAATTGCAATCAGAACCGTTATCTATTCTTACCGGAGGAATACATCTTCATACAATTATTGTTGAAGATGAAGGTTGCTTAAAAAATATAATAGATGAACTTAAGAAGAAAAATTTTTTAATAGCTGATTAAGAATTTCAAAAATTTATATTGGATGGGGTGGATGTAAGTTTGGAAAAAATAGCACTTTTAAAATGTGAAGATTACGATGTAAAAACTATAGAAAATAAATTAAGGGAAGGTTTTGAATTACTGGGAGGAGATGAATTTTTAAGAAAACTAATACCTATAAATAGCAAAGTTTTACTAAAACCTAATTTACTTAGTGCTGAAAAACCAGGTTCGCCTACAGTTACACATTATTCTGTTTTCGAAGCAGTAATAAGAATAATAAAGGAGTATACTGATAATATAACATTTGGTGATTCTCCTGGATTTGGCGATGCTAGAAAGGCTGCAGAAAAGTGTGGACTTATAGAAGTTGCAGATAGATATGGGGTTAAATTTGAGGACTTTTTAGATAGTGTACATGTAAAACTTGATAATTCAATCTTATGCAAGTCTTGGAATGTTGCACGAGCTCCCTATGAAGCTGATGTAGTTATAACATTACCCAAACTAAAAACACATGCAATGGCTTTTTTTACTGGAGCTGTAAAAAACCAATTTGGATGTATTCCTGGAACACAAAAAGCGGCTTGGCATACAAGAATGCCAGATGCAAATAATTTTTGTAAAATGTTGTTAGATTTAAATACATTGGTGGGTACAAGTTTTGCTATTTTGGATGGAATAATTGCTATGGAAGGTAATGGTCCTAGAAAGATGAATACAATTATAATGGGTGAGTCCTTAACTGCTGTTGATTCAGTGGCTGTTAGTCTTATAGGTTATAAAGATCCTTTAGATATACCAGTTTTAAAAGAAGCTAACGATAATAAATGGGGGGCAGTTTTAAGTAAAGATATTCAGGTAGTTGGAGAAAATGTTGAAGATATGCTTGTAACAGATTTTAAACTTTCTAGAACTGGGGGCAGTTTTTATTTTAAAAATCAAGTTGTAAATGATTTTTTAAAGGGAATGATAGCACCGAGTCCAGTATTAATTAGAGATAAATGTATTGGATGTTCTAGGTGTTATGAAGTTTGCCCTGAAAAGCCTAAAGTTATAAAAATGGTGAAAATGGATGGCAAAAATAAACCTACATGGAATATGAGTCAATGTATAAGATGTTTTTGTTGCCAAGAATTATGTCCTAATGGAGCAATTGAAACTAAACATTCTCTAATTGGAAAAATATTATTTAGGAAGTGATTTTTTGAAAAAAAAGGTAGCCTTAATAACAAGTGTTTTGGTAATCATATTAGTAATAATATTTGCCAATAGCATAGTAAATTTTATTATTAACATAGAGTGGTATAAAGAAGTTGGGTATTTATCAGTATATTTCATTAAACTTATTGCAGTAATAAAATTCATGGTACCTATATTTGTTGTATGCTTCGTTGCCATTTGGTTTTATTATAAAAATATGCGGAAAAGTATTGTCAGATATAAAAAGATAATGAAAGTAAATTTGAAAAGAGATAAAATAGAACGTAAAATTTTTACTATATTTGATATTGTAGTATCATTTACCGTTGCATATTCAGTTTCAACAGCATATTGGTATAAAATATTGCAGTTCCAAAATTCAGTAAGTTTTAATACAAAGGATCCAATTTTTAATAGAGATATTTCATTTTATGTCTTTAAGCTTCCATTAATTGAATCAATATATGGTATTATAATGTCTTTACTTATATTACTAGTAGTTATAACTGTAGTTATGTATTTTGTATTATATGTAAGTGATACGTTTATGTCGGGTAACAACATTAGTAGGAATGCTAGCTTCCTTAAATTTAATGATATTAAAAATGGAATTACTAAATTTGCTGGGCGTCAATTAGCCATACTATTTGCAATGATATTTCTATTATTGTCTTTTGGATATTTGATCAAAGGCTGGGAACTTGTTTATAGTGATAGAGGGGTCGCATTTGGTGCAAGTTATACAGATGTCCATGTATCATTGGTGTTCTTTAGAATATTAGCTGTAGTATGTATAATTGCTTCAGTTGCTATATTTACAAGTGTCATTAAATCAAAAGTAAAACCAATAATTATTTCAGTTGCCGTGATTGTGGCACTTATTATAATCGAGGGAGTAGTTTCAGTTCTTGTTCAAAATGTTGTTGTTAAATCAAATGAAAAGGCTTTGGAATCTCCTTATATTAAATACAATATTGATTTTACAAGAAAGGCCTATAATGTTGATGCTGTGGATACTAAAGAGTATCCAGTTAGTGATTCATTAACAGAAAATGACATTCAAGGGAATATGGATACTATTAATAACATAAAATTAAATTCATATAAACCATCTTTGGAGTTTTATAACCAAACTCAAGTATTTAGATATTACTATAATTTTAAAGATGTAGATGTGGATAGGTATAATATAGATGGAAAGCTAACAGAAGTGTTTGTTTCACCAAGAGAAATTGAGCAAAGTTCCCTTGCAGCAAGTGCTAATACATGGCAAAATAAGCATCTTAACTATACACATGGATATGGCCTTGTAATGAGTAAGGTAAATTCAATTACTAGTGAAGGTCAACCGGATTTTGTTATGAATAATATACCTGTAAATAATAAATCAGGTGTTAAACTTGAAAATCCAAGAATTTATTTTGGTGAAAATACAGATGATTATGCCATTGTAAATAATAAATCTGGAGAATTTGATTATCCAGAATCAGGTTCAGATAAAACATATAATTATAATGGAAAAGCTGGAATAAAAGCAAGCCTTGCAAATAGACTTTTATTTGCAATTAATCAAAAGGATTTGAATTTTCTAGTGTCAAATTCAATAACAAGTGAGAGTAAAATACTAATTAACAGAAATATAGTGGATAGGGTTAAGAAGATAGCACCATTTTTACAATATGATAAGGATCCGTATTCAGTTGTAGATAATGGTAAGTTATATTGGGTAATTGATGCATATACAACCTCAGATAGGTATCCATTTTCAGAGCCACAAGATAATATTAATTATATAAGAAATTCTGTTAAAGTTGTAGTAGATGCATTTGATGGGGGCGTTAATTTTTATCAAATGGATAAAAATGATCCTATTGCCAACAGCTATAACAAAATATTTAAGGGAATATTTAAAGATGTGAATAGTGCTCCAATCGGAATTAGACAACATTTTAGATATCCAGAAGACTTGTTTGATACACAATCACAGATTCTTCAAAAATATCATGTAACGGATCCAGGGGTATTTTACAATAGTGAAGATTTATGGTCAGTTGCAGAAAACCAAAAGCAAGTGGAGGGAGATAAGAGCACAAATCCTTCAACCTACGTTATAATGAAACTTCCAAATGAGAAGAAGGAAGAAACCATTTTAATGGAATATTTTAATGCTAATACCAAAGAAAATATGGTATCTATACTTGGTGCTAGAATGGATGGTAATAACTATGGTAAATTGGTTTTATATAAACTTCCAACTGATAAGACCATCTATAGCCCATATATGTTTAAGCAAAAGATAAATCAAAATCCTGATATTTCTAAAGAAATTTCACTTTGGAATACTCAAGGGTCTCAGGTTCAGTTTGGGGATACTTCAATTTTACCAATAAATAATTCGCTTTTATACGTTGATCCTGTATATATAAGAGCACAAGGTAAAAATAGTATACCAGAGGTGAAAAAAGTTATAGTTGCTAGTGGAACTAATATGGTTATGGCTGATAATATGGGAGCAGCATTACAACAGCTGTTTAATTATAATGGTAATGCAACTGTCAGTGATAATAGTTCTAGTAATGTGAAGGCTAGTGTTCCAACAATGGATGCAAGTAAGATAAAAGAGGTTAATGACCTATATAATAAGGCATTAGATGCTCAAAAGAATGGTGATTGGTCGAAGTATGGTGATTATATAAAGCAATTAGGAGATAAACTTCAGCAATTACAGAAATAGTTATATATTGGCACTTGTTTTAAACAGGTGTCAATTTTTTTTACTTTACATAAATAAAATGGTAAAATAATTATTGAGATAAGAGAAAATATTAAGGGGGTGAGTTACGTAAAAACAAGATAACAATATGATTAGGTATAGCTTATATTGTTTTACGTAATGATTTTATGTTAGATTATGATGTACTTATATTAGGTGGTGGCATAATAGGATGTTCTGTAGCTTATGAGTTATCAAAATTTAGTCTTAATATTGCTCTAATTGAAAAAGAATATGAAATAGCTGATGATGTTTTATATAGTTATATTCCTACATTTAATAATAATAAAAATAATAATAAAGATACAAAGGCTATTATTGAAAAGTTTAATGTGAGAAGAAAAAAATACAATTACACAATGATAAATAATGTTGATAGAAGTACGGAAATGCATTATGAAAATTTTGAAGTAATTAATATATATGATTTAGCTTTGGGCTATGGAGAGGTTGCTTTTGATAATGGGGTTAACTTTAAGCTAGATGAAATAGTTATAGATATAGAAAAAATATCAAATGGTTATAGGGTAGTAACAAATAAAAATAAATTCACGTGTAAATTTGTTATAAATACTTTACCTGAAGCAAATATTGAAGACAGTAAAAACAAAGAAGATTATAATATAAAATGTTTTGTAATAGATAAAAGTTATAAATATGATCATAATAATATTATGGATATTATAGAGAAAGATCACAATAAAATACTAATAGTACCTAATCTATGTGGAGATTTGTATGTATACTCTTGTTCAAAATTAAAAAGTTCTTCAGAGGAGGCATTAAATAAAATTAAAAATGTATTATTAGATTTAAATGAAAATTGTGTTAAAGGAAACTTTGATATAGCATACAATAGTGAATCCATAGAAATTGATGATTTTAAAGTAGAAGAAAGCTATTTAAAGATAAGAGGGAAATATTATGATGATATAAGCAAAGTTACGGATATTTCTAGGAAGGTATGTACAATTGTAACAAATAGTTGTAATTGTAAAAAGAAAAAAGATTTTCATGATAAAATAAGAGAATTTTATAGATATAATTATATGTCTAATGATGCGAGAAATAAATTAATAAAAAGTGATAATAAGTATGGTAAATTTATATGTACGTGCTGTAACGTTTCTGAGGGAGAAATAATAGAATGTATAAGGAGACCACTTGGTGCTAGAACAATGGATGGTATTAGAATGAGAACTGGGGCTATGTTTGGCATATGTGGTGGATCTTATTGTATAAGCAAAATTGCAGTTATTCTTGCTAGAGAAACAAACAAAAAATTAATTGATATTGTTCAACATTCATCCCATTCTAATATTTTAATTGGGAGAATAAAAGAATTTAATAAGGTATAGGTAAAAAATTATGAATGATAATTTATATAAAAACGATAAAGGTATTTTTACAACTTTGGTTAGAGTTAAAGGTTCAGTTGTAAATGTGGTATCAGTAAAGAGTTCAGAGGCAATAGAAAGAAAAATTTTTATTGAATGCTCTAAGGCATTGAGTAGGATATATGTTGGAATTCCTATTAAATGTGGAGAAATTATTTGCAAAAACATATTAAATACTGGAGTTGATATATTGTCTACAAGAAATATATCAAAATGAAAATACGTTAAAAACATATAAATTTAACTATTTAAATTCCATAAAAAGATGCTATAAAATGAGGCCATTTTAATAAATTTATAATTATTAAGTTATAAATCTGATAATCTATTAAATATTTTATAAAACATTGACAGATTATTTTAAAGCGCATATAATAAAAAATAATTTACAGAAACCTATGAAGAGAATAGTAACATAGTACATTTTTTAGAGAGTCGGCACGTAGTGGAAGTCGATAAGTGTAATTATGTGAATCCGCCTCTGAGGGATTGCGATGAGCAATACGGTTTGGAATAATCGTTATTATTTAATTAAGAGGATCATTTTATGATCAATTTGGGTGGCAACGCGGAGTCTTTCGTCCCTTTTCATTGGGGATGGAGGGCTTATTTTTATTTCCCAGGAAATAGGAAGATATTAATTAAGTAATGGTAAATATGAGCATTAGATGGGGCAGATACAAGATAAAAAATATTTAATATGGGGGCGTAAAATATGCATAAAAAATTATTTATTCCAGGGCCTGTAGAAGTAAGTCAGGATGTATTGGACAAAATGTCAACACCAATGATTGGACACAGAAGTAAGGATGCATCAGCACTGCAAAGAGGGATTAGTGAAAAACTTAGAGTGGTTTTTCAAACTAAAGAGGAAATATTATTATCAACAACTTCCGGAAGTGGGCTTATGGAAGGGGCAATTAGATGTTGTACAGTTAAAAGAGCAGCAGTATTTTCTATAGGGGCTTTTGGCAAAAGATGGTATGAAATGGCATTAAATAATAATGTTCCAGCTGATTTATTTGAAGTAGGTTTTGGTGAAATAACTGATCCAAAGTTTGTAGATGAAGTTTTAAGTACAGGTAGATATGATTTAATAACAATAACACATAACGAAACATCAACAGGAATAATGAATCCAGTTGAAGAAATAGCGAAGGTTATAAAAAAACATCCTAATGTGGTTTGGTGCCTTGATACTGTAAGTTCTATGGCTGGAACAGATATACCTGTGGATGAGCTTGGAGTTGATATATGTATAACATCTTCACAGAAAGCACTCGGACTTCCTCCAGGACTTGCTGCATGTTCATTCTCAAAGAAAGCAATTGAGAGAGCGAAAAAAGTTCCATTTAGAGGATATTACCTAGATTTATTACAACTTTATGAATTCATACAGAAGAAAGATTATCAATATCCTTCAACACCATCTTTGTCACACATGTTTGCATTGGATTTTGCACTAGACAAGATGCTTGAAGAGGGAATGGACAATAGATATAAGAGACATATCGAGATGGCACAATATGTGAGAGCATGGGCTAAAAAATATTTTGATATATTTGGTGATGAAAAGTATCTTTCAAACACCGTAACAACTATCAAAAACACCAGGGGCATAAGTGTGGCTGATTTAAATAAAAAATTAGGTGAAAGAGGATTTCAAATAGCAAATGGGTATGGTGCTTTAAAAGAGAAAACTTTTAGAATTGCTCATATGGCGGAATGTTCAGTAAGTGATATTAAAGAATTGATAGAAAATATTAATCAAATATTGAATTTATAATTAAAAGGGGGCTATTTTAATGATAAGAGTATTAGCTAATGATGGTATTGAAAAAGGGGCAGCTGAGGATTTAGAGGCAAAGGGTTATGAAGTTATAAAAGAGCATTATGAGCCAGAAGAATTAAAAAAAGAAATAAAAAATATAGATTGCCTAATAGTGAGATCTGCTACTAAAGTAAGAAAAGATTTAATTGATGCAGCGGGGAATGGAAGGCTTAAACTTGTAATAAGGGGTGGTGTAGGAATCGACAATATAGATGCTTCTTATGCTCTTGAAAATGGAATCCAAGTTAATAATACTCCTAATGCAAGTAGCATTTCAGTTGCAGAGATGACCTTTGGACATATGCTAGCAGCTGCAAGAAATATAGCAATTGCAAATGTTACTATGAGACAAGGAAAATGGGAAAAGAAAAAATATCAGGGCACAGAGCTTTATGGAAAGACTTTAGGGTTAATTGGTTTTGGAAGGATAGCTAGAGAAGTTGCTAAAAGAGCCGTTGCTTTTGGAATGAAGGTTGTATACTATGATATTTGTGATATAAACAAAGTAGCTACTTGTACCTGTCTTACAAAAGATGAAGTTATAAAACAAGCTGATTTTATATCACTTCATATTCCATATACAAAAGGCGAACCTTACGTTATTGGTGAAAAAGAATTTGAAATCATGAAAGATGGAGCCTATGTTATAAATTGTGCTAGAGGTGGAGTTGTTGATGAAAAGGAACTAGTTAAGGCCATTGATAGTGGTAAATTGGCTGGAGCAGCTCTTGATGTATTTGAGAAGGAACCTTTAGCAAATCAAGATATAGTAAACAATCCTAAAATTTCTCTCACACCTCATATTGGTGCAGCAACAGCAGAGGCGCAGGAAAGAATAGGAGAAGAGATAGTTGAAATAGTTGAAGAATATTTTAAAGAAGAAGAAGCAGTAGGGAGAGGATAATATGGCAAAAATCAAAGCTTTTAAGGCTATAAGACCTAAAAAAAACCTAGCAGAAGAAGTTGCAGCTCTTCCCTATGATGTTATGAATTATGAAGAAGCTAAGGAGATGGTTAAAGGAAATCCATACTCCTTTCTCCATATTGATAGGGCTGAAATTGATCTTGAAGATAAAATTAATCCTTATGATAAAAGGGTATATGAAAAGGCAAAAACAAATCTTCAGGAATTTAGAAATAAAGGAATACTTCTTACTGATGAGAAACAAAATATTTATTTGTATAGGCAAATTATGGATGGAAGAGTTCAAACAGGAATAGTTTGCTGTACATCCATAGATGATTATTTAAATGGAGTAGTAAAAAAGCATGAGTATACAAGAGAAGATAAGGAACTTGATAGAATAAATCATGTGGATTACTGTAATGCTAATACAGGACCTATATTTTTAACTTACAAAAGAGATAACCAAATTGATAAAATAGTAGATGATGAAACTAAAAAGATTCCTCTATATAATTTTGTTTCGGAAGACATGATAACTCATATGGTCTGGGTTATTGAAGATGAAGCAATTATAAAAAATATAGTTGATGTTTTCAAAGAAATTCCTTCATTATATATAGCAGATGGACATCATAGAACTGCAGCTGCAATTAAGGTTGGACAAAAGAGACGAAAGCAAAATCCAAATTATAAGGAAGAGGCCGAATTCAACTATTTTCTTTCAGTTTTATATCCTGCAGAGGAATTAAAAATATTTGATTATAATAGAGTTGTAAAAGATCTTAATGGTCTTAAAATAGAAGAATTTATAAGTAAAGTAGAAGTATATTTTGAAGTTGAAAAACTTAATGATGTTTATGAGTATAAACCTAGTGCAAGACATATCTTTGGAATGTATGTAGAAGGTTTTTGGTATAAATTACGAGCAAGGCAGGAAAAAATAAATGAAGACGATGTGGTAGCTTCACTAGATGTCTCTTTACTTCAAGAAAATCTTTTAAGTCCTATTTTAGGGATCAAGGACATTAGAAAAGATGATAGAATTGAATTTGTAGGAGGCATTAGAGGTATTAAGGAACTGACTAAGAGAGTTAATACGGATATGAAAATTGCATTTTCAATGTATCCTACATCAATTGAAGAGCTTATGAAAATTGCAGATCAAGGAAAAGTCATGCCACCTAAATCAACTTGGTTTGAGCCAAAAATAAGAAGTGGTCTTTTTATTCATTCACTAGAATCATAAATTCAGTTAACTTTAATTAGTAATATAATGGTACAATAGTTATATTGAGGACGAAATATAACTAAGGGGTACTTTATGAAAAGCAAAAGGAACATGTTAACTACATACAAGGGATTACCAAGGGAAATTTATATTCTATTTGTAGCAAGGATAATAAATTGTTTGGGAAATTTTGTTTATCCGCTACTAGCACTTATACTTACTCAAAAGATTGGTCTAACACCTGCAAAAGCGGGTGTAATAGTAACATTAATGGTAGTGTCACAAGTACCAAGTCTTATGATAGGTGGAAAAATAGCAGATTCAATAGGTAGAAAAAAGGTAATAATCATATTTCAAACACTAGGCGGATTTTTTTATCTTGTTTGCGGATTTATGAAGCCTAGCATCTTTGTTATTATTATAATTGTAATTGCAGCAAATTGTTATTCTATGGCCGCACCTGCCTATGATGCAATGATTGCAGATATAACTACACCTAAAAACAGAAAAAGTTCATATTCATTATTGTATATGGGGATGAATATTGGTGTTTCAGTAGGACCAATTCTGGCAGGATATCTTTTTAAAAATTATCTATCCGTACTTTTTATTGGAGATGCCATAACATCTTTTTTATCAATTATAATTATGTATATTTTTATTAAAGAAACTACAAAGAGTAAAAATATAGTTATAGATAAAGAAAGAGAATTAGAAAAATATGAAGAGGGTTCTGTGATAAGTGTTTTATTAAAAAGACCTATGATTCTTTATTTTTCTATAATAATGCTCATATATTCATTTTCATATTCACAATGGAGTTTTACACTTCCACTCCAAATGGCTTCTTTGTTTAAAGGAAATGGAGCTAAATTTTATGGGTTTGTAGCCAGCATAAATGGATTTGCAGTAATAATATTTACACCTATAATAACTACATTACTTCATAAGGTAAAAGCACTTAAAGTTATTGCAATAGGAGGAATATTTTACGCAATATCCTTTGGCATGTTTGGGTTTATAAGCAAACTACCTATGTTTTTTATAGCCATATTTATAATGACTATAGGGGAAATTTTGATAACTACAAATCAGGGTACATTTATAGCAAATAATACTCCTTCTTCTCATAGGGGAAGAATTAACGCTATTATACCTATTATAACCGGAGCAGGGTATGCTTTTGGTCCAGCAGTTATGGGGAATGTTTCAAATTATTTTGGATATACTGTTACATGGACAATTATTTCAATTCTTATGTTTATCGGTGTACTAGGCAATGCATTACTCAGTAGAAGAAATAATGAGAGTTAAGAAATATAAGGAATGAAGAAAAATTGAAATGTTAACCTATAAATGATAAAATAGCATAGTGGGTCAAAACAACAGCTGTAACATATTATAGAGGTAAATAAATTAAATATATATACTACAAAGCGGAAGGAGGAAGCTATAAATTTTCATTTTATAGTGAACGATATGTTAGATTTAAAAAGAATAAGGAATAATCCAGAAGAAATTAAAAAAGCACTTACAAACAGGGGCGAGGATTTTGATTTAGGTGCTATAGATAAAATAGTAGAACTAGATGAAAAAAGAAGAGAAAAACTTGTTGAAGTTGAAGATTTAAAAAGTAAAAGGAATAAGGAATCAGGAGAAATTGCAAAGCTTAAAAGAGCAGGAGAGAGTACTGATAGTTTGATGGCAGACATGAAAAAACTTTCTGATGACATTAAAGTTTTAGATTTAGAAGCTTCAAAAATAGATCAAGAATTAGAATACATAATGATGAGAATACCTAATATTCCGCATCCAAGTGTTCCAGAAGGTAAATCAGATGAAGATAATGTAGAAATAAGAAAATGGGGTGACCCAAGGAAGTTTGATTTTGAAAACAAACCGCATTGGGATATAGGAACAAATCTTGATATACTTGATTTTGAAAGGGCTGGTAAGGTTGCTGGTTCTAGATTTACATTTTATAAGGGACTTGGAGCAAGGCTTGAAAGATCAATAATAAGCTTTTTCTTAGATTTTCATACAGAAAAACATGGATACACGGAAATATTGCCACCATACATGGTTAATAGAACAAGTATGACAGGTACTGGGCAGCTTCCGAAATTTGAGGAAGATGCTTTTAAAATAGAGAATAACGGCTTTTTTCTAATTCCTACTGCAGAAGTTCCTGTAACTAACATTTATAGAGATGAAATTTTAAAAGGCGATGATTTGCCTAAAAAGTTTGCAGCTTATAGTGCTTGTTTTAGGTCAGAGGCAGGATCAGCTGGAAGAGATACAAGGGGACTTGTTAGGCAACACCAATTTAATAAAGTTGAGTTAGTGAAATTTACTAAACCAGAAGATTCTTATAAGGAACTTGAAAAATTAACAAATGATGCTGAAGAAGTTCTTCAAATGTTAGGTCTACCTTATAGAGTAGTAAGAATATGTAAAGGTGATTTAGGTTTCACTGCTACATTAAAATATGATATAGAAGTTTGGATTCCAAGTTATAACAGATATGTTGAAATATCTAGTTGTAGTAATTTTGAAGATTTCCAAGCAAGACGTGCAAATATAAGATATAAAGAAGATGCAAAATCAAAACCAGCATTTGTTCATACAGTTAATGGCTCAGGCGTCGCAATTGGCAGAACTGTTGCAGCAATACTTGAAAATTATCAGAATGCAGATGGAAGTGTAACAGTGCCAGATGCTTTGAAAACTTATATGGGCAAAGAGTTAATTAAATAGTGACAGAGAGGTAAGTAGATTTGTTTACAAATCTACTTACCTCTTTATTTTTATTCAAACCGTAATGAATCCACGGGATCTAGTTTTGCAGCCTTTCTTGCTGGTAAAACGCCTGCAAGCATAGCAACTACAATTGTAAATAACATTGTGAATACTACGGTAGAAATTTTAATGTCAACTACCTTCATTCCTTCTTGAAGGCCACCTATACTGTAGGCTATAAGAACCTTGTTAATTATTGTGCCTGCAATTATAGCTACTATTGTACCAAAAGCGCCGCCAACAAAGCCTAAGGTACCAGATTGGACAATAAACATTCTTCTTATATTTTTCTTTGAAGCTCCTTCAGCTTTCATTATACCTATGGACTTAGTTTTTTCATGTACAGCCATAGACATAGTATTAATAACGCCTATTGATGCAACGAGAAGAACTATAACACCAGCTGCTGTAAGAAGAACCTTTACTATTGTAAGCATAGAGTTCATTTGATCTGCATAACTACCTTGTGAATTTGAAGCATAGCCAATTTTTGTGATAGCATTATTTACACTAGTAACATCTGCCATCGTGGTGCATTCCACACTCACATTATCATAACCCTTCTGATTTATATAATCAGTTGTACCATAATACTCTTGAATTTGTGCTGCAACTTCATCCGAGGTAGTTATAGTATACTTTCCAAGGTTATAAGCGTTATTAATCACTCCTGCAACTTTTAGATGCAATATAAGAGGCAGCTTTTCTGCGATTCCATCTATTTTAGGAAAAGAAACAGTTATATCTACATTTTTTCCAATAATACTTTTATAATCTTTTATGCCTAGCTTTGTTAATAGTGATTTACCTATAAGAACAGAGCTATTATCATTTGTATTAATAGTACTTCCAGCAATAATTTCTTCTGAAGAACCATATTTTTTAAGCTTCTTTTTATCTGAGTTTAGTTCAGTTTTTTCTGCATTAGTAAAGATAGGAAAATTCAAATTGCTGCCATGAATGCTAATTTTTTTAGCTGATTTATCGCCAATTGATACCTCAGTGGCGGTAGTATCAATTGCTGCTAAAACTTTGGATACTCCTTTAATACTTTTAAATTTATTTAAAGAAGCTACATCTATTTTTTTATATTTGCCTTGATTTTTTACTGAATTCTCTTTAGGTTGTACATTTATTACTTTGAGGGAGTCCATTTGTTTCACTTGATCATTACTTATTGTCTGGATTCCTTGCCCAAGACCTGACATTAAGATTACAAGCATAGTTCCTATTGCGATACCAAAAGAAGTAAGAATAGTACGTATCTTTCTTTTATTTAAATCGCCAAAAGCCATCTTTATACAATCAATTAATTTCAATTAAATCACCTTCCCTATGAATTTAGTGCTTTTACTGGATCCATTTTTGATGCTTTTATAGCAGGATAAAGCCCTGCAAGTACTGAAATTAAAATTGAAAAACAAAGTGTTCCAATAATAAGCCAAGAAGGCATTGTAAAATTCACAACTTCCTTTATCTTTTTACTTTCAAGATACATTTTAAGCGCAAATTGAATTATTTTTATATTCATTAAACTAAATATCAGGCCCATTATACCACCCATAAATCCAATTATTGCTGACTGAAAGATAAATATACTGTGTATATTAGACCTATTAGCACCAACAGATTTCATAATTCCGATAGATTTAGTTCTCTCATATATAACCATTATCATGGTATTAACAATACCAACAGCAGCAACAAATAAAACTATTAAACCTAAAACAGCAAGTATAGCATTCATAATATTAAATGCATTTTCTATACTTTGAATTTGCTCTTCATACGTAGAGTAATAATATCCAGCATTTTTCACAACACTACTTATATGGTCCACATCATTTATATTATTAGCATATATAATGATTCCATTATAACCTTGAGTATTTATATAGTCGTCCTCAAGGGAATAGTAACTCTGAAATTTGTTTGCCAAATCTATAGAAGTTACTACAGGGTTTGTAGCTACAAATTTATCATCAATAACACCAATAATTTTTCCTGTAATTTGAAGAGAGGGGATAGTGATATTTGGATTTTCAGTGTTACTTTCAGTAAGAATAATGTCTTTTCCAATAGCACTTTTGTAGTCAATTATTCCCATACCTAATAAGTAAGATTTCCCAATGAGTACAGAATTTTTGTCCAAACTATTTAAATTTCTTCCAGCGATTATAGGTTTTAAACTGTTGTTGTTATTATTTTTCCTCACTGACTTAATAGTTTCACTTGCAAAATTGCTAGTATTATTGTATAACCCAATAATGCTAGAACCAGTTTTATTTTCTTTATTATCTATTTTGATATTATTAACATTAGCACTTAATGTTGCTTGTAAATCCTGAATTCCTGAAATTGATCCGAATTTTTTCACTGCTACATTGTCAATTTTTTTAAACATTTCAGTCATATCTAAATCTGAGTAATCTGTATTATCAGAATCAAAATATTTCATACTAGCTACCTGGATCATCTTTAGACTTGAACTGTTTTGAGCCTTGTCAACTATTAGTTTTTCTCCAGAAGTTCCAAGACTAACTAATGTAACTATAAGCATAGTACCAACAGCAACTGCAAGTGCAGTAAGAAAAGTTCTTCCTTTTCTTCTTCCAAGATCCCTTGATGCCATTTTTAGTCCATCCTTAAAATTCATTTAGTGGACCTCCTTGTATTTCACCGTCTTTTATGGTTATTATCCTCTTAGCTTTTTTAGCTTCATCTTCATTATGAGTAACCATAATTATCGTATAACCTTTTTCATTTAAATCATTTAGAAGTTTCATTATAAGTTCACCGTTTTTAGAATCAAGATTTCCTGTAGGCTCATCGGCAAAAATTATTTGTGGTTTGTTTACAAGTGCTCTTGCAATACTAACTCTTTGTCTTTGTCCACCAGACATTTCATTTGGTTTATGCTTAACTTTATCACCTAAACCAACCATTTCAAGAGATTTTCTAGCTTTTTCTTTTCGTTCTTTGCTACTTATTCCTGCGAAAATTAATGGCATCATTACATTTTCTAGAGCTGTCTGGGTATTTTCAAGATTAAAAGCCTGAAAAACAAAACCAATGGTTTGATTTCTATATTTAGCCATGTCCTTATCTTTAAATTTACTTATATCTTGACCATCAACAAAGATACTTCCTAATGTAGGAGTATCAAGTCCACCTACAAGGTGCATTAATGTAGATTTACCAGAACCAGATGGTCCAACTATTGCAACAAATTCACCATCGTTTATTTTAACAGTGACATTGTTAAGTGCAGTGACAACCTCTTTTCCCATTTTATACGTTTTAGAAACATTATTAACTTCAATCATGAATTCAACCTCCAAATTAATAGACAATTAATGTACTATGTGATTATAACACTATATTTTTTCAAAGACAAGCATTTTATAATCAAGTTCTCCTATATCTCAATTATATAGATAAAATTTTTTACAATACATGACTTTAAGCTTACAGTTTGAAATGTATCTTACAATAATGTAAGGAATATTGGCGGAATAGCGAACATTTTTTGAAATGTAAAAAAAATATTGACATATTGGCTACACATTGCTATAATAATACATGTCGCAAGACTTGGAAAGATGGTCGAGTTGGTTTAAGGCACCGGTCTTGAAAACCGGCGTGCGAGAAATCGTACCTAGGGTTCAAATCCCTATCTTTCCGCCATTTACAATTATATAATTTTAGCATTTTTAAAGGCATGGAGAAATACTCAAGTGGCTAAAGAGGTGCCCCTGCTAAGGGTATAGGCCGGGAAACCGTCGCGAGGGTTCAAATCCCTCTTTCTCCGCCATAAAGCATCTAACATTAGTTAGGTGCTTTACGTTTAATTAAGTAGCATTAGTTTGTTGTATTTTTGTGAATTATATGATACTATAATTTGTAAATTTAATACTATGCGTTAGTAGCTCAGTTGGATAGAGTAGCTGGCTACGAACCAGTTGGTCATGGGTTCGAATCCCTTCTGACGCACCAAAGAAAAGCCTGTAATCTCAACGGATTGCAGGCTTTTTATTTTTTTGATAATAGGGTAAAAATTGTGAAATGGGTTTTATTTGGGTTTTATTGATATAAAAAATCACTAAAAAGTAGTACAATTTACGATAAAAAAGCAAAGATACTGTGAGCTATCCTTGCTTTTTATTTTGAACTTTTTTATTGAATAGATTATCAAGTTTATCAGACGCCGTTTGGTCTGCTTTTTGTAGAGCATGGGAATATATATCCATAGTAGTAGAGGTTCTAGCATGACCAAGACGTTTGCTTACTGTAGAAATATCTGTATTTTGATTTATTAACAATGTTGCAGAAGTGTGCCTTAGACCATGAAAATTAACTTCATGTAACATATAGTTTCGTTTATCATCTTCAGGAATAGAAATGTCATTTGTAATAGCTTTATTATGCTTTCTAATAAACTTTAAAAACCATTTACTTATGGTACTAGGAAATATATAATCGCCATTTTCAGCGGTAAATATCATGTTTTTATCAATCCATAGATTGCCCAAATCAGTTTTAACACCATTCTGCCATAGCTTATATTCTCTTAATAATGATATGACTGATTTAGTAATGGATATTTTACGACTATTTTCTGTCTTAGTTGACTTAATAAATGTGCCCTTGTCTGGTAAATGCTGTAGTGATTTATCGATATTTATTACGCAGTTATTAAAATCAATGTCATTCCAGGTTAGAGCAGTAAGTTCGCCCTCTCTCATACCACCATAAATAGCTAATGTAATCATAGTTTTATACTTTAGTGCTTCATTATCAAGTAGTTCTAAGATATAAGCGGTTTCTTCTACATTGTAGTGACGTGCTTCTTGTTTTTTAACTTTAGGAGCCGTTACTCTTAATGCAGGGTTAGTTAGTATAAAACCCCACTGTAGAGCTGTGTTAAGAATAGTAGAAATAAGTCTATGATGATGTAATATAGTTTTTTCTGATAATCCGCCTGGTTTACCATCTTTTCTGATACCATCTTCACGTAAATTATTATAGAACTCTGTTAGATGTGTTGGTTGTAAGTGGATTAACTTAATATGTCCAAGAGCCGCATTAATTCTAGTTAATAACTTCTTGTATTCAAATAGTGTTTTAGGTTGTAAATTTACATTTGCATAGTCGCTAAGCCATTTTTCAACAAACCCTTCAAATGTAATTTTTTCATTATCAACATACATTCCTTTTTTAATTTCATTCTCAAATAAAACAAATTGTTTTTGCGCCTCTTCTAACTGCTTAATAGGCTTGATATTAGATAAATTAATAGTTCTGCGTTTTAGTATTTGTTTAGCATTATTATCGTAGCCACAGGATACTGTAAGTCTATATGAGTTTTCTCCACGTTTTTCTATTGATGCCATTAATATTTCTCCTTCCGAATTAATGTTTTACTGTAGGTACTATGTAGAAAATCAAAGTAACTACGTTTTTAACTTATAAACTAATTTACATATTTTTAAAATGGTATATCTTCATCTGAAATAGGTGCAATTGTCGCTGCAACTTGTTTTGCAGCTTCTTCTTGTTTTTTTGCTTCATCTTGTTTCATTTGAGGATAAGTTTTTTTAGTATTCCAATCTCTTAGTATTCCTTGAATATAAAATGTTGTAGGTTCTCCACAATGTATGCAATATCTTGCGTTACCTTCGGCTAGTTTACCACAGGGATCTTTAATTTTAACGCGATTATTAAAATCAATTTCCTCATATATACCTTTTGTATTCGTACATTTGTTTATTAAATTTGTACCACAAATTTTACAGTATGCACTGTTGTCTTTTGTTTCTTCATTACTACACCTTGGACATATATAAGCTTTTCCATTTTTATCTAGCTTAATACTATCATTATAAATCATTTTATCATCGCCTCTTACTAATCTATTATTTCCACATATAGGACAATATTTTGCTGTTTCAGATACAAAACTCTGTCTGCATTCTAAACATTTTTTCTTATATATAAAATCATGAAAGATTGTTTTAATTGTTTTGTATCTAGGCATAAGATAGTTGGGAAGTTTAAAAGTATGCATTTCTTTAAGCCTTATTTTAGATGAAGATTTAGTAGATTTACAAATATCAGCTATATCTTCATATGATTTTATTTTAAAGCTTTTTAAAACAGGCATTGGCATTATTAATTCTGCTGCAAAAATTTCTGCTTCACGTTCTAAGATTGAATATTGTTTTTTTGTTAAACCACCGTTAAATAAAGATGTGGTTTCAAAATCAAAAAAATGACCGAGTACAATATGTCCTAATTCATGGGCTATTGTATAGTAATTTTGTCTTGGATATTTCTTATTTTCAATGTATACAGTTAAAAAAATATTGTCGCCTCTCATATGCAATGTTCTGGCAAGAGCTGTCTTCCTTCTTATATTTAATGGATCGTCTTTTTTTAAAGCTTCTTTTGCTTCTTCATATGTCATTACAATCCATTCATAATTACCAAAAAGCGTATTATAATCAGAAAATTTTATGGGGAGACTGTTTATATTTTTATAGTTAATATATTCTAATGCAAATAGGCGACTCCTTTGCTTTCGAGTATGATTAAGAGTTTTTGTTTTTCTTTCTTTTGAGATTGATAAGAAATTCCAGTTGTTGCCCGATGTCGTCGATATCTTCATCTTGTAAATCACCAGCCCTGTCTAAACTATCAATTATTGACTTAATCTTTGGATTAATCGTATTTTTATCCGTTGTTTCTGTTGTACTAAATTTGTTTGTTTTGTCAAAAAAATCGGTAATAGAAACATTTAAGCATTTTGCTAATAGTTCTAATTCTTTTGCTTCTATTTTTCTTTTGCCATTCTCCATTTTACTAATAGTTGATTGTGGTATACCGGTTAGTGCTGACAATTCGTATGTTGTTTTGTGCTTTTCAATTCTAATTGATTTTAATTTTTCATGAAGCTTCATAAAAATTCACCCCTTTCGTATTTAATTCTATTTTAGAATAATTCAAAAATAGAATTATGTCAAGTATTTTAAAGATAAATGGAGTAAATAAAAGCTATCTTCAAATAATAATTCTATTTTAGAATTTGCAACACAATTAAATAATTCTATAATGTAATTAATTCGATAATGGAATTGAGGTGAAAGGAATGGATGTAGGGTCAAGAATTAAAGAAATGAGAGAAAAACAGCAAATTTCACAAATAAAGCTGGCTAAGAAACTAAAAATTTTAAATCAATCACAAATTTGTAAAATTGAAAATGGTAAAAGAGGAGTAAAAGTAGAAGAGTTGACGGATATAGCAAAAGCATTAGGTATCCCAATAACTCAAATTATAGAGTAAAGAAGGTGTATAAATGAATATTTTAGAACCAAGTCAATAATATTGACATCGTGAAACCTAATATTAATAAACTGTACATATGGACAGAAAGAGGAGCAAACAAACATTGCAAAATTATAGAAAAAGAAATTTAGTATAAAAGGGGAAATGATATTTATGACTAAAAAAGCATATATGAAGCAAGCAGCAGAAGAATTAGGACTTACAGAATATCAGTTAAGGAGAATGGCTAAAGAACATCGAATACCATATCTCATGGGCGGAACTCGGTATGTGTTTGATGTTGAATTATGCAAAGAATTTCTAAGAAATGAAGCATTAAATAATGCAAAACAGGAACAGGATGTTAAAAAGTATGGTGTTT
Organism: Clostridium akagii DSM 12554; assembly: GCF_000686725.1. GTDB lineage: Bacteria > Bacillota > Clostridia > Clostridiales > Clostridiaceae > Clostridium_I > Clostridium_I akagii. The sequence goes on along the minus strand of NZ_JMLK01000031.1, from coordinate 9,493 downwards.
TACGAAAAATAGAAGGCTAATAAGTAGGTGGTGGCATGCAAGAGCAGGGATGGATAAAAATATTCAGAATACTTTTAGATAAACCAATATGGCTACAATCTACACCAGAGCAAAAAACAATTCTTATTACGCTACTACTTATGGCTAATCATAAAGATAAAGAATGGGAATGGAAAGATAAAAAATTCAAGGCAAAACCTGGACAGTTTATAACTTCATTGAATAGCATTGTTAAGAAGTGTGGCAAAGGTATTTCTATACAGAATGTAAGAACTGCATTAGATAGATTTAAAAAATATGAATTTTTAACATATGAATCAACAAAGACAGGAAGGCTTATAACTATTGTAAATTGGGGGCTTTATCAAGAGTTAAAAGATAATGCTAACAAAGGTATTAACAAAGGGGTAACAAACAATCAACAAAGCACTAACAAAGAGCTAACAACTAACAAGAATGATAAGAATGTAAAGAATGATAAGAAATATAATTATATGTCCGATTCTAACGAATACAGACTTGCAACTTATCTATTTAACTACATTAGAAATAATAACCCCAATGCAAAGGAGCCAAACTTCCAAAACTGGTCCAGGCATTTTGATTATATCTTAAGAATTGATAAAAGAGATATAGAAGAGGTTAAGGCAGTTATTAAATGGTGTCAGCATGATAGCTTCTGGTACAAGAATATTCTTAGTCCAGATAAGCTTAGAAAACAGTATGATAGGTTATTAATTGAAACTAATAATCCTAAGAATAATAACAAAGTTGTAGATAATAGCGCTATTGATGAATTTTAGGGGGAATGTGTAATGCTAAGCAAAGAAGCTTTTAAGATCGGATTAAAGAAATTAAACGCAGAGTATGCCAATAAAGGTTTTATTATGAGTAAAGATAGGGTGACACAATGGTATGGATATATGTGTGGCATGAGTCAAACGGAATTCAATGCAAGAATAGACTACGTTCTAAAAACATGTTCTTATTCTCCATGTATAGCTGATATTTTAAAAGCAAAAGTAAATGTAAGAAGAAAGGATATTGAAGATATGATTTTATAAGGAATGGTGGGGTAGAAATTGAATTTAGAAAATATGAGGAATATTGATGTAGAGCAAAATATACTAGGAGCAATGATTATAGATTTAAATTCCTCACTAATGGTTAAAAACCGAGGGGTTAAAAGTAAAGATTTCTCTTTATATAATCATAAGGAGTTATTTGATGCAATTAATGGAGTAACTAGTAAATACAATAGAATTGATTTATTGCTATTGCTAGAATATTTAAAAAGTAAAGATGCACTATTAAAGAGTGGTGGTATTTCATATATAACTCAGATAAGTAACAGTATAGCAAGCACAGTCAATCTAAATAACTATATAGACATATTACTTGAGTATAGTTCTAAACGTGAAATTAGTAGCCTAGCGGAGTATATACAAAATAATTTAAACCAAGATATAAAAACTTTAAGAGGAAATATTCATAGTAAAATACTAAAAATATTTGAAGTTGGAGAAAATGAAGAAACTCCACAAGAATATGGAGAGGAATTTATTGAGTTACTAAACCAAAGAGCTACAGGGGTAGAAGATAGCCAAGGAATTAAAACAGGACTTTTTACGCTTGATGAAACAATAGGAGGATTTTCAAAAGCTGATCTTGTAACTATATTTGCATTTAGTTCTATAGGAAAAACAACTCTGGCAGGGCAAATAGCATTAAATATGATAAAGAGAAATAAGAAGGTATTGTTTTTCAGTTTAGAAATGCCCGCAAGACAGGTAATAGAAAGAATGGTTGCAAATTTATGTAGTGTAGAAGGTAGCAGAATGAGAAAAGGGGAAATCGTAGAAAATGAGTGGGATGAGATAATTAAAGCTACCAATTATCTATGTGATGATAATAGATTAATGATATGTGGCAATTCAGATTTTGATGAAATAATTGCTAAAATCCAATTAGAAAAGATTAAAAGCAATATAGATGCTGTATTTATTGATTATATTGGACTAATACAAGCACCACAAGCTGAAAGAAGGGACTTAACAATAGCCATAGTTACTCAGTCATTAAAGGCATTAGCAAGGAACTTAGATATTCCTATAGTAGCATTAGCACAGGCAAAACAGAGCGTTCAAAATAAGAATAGTGAAACTTTCAATATAAATGAGAAATTATCTGAAACTGACATAGCTGAAAGTGCATCAATATTTAGGGATAGTGACAAGGTTATAGGAATGTATCGAAATGCTGAACTTGATGACCCTATAGCAAGAAAATTGGCACATGATGATGGTAAATTAAATTATAATTCTAAAGATGCTACGGTAAATCCTAATTGCGTAAATTTGCTTGTTAAGAAATGCAGAAATGGTACTAAAGCAACTTTATCATATTTGTGGGAAGGTCAATATTTTAGAATAAGAAATTATGAAAGGTAGGTTAAAAAATCAATAAATATAAAAATCAAATATTACCGTATTTATCATCAATAGGAATAAGAGCAGAAAACACACGGGCAAATATTGAAGCATATAAAAGACTTATTAGAATAACTTTTCACTTGTTGAGTAACAACAGTAAAATAGATAGTTTAGAGTATCTTCATTTTATAGATTGTGTAGCACAAAATATTTTAGATGTACCAGTTTATAGCCAAGAATATAAAGGAAAACCCACAGGTAATTTTTTAAATCACATATATATTGAACTTAAGAAATACCATGATAGATTTGAAAATTAAGTGAAAGCGGGGGTAAGTAGATGGCAAAAGTAAAATATAAAGGTAGAAAATACCGGATAGTGGAAAGTCAATTATTTTTAGATGGTTTATCAGGTGTAAGAATAACAAGAAATGGTGTTACATTAATTATATTATCCAAGCATTTAGAAGACTATAAAAGAAATTTGGAATTGCATAGGCTTATAACTGGAAGAGGGTTAAGAAATATAGTGAAAAGTATAAAAAAATAAGAATTAAAGTAGGGGGACCTATGATCAAAATAAAAGTTTCTTATTCGGATAATGATAATGTTGAAGGTTTTATATCAGATGTACTAAAGCATCAGAACCACAGATTGATGAAGGTAGACAGCCCTAAAAAAGAAAAAGGCACGTATAAAAATTTATATATGTATCTATCAAATAAAAAATAAGCTTACCAAAAGAAGTAAGCCAGTAACTCGCAATTACAAGTTTACTTCCTTTGAAGCTTAAAATCAAGGGGGAATTTTGATATGAAGTATAAGAGATTAGTAGCAGAAATGTTTGTTAAAGGAATTACTAAAGATGATTTGGCAAAATTATTGGGCAAAAGTAGGAGAGCAATTAATAACAGACTTAATGGTAAAACCGAATTTAGTTATTATGAAGCAATAAAAATAATGGAAAATTATTTTAAATATTGTTCCGCAGATTATATATTCTCCATTGATGAGTGTAAGTAAGGGGTAGGCATATGAGTGTTTCAATATTTTCATCATATATAGATTATTGCAAGGAACATCACCATGAGCCGAATGTTACAGAGTTAAAACAATGGAAATTAAAATATAACAATAGGTGATTATAAATTTTACATAATTGTAAATATATAAATAAATAGTAGACGATTTATTGAGTAAATTATTAACAACAAATTTTACTATTAGGCAAGAAGCATTACAAATAAAATATGGAGGAAGGAAAATGAGTAATTTAATAAAAATAAATAATCAAGATTTAGAGGCAAAAGAATTTAAAGGACAAAGAGTTGTAACTTTTAAAGATATTGATTTACTACATGAAAGAGTTAAAGGTACTGCAAGCAAAAGGTTTATAGATAATGAGAAACATTTTGAAAAAGGTTCAGATTACTTTGAATTAACTGGTGATGAATTAAAGGAAATTAAACGACTTTCGAATTTCGGAATTGGTTTAAAACTAAGTAAATTCACATTAATCACTGAAAGTGGATATTTAATGTTAGTAAAATCTTTTACAGATGATTTAGCTTGGAAAGTTCAACGCCAATTAGTAAATTCTTATTTCAAAGTAAAAGAAAATATAAATTCTAATCCTGATATTACTGACCAAATTAAAATTATAACTCATAACTCATATAGGAATTATATCAACATTAACTAAAGGGAAAATTCCCGTGAGTGATTAAATTATAAGTAGGTATTGTGAATAAAAACATAGTACCTACTTGATTAAGGAAGTGATAAGAGTTGTATTGCGTAATACAGAAAGTTGAAAATAAGAAACCTAATACATGTGGTGAAGCGAAGGAGTTAAAAGTAGATACAGCAGAATACTTTACTGATGGTAAGCCTAAAACGTGTTATGGATATAAATATACTGGCAAATTTGAAAGACCTATAAAAACAGCCTACAAAATAAGTATTCATAAAAGTTTCAGAGAAAGTGGAAAGGTTAGGAAAAAACAATGGGTTTTATGTACAATGGGATATTATGCTTTGATAGAATACTGTTTATATGATTTTGCAGATGGGAAAATAACAAAGGTTGCGGAGGAAACAGGTATAAGTATTGATGATATTTATAACATGGTAAATGAAAAGCTAGAGCCTATTATTGATGAGGCAACAAAGGAATATGAAGCTACAGAAGAATATAAAACTAAAGTGAAAAATCTTGCAATATATAAAAAATACTGTGAAGCTAAAGTAAAGTTTGAAAGTAAGTTTGGCAAGGGTAATTATGATTATTGTTATGACATATTCGGGGTTCTAAGGAATGAAGAATATTTAAAAGAATTAGAAACAAGTTACAAATCACAGCAAGAATATAATCGTAGTTACTATGAAAATTTTAAAAGTAACTACGATAACTTTAATTTTAGTGGTTATTCTAATTCAAAAGGTAGTAACTACACGGAGGATGAGAAAGGTAAGCTTAAAAGGATATACGGAGTTCTCGCCACAAAGTTTCATCCGGATGTAAGCAAAGATGATGGAGAAATGATGAAGTTAGTTAATAGGTTAAAAGATGAGTGGCAAATATAAATGTAGTTATCATATAAAATTATAGGGTAACTACACTAAAACATTGGTAGTACAGGATTTGAAAGCTATTTTATGCTACAATTAAGACAAAGATAAATAAATATTAAAGTACTGCACCATAACAGAGGTGTAAGGCATTAGAAATAATAGCCACAGGAAATTCAACTTACTCAAATTTGAGAAAGTTGCGTTTTCTGTGTTTTTTCGTTTAAGAAAGATAAAAAACATTAATAAATCAGGTGATTTTAGATGACAAATGAGGAACTAGTGCAATTACATCAGAGTGGTGATAAACAAGCGTTAAATGACCTTATAGAACAAAATAAACGTATAGTATATAAGATAGTCAATAAATTTTATCTTGAAAAAACTAACTCAATAGATAAAGAAGATTTAATTCAAGAGGGATATATAGGATTAATGTCCGCAGCAGATAAATATAAAATAGATGTTGAACATCCATGCAAATTTAGCACCTACGCTGTTTATTGGGTATATCAGAAAATACAAAGGTTTATTGATATTAGAAATACTAATGATGAAATGAGTATAAATACACCTATAGGCGATAATGATGATACTGAGCTTTTAGATACAATAAAAGATGGCGAATATTGTTATAAAAATATAGAGGATAAATTATACTATGGACAGCTAAGAAAAGAGATTGAGGACGTTATGAATGAATATAATACCCTTATGGAGCGTGAAACCTTAAAGTTACGTTATGGATGGAATAACAATTCATGCATGACATTAAAAGACGTGGCTTCAATATTTGATGGTACCCAAGAAAGAATTAGATATATTGAAAATAGGGCTATGAAGAAAATAAGAACCTCTCCGTGGGGTCAGAAAAAGGCAGTTGAGATATATAAAGAAAAGGTTAATGTATCAAAATTTAGCGCCAATAAATTAATAGATACAATTAGTTTTGCTGATAAATATTTGAGTTTATAAGAGGTGAAATGATGTGACAAAGGAAGAATTAATTAAAAAGACTGAAGCATTTATTAAGGCAATTCCAGATGTTAAAGAGGAAATCAAAAAGGTTGATAATGATATTAAAAAATATAATGATGAAATAGAAACACCTAAAAATGAAGTTAAGATATTGGAACATAAAAAGCTAGTATTAGAAAATAAATTACAAAAACTTAAAAATATTATGAGTGTATTAGGTGAGGATGAGCAGAAGGTTATATGCTATAAATATTTTGAAAATATGACTAACAGTAAAGTAAGTAGGATGATTGGTCGTAGTGCTAATTTTTGCAGTAGGAAGAGGATAAATAAGATAATATTTAAGATTGGAAAAGGCGTATTTATTGGGGATATTATTGTGTATGGACTAGAGGAATAAGGATTGTCAAGAGAACGGAAGGCTAGAGGCAAGTATAAGGAATTGATTATCACCAATTATTAATTATTTCAAACTAAGTATATAAACGGCTAAGGAGCAATGAAAACACATGAAGAAAGTATTTATTAATTATTTTCTAAAAAGTAACACCTATGTTACCGATATGATATCAATAACATAAGTGCCACTATTATTTTGTATTAATATACTGGAGTATTAAACACCAACATTATCAATAGAATAATAGCAAACACAATAATAATTTTAGTCGCTATTTTCATTCTATTAAGTCCTCCTTATAAGGATTAGTTACATTATAACATTTAAAAGATTATGGTTCCTAGTGGTAAATAGAGGAATTTATCTCCTTTTGTAGAAATATAATATTAGATAGACTAATAAAGGCGTACATATAGGAGAAAATATTATGAAGTATTTTTTTTGGAATACAAACAAAAATCATATAAATCAGTATGTTAGTGATTTAATAATAGAAAACGATTATGATATAATAGTTTTAGCGGAATATGAGGATAATCTTAAAGAATTATTGGATTATTTAAGTTTAAATAATATTGAAATGTATAATATTTTAACTCCGGGTTGTAAAAGAATCACAATAATTGCAAAAAAAAATCATCTGAGTGTCAGCAGTGGGGTGGAAAAAGAATATTATGCTATTAAAATATTAAATTTGAAATATGATCAAAAGCAAATTATGGCCACTGTACATTTACCAAGCAAATTGTGGGCTGGAGATGATGATAGGAGGATAGAAATTGCAAAACTAGTTAAGGATATAGAATATTATGAAAAAAAGTACGCTACAAAAAATACCGTTATAATGGGTGATTTTAATGCAAATCCATTTGAAAATTGTATGACATCGGCATCTGGACTACATGCAGTATCATCATCAAAAGTTGCTAGCAGGGGATTCAGAACTATTAGGAAGGAAACGTATAATATGTTCTATAATCCTATGTGGAATCAGTTTGGGGACTTTAAAGGTGTAGCAGGAACATATTATTATGGTGGTAGTACCTCAGTAGAGATTTTCTGGAATGTATTTGATCAAGTAATTATTAGGCCACAGATAATCAACCTTTTCGAAAAGCAAAATTTAAAAATAGTAACTAAATCTAATGGAAAGATGTTAATAAATAATAATATTATCATTAGTGATCATTTACCAATAGAATTTGTCATTAGGGAGGATTAATATGGATAGTTTATGGGGAAATTTAAGTATAGAAAAGATTACTACACCAATAAATATTTTAGAGGAACAAGGGAAATATCTTAAAGAAAAAACTGGAATGCTTGTTTATACAGAAATTAAAAGAAATTTAATACAGGAAAAAGTTGAAGAAAATGGGAAATTTGTATATGATTTTTTAATCAAAGGTAGAGATATGGAAAACTATAGTTATGACTTGATCAATTTAACTGTTCCAGTTGAATTATACCCTTTAGATATTAAGGTTGATAGGACAACTTATAAAGAAATAGAGAATGTTGTTGCTGATAAAATTTATTTAGCTAAAAGAAACGTAATAAGTGCTAAAAATCAAAAAGAGTTTTTGGAAGTATTAAAAATTATTTTATCAAGTGAAAGGGTTAATAATTTGATTATTGGAATCATAAGTCTGTCTAATAATGAAGGTGGGAAAGAAAAACGGTTCTAAAAGTCAGTAGAACTATTATATAGCTCTTATACATGAAAAAGGTCTTATAACAAGGCCTTTTTTTCATGTATAAGAATAGACAATGATTATGGTGTAATAGTAAGAAAATAGGCTGGAAGCAGGTGATAAGCAATGCCACTAAGACCACTTAAACAATGTAAGATATGTAGTAACCTAACTAGAAATCCAAATGGATTCTGTGATGGATATAAAGACATGGCAAGCACATCACATAAAGAGTACAAGAAGAACAGAACGGATAAGATAAGAAAGAACAATCCTTCTACAACTCTAAAGCGTGGACAAGAGTAAGATCATTGAGATTAATAAGAGATCATGGGTTATGTATGTACTGTTATAGGAATAAGAAGATAGTTCAGGCATACTTAGTCCATCACATCATAGAGATTAAGCAAGACTACAGTAAGAGAATAGATACAGGTAATCTTATTTACTTAACTAACTCTAATCACCAACGTATACATGAATTGTATAACAAGGATAAACAGACTAAAGATCAGACACAGAGGTTATTACAAAGCTTATTATTAAAATTTAAACAAGAGTACTGTAGTAACTTTAATAGAACGCTAAACGATGGGATAGGGGGCTTTAAAAAGTTTTGAGGGTATTGCCTGCGACCGCATCCCCAGTTTTCATTACACAAAATTCTAAATACTAAGGGTAAGGGGGTAAAAATTCTTTCGACTATTTACTGGGGACCGTGTTACCCAGATTTTATCGTGAAATATTCCCTTTATCAGATTTTTAGTAGGTGAGGTCATGGGTAGAAATGAAAAATTGTGTAGGCACATATTATTGTAAAGCTATAAACATAAGGAAAAATAGGATACTACATTATGTTATCGAAGGATATGTTCACCACAGTATTCCCCAAAAAACAATGTTTTTGGAACGCTACAAACATAATGGTACAAGTCTAAAACCATGATATCAAAAGGTTTTAGGCTTTTTTATGTTATGGAACGTTATTATTAAAAGTTTAGCTTTTCCAAAACAAAACGAATAATAAAATGCAAGTGAAGGGTTGATATACGTAAGTTTGTGGATGGAGTACTGTTCGGAAAGTTACTATTAAAAGGTTACAATAAAAGGAACGTTAGCATTTATGAAACACTTTTTAAGCAGTGATATATAAGGTGTTTACGTGCGTTATAGGCACGTATATTAACAAATATTGCATATACAAAAACATATGCAATTCAATTAATGGTATTGCATAGAAAATCAAAGTAATTTATAGGAATTTCAAGTTTGATTTTCCTAATTTTAAAACAAATTATCCTGGTAAAAAGACAAGCAATCAACTGAGAAGGGCAATTATAACTTAAAATCAGTTTTGGCTATTTACATAATTGGTGAAAATAAATGTTATGTTTATATTTAAGTATCAGAACGAACGT
>NZ_JMLK01000030.1 GCF_000686725.1 Clostridium akagii DSM 12554 | reverse complement strand
TGATCAAGTTAGTACCTCCAAATAATTTATAGTTATTAGGAGGTATTAAAGATAAGAAAGATGCTATATTTTTATAAGATTCCTAGCATTAAATTTTAATAAAACTTGCTTTTTTCTTTCTGTTGATACTTCGGTATATATTTGAGTAGTTGTTATGCTGGAATGACCCAGTATTTCCTGAACAGCTCTTATATCAGCTCCATTGTTCAAAAGTTGCGTAGCAAAAGTATGTCTCAAATGATGCGGTGTGGATTTTGTAGTAAGTCCTGCTAATTGCCTATATTTCTCATATATATCTTCTATTGAATATATTGATATCTCATCTCTATATTTATTAATGAACAGAGCTTCACAATGGGGTTTTAAGTTATACCTAGCAATTAGCCAAGTTTTAAGTATTTCAATAACATCATTACTAGATATGTATAAAAGCCTATCCTTTCTTCCTTTGCCATGAATTAATAATGTTTGTTCTCCAATGTTAATGTCCTTTAACTCAATTTTTACAAGTTCGCCAATCCTTATACCTGTACAATAAAGCAATTCTATAATTGCTAAATTTCGAATACATATAGTTCTTCTAAATTCTGTTTTAAGGATCAGTAACTCTTGTACTGGTGATTTCAATAGTTTTATTATTTCTTGAGAAGATAGAGTTTTTGGTAATCCTTTTGAAGTTTTAAAGGAAATCCTCATGTTCTCAAAAGGAGAATTCAGTATTATTTTTTTATACAATAAATATTTAGAAAATGATTTTAGGGTAACATATTTTCTTTTAATCGACGTATCTTTCATTTTTTTAGTATTTTGTAGCCAATAGATATAAGAATTAATTACAGTTACATCTATTTTGTCAACTTTATTATCTAGTAGCCAATGCAAGAAATTTGATAAATCTGAGTAATATGCTTTTGTACTTTTCTCTGTAAGATTTCTTTCAGTTTTTAGAGTATTGATATAAAGTTTAATATTATTATTTATAACTTCTGTACTATATTCCATCTATCATCCACCTATTCTCTCATACTTTAATTATAGATAATTTATCGCATTATGTCGACATATAGAAAAGATCATAAAATTTATTTTATATATGGATCGTGCCCAATACTATTCAATGTGGTTTGAAAATCAAATTTGGTATATGAATTTTATATATTGTGATAGTTACTAATAGTTTACAGTAGATTTTACTGGTAAGATTAATTGTAATCATCTTATCAAGTACATAAAAAAATGTTTGATAGAGATGGTAATAGAAAATAATAACAAACCTATCGGCATCATTAATTTCATTCCGATAGGTTTGTTGTTTCCAAAAGTATGATAAAATGTTTATAGTCGTAATAAAGTAAAAAAATTAAGGTATTAAAGCTACAAACCAGGAGTTGATGAGTCTTGAATAAAGAATTTAGTTACATTGATGAGATAATAGATGAACACAATGAAAGAATGCAAAATCTTAAAAAGTATTATCCTTTTTTTAGGATTAGAGAAATATCTTTAGATTTATTTATGGATGGTAAATATAACTTTATTGATATGGGTTATATAGTTATAGCAATACTTCGATTGTTTATAGAAGAAAACAATTTTAATGATGAGGGGGTTTCCTTTAAGGAATTTGAGAAATTCACTACAGAAATTTTAAAACGGGATTATGATTTGTATCTAGAGGTGGAAGAAAACCTTCAGCTTATAAATTATATTTTCGAAAAAATTATAAATGATGGAAAACCATTTTCTTATAGTTATTATGATCCTAAAGAAAAGAAAACTATGTCATCTAGAATAAGATTAATTGAATCTAGAATAGAAGAAAATGCTATTCGTTACTACATAACTTCACAGGCTATTGAGTTTTATCTTGATACTAAAGAAATAAAGGATGAGAGCAAGATAAGTATTCAGCAGATATTACTTTCTAAAATGATAGAGTCAAAAAACTTCAAAGGTGGTATTGAGGTTGTAAAAAGAATAAATAATGAAGTTAGTAAACTTATGAAGCGGAAAAATGAAATTTTGAATATCCTAAGTTATAATGTCTTTGAAGGAAATAAGCTAGCAGAGCAGCTTATTAACACTAGTATGAAGTGGTTTGATGAAGAACAGGGCCTTTTTGATAAAAACAAAAAACTAATAGAACTAGCACTTAAAAGAATAGAAGAGAGTGACAGCAGTAATGAGGAAGACTTTTTAAAGAATCGAGAACATATTTATAATCTTGAGACGGAAATAAAAAGGGCTATTTCAAAGCATGGTGAACTTTTGAATTCTTCCACTGATCTAAAGATAAAATCAGATGAAATTATTAAAAAAGTAACTTTAAATAAACTTAAAATGTCCTTTGATTTTAAAACTATGTATGAAAAAACTCTTGATTCAGATAATGTACAGCTACTTGAATACATAATGAACCCATTATTAAAGATAAAATTTAAAAAAACCTTTAATTTAAGAAATATGGATGAGCTGTTAACCTACAGACCTAATAATGAGGAAGAGGGAGAACAAGTCGTTAGCCTTGAAGAAAGAGAATATAAGTCTTTAGATGATATAGAAGATGAGAGAATAGCTCATAATTTTATAATATTCATGAAGCTTTTAATGGAATATCTCTTGGAGCAGGGGGAATTTACTCTTAGAGAATTTAATGAATACTTAGAAAATAAGCTTCAAAAGGATATTTTAAAAAACGGCGATTATTATTCTTTTGTACTGCAAATTGCACAAAAAAATTATTATGATATGGGAAACCTCAAAGAGGATGAAAACACAATTTTTGATAAAATAATTATTGAAATGCTATCACCTACGGATAAAGATGAAAATAAAGGTTTGAAATTTAAAGTGGTGCCTTTGCCAGATGATACAATAGAAATATCATCTATATTTAAAATTACTAATATAAAATTTGAGAGGGTTGAATAAATTTGGAAAACTGGAATATGGAAAAAGCTCTTGAGCTGTTTTCAAAGCTCATTACAGGAGAAAATGTAAGCAGCAAAGAAAATGGAGATTTATACGAAGAATACAATTCTAATATGGAAATGTACAATATATTTAACAGCATGTTAGACAAGCTGAATTTAACTTTATATCAATATAAAAATGCTTTGTATATTACAGCTGGAGAAAAAAACAAGATTTTTGGTTATACCAATGAAGAACTACGAAAAATGCTTGGACTTAAGGTTAATAAAGAATTATATATGTGCTATTTTATTATTTATAATATCATTACATTGTTTTATAAGGATTCTTCAAGTTATTCTTTTCAGGAATATATAAAAAGTGAAGATGTGCTTAAAAGTGTTGATAGCTCACTTTCAAGTATTATTAGTAAGTTAGATGGAGTAGCTCAAAATGAACTTGAAGAGAACAGCTTTAAAGCCATAGCTCTTTTATGGGAGGAACTCCCATTAAGCCACAGTAACGATTTATCTGTAAATGCTAGAGCATATAAAGGTTCAAGACTTGGGTATATAAAAATCACTTTTAATTTCTTAAAAGAGCAAAATCTTTTTATTGAAGTAGAAGAAAGATATTATTCTAGCGATAGATTTAAGGCTTTGATAGAAAATTATTTTGAGGACTTTAGAGGTAGACTCTACGAAATAATGCAGTCAGGGGGAAATAATTAATGCCACAGATAAATAGAATAAGAGTAAATAACGTAAAATACAATAATGGTACCCAAATATATGATGATTTTAAGATGAACTTTGCTTGTAGCAATACGCTTTATGATCTGGCAAACGGTGGTGGTAAAAGTCTTTTAATGTTACTACTTTTGCAAAACCTTATACCCAACTGTCATCTAGATGAAAAACAGCCTATAGAAAAACTATTTAGAGGCAAGGATTGCAGCAATGTAATTCACTCATTAATCGAATGGCGATTAGATGATGGAGATAAATCTGGTTATAAATATATGACTACGGGATTTTGTGCTAGAAAAGGCACTGAAAACTCTGGAAATAATGAAAATGGAAATGATACAGCAGCTTTTGATTATTATAATTATTGTTTATTTTATAATACATATAATGAAAATGATATAAATAATTTGTCCCTTCAAGATAATAAAGAAAAAGTTACTTATAACGGTCTGAAAAAACAGTTAAGAGAATTACAAAGTGAAAATTCCTTCGTTATTGTTTCTGATATTTTTGAGAATAAAAAGGGAGAATATCAAAGGTTTATTAGCCAGCATGGTTTATATGAAAGTGAATGGGAAATCATAAGAGGTATAAACAAGACTGAAGGTCACGTGAGAGGCTATTTTGAGGAGAATTATAGGACATCAAGAAAGGTAGTAGAGGACCTACTTATAGAAAAAATCATCCAAAAGGCATTTATGGCAAAAACCAATAAAGAAAATGATGATGAAGACATGGCAAAAACCCTTTTGGATATTAAGGATAAAATATTAGAACTATCAAAACAAAAAGGCGAAATTTCAAAATTTGATAGACAAGGTAATGTAACTAGTGATTTTATTAGTATGGCGTCTTCTCTTGTTAATGTATATGAAGCAAAGGAAAAGTTAGAAGATTCCCTTGTGAGCACATATAATACTTTGGAAAATAACATAGATAGTAAATACAGTGAAAAAAATTCTCTAGAAGAAGACATAGAAAGCATAAACAAAGAAGCAAAAGAAATTGAAAAAAATATAGCAACAATAAAACTGCAAAGCCAACATAATAAGCTAAATATCACAAAAGAAAAGTTGGAAGATTTACAAAATAGCTATGAAGGTGCTGACGCAAGCTTTATGGCTCTAAGCAAGGACATTAAATTTAGAGAAGCAAAAAATTATTTTATGGATTATATAGAAAGCAAAAATAAATATGATGAAACAAACCATTTACTTAAAAATATTTTTACTGACAATGATACATTAACCAAAGATCTTAACATTTTGGCATGGAATAAAAAATCAAGGGATGATATAAAGCTTAAGGAGCTAAATAATCAGCTTCGTAGAGCTTTAACTAAATTAGAAAAAATATCTATTGAAATAAATGAATCTTCAAATGCAGAGAGGGATATTGATAAAAAAATTGCAGTTAATGAAAGCGAGATATCAAAATCAAGAGGCAAGCAAAAAGCACTGAAGGATAAGGTTAATGCTATTAGAAAGCAAGTAAACATTATGCTTATTAGTGAGATTGATAGTGAAATTGTAGGAATTGAAAAACATAGAGAACAGGGAAAAGGTAAATTAGAATTAAATAAAATTTTATCTGACTCCCTAATACAGCAAAATAATAATTTTAAAATCGCCATAGCTAAAGATGAAGAAAAACTTAGCTTTATGGAAAGTAAAATAAATCAGCATGATGATTTAATTAAGTTGTACAAAGCAGACAAAACTAAAGCTTATAAACTATTAGAAGTTTATTCTGCCACTGATATTTTAGATCTAAGTAATAGCTTAGATATTAAATATAAAGAACTTTTAGAAATAATATTTGGTGAAGAAAAAGAATTAAAAAAGCTAGTGGATTATAATACTGAGCTAAATCAGGATAAGCCTATGCAAGAGACTAAAGAGATATTAAAGGTAAAAGAATATATTAATAGAAACTATAATGAAGATGGAATCCTTGGAATAGAGTATCTTCAAGGGCGAACAGTAGAAGAAAAAGAGCTGCTTTTAAGTAAAATACCATTTTTACCGTATTCCGTTATTGTAACTTACAATTTTAAAAAGCTACTTAATGATGAAAAATTTAAGGAATGTGATTTTGGTAATTTTGCTGTTCCAATTATAAGTTTAGAGAGTATAAAGGAAAAATTAGATTTTAATCTTGATGGTTTGATTTTTGCTGTAAAAGATAAGTCTAAATTTATAAGTATTGAAAAAATAAAAGCAGAAAAGGCTAAAATACAATTAGATATAGAAGAAAGAAAAAATAGCCTAGAGATTCTTAAAAGAAATGAAACTACATTAAAAAAGGATAATTCTTATATAAAAGAATTTCAATTTACTTATGACAATAAAATAGAAGATATTATAAAGGAAATGGCAGAATTAAAGGAACAAATATCATTTTTGAAATCTGAGAGAATTAATAGCATTAAAGCTATGGATGGCCTTGATAACCAGATGAAAAATTTGGAAACGGCTAATAAAAATATAATAAAAGAAATAGATGATCTAGATGGTCAGCTACAACTACTGAGTGAATTAAAAATCAACCTAGATAATTTAAATGAAGAAGAAAAAATACTACAGGAAGCAGAAGAGAATTCAAAAATCTTGAAAATCCAATATAGTGATATTCAAAATCTAATGAGTGCTCAAAAGGAAGAGGAAAAAAGTCAGGCTGAGGTAAAAAAAGTAGTAGATGAAAAAATAGCACTAATAAAACGTGAATGGGATGATTCTTTTAAAACATATTACAATGAACAGGTCCAAGAAGTATTAGATATAACTGATGAGGATCTAGAAGCAAAATTTAAAGGTAGCAAAAAAGCATTAGAGGAAAAAAATACAGATATAAAAGATAAAGAAGAACTTGTAAAAAATTATCTTGGTAATATGAGAAAAAGCGAAAAAGAAACTATAAATCGTGGATACTCTATAGATAAGCTTTATGAGCTTAAAAATAACAATGAGATTTTAGTAACTGGGGAAGAAGAGTTAAAGGGACTAAAGGATGATCTTGGAACTTTGAAAACCAAGGCTGAAAACATCAATAAAGAAATTATTAAAGAAAGAAGTTTAAATGACAATCTTCAGGGAAATATTGATAACTTATTAAGCAGGTTCTCTGATGATTTTGGACAGTACATACCAATTGAAATGGAAGTATTTTTATTTAAGCAATTTGAAGAGGAGAATATTTTAAAAGGTAAAAAACTTGTTAATAAAAAAGGTGAACTTTTAAAATTAGAGACTGTTATTTATAAGGAAATTCAAGATTTAAAGTCTATTATAGGGGATGTAGAGGTAACTTTAAGATCCAATAATATACTTAAAGATAAGACAAAAGCCCAGTTAGAAAATAAAGAGGACATTAAAAATTATTATGAAATTCTGGAAAATGATTATAGCAAAATACGCAGAAAAGAAAAAGATAGTAAGACGGATTTTGAAAATGGTAAAGAAAAAAATATAAAAACACTTAAAGAAATAGGGGCCATGGAACTGGCAGAAGAATTCGCTAGGAGCATTATTATTCCAACTGACACTGAGAAATGTTTAGAACTAGCAGAAAATTTAGAAAAAATTAAAGAACTTTTATTTCTTCAAAAGGGAAAAATAGAAAATGATATTAAGGATATGGAGCAGATTAAAGATAACTTCCAAAACCAATGTATCCAACGTTGCAGAGATGTGAAAACAGAACTGGATAGATTTCCACGGTTATCAAAATTAAATTTAAACAATGAATTAATACAAATAGTTAGCTTAAATCTTCCTTATGTTAATGAGCAGGAGCAAAAACTAAGAATGTCAGAGTATATTGAAAACACAATAAAAAAAGTTGATAGTATACAGGATTCTTTAGAAAAAATGAAATATATTAAAAATCAATTGGCACTTAAACGGCTTTTTTCTGTAATTGTACAAGACATGAATAAAATAGTCCTGAAGCTTTATAAAAGAGAGAGAATTTCACAGCAAAGCAGAACTTTGGAATACGAGCAAGCTGTTGGAAGTACTGGTCAGTCACAGGGAATATATATTCAATTTTTAATTTCCGTCATAAATTACATTAAAAATATAAATTCCTTTAATGCTGACAATAATAAATTGAGAAAAACAATATTCATAGACAATCCTTTTGGAGCAGCTAAAGACATATACATATGGGAGCCTATATTTGAATTTCTAAAAGCCAACAATGTTCAGCTTATTGTACCAGTTCGTGGAGCAACTCCAGCTATTTCTGGAAAGTTTGACGTGAACTATATATTAGGGCAAAAACTTATTGGTGATGCTCAGCAGACCGTGGTAATGGAAGTAAGAAGTCAGGTTTCAAATCAAGAAGTTGAATTTAGAAAAATAGAACAAGAACAAATGAAGATAATGTAACAAGCACTGAAAATGGATAAATAGCTAGACAAAGGGAGAACTTTCAGAAATAATGGTTATCTCTCTGTTTGTCTATTTAAAAATATGGTAAATAATGTTAATAATATATAAAAAGGGTAAGGAGAATAAAGATGTATACAAAATCTAAAATTAGTTCATTAAAAGAAAAACACACATTTCTAGTATGTATATTCATAGCTGTTGGTTTTTTGGGTTTGCTCCATAGCACGCAACTGTTAATTAAATTAGGAATAACATCGAAGGGTTATGCGCCACTATTAATACAGGAATTTGTTGGAGTTGTTTTCTCAGTGATAATTATGTTTTTACTTGGAAAAGCATATATTCTTCGAGAAAAAGGTGAAGGAATATTGAGAGGACTTTGGACAGGGGGATTTCTAGTTTGTCTAGGATTATTGGCGGCTGTTTCTGGCTTTGCAGTTGTTTTAAATCAGGGAAAGGCTAATGAATTATTGCCTTTATCACAAATTGTGATATTTGCTATTACTATGCTAGAAATAGGGATTGCCGAGGAATTTATTTTTAGAGGAATTATATTAAATCTTTTAATAGATAAATTTCATAAAACACAAAAAGGAATTTATGCATCAATTGCGGTTTCCAGTATAATCTTTGGAATTGCACATATAACAAATATTTTTTCTGGAGTTTCAATTAAAGGTGCAGTAGTACAAGCATTTGGAGCTGCGGTATTAGGAGCATTACTAGCCGCTATTTATATAAGAACAAAAAATATATGGGTAGTTGCTATTATTCATGCTTTCAATGATTTTAGTTCATTGATAGGTTCGGGACTCTTTGGAACTAATTCTGTTGTTAGCCAAATAAATAGTTATAGTTATGCAAAGCTTATTGTCTGCCTTGTATACTTAGTACCAGTATTTATTTTGCTAAGAAAGAAAAAATTATTAGAAATAGTAGAAAATCAGGAATAAACTATGAAGTTTATTCCTGTCAGGGGAAAGTTCAGTTATTTACTAATACATTGCTGAATATAAAGTTTTTTTCAGCAGAGTTTTTTAGATTAAAGTGATATCCATTTTTGCTTCTTAAAGTTGAAAATATCTTCAACAGCTTGTTTATATCCACCAGCCTCTTTAAAAGATTTACTTATTTTTTTCATATTTTCAAGATAACTTGGATCTTCCTGAACTTTTTTTATAGCATTTCCTAATATTTCTGGTGTTAGTTTGTACGTGTCAAGAGAAATTGTAGCTCCAAGTGCTGATGTTCTTGCTGCGTTATATGGTTGATCTGAGCCGATTGGAATTGCAACAAAGGGTACATTATTGTATAACAAATCTCCTATACTATTCATTCCAGCATGAGTTATAGCAACATCTGTATACTTTAAAATTTCTAATTGAGGGACATAATTTTTCACTATGAAATTTTCAGGTATATGAAATTTAGAAATGTCTATATTATAGGCAGTCATAACTACTACAACATCAAGATTCCCAAAGGTTTTAAAAAATATATCATATAGTTTATCATTGGTATTATTAAACACTGTACCTAATGAAATATACACAACTTTTTTATCTTTTAATTTTTCAAAAGGAAAATCTATAACTTCCTTTCTATCATATATAGGTGGACCTATAAATATAAAACTATCATCATAATATTCAGGGTGTGAAACGAAATATTTAGATGTATAGGCAATATTTAAATCACTTTTTATAGATAATAAATCAAGTATATTAGTAGGCATTTTTACATTATAAAACTTGTCTAGCCTTTCTCGTAACTTAATGTAGTTATCCGTGGATACATAATCTTTTATTCGTTTTCCACTTATAATTCCAGTGATGAGCTCTTTTGCCGTAGCAAATTCTTCAAAAGAAGAAATTGAAGGAATTTTTAATATTCGAGAAATAATATATCCTAATGGAAACATAGCACTATGAACAATATAATCAAATTTTGTACCTTTAATCTCTCCCATGATGATTGGGAGAATTTTCATATTTAACTTAAGTCTCTTCTCAATATGATTTATGAACTTATCTTCAATATTTCCATCCATAAAAACATTAGAACCATTTTTCAAGATAGTCATATCTTTGCCGTAGCTTTTAAATGTAGCACCCACTTTTTCGATTCTTTCTCTATATTCTTCTGAACAAAAATAAGTAACTTGTTCTCCTTCTTTTACCAATCCATCTACCAAACCTAGTGTGGGATTAACGTGACCATTATAGGGTATATTTAAAAAAAGCACATTAGACATATATATACATCTCCTTAGGTTATATTATTACTTATGATTATTTTGGGGCTTAGGCATTTTTACGTTTTGGTAGTAACAGTGCGGGGATGATTGCAATTACGGTAAAGGCAATTGACCACCAAAAAGCAACATTATATGCATTTGAAACAGTTACAGTAGTGGATACGTTTCTAATTAAAAGTTGATTTGCGAGAATGGTTGCAAGTATGGCAGATCCGAATGCCCCACCTATTGTCTGAAAAATCCTCGTAGCAATACTGGCATCAGGAATTTGATCTCTGCTTAGGCCTACATATGCGGAAGCCATGATTGGAATCAAAAGTCCACTTAGACCGGCACCTCGTATTATCTGTGCTGCTGCTAATAAAATTTGATTTGTATCAGAACTTGCAAAAGCAAATGGTAACGTACCGATGGTTGTAACTAGTAGGCTTACTATAACTATTATGCGAGAACCTATACGATCAGTTAGTTTACCTAGCCAGTTTCTTGTAAGTAACATGCCAATTCCTTGTGGAATAAGCCAAAGTCCTGCTAGTAATGCAGTTTGACCCCGTACCTGTTGGTAATATAATGGTAAAATAAGCATTGCTCCATTAGTTGCTATGCCAGATACGAAAAGTAAGATAATGGAGACGGAAAAATTACGGGATTTAAACAGACGCAGATCAAGCACTGGAGAAATCTTTCTGCGTAATGAGTAGACAACAAATGCCACCATCATGAGAAAACCAATTACCATAGGAACAAACACCTCACTACTGCTTAAACCGCCATGAGAACTTATCTTAGAAACACCGTAAATGATTAGAGCAAATGCAGGAGACAACAACAGAATTCCGATAATGTCCAGACGTTGTTTACTGTTAGAAGGTTCATCAGTTGGTAATCCACGCCATGCTATAAATAATGCAATCATGCAAATTGGGATATTTACATAGAAAATCCAACGCCAACTTAGGCTGTTTATAATAATACCGCCTAGCACTGGGCCAAGAATTGGGCCAAGCAATGCAGGCATGCTGACAATTGACATAATACGTCCTAGATCCTTGCCACCAGATGCCTGAATAATTACTGTTTGTAAAGTTGGTATCATTAAACCTGCACCAAACCCTTGTAGGAGTCTGAAAGCTATTAAGCTATCAATATTCCATGATAGAGATGAAAGTACAGAACCGGCTAAAAATATTAATAGTGAAAAAACATACACTCGCTTGCCACCAAAACGATTTATGGCCCAGCCTGAAATTGGTATTGCTATAGCCATGGCAAGTACATAGCCTGTGATAACCCACTGTATGATAGCAACTGTACTTTTCATATCACCTGCTATTGTTTTTATGGCTACGTTAATCATTGTAGAATCTAGTAGTGGAGCTAGAGCACCAATTACCATAATTATGGATATCTTAAGTACCATTGGATCTATTTTTTCTTTTTGATGTTTTGGGGGATTTGTTAGTCTTTCTGCCATGTGTGTCACTCCTTTTATATACAAATAAGAAACTATTAGTACCTTATTTGTATATGATATAATAAAACTATAAGAAATGCAATAGATATTTATGAAAGAAGGAAATAAATATGGATAAAAAAAATGATGAACTATCTGCAACTTGCAAGTACGTCGGAGATGAGGAGCATCATGTAGAACCACGACGCCGTGGCGAAATTCTTGAAGATGCAATACTTAAGGCTGCATGGGATGAACTTTTAAAGGTTGGTTATTCTCATATGACAATGGATGGAGTTGCAACAAGAGCGAAAACAAATAAATCAGTTATGTATCGTCGCTGGTCTAGTAAATCCAAACTTGTTCTTGCAGTATTACACAAACATGTGATTAATCCCGAAGGCATTCCCAATACAGGGGATTTGCGTAATGATGTACTTATATTACTTATGGGAATAGCAAAACCATTGCAAACTATTGGTGCTGAAACCCTACATGGACTTATGATTGAACATATTAGTGAGGATTCAATCCATTTAATTCCAGAGATAATGAATGTGGAGGAGAAAAGCCCACTTACAAGATCCATGATAGCTATTCTAAAAAACGCTGAACTTCGCGGGGAGATTAACCTAAAAAAAATTAGTCCACAGATTATTTCACTGCCCATGGATTTGGTGCGATATAAAATTCTTACCACCCGCGGGCATATATCCGATAAAACCATCAATGATATCATCGATGACATTTTCTTGCCACTTGTCCGTCTGTAATTAATTGTAAAAATATAAATAAATTTAATACATAACAATAGTAAAAGGCACACTACCTTAGTAGTGCGCCTTTTACTATTTATATTTTAAGTTTTAATTAATGGAGTTTCTATTTGTAAATGACTTATCTATTAAAAACACAAGAATTTGGAACAGCATCCCAACATTTATTGCATGAAACACATTTAGGTTTATAATCTTTATTATCTATCCATTTATTAATCAAATCTGGTTCACAAAGTAAAGTTCTAGACAAAGAAAAATATTCGATTTTTGTAGAATTTAATATCTCATCCATTAAATCAAAGTTTTTATTTCCTCCAACTAGGATTACCTTTGCGTTTTTCACCACATCGGCTATATTGGTTGCAGCTTCTTTAAAATACGATTGTTTTTCTATAGCATTAATTCCTTTGAAAGATGGGGATCTTCCTTCTCCTGAAGATAGATTAATGGCACTAGGCTCAATCATATCTATTCCTAATTCATCAATTCTTTTAAAAACTGCAATAGACTCTTCTTTAGTCAAGCCAGAATTGTTCTTCATAAAATCATCAAAATTAAGTTTTATCATAATGGGGAAAGTTTTACCCAACCTTTTTCGGATTTCCGCTATTACTTCGTAAATTATTCTGGCTCTGTTATGTATAACTCCACCATATTCGTCAGTTCGTCTATTATAATAAGGTGTTAAAAATTGACTTAATAAATAACCGTGAGCTGCATGAATCTCAACAGCATCAAATCCAGCTTTTTTTGCTCTTAAAGCCGCATCTCCAAACTTTACTACTAGAGCTTTTATATCATTCTTTGTAGCTTCAATAGGGGTAATTCCAGTGACTATATTTTTTACAGCTGACGGTCCATAAATAGTCATTTCTTTAGCAAGAGGATGGTCACATTGGGATCCACCATACACTATCTGCATTGAAATTTTAGTACCATATTTATGAACTTTATCTGTTAAATTTTTATATTCGGCAATAAATGAATCGTCATAAATCCCAAACATTCCGGGATTAGGTTGCTCATCTTTTGATATAAATGCATATCCGGTAAGTATTAAACTAGCGCCACCCTTTGCCAAAGTTTCATATCTATTAATAGTTTCATCATTTATATGACCATTATCATCAGCCATTTCATCCCAAGTAGCTGCTCTAATAAATCTATTTTTAAGCTGTAAAGTATTAATACTTGTTTTATCAAATAAATTTTTCATATTATCTCTCCTGATTTTCGTTTTGTACATATATAATTATATATGTAATAATATATAAAGATAGTATGCACTTTAATGTAAGATACTAACTAAAAGGAGAGTAATATTATGAATCAAGAGATAGAAGTGGTCACAGAACCCTTTGAATATACCTTGTCTATATTCGGAGGTAAGTGGAAAATGGTAATAATGTTTTGGTTATCCAAGGGTGAAGTTATGCGTTATGGAGAATTAAAAAAAGCCATTAATGGTATTACTCATAAAATGTTAAGCGCACAGCTTAAGGAGCTTCAAGCAGATGATATTATAGTTCGCAAAGAATATCGCCAAGTTCCACCAAAGGTAGAGTATTTTTTATCAGAAAAAGGGTTATCTCTAATGCCAATTTTAGAATCTATGTGTTCTTGGGGACATTTACACTATAAAGATGCTATTAATAATAGCAAATGAAAATAGAAAAAAGCGAACCCTCAGAAATGGGGGTTCGCCTTTTGTTTATCTATTTTATTAAACAGTCTTTTTTATTCCAAAGTAATCACTCATCTTCATCATTGTACTAAAGTCACCTAAAACCTTGTATTTTCCTTGCATCATAGCCTCGGGACCATTAACTTTGCCCTCTGAGAGTTGTAGCCATAATTCAAAAGTTGTTTCGATTTTTGTGTTATATGGAGTAAAATCATGAGTCTTAACTGAGCATTCTTCCTTACCTAAACAAAGCTGATAGGTTTTATCAATATCAATAAAATTCATCTCAATAACAACATCATTTATATAACTTTGTGGGTTATAAGTTGCGGACATTTGCTTAATGAATTTATGTGATTTATCTTGGACTTTGTAATCAGCAGAAGGATCACTAATATCCCAACTGGCATTGGCCATTTTTACAAATTCACTTGCTGGATATAGCAGTTCACTCAGCCTTTTCTTTGTGTGCTCTGAGAAACTACCTTGCTTTCCAAATTCTTCTCCTGCTTTCTTTGCCAAAGATAGATATTGTGAAGTTCTACCATTAAGCTCAGGTACTTTAAATAGCTCGCCTTCTGCACAAAGTATTTTTGTAAGTTTATCATCAAACATAATCTCAAATTGACGAATGAGGGCATCATAATTATTGTTTGTATCGTAAAAACCGCAAGTAGAAATAAGAACATGTCGTTGATGTGATAAGTCATACCTTGGAGCATGCCTGTTTGCACCATCCTCCTTAGTAATTATATAAGGTAAATTTGTAGGTAATAAGCGATCAAGAAAAGCCTTTATCTTTGATGGCATTCCAAAATAGTAAAGAGGGAAACTCCATACAATTAAATCTGCCTTGATATATTTTTCTATAAGTTCAGCCATATCATCTTTTATTATGCATTTACCTGGAGTTTTAGTCCAACAGACAAAACAACCGTGGCAATGATCAATATTTTTTTTGCTTATGTTTATTATTTCTATATTATGTTCCTTAATACTATTTAACCCATCTAAAAAAGCTGTTGTTATTTTTAAGCTATTACTTCCTTCACCTTTTGGACTACCATTAAGTACAAGAATATTCATATCAAATTACCTCCAATATTTTTTTGTGTTAGCCGTTAATTATATATACTGATTATTATAAGTTAATAGTCTAGTGATTCTTTTCTATCTATGTTTACACTGTCAACATAGGCATATAATAGCACCTTATGTTTACAATGTCAACATCTTGTGATATTATATTTTTTTACATACATTTGTATTTTGAAAAGAGGTTATTATATGAAAAGTGATACATATCATCATAACGATTTAAAGGAAAATCTTATAAAAATGGGATTAAAATTATTTAATGAAGAGGGTGCAGAAAATTTTTCAATTAGAAAAGTAGCAGCATTGTGTAATGTAAGTCATGCGGCACCCTATAGGCATTTTAAAAATAAAGAGGAATTAATTAATGCAATATCTGAATATGTATTTAGTAACTTTAAAAGTTCTTTAAATGAAGTAGTAGAAAAATATAAAAGTGACCCTAAAGAAAGGATCATAGAATTAGGTAAAAAATATGTTTTTTTCATGGTTGAGAATCCAGATTATCTAAAATTCGCTTTTTTAACAAATTCTGGATCTGGGGTAATTATTAAAGAGGATAACCTTAGAAGTGAAGAATATTTTACTTTTAATATATTTGAAGATTGTGCACTGGATTTTTTTAAAAGCATAAATGTGAAAGAAGAAGACTACGTACAGGATATAATTGCTATGTGGTCAATGGTTCATGGCCTAGCAACTATGCTAGCGTATAAGACATTTTCCTATGAGGGTGATTATCTAGAATTAGTTGAGAATATATTACGTAAAAATCTTAATTTTTGATTGGGATAAAATATATTTAATTAACTGACTTTGATAATAGTGCAGATTTTATCTATAAAAAGTGTTATAATATGAAGTGAAAACGTTTAAAATAATTAAAATTCCAATGAGTAATATATTGACAAATTATATAATGGGGGGATTCATATGTCAGATAATGATATATTCATAAAATCAATAAATAGCAAAAGTTTGGTAACAGTAGAATTTAATTCAGCTGATAAAGGTGTAATATCACGGAGATGTGTACCCTTCGATTATGGTCCAAACAAAAAGTTTAAAGATGGGCTTGATAGATATCATTTTTACGACCTTGAAACCACTAGTAAAAACCACAGTCTTTCAATCAATCCTAGTGAAGTTATAAATATTGAGATACTCACAGAAAATTTTGAACCAGAAAAATATGTTACTATCCCTCACAAAAAGTGGCATATAAAAAGGGATTGGGGAGAATTATCTTAATACTTAGAGTTGAAACTAATGGAATAACGTATAAATAACAAACAAAGAGAGAGAACCCTCAGAAATGAAGGTTCTCTCTCTTTTAACCTGATAAATAAATTTAACAACGTCCTAATATCTTTAATTCAGCAGATTCTACAATATGTCCATTAATAAGTTTATAGAAATCGTTCATGAAATATCCTTCATTTAAATCTAATTTTTTATCAAGCCCATATACCTTTAATGTATATTCATGATCTTTATCTGGTGGAGTTGGTCCAATATATCTATTCGTTATAATATGATCAGTTTCACCAATAAAGGGTGAAGCAAAGCTATTTTGGCCTTGGAGAACATTTAGGGTGTTATCTACACTTATGTTTTTAGGAAGGGTGCGAATCGTAGGTGGTATATTACAGGCTAACCAATGTATCCATGTAAAACCACAAACGGGAATAGCATCATGATCCAAAAAGGTAAGAGCAATTGACTTAACCTTATCAGAAACATCAGTGAATTCAATTGGAAAAGAAACACATGGGTTTCCTTTATATTCATAGTTTTCTCCTGCAAATTTTGAGTACTTATTTGGTAAATAACCATTTTCTGTTTTAACGTTAATTTTCATAAATGCTAACATCCTCTCTTTTTTTAAGTGAAAATTGTATTTGTAGATTTCTCTATAAATCATTATACATTTGTATTTTATGTTTTTAAATTAATAATTTATTGATATAATGTTAAGAAAAACTTAATGGTTCTTTTGTTAGGAGAAAAAATGAATTTAGAATGGTATTATACCTTTATAGTTGTTGCAAAATATGAAAATTATAGGAAGGTAGCAGAAGAAATATAGTATTAACGGAGGATGGCAAATTTTTTTATCCAATAGCAGCTGAAACAATTAGTACTTATATATCATCTGTTCATGTTACTGAAAGTCTAATTAAAGCAGATCAGGGCATTTTATATTTGCCTATCTATATTTTCAAGGGTTTAGCTAATAAAGATATTAGAATAATTGAATCTAAATTTATAGAAGATCCAATTTCATTTACTTATCTAATTTGGAAAAAAGATAATTCTGAAATAAAACTCTTTTTAGAATTATTTACTAAATTCATTGAAAATGAACAAAAATGAGGTGATATAAATTGAAGATAAGAGATGAGTACACGTGCCCTCTAGAAGTAGTACATGATGTAATTAAAGGAAAATGGAAAACAATAATTCTGTGGCAATTGAAATATGGACCTACATCCCTTTCAAAGCTTAAAAATGATATAGCAGGTATTAGTGAGAAGATGTTATTGGAACAACTTAAGGAGCTTAAAGAATTTGGGCTTATAGATAAAATAAACTCTAATGGATACCCATTACATGTAGAGTATTTTCTTACTGATGATAGAGGCAAGAAGATTATACCTGCTCTAGCAATATTACAAAGTATAGGTGTTGACTATATGGCTGAGCATGGAATGACAGAAATTTTAGAACAAAAAGGAATTTTTTATTCTACTGAGTACCCACAAAAAAGTAAGTAATTTACTTCCTAGCTAATTCTACTATAATGGAGTTAATGATAGGAGGTAATAAGAATGAACACTGTATTAATATTGATTGATATACAAAACGAATATTTTCAGGGTGGAAAATCAGAATTAAATCATACTATAGAAACTGCTAATAGGGCTAAGGTTATACTTGATTTTTTTAGAAAAAATAGTCTACATGTTTTTCATGTAAAACATATAGTTAGCGGTAATAAAGCTAAAGCCTTTTTACAAGATAGCATTGGGGCAGAAATAAATTATCTTGTTACTCCTAGGGAAGATGAAAAAGTTTTTATAAAGCATGTTCCTAATAGTTTTTTTGAAACTGGATTAGATAAAACTATTTCGGATAATAATATTAATCATATTGTGGTATGTGGAATGATGACGCATATGTGCATTGATACTACAGTGAGATATGCAAAGGAATTAGGGCTTATTGTAACTCTAATTGAAGATGCTTGCACTACAAAAGATTTAACAAGGAATGGGAACACAATCCCTGCTGAAATTGTACAGGCAACATATATGGCATCTTTAGATGGAATGTTTGCAAAGGTTATGACAGCTGAGGAATTTTTACAAAGTTCCAATGTTATTTGTTAAAACAAATAGTATATGTTTAAGCTAAGATGAAATAATACGAGGGAGACAGAGATATGGAAAAGATGGCACTTTTGGTTATAGATTTTCAAAACGCATTAGTATTAGCAAAACCATTTGATGTAGAAGAAGTTATAAGTAACATAAAAAGGTTAATCAAAACATGTAGAGAAAATAATGTTGAGGTAATTTACGTTCAACATAATGATGAAATAGGTGATGAATTAGAGCCAAACTCAGAAGGATGGAAAATATATGAAGAAGTAAGCCCAAATGCGGATGAAAAAATAATAAATAAAACTTATAATTCTGCTTTCAAAGAGACAAATTTAAAACAATATCTGGACAATAAGGGTATAAATCAATTAGTAATTACAGGTATGCAAACAGAATTTTGTATTGATGCCACTTGTAAAGTTGCATTTGAATATGGCTATAATTTAATTATTCCAGAGAAAACAAACACCACGTTTAAAAATGGAAATATATCAGCCAAGGATTTATATGAGTTTTATAACTTTAATATATTTAATGGCAGATTTGCAAAAGTAGAAAGCATGGAGAAAACAATAGGAAGAATAATAGAATAACTTATGTAGATAAATCAATTCCTCTGTTTTCCACCGCTGTAGAAAATACGATTTGTGTTTGTGTATTTCCAAATTCCTGTAGTTCACCAATAAATATATCAAGTTCTACAGTTGTATGATAAGCCACGGTTATTAGCATGGAGTAATTTCCAGTTACACAATTACATTCAATTACATTTGGACATGCTGCTACAAAAGGATAAAATTTTGGTTTTAGTTTTGGTGACATTTCAAGGTTTATAAAGGCCTTAATGTTATAACCTAATTTTAGTGGATTAACATGGGCAGAATACCCTGTAATAACTCCAGCCTCCTCTAGTTTTAAAATGCGAGAGGACACAGCTGGCGTTGATAAAAACACTTCTTTTGCTAAATTTTTAAGGGAACAACGTGCATTTTTTTGTAAAATGTCAATAAGTTTTAAATCAATCTTGTCCATATTTTTACATTAGTTAAAGGAAAGCTACCTTTTGTTTTCCTTTCTAATGATCCACCTCATTTCTTTTTAATAATAGTTGAAGTTAATAAGATAATAAAATCCATTATATTAAAATAATAAAGTTTCAAGATCAAAAATACAAGAGTTTTACGTAATCTTAATTAAGAATATTAACTTTAAAAGCTGAAAACTACGATTTTCGTGTTAATAAGGTAAAAAAAACCACTTTATAAAATGAACTTAAAGTACATATTAATTAGGTTAAATAAAGTCCAGTATGTGTATTTTTAGCTTTTATTCGTTATTCACCTTAAAGTATTTACATAAATATGAAATCATGTTAACCTCGCTGTTGTAAGGATACGAAAAAAAGGAAGAGAGTGATTTTGTATGGAAACAAGGATAGAACATGATTCAATAGGAAGTATGAGATTATCAATGGATGTTTATTATGGAGTTCAAACATTACGTGCTAAAAATAATTTTCATATTACAGGGAGTGCCATTCACCCAGAACTTATAGTAAGTCTTGCCCAGGTAAAAAAGGCAGCGACAATTACAAATAGAGATGCAAAAATATTAGATGCTAAAATTGCAGAAGCAATAATAAGTGCCTGCGACGAAATTATCTCCGGAAAGCTTCAGGATCAATTTATAGTTGATCCTATTCAAGGTGGTGCAGGTACTTCTGCAAATATGAATGCTAATGAAGTTATAGCAAACCGTGCTATTGAAATACTTGGCGGGACTAAAGGTGATTATAGCATTGTTCATCCAAATGATCATGTAAATATGGCTCAATCAACTAATGACGTATTCCCAACAGCGGGAAAAATTACAATTCTAAAAATGCTTCCCAAAGCTATTTCAGAACTAGAACGTATGTATAATGCTCTGGAGTTAAAGTCTTTAGAGTTTGATAATATTATAAAAATGGGACGTACTCAACTTCAAGATGCAGTTCCAATTAGACTTGGTCAATCCTTTCATGCATACTCGTCAATGATAAAACGTGACATTAATAGGTTAAATAAAGCTCAAAATGAAATGCTTACTTTAAATATTGGAGCAACAGCCATTGGAACTTCTATTAATGCCAGTCCAGAATATTTAAACAACATTATATATAACCTTAGAAAAGTAACAGGGATTAATGTAACTGAGGCAGAGGATTTAATTGATGCAACACAAAATCTTGATGGATTCGTAAGTGTATCAGGAGTTTTAAAAACCTGTGCAGTAAATTTATCTAAGATGGCAAATGATTTAAGATTATTATCAAGTGGCCCTAGAACTGGTATAGGTGAAATCAATCTACCTTCAAAGCAAAACGGATCATCAATTATGCCTGGTAAAATAAATCCTGTGATTCCAGAAGTAGTTTCTCAAGTAGCTTTTAACATTATAGGAAATGACTTTACAATAACTATGGCAGCTGAAGCAGGTCAACTAGAACTTAACGCCTTTGAACCTGTGCTTTTCTACAACCTGTTTCAATCAATTGAAACTCTAAAAAATGCTACTAAGACATTTGTAGATAACTGCATAATAGGAATAACTGCAAATAAGGAAAGATGCAATGAACTTGTAAATAATAGTGTAGGAATGGTAACAGCACTGTGCCCGTACATAGGATATAAAAAAGCAGCAGACATTGCAAAAGAAGCATTAAAAACTGGAGTTCAGGTTAAAAAAATTGTTTTGAGGCAAGGAATTTTAACTCCGAAACAATTAGAACAAATTTTAAATCCAATCGCTATGACAGAGGTAAATAGGTCCTTAAGTGAAGAAGAAATATTAAAGGAAACTAAATATGCAATGGGTGAATAGATTGGTGCACAAAAAGTGATATTTGAAAAAACTGTTATAAAAATTTTAATAAAAAAGTTTCATAGCCAAGACTATGAGGCTTTTTTCATATTTAAATTTTTTATCTTTCTTAGATATTCATTGGTGCAAACAGTAATGTTTTTGAAGAGAAAGTAAAATGTATTTTAAAAGTTCTAGATGAATATGATGAAGTATACGAATCATATAGGAGGCAAAGAATATGCGTTATACGGGCTACGAACTTTTTGCTTTTTTTCTGATTTATTCTTTGTTGGGATGGATAGCAGAAGTCTTAATTGTGAGTTTACAAAAAGGTAGTTTTATTAATAGAGGGATGTTGAACGGGCCACTATGCCCAATTTATGGTTTCAGTATTGTACTTAGTCTACAATTTTTAGAGGCGGAGAATGCCAATACACTTGCACTAATTGTTGGAAATGCAGTTCTTGTCACCGTGGTGGAATGTATAGCTGGAGGGGTGCTGAGACGGATAACCGGCAGACGCTTGTGGAATTACGATAAGCCAAGGTTTTTTATTGCTTTTGCCTTAGCATATAGCGGTGCTTCTGTTCTGGTTATTTCCTTGTTACAACCATTGGTCTATACGGTAAGCCAGATGATTCCATGGTTGTTATTAAACATTATACTATGGGTACTCTTTGGTTTATTGATGGTTGATGTTGTTGCTTCATTTGTGGTAGCTTTTCATATACGGAAAGAAAGTAGGATAGTACTAAAGATAACGGAAGGTTTGAGCGATACAAAAAAAATAATGGGGCAAGGTTTTTTTGCAATGATACAAAGGCGTGTTAACAAGGCTTTCCCAGAGCTAGAAAATGTTAAGCTGGAGAGTAGTGTTATTAGAGTTCTAGATCAAAAAAAATTTGCGGAGGGCATCTGTTTTGAAAAATTGGTTTGGATGTTTATTATCAGTGCATTGGCAGGGGATTTGATTGAAACTGGATTTGTCTGGGCAACTACTGGTAATTTGATGAGCCGTAGTAGTCTAATATATGGACCTTTCAGCGTGGTTTGGGGACTGGGTGGAGTAATTGCCACATTCATGCTTCATGGATTAATACATAAAAATGCCATATATATTTTTCTGGGAGGTTTTTTATTGGGTGGTACTTACGAATATTCTTGTAGCGTGTTTACAGAAAAGGTACTTGGTACACGCTTTTGGGATTATAGTAGTATGCCTTTTAATCTGGATGGCAGGGTGAATCTGCTCTACTGTTTGTTCTGGGGACTACTTGCAATTGTCTGGTTAAAGCTGCTTTATCCATTAGTGAGTAAATATATTAGTAAAATCCCATGGGTATCAGGAGAGATACTTACCTGGTGTATTGTTGTATTTATAGTGCTCAATGCATCGGTATCAGCTATGGCACTATATTATTATGGTCTGCGAATGGCTGGTACACCTCGGACAGGCAACATGGGATTATTTTTTTCTTTCTATTATCCTAATACTGTAATGAAACTTATTTATCCCAATGCTGTTCTGCCATAATATTGAATTAATTGTGTTTACTTTGATACTCTATTAAGTTCAAAAAAAGTTCCTCCACCGTAAAGGATTAATGTATTATCATCCTTTATAAAAAATGTACATGCTGGGGAATTTTTTTCATCATTTATCTCAATTTGTGTTACAGTACTGCTGTTTATAGTCAAAGTGCTTATAGGTACACGAAAACCCGTTGTAAATTCATCAGATGTAATAACTGATTTTTTGTAAGTCGGATTTTTAACTGTGTTATTTAGGTAACTTATATCATCTCCAAAACAACTTGACTGTTCTTTTGAAAAACTTAGGTTTTTCCCTAGTATTTTTTTTATATCATCAGAACTATAAGTTCCCGCTTTAGAATATCCTACTACCTTTTCTATAACCCATTGTCCAAAAAAAGATTCTTCATTTTGTGCTGTTGTAGAATTATTTTCAGAAGTGCTAATTGCAGCAGTTTGGCTAGTACTATTATTGCTAGTAGAATTCACCATATTGGTAGTGTTATCCTTTGCAGTACCGGCAGTATTTGTAGTCTCTTGAGATATTTTATTAGTAGAAACGGGCTTAATAGTTTGGTTATTACTACAACCTGTTATAAAAATACCAGTACAAATTAGTGCTATTAATAATAGTTTTTTATTCATATATTCCTCCTGACCATACATTATTATAATATGTAAATTATACCATAATTCAATAAAACTATATAGTAATAAAATATGGTTTTGTGTCATTATATAGGAGGGACACACGGGATTAAAAAGGATGGTTTTATGAATTGTTTATCTAACATAGTTTATAACATCCATATTTCTTTTTGGTGCAGTCTGTTCTGTCTTTTTTGCTTTATAGCCGAAAGCTACTGCATAGTAGGGCTTATAACCTTCAGGTATTCCAAATTTGCGAATCTCTTCTTCCTGCTCAATTGCTTCTGAATAAAACTTAACAAGAGGTTCACAGTATCCCTCATTAGCATTTTGTTTTATGGCATCGTTAATATATGGTGAAAATGAATATTGAAGTTAACAATTCCCCTAAAACTTAGCAAGATATGTAACGAAGGAAATGATTTACAATTATTATCATGTGACTATTGGAAAAACTGTCACTGACCTATTAATCCATATAAAGCAAGGTGATAGAGTTCAAGACTCTTTTCTCTGTAATTGCTTTCTGCATCCCATGATAATTGTATTTGTGTGATGGCATTTAAATAGTCAGTAATAGTTTGGGTAGAGATTGATGGTGCAATAACACCGTCTTTTTTCCCTAATTCTATAAATTCCATTAGAATTTTAGTTCTAATTTTATTTGCCTGTTCACCATATAAATTCACCAGCACCTTATCATTTAAGGCTTCAGGAGAAAAGTATTCACCTAACAATTGCTCGTGTGTACCAAAGCAAATAGAAAATGCTTGTAGTAACTTTTCTTTAAAATCAATTTTTTTATCTAATAGATCTCTTATCATTTGAATGTTATCTTTCATCAAAATATTTGTACATTCTGTGACCAATCCCTCTTTACTATTAAAATAGTTATAAATAGACACCGTAGAAATTCCTGATAAAGATGCTATTTCATTAATGCTAACATTTGTATAGCCCTTTTCTTTAAATAGGGCTAAAGATGTTTTAATGATAGCATCTTTCTTTTTTTGTGTTCTTATTTCGTATTTGTTCATGTAAGACACCTCTATTATATTGTTAGAATTTCTAGGTTATTATAACATAAAAGATAAAGTTTTTAAATACTAGCCATAAAATTAAAAAACATATTGACAAAGAAACTTCTGAGATATACAATGTTTTTAAATCTTGACTGCTAAATTAAAAAACTATAAAATTATGTTATACTATTTTAGGGGGATTATATTAATGATATTTTATTTTTCAGGTGCTGGGAATTCATATGCGGTGGCAAAACAAGTTGCAGATCAAATTGAAGGTGAACAGGTTGTACCATTAGCCCGGTTTAATGATTTTAAACAATGTGATAATGCAAAGCAAATTGGTATCGTATTTCCTTGTTATGGTGCAAGTGCACCGGATATAGTGCTAGATTTCAAAAACAAACTATTCAGCCACATTAATAAGGAAAATATATATGTATTCGCTATTATAACTTACGCAAATTCTGCAGCTGGGTCATATCTTGACTTTAAGGAAGACGTCGATGCTTGGTTTAAAGTAAAAATGCCTGAAAGCGATATATATAGTACAAGCGCACCAGGACCTGCAAAACAGAAAAGCCTGCTAGATAAATCAGTAACTGAAATTAATAATTTTGCTAAAGATATATTAAATAAAAAGGATACAATAATGTACCGTCCAATACCAGGAATGCGTTTTATATCTAAACAAGGCAATAAATTAATAAAACACATATATAAAGATTTTGATAAAAAGTTATATTCGGATGATAAATGTATAGGATGTAAGTTATGCATAAAGGTTTGCCCTGTACAAAATATTACATTTGATGAGAAACCGGTTTGGGGAAGTAGCTGCGTAAATTGTTTTGGATGTGTAAACAGGTGCCCTAAAAATGCAATTCAAGTTGGTAAAAAAACAAAGAACAAAAAACGATATGTACATCCTGATTATAAAAATATATACTATTGATTTTATTTAAAAGTTTTGGCGATTTTGTCAGAACTTTTTTTTCATGCATGAAAAGGTTGGAATAAACATTGTAATAAAGTGATTAAACGTGATTTTGTGGTACTAACTTAATCATAGTGGGAGATTGCATAATTATTTTCCATGATTTATAAATAATTTTTAATTTTTTTGTTAGTATAAATTAAAGCAATATTTAGTGAAATGATTAAATTAATTGTACTTAAATTCAGTTAACAGCACTAGATTGCCAAAATTAAACCACTATGAAAGTTTGTATTAATGCAAAATATTCACTATATGTGTGACATAATCTGAACTTAACAAGTGAAAATATCTTGTATATACTAAAGGTGTCATACGAAACGATTACATAAAGTTTGTAAGGGGTGTTTCTATTGATTAATGAAAGATGTGCTAAGATCCTATACCATATAATTAATGAACAAGAACCTATAAAGTTAATTGAGTTGTCAGAAATGTTTAAGGTATCCATGAGAACCATAAGATACGACATTGAAAAAATTGATGAATTTCTATTAAGCAATGATTTAACGCCAATTGGGAAAAACTCTAATCTTGGAATTTCCTATATGGTAAATAAAGAACATATTAAAAAACTAAAAGTATTAATATGTAACAAAAAGTTCAATGAATATATTCTTAATTCTGATGAAAGGGTAAGTTACATTCTGCTTTCAATGTTTGAATCAAATGAGTATGTAGTAATTGATACATTAGCTGAAAGCATAAAGGTAAGTCGAAGTACAATAATTAATGATTTGAAGAAAGTAAGGAAATGGCTTAAAGATCATAAATTAAAAATGCAAGCTATTCCATCAAAGGGCATTAAGATCATAGGCAATGAAAAGTATTACAGAAGTGCGATTTTATATTTGTTATTTGAATCATTAAAATTTATAGGTACAGATTCAATAAGCAAAACAGAAACAATAAACCCAAAAATGTTAAATGAAAAGTTTAATAATATTTTTGATGATTTAGACATTGAAGTAATCAAAGAAACAGTTGGAATTGCAGAAAAACAATTAAATAAATATCTATTAGACGAAAGTTATTCATCATTAGTATTACACATCGCTTTGGCAATAAAAAGAATACAGTTTGGTAAGGATATTCATATGTCAAGCAATGAGCTTAAAATTTTAAAAGTATCAAATGAATTTTCAGTTGCATCTGTAATGGTAAAAACTTTGGAAGAAAAATTTAATATTAATTTTCCTATAGATGAAGTAGGTTATATAACACTTCATTTGTTAAGTGGAAAGGAGAATAGTAAAAAATCAGAAATTCATAAGGATGTTAATTGGGTTCAAATTGAAGCATTATCAAGTAAGATAATAGAAAATGTGGGAAAGCAAATGGGCGTTGATTTTGGTGATAATGATGAGATATATGAGGGTTTGCTAAAACATTTAATTCCAACCATATATAGATTAAAAAATAATCTCCCACTTTACAATCCTATGCTTAATGAAATAAAAGAACAATACAGTTTGATGTTTGATAAGGTAAGAAGTTCCATTGAACCATTAGAAAAATTTATTGGTCAAAAAATACCTGATGAAGAATTAGGATATATAACACTTCATTTTGGTGCAGCATATGAAAGGAAAAAAAATAAACATAAAGCAGTTTATAATGTGATTTTGATATGTAGTACAGGAGTAGGTACTTCTAAATTGCTAGAATCTAGATTGAATAGTGAGTTTCATAATTTTAGAATAATTGAAAACGTTTCTAGCCATCAAGTGAAATTTATGAATTTAGAAAAAATTGATCTTATATTATCAACAATTCCACTTGAATATTTTTATAAACCTATTTTGATAGTTAGTCCAATGCTTCCAGATAAAGATATTGAAAAGATAAATAAATTTTGCAGAGAAAATTCACCAATTAAAGGAGGCGAAAGTTACAAACACATAGGTTTGTTAAATGAAATTATATCAATAGTAGAAGATAATTGTTCAATAATATGCAAAGAAAAATTAATAAATGAATTATCTAAGTGCATTAAAAATGCTGGGCAACTAGATACTAAGGAGGTGATTCAACCTATGTTAAGTGAATTGTTAACGAAAGATACAATAAGAGCTAATGTGTATGCAGCTGATTGGAAAGAGGCAGTTAGGCAAGGAGGAGCATTATTAGTCGATAATGGATGCATAGAACCTAGGTTTATAGATGCAATGATTGAAACTGTAATAGAAATGGGTCCATATATAGTAATCGTGCCTGGAATAGCATTACCACATGCAAGACCTAGTGAAGGTGTAATCAAACTTGGGATGAGTTTAATAAAATTATCTGTTCCAGTGAATTTTGGCAGCGAAGACAACGATCCTGTAAGTGTTGTAATATGTTTAGGTGCTATTGATAATTATTCACATAGCAAGGCATTATCAACTCTTGTTGATTTGTTTAATGATGAAGAAAAAGTTGAGATGTTAAAAAACGCTAACTCGGTAGAGGAAATATTACCATTGCTAAAAGATAAAGATGAAAACGATTTCGACTAAGGCATCAGTGAAAAACAATATATTTATATTAAATTAGGGGAGTGATATTATGTTAAAAATATTAATGGTTTGTGGTGCAGGACTAGGAAGTAGCTTTGCTTGTGAGATGACGGTGGACTCTGTATTAAAGGATCTTAATGTTACAGCAAAATTAGATCATACCGACATTACTTCAGTAGCTGGTACAAATGCAGATATTATTATCGCTGCAAATAACTTCAAGCATCAAGTTGAAAAATATGATACTAATACCACCAAGATATTTCTAAATAGGTTAGTTGATAAAAATGAAATACGAGAGAAGTTAGTACCCGTTTTAAAAGAAAAAGGTGAATTATAATAAAAAAAAGAGGAGTTGAGAATTATGGGGGTAGTAAATTTTATAGTTCAAAATATTTTAACCCAAGCATCTATTACAATTGCATTGATAGCACTGCTTGGTCTAGCACTGCAAAGGAAAAGTGCAGGAGATGTTATATCAGGGACATTCAAAACGTTATTAGGTTTTTTAGTACTATCTGCTGGCTCTGGAATAATAGTTTTATCATTAACATATTTTGGGAAAATATTCTCAAAAGGCTTTGGAATGCAAGGTATAGTTCCTTCTATCGAAGCAATTAATGGTCAAGCAATGAATACGCTACATCTTGGAAATTCAATTGCTCTAACATTTTTATCAATATTCGTAGTTAATATAATCATTGCAAGATTTACTAGATGGAAATATATATTCTTAACTGGACAGGCAATACTATGGATGGCTACAATGACTACTGTATTTGGAAGCTTTGCTGGATTAAGTGGAATATCGTTAATAGTTGTTGGGGGAATTGTTGGTGGAATTTTTGCAGTAGGAATGCCAGCTATTGCTCAACCTATAGTTCGCATGATAACAGGTAGTGATGATATTGCATTAGGACATTTTTGTACAGTTGGTTATATGTTCACGGCTGGGGTTGCCAAACTTGTAGGTGATAAATCTAAGTCAACTGAAGACTTGAAGTTACCAAAAGGATTTGAATTCTTGCAAGATACGTATCTTTCTGTAGGCCTTGTTATGATACCACTTTACATTATAACAGCTATTTTTGCAGGACCTAAATTTGGTGCTCAATTTTCAGGAAATGTAAATTATGTTGTATATGCATTTTTACAAGCAGTTCAATTCGTTGTAGGGGTTTATGTATTACTATCAGGAGTTAGACTCTTACTAGGTGAAATTGTTCCAGCATTTAGGGGTATTGCATTAAAAATTGTACCAGATGCTATTCCTGCACTAGATTGTCCAGTATTATTCCCCTATGCACCTAATGCTGTAACAATTGGTTTTATAGGAACAACAATAGGTAGTGTTCTAGCAATGTTCATTTTGCCGAGATTTGGATTAGCTATGATATTACCAGGAATGCTAACAAACTTCTTTGCAGGTGGTACTGCAGGTATTTTTGGTAATGCAGTTGGTGGTAGACGAGGAGCTGTAATTGCCACCATAGCTCATGGTTTCTTCATAACATTACTTCCAGCATTGTTAGTAGTGAGTTTTAATAAAATGGGATTTATTAATGCAACAGCAACAGATGTAGATACGGTAACTGCAGCTTTGTTATATGCATGGATTATCTCTCCAATACTTAAAGCAATTTAGCATATAGAATAGGAGGCGATATTAATGTTTTTTAGAAAGCATAAAAACAAAGAACCATCTTCAGTTTTAAAAGAAGAACCTAAAATAATAGATAAAGAGACGCTATTGCAAGAAGCTGAAAATTTATCTAACACTATTGATTCAGTTGAAGGCGAAGAGAGAATTAAAGTATTAAGGAAAATTGGAAGTTTGTATTTTCAAGCAGATAAAATAGATGATGCTATAAAATACTATGAAATCAGTATTAGTGAAAATAAGTCTCTTGGCAGGGCATATACAGATTTAGTAAAGCTTTATAACATCAAACGAAAACAAGCAATTAGTGTAAAGGATTACGTAATGGTTAAACATTATATGGATAAAACTGATGAATTGCTACAATTATCAAAAGATGTGATTCGAGGCAAGGGTTAAATTTACCCTTGCATAGGATAAATCCAAAGCAAAATTAGGTACAAGCATAAAGAGTAAGCACTAGTATCATTACAATCCACTATAAAAAAATTAAAACTTGAGGAGTTGTTAAGTATGTATTTAACACTAAAAGAAATATTAAAAAACACTAGAAAAGGTAAATTTGCAGTAGGATCCTTTAATATCCATTGTCTTGAAATGGTTCCTTCAATGATAGAAGCTGCTAAAGTTAAAAATTCACCTATTATACTACAAATTTCACCAACTACATGTAAGTATATAGGGTTCGCATTGCTTAGTAGTACAGTAAAAGAACTAGCTAGGGAAACTGGTGTGGATGTAGCGTTACATTTAGATCATACAAAAGATTTTGCTACAATTAAAATAGCAATAGATAATGGTTTTTCTTCAGTAATGATTGATGCTTCAGCACTTTCACTAGAAGAAAATATTGAAAAAACAAAAGAAGTAGTTAAATATGCAAAGGAGCATGGTGTATCAGTAGAAGCAGAACTAGGAACTATTGGTGGTACTGAGGATGGAGTTGCTTCAAATGAAGGGGAAATTAGGTATACAAGTCCTGAAGATGCAGTGAAATTTGTACAGTCAACAGGCATAGACGCTTTAGCAATAGGTTTTGGTACTTCACATGGACAATGGAAATCAAAAGCAAAACTTAATTTTAGTGTATTAAAAAATATTCATGATGTAATAGACATTCCATTGGTGCTTCATGGAGGAACCGGTGTTTCTGAAGAAGATTTAAAAAAATGTATATTAGGTGGAATATCTAAAGTAAATATAGGAACGGAACTAAATGTAGCATGGGTAGATGCTACGAAGAAAAATTTTAAAAATGCAGACCTTGCAGATTCATGCAGAGACCTTGTAATACCTTCAAATGATGCCGTTCAAAAGGTTATTGAAAATAAAATAGATATATTAGGTAGTTCATATAAATAATGATATGTTATTGGCAAAAACGAATTTAACTTATTTCTTTTTATTATCAATACGGTATTAGATATTATCATTTCTAATACCGTATTCTTATAAAAAGGAGGAAAAGAGGAAAATGTATATGAAAAAAATAATGATTTTGTTAGCTGGGTATCCTGCAACTGGTAAATCTTATTTAGCCAATCAGATTATTAAAGAATGTGGAGAATTTACCATGGTATCACAGGATGATTTTAAAGAGAAATTATATGATCAGTTTGGATATGATGATTTAAATGAAAAGAAATTTTTGGAAAGTGAAAGTTGGGTTTCATATTATAGTATGATGCGTATTCAAATGTACAAGGGAAAGCAGATTATTTCCGATTATCCTTTTAGTGACAAACAGTATGGGACATTAAACCAAATATCTAAAACATATAAATATGAGGTAGTAACAATTCGTTTGATTGGAGATTTAGATGTATTATATGAACGTTCAAAGCAGAGAGATCTGGATTCAGAACGTCATCTTAGCCATATTGTAAATAAGTATCATTTGGGAGATGCACTAGAAAATCGTGTTAAGGCAGATGGATTTTTAACCTATGATGTGTTTATGGATCGTTGTAAAAATAAAGGCTATGGAAAATTTCAACTGGGACACCTGATTGAAATTGATGTAACGGATTTCTCAAAAGTAGACTATCCTGGGATTATTAAAGAATTAAAGGAAATTATGAAATAAATTGCTCCATTGCATTAAGATTAGTATAAATACCTAGACTTAATTTAAATTAGAGGAGGAAATAATAAATGAAATTATTTATTGATACAGCAAATGTAGAGGAAATAAAAGAAGCTAATGATATGGGAGTAATA
This sequence comes from Clostridium akagii DSM 12554, assembly GCF_000686725.1. Taxonomy (GTDB): domain Bacteria; phylum Bacillota; class Clostridia; order Clostridiales; family Clostridiaceae; genus Clostridium_I; species Clostridium_I akagii. The sequence goes on along the minus strand of NZ_JMLK01000030.1, from coordinate 92 downwards.
TGTGGAGTTACAACCAATCCATCCCTAATAGCAAGAGAGGGAAGGGACTTTAATGAGGTAATAAAAGAAATTGCGTCTATTGTGGATGGACC
>NZ_JMLK01000029.1 GCF_000686725.1 Clostridium akagii DSM 12554 | reverse complement strand
AGTGGGAAATAGAGTATATAGACACATCTGATAATGCATCAAATAGAGGAACATATAAATCGACAAACTATAATTTGTCGAATGGTGATTTTACGATTAATTAGAATATATTGAATTCAACACCATGTTAATTAAATAAGAGCAAAGTTTTAATATAATTAGCTTTGCTCTTATTTTTGTTTTAAACTTTAATTTTTAATAATCAATAATAGATTGAAAATAATGTTTTTTACTTGCAGTAAAAATTTGAGTACTTTATAAAATTTTATCAAGTTTATCAAAATGAAAAATCCCAATATTGGGTTGCTCTAGAGAATAATAAAATAGTAGCCGGTTGTGGTATTGGATCTTTAACTAATACAGAAAATATATGTGAATTACAGAAAATGTATTCTCTAAAAGATGTGAGAGGTACTGGAATTGCGAAAGAACTACTAAAAATTTCTTTCCAATTTGCAAAAAAAGTATTATAAAAAGTGTTATCTTGAGAACTTTGAAAACATGGTTGCGGCCAATAAATTTTATAAAAAAATGAATTTATTCAATTTGAAAAACCAGTAGTTGAAACAGAACATTATGCTTGCGATGTTTGGTATATAAAAATTTTATAATTTATCTATCTTGATTTAGCTGTTTCACATCAAATGCATTAATTGTGGCTTATCCTCCAATAGGAAGAAGTAGTATGTCTACTCTTCCTATTTTTTTTATCTAGAAGTGAGAATAATAATTATAATTAGGGTATATTTCATTAGTAATTTAAGAGCCCACAAGAAAATAACTAAATATATATATAAATAAAACAAAAAAATAACTAAATATATGTTGATTTTTTTAGTAAATAGTATATAATAAAAGTATACCCGGGTGAAAACATTTTCATAAACATACAAAGGCGTCATTATAGATAAGAGAAAAATGTATATCAGGAGTCGTTAAATTTGCAATTACACATATTGTTGCAAAGGTTTACTGTAAAGGTTTAAACAAAAAATCATAAAGTTAAAAGATTTAGTTTGTAAATTCAAGGGTTAATATTTATGAATATTTTAGTAATTAATAAAAGTACTATATTAGGGGGATATTATAATGGCAAAAAATTATGATGACTTGGCAAAGGATATTATAAAAAATGTTGGTGGTAAAGATAACGTAATATCATTAGTTCATTGTGCAACAAGATTAAGATTTAAACTCAAGGATAAAGAAAAGGCTAATAAGCCAGTGCTTAGTTCATTGAATGGAGTTATTACAGTAATAGAAAGTGGTGGACAATATCAAGTAGTGATTGGAAATTCTGTAGGAGATGTATATCAGACTATAGGAAGAGTAACTGGTTTATCACTTGACTCTAATCAAGATGACGATTCAGAATCAAAATCAGGTTTTTTTAATAATCTAGTTGACACGGTTACATCCATATTTACTCCAATGCTTTCTGTGATGTGTGGAGCAGGTATACTGAAAGGATTACTAATGCTTTGTACAACAATGGGATGGTTAACAGACACAAGTGGTACTTATTTAATTCTGTATTCAGCAAGCGATAGTGTTTTTTACTATCTGCCTATAATTTTAGCATTCACAGCTGCTAAGAAGTTTAAGGCTAATCAATTTATCGCAGTTGCAATAGCAGGTGCGCTATTGTATCCAAATATGACGGCACTATTTACGGCTCATAAAGCTATTAATTTCTTGGGCATTCCGGTTATATTGATTAGTTATCCATCCACAGTCATTCCCATTATTATAGCCATATATATTTTAGCCAAGATTGAACAATTTCTAAATAAAAAACTTCCCCAGGTCTGTAGGAATTTTATTACCCCTACAATTTGTTTGGCAATAGTTGTACCACTTACATTTTTAGTAGTAGGACCTATAGGTAATGAGTTAGGAAAGTTTTTGGCTTCTGGATATAGCTTAATTTATAGTATAAATCCAACCATAGGTGGTGGAATTGTAGGAGCATTGTGGCCAATCCTTATTATATTTGGATTGCATTGGGGTTTCGTTCCTATAGTTATAAATAATCTTGCTCTTTATGGGCGTGATACACTATTTACAATAACTGGTCCCAATAATTTTTCACAGGCAGGAGCATCATTTGGAGTTTTCATGAAAACAAAAGATGTAAAATTAAAGGCAATTTCAGGTTCGGCTGCATTAACAGGACTTTTTGGTATCACTGAACCAGCAATTTATGGTGTTACTTTAAAATATAAAAAGCCATTTATTATTGCATGTATTGGATCAGGAATTGCAGGAGCAATTACAGGCTATGTAGGTGCTGGTTGCAAGGCATTCGTAGGCACTTCAATTTTAACTCTACCAGCTTATATAGGAAAAGGGTTCGTTGGATTTTTAATTGCATGTGGGTTTGCATTCATTTTCTCAGCCATTGCCACTTATTTATTTGGATTTAACGATAATATGCTAATTAAGAAAGATAATGATGATAAAGCAAAGGATATAGAAAACATAGTAGAAGATATAGAAGTAGGAAGCCCAGCAAATGGGGAAATAGTAAAGCTAACAGAAGTGTCAGATAAGGCTTTTGCAAGCGAGGAGTTAGGCAAGGGCATTGCTGTAATACCTAGTGAAGGAAAAATATATTCACCAGTGGATGGTACAGTTGAAGCAGCATTTCCAACAGGTCATGCATTTGGATTAAAAACTAAAACAGGTGCGGAATTTCTAATTCATATTGGATTTAATACTGTTGAACTACAAGGTAAATATTTCAAAGTAAAAGTAAAAAAAGGACAAGTCGTAGAAAAAGGTGATTTACTTGTAGAATTTGATATTGATAAAATCAAACAAGAAGGTTTTGATATTACCACACCAATATTAGTAACGAATTATGATATGTTTAGAGAGATAATACCTACAAATAATAAGATAGTAAGCAAGGGAAATAGTATTATGACATTAATAAAATAATTAAGTAAATGATATATAAAACACTGCTAAAAAGCAGTGTTTTATATATCATGATGAGTATTTTGAATAATGACATAGTATCAATAGTTTGCTAAATATTTATTAATTTATATATAAATATTTACTTAAATATATAATAGTGATATACTGAAAACATGAAATAGATAAACCAATTAGAACTTAGAATTAATTTGTGAATTAAAAGATAAAAAGTACATTGTTAGAAATGAATTTTCGCTGTTAGAAAAAAATATATCTTATGGAGGTTAGATGACATGAGTGATATTACTATATCAAATAATAAAAGATATTTTTTTAATGGAAAAAACAAGTTTTTTTACTTAGCAGATACTTGTTGGAGTGCATTTACTAACATAAGTATTTATGAGTGGGAAGAATATTTGGATTTTAGAAAAATGCAAGGGTTTAATGTTATTCAAATAAATGTATTAGCTCAATGGGATGCTAGTGAAACCGATTTAGACATTCATCCCTTTAATAAAAATGAAGATGGTACATGGAACTTTTATTCTTTAAATGATGAGTATTTTGATAGGGCAGAAAAAATGATAAACATAGCTATAAGTAAAGGTTTTATTCCTGGATTAGTACTATTGTGGTGTAATTACGTTCCAGATACATGGGCAGCTAAAATTGATTCGAAAAATATACTACCTATAGATATGATTGAAGGATATGTGGAATATGTAGGTAGGAAATTTTCTAAATACAATCCTATTTATATTATTAGCGGAGATACAGATTTTCCTAGTGAAAAAACTAAAGAGTACTATTCAATAGCATTAAATACAATAAAAAAAATTGCTCCTAATTGCATCAGAACTATGCACATAAGAGGAAGACTTATGGAATTGCCAGAAGAATTTGAAATAAGCAAAGATATAGATTTTTATATGTACCAATCCGGACACAATTCTTCACATAAAGACATGGCATATTTATTGGCACAAAACTTTTATAAAAAGAAACCCCAAAAACCAATAATTAATTCAGAACCCTGTTATGAACAGATGGGATATAGCAGGCAGCTGTATGGAAGGTTTACTCAGTTTGATGTTAGAAAGGCATTATGGCAAAGTTTGCTTTCTGGAGCCAGTGCAGGTATAACCTATGGAGCACATGGAATTTGGAGTTGGCATGAGAATGGTAGCAGTTTTGGAGCCAATTTAGGAGAAGGTTTTGATAAGCCGTATTATTGGAGAGATGCATTAAGATTTCAAGGCGCATGGGATTACTCATTTGCAAAATGGATATTCGATAATTATGAATTATGTGGTATAGATCCATTAGTAGGATATATTGATAAATCAGAAGAGATAAGAATGGCAGGAACTGAAGATCTATCTGTGATATTAATATATATACCGGTAAATACCAAGGTTGTTATAAACAAAAAATTAGATGATTATGAATTTGATATTCTGGATTTAAGTGAAAGACATATTGGTAAACCTCGATTGGGAATTAAAGGTGAAAAAACCATTATTGGAATGCATGCATTTAGTCAAGATGTACTTGTAATTGCTAAAAAGAAATAACTTGGGAGGAAAAAAATTATGGAACAAAAAATAAAAGACTTAAAACTTAAAGCAAAACAAATTAGAAAAGGTGTATTGAATATGGTATATGTTTCTAAAGCAGGTCATATTGGAGGATCCTTATCTAGTATTGATATATTAACTACTCTTTATTATAACGTACTAAATATTGATGCTAAAAATATTAAAAATCCAGATAGGGATAGATTCGTGTTAAGTAAGGGACATATTGCAGAGTCTCTTTACTATATCTTAGGAGACAAAGGTTTTTTTAATAAAGAAAAACTTAGAACTTACAGTCAATATGGCTCCACTTTAATTGGTCATCCAAACAGTAAAAATCCAGGAGTTGAAATAAATACTGGGTCATTAGGACATGGATTACCTGTTTCTGTAGGTATGGCCCTAGCTGGAAAACGTGATAATAAAAATTATCGTGTATTTACATTAATGGGAGATGGAGAGCAAGCAGAGGGTTCAGTATGGGAAGGAGCTATGTCAGCAGCTAATTATAAATTGGATAACTTAGTAGGAATTATAGATAGAAATGGATTACAAATATCAGGAACTACCGAAGAAGTTATGGCATTAGATAATTTAAGTGATAAATGGTCAAGCTTTGGTTGGGAAGTTGTTGAAGTAGATGGAAATGATATTGAGAAGTTGCTTACAGTATTAAACAATATTCCAGCTAAAAAAGGAAAGCCAACAATGATTATAGCAAATACCATAAAAGGAAAAGGAATCTCTTTTATGGAGAATCAGGTTAAGTGGCATCATGGAGTACTAACAAAAGAGCAATATGATCAAGCTGTTATTGAATTAGAAGGAGCTGAAATAAATGAATAAGATTTCTAACCGTCAAGTAATATGTGATACATTAGTAGATTTAGCAAAAAATGATAAGGATATTATGGTTTTAACTTGTGATTCTAGAGGCTCAGCTTCCATGGGAAATTTTGCAGAGGAATATCCGGGGCAATTTGTAGAAGTTGGGATTGCAGAACAAGATTCAATTGGAATTGCAGCAGGCCTTGCAACATGTGGAAAAAAACCTTATGTGGCATCACCAGCTTGTTTTTTATCCATGAGAAGTGTTGAACAAATTAAAGTTGACGTAGCATATTCAAAGACTAATGTTAAGTTAGTTGGAATTAGCGGTGGCGTAAGTTATGGAGCATTAGGAATGACTCATCATTCGCTTCAAGACATAGCAGTTATGAGAGCTATCCCGGGAATTCAAGTTTTGCTTCCAGCGGATCGTTTTGAAACGAAGAAAATCATTGAAGAACTATATAAATATGATGGACCAGCATATATCCGTATTGGGCGAAGTGCAGTAGAAGATGTTTACGATTCTGAGAATTTTGAATTTCATATAGGTAAAGGAAATGTTCTACATGAAGGTTCAGATATTACAATAATAGGTACCGGAGAGACGGTTAAGATAGCGCTAGATGCTGGAAGACAATTAGAAGCTAAAGGGATAGGTGCAAGAATTATAAGTATGCATACAATAAAACCTTTGGATAATGAAATAATCATAAAAGCAGCTGAGGAAACAGGTGGAATTATTACAATTGAAGAACATAGCATTTACGGTGGACTAGGTGCAGCGGTATCGGAAGTAGTTTGTCAAAATGCCCTAGCAAAAATGAAGATACTTGGGATTGCAGATGAGGCACCTATAACAGGTAATTCTAAAGAAGTATTTAATTATTATGGATTAACTGTAGACAACTTAGTGAAAACTGCAGAAAAAATTCTTAAAAAATAGATAAGGGTGTATGTTATGATGGGAAAATTTATATTAGCTATAGATCAAAGCACATCTTCTACAAAGGCATTAATCATAGATAAAACAGGAAGTGTCAAATGTAAGGTGAGTAAAAAACATGAACAAATTTATCCTGCTTTAGGCTGGGTAGAGCATAATCCTATAGAAATATATGAAAATGTTAAATCAGTAATAAGAGAAATTATTAAAAATAGCGAAATCGATGAGAAAGAAATTTTAGGATTATCTATAACAAATCAGAGAGAAACCATTGTAGTCTGGGAAAAGGAAACTGGATTACCTATATATAATGCTATTGTATGGCAATGCAGAAGAACAACAGAAATTTGCAATGAACTTAGGGAATATGATGATATAGTGGCGGAAAAAACGGGACTAAGATTAGATCCATATTTTTCTGCTACTAAGGTTAAATGGATACTTGATAATGTTGAAGGTGCAAGGGAAAAAGCAAACCAAGGAAAATTGTTACTTGGAACTATTGATAGTTTTTTAATTTGGAAACTAACTAAAGGTGAAGTTCATAGAACAGACTTCACTAATGCAAGTAGAACCCTATTGTTTAATATTAAAACCTTAAATTGGGATAGTGAATTACTTAATATTTTTAATGTACCAGAAAACATGCTGCCAGAGGTTTATCCTTCAGATGAAATTTTTGGGATAACAGATATTGATGGAATACTAAAAAAGCCACTAAAAATATGTGGAGTGGTAGGAGATTCACAAGGAGCTTTATTTGGACAACGATGTTTTGAAAAAGGAATGGCAAAGGCTACCTTTGGTACTGGCAATTCTATTATGATGAACATAGGTGATAAATATATATCATCTTGTAATGGAATGGTCACAACTATAGCATCTGTATGTAAAAATGGCGTAAATTATGGAATTGAAGGAATTATAAATTCCAGTGGAGACACAATAAATTGGATACAAAATGAGCTTGGATTGTTTAAAGATTTTAGTGAATTTAATGAAGTTGTAAAAGAAACAAAAACAACTGAAGGAGTATATTTAGTTCCAGCTTTTATAGGACTTGGGATACCTTATTGGGAGGCCAACGCAAAAGCTTCTATTGTAGGACTATCCAGATGCTCAACGAAAAAGCATATAATGAGAGCCGCTCTTGAGAGTATTGCATATCAAGTAAAAGATGCATTAGATGTAATGGAAAAGGAAACTAATATTAAAATTAAGCATTTAAACATAGATGGTGGGGTTACAACTAATAAAACCTATAATCAATTTTTAGCTAATTTATTGAATTGTGAGATAGAAAAGAATGATAATGAAGAGTTATCCGCATTAGGATCAGCATTCCTATGTGGATTAGGACTTGAACTTTGGAAAAATTTAGATGAAATAAAAAATTTGTCAAATAAAATGGAAATTTATCAAAGCAAAATATTAGAAGAAGAAAGAAAAAAATTATATAGTGGGTGGCAAAATGCTGTGAAGAGTGTTTTGTATCACACAGCATTAAATAAAAGGTAGTTTGGAGGGGTTATAAATGAAAAAATATAATATTAAAATAGGAGTCGCAGGTACTCGTAGGTCAATATTTAGTAAAAATGATGCCATTAAATATAAGGATTTAATTTGTGAAAAATTAAAAAGTTTAAATATAGAATTTATAAATATAGATGATATAAATGAAGAAGGATTGTTATTTTCAGAAGAACATGTAGATAAAGTAGTAGAAAAATTTAAAAAAGAAAAGGTAGATGCATTATTTTTCCCACACTGCAATTTTGGTTCAGAGGATTTAGTAGCAAAAGTTGCAAAAAAGATGCAGCTTCCAGTATTGTTATGGGGACCACGTGATGATGCACCTTTAGAAGACGGAACAAGGCTAAGAGATACCCAATGTGGACTATTTGCAACGGGCAAAATTTTAAGGCGTTTTAATATACCATTCACATATATACCAAATTCATCTTTAGAAGATGAGGCATTTGAAAGAGGATTAAAAAACTTTATAGCAGCTACAAATGTAGTAAGAGAATTAGGAAGTTTAAGAATACTTCAAATTTCCACAAGGCCATCATCATTTTGGACTATGATGTGCAGTGAAGGTGAATTGTTAGAAAAATTTGGAGTACAAATTTATCCAATTTCAATGACAGAGTTAGTTGCAAAGGTCAAAAAAGTAAAATTAGAAAATAAAAATGAAGTTGAAGAGACAATCAAATATATGAAGCGAGTACTAGAAATCAAAGTTTCACAAGAAGTTGTTGAAGGTGTGGCGGCTCTAAAGGTAGCATATAATCAATTGATTAAGGAATATGGTTGCAGTGCCGTAGCTATACAATGCTGGAATGCATTACAAGATGAATTAAAAATCATGCCATGTATGGCTAATGCAATGCTTACGGATGAAGGAATTCCTGTGGTATGTGAAACAGATATTCATGGAGCAATTACATCCGTAATAGCACAAGCGGCAACTATGGGAGAAACCCCAACATTTTTTGCAGATTGGACAGTTGCACATCCAACTAATAAAAACGGTGAACTTTTGCAACATTGTGGGTGTTTCCCAATATCTTTGACTAAAAAAGGTCAAAAAGCACAGCTTGAAGTGCCATTTGCATTAGAAAGTGGTTGCGGGGGAGCGTCTTTTGCAGAAATTAAGGGTGGAGATGTGTCACTTTTAAGATTTGATGGAGATAATGGAGAATATTCTATGCTACTTGGGCATGCTAAAGGTATTGAAGGACCATATATTCAGGGAGCATATTTATGGGTTGAGGTAGAAAACTTATCAAGACTTGAAGATAAATTAGTAACTGGCCCCTATGTTCATCACTGTACAGGTGTTCACAAAGATGTATTACCTGTTATTTATGAAGCTTGCAAATATATTCCTAGTTTAAAGCCGGATTTTTATGATGATGTTGAAAATGATATAAAGTCATGGCTACGTGGAGAATGAAAAATAAATATAACATATGGTGCATTTGAATTTCAATATTAAGGTGAAAAATATTTTAATTGTAGAGATATTGCTATATACTATATGTAGTTGAATTGTATAGAAAGAGGTAGGGAGAGTTGAAATGAAAACAGTAATGCAAGATATAGCTAAAATAGTAGGAGTATCTCCAGGAACAGTATCAAATGCGCTTAATAATAAAAAAGGTGTAGGAAAAGAAACTAAATTAAAAATAATTAAAACAGCAGAGGATTTAGGCTATTTTAATAACAGTAAAAAAAGTGAAGATAAATTAATTAGGTTAATTATTTTTAAAAAGCATGGATATGTGGTTTCAGATACACAATTTTTTTCTGCACTTATAGAATCATGTGAAAATGAATGTAGACAAAGAGGATACGAATTATTAATATCACAAATAAGTCATGGAGAACATGATAAAGAAGAAATTTTAAAAATTATAAATCATAATAAAATAGATGGTATATTACTTCTAGCAACAGAAATGGATGAAAATGATTTTCAAAATTTTGAGAATATAAATGTTCCATTAGTTGTGTTAGATAGCTATTTTCCAACAAAAAGTTATGACTACATAGTAATTAATAATACAAGAGGCTCATATGGAGTAGCTAAATATTTTATCGATAAAGGTCATACTAAAATTGGAATTTTAGCAAGTTCAATGAATATAACTAACTTTGAGTATCGTTGTAGAGGGTTCATAAAGGCTATTGATGATTTTAATTTAACATTTAACGAAGATGATAAAATTTTGCTTGAACCAACTTTAGATGGATCATATAGAGATATGAAGCAATATCTGTTAAATCATAAGGGAAAATTGCCAACTGCATTCTTTGCATTAAATGACATTATTGCATTAGGTGCTATAAAAGCTATGCAAGAAGAAAAAATAAGGATTCCAGAAGAAGTATCTATAATTGGGTTTGATGATATTCCATTTAGTTCAATGGGTAATCCAAATTTAACAACAATTAAAGTGTATACCAATGTAATGGGAAGGTTATCTGTAACTAGACTTATAGAGAGAATAAACAATAAAGATGAAATTTCCATAAAAATAGAAATTGATACCAGATTAATAGAAAGAAATAGTGTGATTGATATTCATAAATAGGTTTAAAAATAGTAATTAATAAATTTATTTTCTAAGATTTCATGCAAAAGGGGGAAGTCGAAATGCAACATGCAAGATTAAAAGAATTTCCAAAAGATTTTTTGTGGGGAGCATCAACATCAGCTTATCAAGTAGAAGGAGCATGGAACACGGATGGAAAGGGACCTTCTGTTATTGATATGTCAAATATTGTAGAAGGAACTACGGATTTTAAGGTAACAAGTGACCATTACCATCACTATAAAGAAGATATTGCTTTGCTTGCAGAAATGGGATTTAAAGCTTATCGTTTTTCAATTGCGTGGACTAGAATATTTGCAAAGGGTACAGGAGAAGTAAATGAAAAAGGCATACAATTTTATAATAACTTAATTAATGAATTAATAAAACATAATATTGAACCTATTGTAACTATGTATCACTTTGACTTGCCTTATGCACTTCAAGAACGTGGTGGATGGTCAAATAGAGAAACCATCGATGCTTTTGAAAACTATGCAAAGGCTTTATTTATAAACTTCGGTGACAGAGTTAAATATTGGCTAACTATAAATGAACAAAATATGATGATTCTTCACGGATCAGTAATAGGAACGTTAGATAAAAGTTTAAAAAATCCAGAAAAAGAACTATATAAACAAAATCATCATATGATGCTAGCGCAGGCAAAGGCTATGAAATTATGCCATGCTATCTGCCCCAATGGAAAAATTGGACCAGCACCAAATATTTCATCAGTTTATCCAGCAAGTTCAAAACCCGAAGATATATTAGCCGCAATGAACTATTCATCTATACGTAACTGGTTGTATTTAGATATGGCTGTATATGGACGGTATAATAGTATTGCATGGAGTTATATGGAGGAAAAAGGGTATACACCAACCATTGAAAAAGGTGATATGGAAGTTTTAAAAAATGCTAACCCGGATTTTATTGCATTTAACTACTATAATACAGCTACCGTAGCACATAGTGAAAATGACGATTTAAATACAGTGTCTACAGGAGATCAACAAATCTCTGATGGAAAACCAGGAGTTTACAAAAGCTCATCTAATCCATATTTACAAAAAACAGAGTTTGGATGGGAGATTGACCCTGTAGGTTTTCGAAATACACTGCGTGAGCTGAATGATAGATATAATCTACCACTTTTACTTACTGAAAACGGTTTGGGGGCTTTTGATAAGTTAGAAGAAGGAGACGTCATTAATGATGACTATCGTATAGATTATTTACGAAAGCACATAGAACAAGCAAAGCTTGCAATTACAGATGGTGTAAGATTAATAGGATACTGTCCTTGGTCAGCAATTGATCTAGTAAGTACACATCAAGGGTGTAGCAAACGTTATGGATTCGTTTATGTTAACAGAGATGAATTTGATTTAAAGGATCTTAGGAGAATAAGGAAGAATAGCTTTTACTGGTATAAACAAGTTATTTCTTCAAATGGAGAAAAACTTTAATTATAAATTTATTTGTCTTATAAACCATACAAGAGATATAAAGACAAATAAATAATTAGTATTATAGTTCAAAGATATCACTGGGGTTAAGATTAAAGAGACTGTCTCAAAATAGAATTTAAATTCTATTTTGAGACAGCTTTTTTACTAAGATAAGCAAGAAAGTGGATTCCTAGAAATAGATATAAATGAATAATTTATACAAAATAAGAGTTTAATTGTCATATAATATGATATAATTACCTGATTACATTTTTGCTTGTGTAGATTATAAAGAAACTCAAGAAAGTAATGGAGGAAACTAAATTGAATAATATAATTACAGATAGATTAATTATTAGAAAGTTTAATAAAACAGATTGGGAAGATTTATATGAATATTTATCAAATGAGATAGTAGTAAAATATGAGCCATATAATATTTATTCTGAAATAGAAGCTAAGAAAGAAGCAATAGAAAGGTCAGAAAGTGAATTTTTTTATGCTGTATGTTTAAAAGAAACTGGTAAACTCATAGGAAACTTATATTTAGCTAAAGGTGATTTTGACACATTGGAAATAGGCTATGTATTTAATCTAAAATATTGGGGAAAAGGTTATGCGACAGAAAGTGCAAAGGCATTGATTGATATAGCTTTTTCACAATTAGGAGCAAGACGTATTGTAGCAATGTGTAATCCTTTGAATGAACATTCGTGGAAATTATTAGAAAGGCTTGGTATGAGGCGTGAAGGAACTCTTATTAAAAATATATATTTTAAGAAAGATATTAATGGACATCCTTTATGGGCAGATACCTATGAGTATGGAATTTTAAAATCCGAATGGATAGCATGTATACATTTTGGATATAAAGGAAAATAGATATTTAACGATAATATATATGTTATCATTCAATAAAACGTAGATTTTTAATATTAATAAACATATATTAATAAACATATATTAAGAAAATCAAGGATTAGTGCTATTTTATACTATCAAAATAGCACTAATTTTTGATTTTTCAGAATATCTAGTATCCATAAGGCAATATGAGTTGAGGCAACTATAGCACTTAGTATTAATAGTATGGCGAAAATGGTAACAAACGACAATATATTTTGCGGGGGTTAAAAGTATGAAAAACAGTGGCATCAAAGGCAATCTGCTTATTTTGGTAATTTTCATGTTAGCATTTACAGTAGGTATGGGAACATTTTCCTTCTATTCATTAAATACCACTTCCAATCAAGGTAGAAATAATGTATCTACAGTTAGTAAATATGTTATTTTGGTTGATAACTCGAGAAATGTTCAAGTAACATTAAAAAAACAAGTACAATCCTGGAAGGATTTATTATTAAGGGGTTCAGATCAATCTAACTATAATACTTATCTAAGTCAATTTACGGGGTATAACAAAGATGTCACAGCAGGATTGGCTGGGTTAAAGATTTCAATGGGTTCAATGGGACTTAATACAGCTCAAGTTGATAAGGTTTCAAGGGAGGTTGACCAACTTCAAATTAATTATATTAATGCGTTAAAAAGCTATGATAAAAATAATAAAGAAAGCTATAAAATTGTTGATACATTAGTTAAAGGAATGGATAAAGCTCCAACAAATGATATGGATGTGTTAGTTAAATCAATAAGAGATAAATCAAATGTTGAAATAGCTAGTATGAATTTGTCATCTGAAAATAAAAATAAACAATTAGAATTGTATTTAATCATCATAATTATTATAAGTGTTAGTCTAATTATTTTACTTACACTAATGACACTAACAACTTATAAAAATATTGAAAAATTTATAAAACAATTTCAAGTCCTTATGCAGAAAGCAGAAGATGGAGATCTAACTATACAGGGAACTGTATTTTCTAGAGATGAATTAGGCTCTTTAACTATTAGATTTAATAAGTTTATTTCTAATATCAAAGCTTTAATATTAGAAACTAAAGAGATGAGTGACTTAGTGGCTTATTCATCAAATGATATCCTTAAAAATTCTGATGAAACTGCTAGAACTTCACAACAAATATCAGAAACAATTTCAGATGTTGCAAATGGTGCAACAAGACAGTCTGGATTAGCTGAGCAAAGTAAAGACATGGTAGCCAGTGTAACAGAAGATTTAGATAAAGTTACTGAAGCTACTGATTATATGAAAGAATTAGTTATGGAAACAGATAAAATAGTAGCACAAGGCATTTCTCTTATTAAATTTCAACATGAGAAAATGTTAGATAGTAAAAGTACAACAGAAGAGGTTTCATCATCAATTTTAAATCTCTCAATAAAATCATCTAAAATAGTAGAATTTGTAGAGGTTATTTATGGCATTTCCACTCAGACTAATTTATTAGCATTAAATGCTTCCATAGAAGCAGCAAGAGCGGGTGAAGCTGGTAAGGGTTTTGCTGTTGTGGCTGATGAAATAAGGAAATTAGCAGAAGTATCTAGTAATTCCACAAGTAAAATCGAAGAATTAATTAAAGAAATCCAAACTGGAATAAGTGACACTGTTTCAAAAATGGAGAAATTTGAAAAAGCAATGAAAGAACAAACTGGATCAATAAAAAACACAGAGAATATTTTTTGGAAAATAAAAGATTCTACATCTAAGGTAACTAATGAGACTATAGAAGTTTCAAATAAGACTGAAATTATTGATAAAAATTTTATTTCTATTGAAAAAGCAATCAATAATATTTCTGATGTGATAGAACAGAATGCCGCCGCAAGTGAAGAAGTTGCAGCTTCAACGGAGGAACAAGTATCTTCTATTGAGGAAATATCGCTGTCAATTGGTAGTCTTGCAAAATCATCAGATAAACTAAAACAAATTTTAGATAAATACAAAGTTAAATAGAATTTATACTGGAAAAACGAACAATTATAGCAACCACCATGTTATTCAGTAAGAATAACACGGTGGTTTTACGTCGTACTTGAAATATTATGTAGGGATAGTATATCCAGAAGATTGCAAAAAAACTCTTGACAAGTTAAACAGGTACCGTTATAATCATATTCATACGGTACCTGTTTAAACGGTACCTGCTTAATATGAAAGGGGTATCCCTTATGAATGAAATGAATAACGAACTCTATGAAAAACTTTCACGGTTACAGCGGCTGTTGCACAAACGACATTTGCGCGAGCACGTCAAAGGTGGACTGATGGGCGACAGTACACGTGGACAAGGGAGAATCCTAGCTATACTCAAAATGCAGGATGGCATTCCCACAAAAGATTTGTCTTATCTGCTGGGCATCCGCGTTTCCTCGCTGAACGAGCTTCTTGCAAAGATGGAAAAGAGCGGCTATATCACCCGTGAGCCCTCCGAAGCGGACAAGCGCGTAATGCTTGTGAAATTGACAGAAAAAGGTAAAAGCGAACAACAGCAAGAATGGAACCCTGGCGATATTTTCACTCCTCTATCAGCCGAGGAACAAAAGACATTTGCAGATTATCTAGATCGTATAATCATGGTTATTGAAACCGAGATTGGCGCAGAAGTAGATGACGATGAACGCGATTGGTGGAGACGCGGCGGACGTGAACGCATGGGTGACGAAATGTTTGAGCACCTTGCTCATATGCGGCACGGTGGTTTTGACCCTCATAAAATTGGTGGCGGGCATGGATTCGGCGGGTTTTCGCACGATGGGCATGTTGGTAGGCAAGGAATGCCTCCGTCACCGATTAAAGACCAGCATGAGCCAGAAGATGAATAAGTAAGATATAGCATTCAACTTCGATTTAAGTAACAAACTTAAAATGTGAGTAAATATTCATAGTAATGAGGCATTTTTATGTATACTGTAAATTTACGCAATGTCAACAAGAATCAAATCTAACTGGCTACTGATATCTAAGCTTTGCCCCTCTTTGCTTACAGCTACCCATGGATTCTACTAGGAACTAATCCATGGGCAACGCCCTTCCTGGCTTAATAGAGGATGAAAAATATCAGCTTTTAATTCTAATAGGCAAAATAATGACTATACATAGAATTCTAATTTAATTTGGAGGTAAAAGAATGAAACAAACAGAAGATTCATCCTTATATTATTTTGAAGAAGCGCCAATACCAAAAGCTATTGCACATATGTCAGTACCAATGATACTAGGGATGTCCATTAATATGATTTATAGCATTATAGATGCTTTTTTTGTTGGAAAAATGAACAATACAGCAATGATGACAGCTGTTACATTAGCCTTATCCGTAACTGCACTCTTAATGGCAATTGGAAATGTTTTTGGTACCGGTGGCGGTACATATATTTCTAGATTGCTTGGTGAAAAAAAATTAGAACAAGCAAAACAAGTTTCATCGGTATCCTTTTATCTTAGTCTTTTAGCTGGATGCACTTTTATGATAATTACAATTCCTTTGCTTCATCCTATTCTGCAAATATTAGGAGCGAAAGGTGATGCTATTCCATTTACTGCAAGCTATATTTTGGTCTTTATAATAGGAAGTCCATTTATAATTGCTAACTTTACATTAGAGCAAATAGTTCGGGCTGAAGGTGCTTCTACAATATCTATGAATGGTATGTTTCTCAGCGTTATAATAAATATTATTTTGGACCCTATTTTAATTTTCCTATGCCATTTAGGTATTGCGGGAGCTGCACTTGGAACAGTTATTGGTACGATGGCTGCTGTTGCATACTACATATATTACCTTAGAAATAAAAGTACCATTTTAACAATCTCTTTAAAGACATTTAAACCAAACCCTATTATGTTAAAAAATATCTTTAAAATAGGAGTATCAGCCTTTTTACTAGATAGTTTTTTAGTTGTTTCCTGCCTGTTGTTAAATAATTTTTCTTCACAATATGGCAATTATGCTGTTGCTGGCTTTGGGATTT
The DNA here is from genome assembly GCF_000686725.1 of Clostridium akagii DSM 12554. Classification (GTDB taxonomy): domain Bacteria; phylum Bacillota; class Clostridia; order Clostridiales; family Clostridiaceae; genus Clostridium_I; species Clostridium_I akagii. The sequence continues at coordinate 16,366 of NZ_JMLK01000029.1, read as the reverse complement.
CTCAGCGTATTGTTCAGCTTTCAGAGTTCATTAGTATGGGTTTATATATGGGGGTTGTTCCCTTAATCGCTTATGCATATACTGCTAATAATCTAAAGCGAATGAATAAAATCATTAAAACTACAGCAGCTTATATTTTAATTCTAACTGGAACTATTTCACTTGCATTATTTGTTTTCAGAAAACCAGTATTCTATTTATTTAGCATGGATGAAAATGTTATAAACACTGGTATCTACATTTTGATGGCTATGCTAATTTCATCCCTATTCGCTGGTATTACTGGTCTTTTAATAGCCATATTTCAGTCAGTTGGAAGAGCTAAAGAAGCAACTATAATGTCCATGACACAAGGAATATTATTAATTCCTTGTATGATTTTAGGAAATTATGGCTTTGGTCTACATGGAGTTATATGGTCAACCACTGTGGCAGAGGTATTAACCTGTTCTATAGGATTAGGGTTATGGATTAACTTTAAGAAAAAGACTAATAAAAATGTATCTTCCAGTTCTACTGAATTCGAATCTTCTCTAGAGTGGCTATAATTTGGCAAGTATGGCAAGGCAGCAACTCACCCACGAAATATTTCTCGCGTGTAATACAATGTGCCTTGCAATGTGCATTGCACAAAAAAACTTGAAAGAATATATTGAACGTGCTTTGCCTAATATTGCATCAAATGTATTTTTTGCTGCTAAAAGCGGAACCCTGGGAAAAGCGATTTGGAGTTTGATTAAATAGCTATATTAAAGTTTATTCCATACATGTAACATTTATTGGAGCACGATCTACTAATCGTTTGTATTCATATTTAGGATATCCAACCATAACAGCACCGGTTATTGATTTGTCTGTAGGAATATTAAATAGTTCTAATAATGGATAATAATTTGAAAATGCACACATTTCAAATAATCCAGCCCAGCAGGAGCCTAATCCAATGGTAGTTGCAAATAATTCAAGATAAGATAATGAAGAAATAGTATTTTCTCTCCCATTTTTAAATTCTTTTGGAGCAATTGCTAAAATAAGATGTGGAGCATCACGCAGGATTGTATCAATACCAGCTTCCCTGTAATTACTGACATGTCGTGAAAAACTCCAGTGAGATTTGTTAGATTGATGTTCCATCCAGTCAACGATTATTTTAGTGGCATTTTCTAATATTTTTTTATCTCTTACTATAATATAAGAGACACATTGTGTATTGCTAGCAGTAGGTGCAAAATGTGCAATATCAACTAATTTTAATAATTTCTCTTGAGGAACGGGGGTATTTTTATAACAACGTATTGATCTACGAGATCTAAGAAAGTATTCAGCAGTTTGAGAATCTATAACTGGAAAATGTTCTATATTAACTTGACTAGAAAATGGTGTTTTAGTATTATCAATTGCCCCATAGGGACATGCGGCAACGCATTGACCACAAGCAATACATGAACTGGAATTAGTTTCTTCAGGAACGTTTTCATTCATACTTAAAAATCCTGTTGGACATACTTTTGTACAAATGCCACACTTGATACATGATGATTGATCTACTTTAATTAAATTCACTAATAGTCACTCCTATTTATTTTATATTTATAAACTATTATAGTAAAATAGTTTATAAGTCTATGTTATATTTAGAGACAGATATTAACAAGTACGCACTTATTAGTACCTATTAATATAATTATGTTACTGACAATATATAAGCAGGAGTGAAAATAATGATAAAATTTAACCATATTGAATACAATTGTGCTATGGAATTAACAATAGAAATTATAGGCGGTAAATGGAAACCACTTATTATTTGGTATTTAGCTGAAAAAACTATGAGATTTTGTGAGCTAAAAAGGTCAATGCCACACATTACTCAAAAGATGTTTACTCAGCAACTTAAAGCATTAGAAAAAAGTGGATTAATCAAAAGGGTTGTTTATACTGAAAAATCACCTAAAGTAGAATACTCTCTTACTGACGTTGGAAAGAGTCTTTTACCTATTTTATCAACTTTATGTGAGTGGGGAGTTAACTATACTCGCTCAGTTGAATCCTCTGACAAAGTTGAAGCGAAAATTGGATTGTAACATCTCCTTGAGGATGTAGTAACACTACTAATATGCCTTAGAATAGCATAATAATTAAAAAAATAAAATTAGGGTATTACACTAGCAAAGATATTTATGTTATACTCTGAATGTCAATGCGTTGTACCGATGGTCATACCACTTGTCGTCGATACAACGCATTTTTTGGGAAGATCATCTATATACAGACTGGTCTAATAGTAAAGGGGAGAAGAAATCTAATGGAAACAAGACAAACATCAAAATCAACAACATTGGTTAATGTAAAAGTAATAATAGCGGTATTGGTATTTAGCGGATTTATTGCCGTATTTAATGAAACTATATTAAACGTTGCTTTATCATCTCTAATGGTGGAAATGAATGTTACAGCAGGAACAATACAATGGATAATTACTGCATATATGATAGTTGTAGCAGTTTTAGTACCAGTTACAGCTTTTTTAATTCAAACATTTAAAACTAAACAATTATATTTAGCAGCTATGACAATATTTTTACTTGGAACAATATGTGCAGCGTGTTCGGGGTCATTTGCAATGTTACTTATATCAAGAATGCTACAAGCAGCAGGAACTGGAATGCTTATTCCTATTATGATGAATACAGTGTTAGTAGTAACGCCACCACAAAAACGTGGTTCAGTAATGGGTCTATGCGGTGCTGCACTTGTCCTTGGACCAGCTCTTGGACCAACAGTTGCGGGGATTGTATTACAATTTTCTAGTTGGCATACACTATTTATAATATTAATTCCAATTATAATTTTAGCTATGATTTTGGGTTCAATTTATTTAGGTAATACATCAACTATTACAAAACCTAAGATTGATTTTATATCAATTATATTATCTAGTTTAGGTTTCGGGGGACTTATATATGGCATAAGTAGTGTTAGTGGAAGTGGAAATATTAAGATAGTTGCTGTAATTTTTATTATTGGAATACTGTCATTAATTTTATTTTGTAAACGTCAATTATTTTTAAAAGAACCAATGGTAGACATACGTGTATTTAAATATCCAATATTTTCAATAGGAACAGTACTTGTTATGATTTCAATGATGACAATATTCACTATGGCTGTAATGTTGCCCATATTTCTTCAAGGTGCACTTAGAACAACCACTTTTATAACTGGAATGACATTACTTCCAGCATCACTTATAGCTGCTGTTGTGACTCCTTTTGCTGGCAAACTTTATGATAAATTAGGAACAAAAATTTTAGTCCCAGTAGGATTTATTATAATTTTCATACCATTATTTATTTTATCTCATGCAAATACTGATACATCTCTTATTAAAATTATTGTGTTATTTATGGTAATAGATATTGGAATTGCGCTTACAATGGCACCTTCTCAAACAACTGCTCTTAATACATTACCAAAAGAATTTTATCCACATGGAGTAGCTATATTAAATACACTTCAACAACTAGCATCTGCAATAGGTGCGTCGTTATTTATAGGCATTATGTCGGCTTCACAGCTAAAAGCATTAGGTAATCAAGTTCCAGCACAAACTGCTGTTGCTACTGGATTTAGTTCAGCAACATTAGCACTATCAGTATTTGTTCTAATTGGACTATTTTTATCTATTGTTTTATCATTTGTAAATAAAAATAACACAAAAATAAAGAGTGGAAAGGTTGCTTGATTTTTTTAAAAGCAGTAATCATATATAAAAATATTAATTTGAAATAAATAACCACTTACTATGGACAAAGGAGTTTGAATATTAAAATGAAATTTCAGCTTAATGAAAAACATTGTTGGGTAGAGCAGATTGGATCATCGAATCAACCAATGCCACTAATAATTTTGTTATCTGGGGAATATGAAGAGCATACATTGTCGGGAATCCGTGAAATGCTTTTACAACAGATAGATGAAGGAAACTGTAAGGCATTTATCATAGCAGGATTTGGACCAATTGACTGGGACAGGGATTATTCACCCTGGTATCTAGAAAGAAACAACGGACGGGTTTTTGCAGGTAAGGCAGATGAATTCATAGACTTTATGAAAAATACTTTGATACCAGAACTACAGAAAAGTTTTTTACTAAATGGTGAAGTGTATCCGGTGGGATATTCTCTGGGCGGGTTAGCAGCCATTTATGCCCAGTGCAGCATAGGGTTTACTGGTTGTGGCAGTTGCTCTGGAGCATTGTGGTATCCTGGATGGCTAGAATTTCTCAAGAATCATCTCCCCTCTGGTAAGGTATATCTAAGTTTAGGTGGTAAAGAGGAAAAAACAAAGGATTCTATTATGTGTCAGGTTGGTATAATCACGCAGAAGACCAAAGAGCTAATTGCAAAATCAACCGAAGTAGTTTATTTCAAAGAGCCTGGTGGACATTTTAAAGAAGTACCTCAGAGAATCGCAAGGGCTATTCTCTGGCTACTGAAATTGTAGAGGCATGAATAAAGTTTCTATTGACAATGCTAACGTAGATTTTGAAATTTCTAAAGAAGATATGGAATATTTGAATAGTCAAAAAATATAGGTAGAGCATTTTTTTAGTAACAAGTGTTATAATATAACTAAAGAAGTTATTAAGTTAATAAAATATAAAAATCAAGGGGGAAAAGTATATGAATAAGGAACAAATGGATAGAATTCACACTGGAAAAGGATTTATTGCTGCATTGGATCAGAGTGGTGGTAGCACTCCAAATGCACTTTTGCAGTATGGTATTTCAAAAGACAGTTATTCCAATGATGAAGCAATGTTCAAATTGGTACATGAAATGAGAACACGTATTATAACAAGCCCTGCATTCAATTCTGAGCATATTTTGGGTTCCATCTTATTTGAAAATACTATGGACCGTAAGATTGGTGATAAATTTACAGCGGATTTTCTTTGGCAGGACAAAGGTGTTGTGCCTTTTTTAAAGATTGATAAAGGACTTGCTGAAGCTGAGAACGGTGTTCAACTTATGAAATCAATTCCCAATTTGGATGAATTATTAAAGCGTGCCATTGAAAAAAATATATTTGGAACAAAAATGCGTTCGGTGATTAAAGAAGCCAATTTAGAAGGAATTAGAAAAATAGTTGAGCAACAATTTGATATTGGCAAAACAATAGCTGAAGCTGGGCTAGTTCCAATTATAGAACCAGAGGTTGATATCCATAGTGCGGATAAGGAAAAATCAGAAGGAATATTAAAATCTGAAATTTTCAATCAATTAGCTAGCCTTGACAAAGACGTAAAAGTAATACTTAAACTTTCAATACCAACAGTAGATAACTTTTATAAAGAGTTAATGGATGATACCCATGTTGTAAGAGTAGTAGCTTTGTCAGGAGGGTACACTCAAAGTGAAGCAAATGAAAAACTTGCACATAATAACGGCTTGATTGCTAGTTTTTCCCGTGCATTATCCCAAGGACTTACTGCTCAGCAAACAGATAAAGAATTCAATTTGATGTTATCTAATTCAATTAGTTCAATTTATGAAGCATCCATAAAATAATTAGATTTTAAAATTAAGACTGTACGTAAATAGTGCAGTCTTTTTTGTTTTAGAAAAGTAGTAATTATAAAACATTATTAATATTGAGGCAGGTGAGCAAAGGCTTGAATCGAAGATATAGAGATATTTTAAGTATAATTTTAAATACAGATTATTGTATTACTGGCAATGAATTAGCCAGACTTTGTACTGTAAGCATTCGAACAATAAGACAAGATATTAAAGAAATTAATGTTTTATTAAAAAAATACAATATAGAGATAGATTCTGGTATAAGAAAAGGTTATTTCCTTAACAAAAATAATAAAGAAATCTTGAAGGAAAATAATATTATAAGAAAAGTGTTGGATTATGAATATATAATTGAAATACCTAATTTACCTTTAGACAGACAGATGTACATAGTTCTAAAATTGATAACCAAAAATTGTATTGATGTGGAGGAATTATCAGAATCATTATATGTATCTGAAGCTACTGTAAATAAAGATATTGTTCTTATTAACAAGTGGTTAAAAAAAGATTTAAAATTAGGAATAAGTTATTCTTTAAATAATGGAGTTAAACTTGAAGCAAATGAAAATGAAAAAAGAAATATTATCAGTTGGGTTTTATCTATGAAGACTAATGTAAGCACTATATCCAAATATTGGAGTTATTTATTTAAGGAGAAGGATGTTATTATAGAGACTAGATCTAGAAGTCTTTACCATATCGTCAGTATTGAAACTAAAAAATATGATTACTATTTATCAGGTCATAGTGCCCAAATTTTATGCTATGAAATATTAGTTGCAGTTAAGCGATATCAATTAGGTTTTAATTTGAATGATGCAGATGATATAAGTGGTAATCTTATGCCAGTAATGATTGCTATACGAAAAAACGTAGAAAAAGAATTAGGGGTAAATCTATCAGAGATAGAATGGCTGAATTTACAACAGTATTTTAAATCAAAACAATTTCTTTATGGTTCAAATATTAGAAACATTGAAACAGAGGATGCTATTAGCATAGTAGATGAGTTTTTGAGAACTTTACATGATAAGTTTAAGCTAGATTTAAGGGCAAACCCAGTTAATAGGCAAAAGTTAGTTCTATATGTTGCACCAATGATAAATCGTTTAAAATATAGACATTGTATTGCTAATGGGATAAGCAAAAAGGTTACCCAAACCCATAAAATAGAATTTAAAATGGCCACTGAAATGACACATATTATTAAAAGAAAATTAAATTTGAATATGAATTTCATTGAGTTATCTTATATAACTATTCATTTAGTCACCATGTGCGGAATGTGGAAATATAAGTTAAATACTGCTATTGTTTGTGATTATGATGAGTCTATATTAAGTTTTATTAAAGATAAAGTTGGCAGTGCTTTTGGTGAAAAAATAAACGTTTTTAGAATTTATGATTATCAGGAATTTATGTATGAAAAAGAGGAAAACCTTAATGAGGTAGAGTTTATAATTACAACTTCAACAATAGCTGATATTACTAATATTCCTTTTATTAGAATAAATCCTGAAATTGAACAAAATGACATGGATATGATTTCAGAATATATTGATAATCATAAAGGTAACTAATAAAAATGCTAACATAAAACATTGCACCCTTTGCAGTGAAATACTCTAGTTTGTAGAAAGAATATTAGAATGAGTATAATGAAACTAAAGAAACATTAAAAGCAGCTAGCAATTTAGGAGTAAAGTGGTGATTATTCAATAATGAACTGTAAAAAGATATTAAATTAGGAGGTTAACTATGCTTACAATTGGTTATATTGGAAATGGTAAAAGTACTAACAGATACCATCTACCATTTGTGTTACAAAGAAATAATATTAAGGTGAAAACAATTTATCAAAGAAATCCTAAAAATGAAAAATGGAGCAGAATTGCTGGGGCAAAGTATACCTCTGACTTAGATGAACTATTAAATGATAAGGAAATACAATTAATTGTGGTATGTACACCGCATAATAGTCATTATGAATATGCAAAAATGGTTTTAGAACATAATAAACATTGTTTAGTTGAAAAGCCATTTATGGAAACCTCAAAAGAAGCAAAAGAAATATTTAATTTGGCAAAAGAAAAAGGTTTGATTGTTCAGACTTATCAAAATAGAAGATTTGATAGCGATTTTTTAACAGTTCAAAAAGTTATTGAGGAAGGAAAACTAGGTGAATTACTAGAAGTTGAGATGCATTATGATTATTATAGACCAGAAGTGTCTGAATCTATTAAGAGTTTTATTCCTTCCTTATCATATTTATATGGTCATGGTTGTCATACATTGGATCAAGTAATTAGTTATTTTGGTAAACCAGATAATGTTCATTATGATGTAAGACAATTATTAGGACCAGGTAGAGCCAATGATTACTTCGATTTGGATTTATATTATGGAAAGTTAAAAGTATCTGTTAAATCCAGTTACTTTAGAATAAAGCAAAGGCCAAGTTTTGTTGTATATGGTAAAAAGGGATGTTTTGTAAAACAAACAAAGGATCGTCAAGAAGAGCATTTAAAATTATTTTATATGCCTGAAAACAAGGATTTTGGTATTGATACGTTAGAAAATTATGGTGTTCTAACATATATGGATGAGGAAGGTGAGATGCACGAAGAAAAAGTAAAATCCGTTAACGGTGATTATGGAAGAGTATATGATGATTTATATGAAGCAATCATAAATGGTAAAGACAAAACTATTACTGATGAACAAACATTATTGCAAATGCAAATGTTAGAAACAGGAGTAAAGGATTTAAGGTAAACAGTAGAAGAAATCCATGCTGTGGATGGAGGGATAAAACGAAGTGAATGAAGATAATTTGAGAAAGTTATGTGCTGATAAAGCTATGGAGTACATAAAAAATAATACGGTAATTGGATTAGGTGCAGGACGAAGTATTAATTGTTTAATTGAGTTATTAAGTAGGGCTGTAGAAGAAAGCTTAAAAATCAAAGTAGTTACTCCATCAGATAATACAAAAAAACTTTGTATTCAGCATGGAATCGAAGTAATCCCAACATGTTTTGTAGAGGAAATAGATGTTGCTTTTGACGGATGCGGTGAGGTAGATGAAAACTTTTACGCTTTAAAAAGTGGTGGAGGTGTGCATACAAAGGAAAAACTAATTGGTTCAATGTCCAAGCAATACATTTTACTTGTGGATGAAGGAAAACTAACCAAACAATTAAGTTGTAGGTATCCTGTTTCATTAGAAGTAGTTAGGGATTCATTGGGTTATGTAAGCAAGATGGTTAGAATTTTAGGCGGTGACCCTGTAGTCAGAAGTACTAATAATAAGGATGGATATTTAATTACTGATGATGGTAATTTTTTATTAGATGTAAAATTTGAAAATGTAAAGGATTTTAACCAATTAAATGATGATTTGAATGATATTGTAGGTGTAATTGAGACTTCTTTGTTTATGAGAGAAGTGACGAAATTAATAGTGGCAGGAAAAAATGGTGTAAGAGTTATTTCCAAGGCATAAGTATTTAAAATATATTTAATTTTTAGATAAAAAAAGGGGGAATAAATATGAAATTGGGTATTATTGGAGCGGGAATGATAGTGAAAGATTTTTTGTCTATCACCTCACTTTTAAAAGATGTAGAATTAGAAGCAATTTGTGGTATACCACAAGATGAAGCGGTAATGACTAAATTTAAAAATGAATATGGAATTAAGAGTGTTTTATATAGTTATGAAGAGTTATTAAATACTGATTTAGATGCAATTTATATTGGGCTACCTAATAATTTACATTTTGGATTCGCAAAAAAAGCATTAGAGGCAAATAAGAATGTCATTGTTGAAAAACCATTCACATCAACATATGATGAAGCATTGATTTTAAGTGGCTTAGCTAAACAAAAACAGCTATTTATATTTGAAGCAATTACTAATCAATACCTTCCTAATTATAAAAAAATCAAAGAGCTACTACCAAAACTTGGGAGTATTAAAATAGTTCAATGCAACTATTCTCAATACTCAAGTAGATATAATAGTTTTAAAGAAGGAAAGATATTACCAGCATTTGATCCCAAATTTGCTGGTGGCGCATTAATGGATTTAAATATATATAACATTCATTATGTAGTAGGCTTATTTGGAAAACCTAAAAATATAGAATACTATCCAAATGTTGAGAGAGGAATAGATACTTCTGGAATATTAATATTAGATTATGGGACATTTAAATGTGTTTGTGTCGGAGCAAAAGATTGCAAAGCACCTATTGCTAATAATATTCAAGGGGATAAGGGCTGCATATATCAAGATACTCCAGCTAATGTTTGCCAAAGGTTTGAGTTATTGATGAATGATGGTACTAGTTATAAAATAAATGAAAATGATTATGAGCATCGCATGGTTAATGAATTTATTGAGTTTTTTAAGATGATAAAAAATAATGATTTGGAAAAATGTTATAAGATGTTAGAACATAGCTTAATCGTTAGTGAAGTCCAGACAATTGCAAGGCGCAAAGGTGGAATTATATTCCCTGAAGATAATAAAAAATAGGAATTTTGGAATGCTTCTCCTTATAGGCTAGTCTATAAGGAGATTTTTATTGGTTTTATATTGTTAATAGGTATAGGAAGAGTTTTAGATCGAGTAGGATAAATTCGTCACCCATATTCAAAAGTAATACAATGAATTTTGTTGAGAGGAGAAAAATTATGAATTTAGTATTAAAAATTATGGGACTAGTTTCAATTGTATTATTGATAAGTACAATCATTTGTGGGTTATGGATTAAGTTTCACCCTGTAGGAAATGACTTGAATTTTCATTTCAAACTTTCCATAATCACAGTAATATTAGCCCTTATACCATAATTTTATTTATGATATAATTACCAGTATTTAATTTCGTATTTGCATGGCATTAAAAGCACTGCAATAGAATTTAAATATGAAAGATGTTTTAATACGAAGAAAAATATTATTCAAAATAAGTATAATATTTTAACTAAGATTATAAAAAAACCACCCGTGGGTTAACGAGCGGTCCTTAGGTGGCTAGCACCTATTAAATTGTTTTAAAACTTCCGCAGTCTGTACATTCCGGTGTTTTAGCAACACTTTCATGTTTTACAACTTCAATTTTGTTTAGTGTACAAAAATTATCATCTTTACAATGATATTCACATTCATTTACTGAACAACCTATACAGTCATTATGTTTCATAAAAAAGTACCTCCCTTTATAAAATTATAAGATTATTATTAGCACAAATGAAAATAATTATTCAAATAATATAAAATTGTGACGTAGTTGTAATTAAGAGTGTACGAATTTTTTAGTGATAATTATTATAAGGGGGTGAATTGGGCGCAAAATACGAAATTAAATTTCTTGTGTATAAAGATTGATGAAATAATCAACTCACTATATAATGAACGTATAAAAAATTTTAATTTAATCTATGAAAGTAAATTCATAAATTTAAATTATGAGGTGATGAATTTGAGTAATATAAAATGGGCAATACTAGGACCTGGAATGATTGCATCAGAATTTGCTAATGCAATAACCGAAGTTAATGGGTCTGTATGGGCTGTGATTTCTTTAACTATGAGAGCAAAGCAACCTAAAAAGGGTGTTGTGGCAGGTGAAAAAGCATATATTACTGTGGATAATTTTCCTAGGGCAGACAAAGCAACTATAACCTATCCAGATGGAACGGTAGAAATCATAGAAGCAGGAGCAAGTAAAAAAGCTTTAATTTATGAAGTAGAAGATATGGAAAATTGTATAGCTAATAAAGATGGAAATAATACATTAAAACTATCTATGGATGTAATAGATATAATGGATAATGTTAGAAACCAATGGGGAATAAAATATCCATTTGAATAAGTTACAAACAAATGAAGGAGACATATAAGTTGGATAACAAGGGTAAAAGCGTATTAGATAAAATTTTTGCAGTATATGATAATTTGTATGAAGCAGAAAAAAAAATTGCAGATTATGTTATAAACAATCAAGAAGAAATTATTGATATGACTGTTTCAGAGTTAGCAGTTAAAAGTATTGTTAGTGAAGCTACTATAATTAGATTTTGTAAAAAATGCAAGTTAAAAGGATTTCATGATTTAAAAATAAACATTGCAAAGGAAATGGTAAATTCCGAAGAGATAAGCACATCAAACGATATAGATATAAAGAATATAGGACAGTCACTTAAAAATATATTGGCAAATAAGATTGAAGAGTTAAAACAAACTATCTCTATGATGAATGAAGATGTTATTAGAGAAATACTTACTATAATTAAGGAAGCAAGAATTGTTCAATTTGTTGCAGTGGGAAATACATTACCTGTAGCTCTAGATGGGGCATACAAATTCAACCAAATAGGAATATCATCTGTTGTAAATATAATTTGGGAAACTCAACTTGCATTTACATACACACTCACTGATAAGGACGTAGTTATAGCTATATCGAATTCTGGATCTTCAAAAAAGCTTTTATCTTTAGTTGATGTTGCAAATAAAAAACATGCTACTACTATCAGTATAACAAATCATGAAAACTCACCTTTAGCCAATAAATGTAAATATCAAATAAATACTGCTACAAGAGAAAAACTATTTATGGATGAGTTTAGTTTTTCAAGAGTTTCGGCAATGACGGTAATAGAAACATTATACTTGTTATTAACTGCAGAAAAAAGGGATGCATATAGCTAGATTAGTGAGCATGAACAGTCTATAGCAGAGGACAAGGTTTAAGTAAATATTAGATTATTATGTACCACTTTGTAAATCACAAGGCATTTATGCAAGGCAGTTCACAGAAATATGAATTGGCTTGCATTTTTATTTGTAATAGAATATATATAATTACAATAATAGTGTATAATAGTATAATACTGACAAGCATATATACTAGGTAACTATATAGTGTAGGAGTGAATATATAATGATTACTGAACTTTTTATTAATTCATGTATTTTAATAACCTTTATAAGTGTGTTTTATACTTTTATTCTTAATAAAAATATCTATCTCAGTACATCACCTTTTTTTAAAGTATTAGTTGGATTTTGGAGTGGTTTATTAGGGATCTTATTAATGCTGTTTAGCGTACCAATTAATCAGAATGTAATAGTTGACTTTCGTTATGTACCTATTATAATAGCCGCTATTTTTGGAGGAATATTATCACCAATTATGGCTTCAATTATCATTGGTGTTTTTAGTATTTTATATTTGGGTATTACTAAAGCCTCAATAGTTGCTTTAATAGATGTTTTTTTAATTGGAATTGGATGTAGCATTATTTCATCTACTAAAGCATTAAGAAAAATCAAATGGATTCATTCCATTGTATATTTAAATATAGTTACATCTATTTCCATGATAATTGTTATTAAGGATTCTAGAGTGCTATTTACAAGTTTGAGTGTATACCCAGTTGCAATAATACTTATGGCGTATTTTGTATTTAAATATACGGAATACTTAAGTAAATCTGTTAAAATTCATAGAACATTAAAAAGGCAAGCAACAGTGGATTTCTTAACTGGCCTAAATAATGTAAGGCAATTTAAAAAGGATTTAAACAATTTTTCACAGAGGGCAATAAGAAAAGGCAAAAAATTATCTTTATTATATTTAGATATTGATTATTTTAAAAAGGTAAATGATACATATGGTCATAGTTCAGGGGATATAGTACTTAGAAATTTAGCAATAATATTAAGGAGAACTTGTAGGAGCTTTGATATTATTTCTCGTAATGGAGGAGAAGAATTTTCAGTACTACTCTTAGATTGCTCAGGTTCTAATGCATTTAGAATTGCAGAAAGAATAAGAAAAAACGTGGAAGAAAATAAATTTCATATTTCTGATAAATCTATAATAAATTTAACAATTTCTATTGGAATTTCAACATACTCAGATATAACTGATAATATAGATAATCTATTCAAAAATGCTGATAATGCATTATATGAAGCTAAAATAACAGGTAGAAATAAAATTTGTATACATGATTTAAATAAACAAATAATTGATATTGGTATGTAATAAAAATAAAAGCTTATTTATCAAAAACTCCAATGTTTTTAAGTTTAGTATAATACCAATAGCCTGATAGATACGGTGGTATATAGGACAAGAATGTCCAAACAATATTCCAACCATTATCATAGGTTACAATTCCAAAAGTTAAGGCTAAATATTCCGCTACAGTAGTCATAAAAGTGAATATCATTATAAGTATATAGGGTGATACTTTTTTAATTTCAATATAATGTATTAAATAACATCCAAGTATGGGATATAAACCTAGATTTATTGACATGGTGGTGAGGTCATCCTTAATTTCTAAAGGTGCAAAACGATTAAAATTAAGGTGAAATAAAGCCTCATTTAGAGTATATGCCCATACTGACATAAAGGGGGCAATAACTAATAAGGTTTTTTTATCTTTTAAATAAAGGAATACACCAAATATCCAAGGAATAATAAATCCTAATATTATATTTAGAATCATATAATCATCTCCTAATTAATATTTAGTTCTATTATTACCTAAATAATTAGTTTCTATTAATATAAAGAAAATTATGATTTACCAATCAATGAATCATGTGGTATCATATAATTCACATGAATAAAGGGAGGCGCATATTTTATGAACGTTCAGCCAAAAGAAAAAATTGGTGCAGGAATAAAAGCAATTTCAATCATTACTATAGTGTTTTATTGTATTCAATTATTATATTCAGTATATGCATTAGTATTTAAAGACCAGTTAAATTCTCAGCTAGCACAGCAAGGAGTGAACACAACATTTTCTTTAAATGAAATTATAGTACCAATAATTTTTTCAGTACTTATGATAGTGTCTATTGTACTTATTCTATTAAAAAATACAATTGGTATTTTTGCTTATTATATTGTATATATTAGTAGTATAATATATACAATTTTCCAAAGTGGATTTAGTACTAGCATACTAATTGGATTAATATTACCAGTTCTTATGGCAATATTTTTATACCAAAAGAGGGCTATTTTTAAAGGCAAGGAAATAATATAGATCGGTCTTTGAAATGTAATAATAAGAAATGATTTTATTTGAAAGTTTTCAGTAGAAAATAAAACGATTTTTTATATGCACTTGAGTAAAATAATGAGGCTAAGACTATAGGTGAAGTTGTGTTCACTTATAGTCTTTTTCTTTTACCTAGAGTAATTATAAAAAAGGGTAATGGATGAAATGAAATAAATTAAATTTAATTTTCTACTATAATGTGAAATTAATGGTATACTGATTTCGTTGTTAGTTCTTTTAATATGTCTAAAGTGGGGTTAGACTGAAAAAATAATCTTTTTATAACTACTGTTAATTTTACATGGGATAAAAGAAATTAATACAAATTTTATTTTGCATTAATTTTAAAAATTAAACAAGGGGTGAAATATTATGTTTCTAAATAAAATGAAATTGTCAAATAAACTCAACGTAGGGTTTAGCATTATGTTTTTACTAGTTTTAGTGTTAGGAGTATTTTCATTTATAACTGTAAGTGTAATTGGAGCTTCTATGGATACTTTAGCTAATAAAGACAACAAAAAGCTTATTGAATCATATGAAATGAGGGGATATCTAAACGATAGCACAATTAGGTTATCCAACATATGTATAAGTGGTGACATAACATATATGAATTCTGAAAAAAAACTATTAGATAATGATATATCTTCATATAATAAAAGTAAGAGCATATTGAGAAGCCTTTTGGTTACAGCTAAGGGCAAACAGATAATGTCTAAAATTGATAGCACTGATAAAGTCTATTTTGCTACTGTAGATAGTTCATTAAAAGTCGGTATGGATACAGCTGTTACCAATGAACAACTACAATCTATTATTAATAATGTTAATAAAACTAAGAATGCAACTTCAATTAACATTAAAGATATGATTAATAATGAGCAACAGATTACTCAGAGTTTATCAACTAGTACAAAAGATGCTACAACTACTCTTGGAACACAGATAATTATTTTATTAATTATTTCTTTTATACTTGCAATTATTTTAGCTACAATAATAAGAAAATCAGTTACTAGTCAAGTAAAAGTCATTGCGGATGCAGCTTCAAAACTTGCAGATGGAGATTTAAATTTTGAGCTAAAATCAGTTACTAAAGATGAAATTGGTAAAACTATAGACTCTTTGAATACAGCAATTAAAAAATTAAATCTTAATCTTTCAGAGGTGAAAAAACAAAGTAAAAACGTATTCCAGGGCAGTGAAACTACTAATATAGCATTCATTGATATAAGTAGTAGTATTGAGCAAATTTCCGCAGCAACAGAAGAAATCTCTGCTTCTATGCAGGAATCTAGTGCTTCTGTAGAAGAAGTTACTTCTATGGCTGGTACTGTTAAAGAACAAGCCAATAATTCTGTTTTAAAGACTAAAGCAGGTCTTTCTATATCCTCAAATATACAGAAAAAAGCTTTGAAAATAAATGAAGATTCATCAAAATCAAAAGAAGCTGCTGAAAATATATTTAGAGATGCTAAAAAACAATTAGGAGAGGCAATTACAGCTTCAAAGGTTGTAAGTGATATATCACAAATGGCCGATGGCATATCAGCCATAGCAGAACAAACTAATTTGCTTGCGCTTAATGCAGCAATAGAAGCGGCAAGAGCTGGAGAACAGGGTAAAGGGTTTGCGGTTGTTGCAGAGGAAGTTAGAAAACTTGCGGAGCAATCTTCTA
>NZ_JMLK01000028.1 GCF_000686725.1 Clostridium akagii DSM 12554 | reverse complement strand
CTAGAAACCCGAAGGTTTCTCGCTCGACTTGCATGTGTTAAGCACGCCGCCAGCGTTCGTCCTGAGCCAGGATCAAACTCTCATAAAAAAGTGTTTGATTAAGCTCATTTCGCTTAATATAAATATTTTAAATCTTATTTCTAAGATTCAAAGAAATTTGCTGGTTTACTTAATTCTTATTCTCTGTTTAATTTTCAAAGATCACTGTGTTGCCGTTAGGCAACTTTTATATAATATCACAAGTTCAAACCCTTTGTCAATACTTTTTTTCAGTATCAATTTCAGTTTGTTGTTTCTTTTTTTTCTCGTTTGTTTCTTGCGACGTGTTCTATAATACCATAATTATTTGCCATAGTTTAATACGCATTCCTCAATTATTCAAATTAAATTGTGTATCCTTTATTTAATTGTATATATTCATTAATTTATTGTAATTGATACACACGGCATAGTATATGAATTGAAAAACAATTTTAACCATAATATTATCCATCTAGATTAAAAAAGCCAGCAATATTAACTACATATTGCTGGCTTTAAATTAATTAATTTTCATTATTTTCTTCTGGATTTACTTTATCAGCATCTATACTTACTATATCTTCTTCCAAAACATCAACTATATCATCATCTAAAATCAATTTTTCGTCTTGAATATCAATCTTAGCCAATGCTACAACTTGTTCATCGTTGCTTTTTCTCATTAATGTTACTCCCATGGCATTTCTGCTAGTAGTTGAAATATCAGATACATTTATTCTAATAACAATGTCATTGCTATTTATAAGCATCATTTCATCTGTATCTTTAACAAGCCTTGCACCAACTAGTTCTCCAGTTTTTTCAGTTACTTTATAGGTTATTACTCCTTTTCCGCCTCTTTTTTGAAGGGAATATTCGCTAACCCGTGTTCTTTTTCCAAAACCATTAGCGCTTATTACAAGAACTTCTTGCTCTGGATCTATAATCTCTAAACTAACAACTATATCGTCACCTCTAAGCCTTATGCCTCTCACACCAGCAGCATTTCTACCAAGTGGTCTTGCATCTTGCTCGTTAAATCTTATAGCATAACCTTGTTTTGTAACAATTAATATTTCACTACTACCTGTGGTCATTCTTACATCAATAAGTTCATCATCATCTTTAAGGTGAATTGCATTAAGTCCACTCTTTCTTATAGATGAGTATTGATCTAATGATGTCTTTTTAATAACACCTTTTTTAGTACCCATTATTAAATAGCTATCCTCATTAAATTCCTTTAATGTTATTATAGCTTGAATCTTATCACCTTGGTTTAACTGAAGAAGGTTTATTAAATTTGTTCCTTTTGCAGTTCTACCTGCCTCTGGAATTTCATATGCTTTTAATCTATAAACTCTCCCTTTATTACTAAAGAATAAAACATGATCATGTGTAGATGTTATAAATATATGTTCTACAAAGTCATCATCTTTTGTAGCAAGTGCTTGTATACCTCTTCCTCCTCTTCTCTGAGAAGTGTAAGTATCAGCTGGTATCCTCTTTATGTATCCTGCGTGCGTAAGTGTTATTACAACATCTTCTTCTGAAATAAGATCTTCTATATCTATCTCATTTTCAACACTTTCAATTACTGATCTTCTTTCATCACCATATTTTGCTTTAATTTCTGTGAGTTCATCTTTTATTATACCTAAAACTATTTGTCTATCACCAAGTATACTTTTTAAATACTCTATATTCTTCATTAATTCTTTTAACTCATCCTCAATCTTATCTCTTTCTAAACCAGTAAGTCTTCGTAATTTCATCTCAACAATGGCTTCTGATTGTATCTCTGAAAGATTAAATTTATCCATCAAACTCTGTTCAGCTTCACGTACTATTTTAGATGACCTTATAATTTTAATAACTTCATCAATATGATCAAGTGCAATTTTAAGACCTTCTAATAGGTGAGCTCTAGCATTTGCTTTTTCTAATTCAAATTGAGTTCTTCTTGTAATAATTTGTTCTTGGAATACAAGATAGTGCTCTAACATCTGTTTTAAATTAAGATATTCAGGTTTCCCATTAACTAGTGCAAGCATTATAATACCAAAACTATCTTGGAGTTTTGTATGCTTATATAGTTGATTTAGTAGCACCTGAGGATTTGCATCCCTCTTAAGCTCAATTACTATCCTCATTCCATCTCTATCAGATTCATCTCTAAGGTCAGATATTCCATTTATTTTTTTATCCTTAACAAGTTCTGCAATATTTTCTATAAGTCTTGCTTTATTAACTTGATATGGCAGTTCAGTTACAATAATCACATGTCTTCCGTTAATTTCTTCAATCTCTGTTTTTGATCTTACAATAACCTTACCTCTGCCTGTTTCATAAGCACTTCTTATACCAGCTTTGCCCATTATACTTGCAGCTGTAGGAAAATCCGGACCTTTTATTTTAGTCATAAGTTCTAGTATTGTTGCTTCGCTATTGTCAATTAGCATAAAGACGGCATCAATGACTTCATTTAGGTTATGAGGTGGTATGTTTGTTGCCATACCAACAGCAATACCTGATGAACCATTGACAAGTAAATTAGGAAATCTTGACGGCATTACAGATGGCTCTTCTTCTTCACCATCAAAATTTGGAACAAAGTCAACTGTATTTTTACCAATATCTCTTATCATTTCAAGTGTTATTTTATTCATCTTAGCTTCTGTATATCTCATTGCAGCCGCTGAATCTCCATCTACAGAACCAAAATTTCCATGTCCATCTACAAGAGGATATCGTAAGTTAAAATCTTGTGCCATTCTAACTAGGGCACCATATACTGATGAATCTCCATGTGGATGATACTTACCAAGAACGTCTCCGACTATTCTTGCACACTTTCTATATCCTTTTTCAGGGCTTAATCCTAGTTCATGCATTGAATATATTATTCTTCTATGAACAGGCTTAAGACCATCTCTTACGTCTGGGAGTGCACGATCTACTATTACACTCATGGCGTAATCTATATAACATTTTTTCATTTCACTACTTAAATCTACTTCTAAAACTTTACCTTCATTTTTATTCATGTGACACACCTCTTTTACTGTGCTTTATAATATTAAACATCTAAATTTTTAACGTTATCAGCATTTTGTTGAATAAATTCTCTACGTGGTTCTACTTTATCACCCATAAGAATGGTGAATATTTCATCTGCTTCCCTAGCATCTTCTACTGTTGCCTTTAAAAGTATACGTCTCTCGGGATCCATAGTTGTCTCCCAAAGCTGTTCAGGATTCATTTCTCCTAGTCCTTTGTACCTCTGAATATTTGTATTATTGTCTTTTCCACCAAGCTCAGCTATAGCATTCGCCAGTTCGTCTTCTGTGTAACAATATATTTCTTTCTTTCCCTTAGCAACCTTAAACAATGGCGGTTGTGCAATAAAAACGTGTCCTTTGTCTACAAGTTCCTTCATGTATCTATAAAAGAATGTCAATAACAGTGTCCTTATGTGAGCACCATCAACATCAGCATCGGTCATTATTATAATTCTATGATATCTTATTTTTTCTAAATTAAAATCCTGACTTATTCCTGCTCCAAAGGCTGTTATCATTGCTCGTATCATTTCAGAGTTTAAAATTTTATCTATTCTCTGCTTTTCAACATTCATTATTTTTCCTCTTAGCGGAAGTATTGCTTGAAACTTTCTATTTCTACCTTGTTTAGCAGAACCTCCGGCAGAATCACCCTCGACAATATAAATTTCACATTCCGATGGATCCTTTGATGAACAATCAGCAAGCTTACCTGGTAATGTTGTACTTTCTAGAACAGATTTTCTTCTTGTAAGTTCCCTTGCCTTTTTAGCAGCTTCTCTAGCTCTTGCTGCAATTAATGACTTATCTATTATCACTTTTCCAAGTTCAGGATCTTCTTCTAAGTAATTACTTATCTTTTCTCCAACAATATTATCTACGATTCCTCTTACTTCACTATTTCCAAGTTTTGTTTTAGTCTGTCCTTCAAATTGTGGATTTGAAAGTTTAATAGATATAACTGCAGTTAAGCCTTCTCTTATATCATCTCCAGATAAATTCTTATCGTTCTCTTTTATAAATCCGAATTTTCTAGCGTAATCATTTAACACTCTAGTTAACGCTGATTTAAACCCAGCAAGATGAGTTCCGCCCTCTACAGTATCTATATTATTAGCAAATGAAAATAAATTTTCCACATAACCATCGTTATATTGCATTGCAATTTCCACTGCATAATCTTCTCTGTGACCTTCAATGTAAATAGGCTCTTTAAATAATGGTTCTTTGTTTCTATTCAGGTATGAAACAAAAGATTTTATACCACCTTCATAGTGAAATAATTCATGTTTATCACTTCGTTCATCAACAAAGTTAATCTTAATACCCTTATTCAAAAATGCCAATTCTCTTATTCTTTGAGACAATGTATCGTATTCAAACTCTATACTTTCAAAAATTTGAACATCCGGTTTGAAATTAATTTGAGTACCATGTTCATCTGTATCACCCAATTTTTCAAATGCACTGGCTGTCTTACCTCTTGCAAAACTTTGCCTCCAAATGTGCCCTTCATTTTTTACTATAACTTCGCATGTTTCAGACAATGCATTAACTACAGATGCTCCAACACCATGAAGTCCACCTGAAACTTTATAGCCTGAACCACCAAATTTTCCACCTGCATGAAGTACTGTCATAATAACTTCAACTGTAGGTATTCCCATTTTATGATGTATGCCTACAGGCATTCCTCGGCCATCATCCGATATTGATACTGAGTTATCCTTATGGATGATGATATTTATATTGTGACAAAAACCTGCAAGCGCTTCATCAATACTGTTGTCTACTATTTCGTAAACAAGATGATGAAGTCCTCTAAGTGACGTACTACCTATATACATTCCTGGTCTTTTTCTTACTGCCTCTAATCCTTCAAGTACTTGAATCTGACTTTCATCATAAATTCCATTATTTTCTGACATTAAAATCCTCCTATCTAAAAAAACTATCTAAGGTTCTAAATAAAACATTTGACTTCTTTTACATAAAGTCGAAGAAGATATTGGAGACAAAAATATCTTACTCTTCTTATCCACTTCTGCTATTACAAATGATTTCGATTTATCTTCTGTAATTCTCTCAACAAAACCATCTTCTTCTGCCATTCTTAAAAACTGACTAGTATCAGAGCTATACATAGTCGTTTCTATATCAAAAATCCCAATAACATCTTTTATTGGCACCACTACATTCTCACCTAAATGCAAAAACATGATAATCCTCCTTATCTTTAATCTTACTCATGATATTTCTCCGTCTTTAACATTAAATATTTTAAAATTGCCCTCTATATATTTTTCTATTTCGTTAATTCCTGTACAGGTAATTATAGTTTGTATTTCACTTATAGATTTTAAGATGTATCTTTGCCTTGAAGTATCAAGCTCTGATAAAACATCATCTAGCAGTAGCACAGGAGTTTCACCTGTAAATTTTTTTAAAATATTTATTGTAGCAAACTTTATTGTAAGAATAGCAGTTCTTTGTTGCCCTTGAGATCCGTAACTTCTTGTATCTATACCATTTATATTTATACCAAGATCATCTTTTTGCGGTCCAGATGATGATCCCCCCCTATCTATATCTCTTTTTCTATTATTTTTGTAAATATTTAATAAATCTTTTTCTATATTTTCAAAATCCTTAACAGCTGTAATATATTTGAATTCTATATTTTCTTTTTGGTTCGTTATATCGCTATGTATAACGCTACCATACCTGTTTAATTCATCTATATAGTCCAATCTATATTTTATTATTGAACTTCCATATTTTGAAAGTTGTACATCATAAACATCTAAAATATCTAAATTAGTATAGCTCCTACTTCGAAGTACTGCATTACGTTCGTCCAAAACCTTATTGTACTGTACTAGGTTATAATAATACCTATCATTTAGCTTAGTTAACTCTATGTCTAGAAATTTTCTTCTGTAACTTGGTGAATCCTTTATAATTTTTAAGTCTTCAGGTGAAAATATAACCGCATTAAAAACACCAAAAAGTTCAGATATTTTTCTTAACTTAATAGAATTTACATTTATTCCTTTTTTACCTTCTTTAAAAATTTTTATTTGGATTTTTTTATCAAGTCTATCTTTACAGACATAGAGACTTATATATGCCTCATTTTTATTCCAAGAAATAAGTTCCTTATCTCTATTAGTACGGTGGGACTTTCCAATACTGCAGTAATATATACTTTCAAGTATATTTGTCTTTCCTTGGGCATTGTCACCAGTGAAAATATTTATACCTCTGTTCATCTCGATACTAAGTTTTTCATAATTTCTAAAATTAATAAGTTCTAATGACCTTATATGCATAATTCACACCTTATATATTATAGCATAAGTTTTTAAACTTATGGAGAAACTAATTTCTTTATACTATCTTATAACTTTCACCATCAAATTCTACTATGTCACCTTTTACCAGTTTCTTACCTCTTTGAATTTCAATTTCACCATTTAGTTTAACATTACCATTTTTAATATAAAACTTAGCATCAGATCCCTGACTTACAATACCTGACCATTTTAAAAAGCCATCAAGTTTTATTATTTCAGTTTCAACTTTTATCTCTTTCATGCAATTCACCCCTCATATTACATTATAACCAATTTTTATTATTTTAACTATTTAATAACCTTACAGGTAATACTAGATAAGTACAATTATCACTTTCCTTATCTTTTACAACACAAGGGCTTACACTGCTAGAAAATTCCATAAACACTTCTTCACCTTCAATTATTTTTAGTAAATCAATCATGTATTTTGCGTTAAATGCAATTTCTAAAGGCTGACCTTGCAAATTTATATTTAATTCTTCTCTTACGTTTCCCAATTGAGAATTGGAAGTGAGAATCATGTATTCATCCTTAATATCAAACTTTATAAGATTGGTGTTTCCTTCCTTTGCTACAAGGGATGCTCGTTCTATACAACTTAAAATTTCGCCTTTATTTACAGTGATTTTTAAATTGTATTCTTCGGGAATTATTGCTGTATATTTTATGAATTCTCCCTCAAGTAGTCTAGATATTATCTTTGTTTCTCCAAGTGTTATAAGAATGTGATTTGTTGTGAAAGTAATATTCACATCACCTTCATCTTCTAAAATTTTAACAACTTCATTTAAAGTTTTTGCCGGAATTACTGCTTTTACAGCACTTTCAGTGTCTATATCTATATATTCACTTTTTAGAGCCAATCTATATCCATCTAATGCAACTAAGTTTATTTTTTTATCTTTTATTTCAAACAAGACACCTGTTAGTATTGGTCTTGATTCATCTTGTGCCACTGCAAAGATTGTTCCTTTTATCATATTCTTCAATAATTTTTGTTCTATAGAAAAAATATTGTTCTCATCAATAGTCGGAAGCGTTGGAAAATCATCTGCGCTCATATGAACTAAATTAAATTTGGTTTTTTCACATATTATCTCAATAGAGCTATCTGTAGTTGAGCTTAGTTCTATTTCGTTATTAGGTAATTTTCTTACAATGTCACCAAAAAGTCTAGCGTCTACGACTATTTTTCCACTTTCTATTACTTTTGCATCTATTGTAGTTTCGATACTTAAATCTATATCTGAACCTATTATTGTTATTTTTCCATCTGAAGCTTCTAGTAGCAATCCTTGAAGTATAGGCATAGCTGATTTTCCAGTGACTGCTTTTTGTGCTACTGAAATGGCTTCTTGTAATATTGATTTTTTACATATAAATTTCATGTAAGAGCCTCCTTTATTAACATTAATTATAGTGGTTTATTTAGAGTAGATATGATAATAAATATAATAGTAGTAGTAGTAGGGGCTGTTGATATGTGGATAACATCAAAAAACCCATATACTGCGTAATTTTAGCCAAAAATAATTGTGGATAAGTAAACTGCAAAAAAAACGAGTTATCCACACTGTTAACAACTAAATTAAATATACTTTTTATCCACAGGGTTAAAATGATTTATTATAAACAATTGTTATTACTTTTGATTTATCTTTTTAGTAATTTCACTAATTGCATTTTTTAATGAATCATCTTTTTTTAAACACTCAGATATTTTTTCATATCCATGAATGACAGTGGTATGGTCTCTACCACCAAATTCCTCACCTATTTTAGGTAAAGACATATCAGTTAATTTTCGTGATAAGTACATGGCTATTTGCCTAGGATAGGCTATATTTCGAGTACGTCTAGGAGATTTAAAATCTTCAATTCGAAGGTTATAGTAATTAGCAACAATATCTTGTATTAGTTCTATTGTTACTTGCCTTGATTGCCTGTTTGAAATTATGTCTTTTAAAGCTTCAGACGCCAGATCTATACTTATTTCTCTATTAGTTAGAGAAGAAAAAGCAACTATCCTTATCAAAGCACCTTCTAATTCTCGTATGTTAGATTTAATTTTGGTAGCGATATAGACCATTACCTCATTTGGTATGTTTATTGTCTCTACATCTGCTTTTTTCTTTAAAATAGCAATTCTTGTTTCAAAATCAGGTGCTTGAATATCTGCGATAAGTCCCCATTCAAAACGTGATCTTAATCTGTCTTCAAGGGTTGGTATCTCTTTTGGGGGTCTATCACTTGAAAGTATAATTTGTTTGTTATTTTCATGAAGTGCATTAAAGGTATGGAAAAATTCTTCTTGAGTACGTTCTTTTCCACCAATAAACTGAACATCGTCTATAAGAAGTACATCTATATTTCTATACTTAGTTCTAAATTCTTCATTTTTATCATCTTTTATAGAGTTAATAAGTTCATTAGTAAATTTTTCGGATGAAACATATACAACTTTTGCTTTTGGATTATTTTGCAGTATATAATGTCCAATAGCATGCATTAGATGTGTTTTACCAAGTCCAACTCCTCCATATATGAATAATGGATTGTATGCTTTAGCAGGTGCTTCTGCAACAGCCAAGCAAGCAGCATGAGCAAAACGATTACTATTGCCTATAACAAAAGAATCAAATTTGTATTTTGGGTTTAGCATTGTAGGCATATCGTCATTATTGTCTGATAAATTGCTTTCATCTCCATTATGTTCATCTACTTCTGCTGTTTCTTCAGATAGTATATTAAAAATCAGAGAATACTTTTTTGTTGTGATTAATTTTACGGCGTTAGAAAGTAAATCTTTATATCTACTTTCTAGTATTTCCTTAGTAAACTGATTGGGGACACCAAGTCTTATGTAATTGTTATCTATAGATAAAGGAGATATACTTTTTATCCAAGTATTAAAACTAACTTCAGTAAGCTCTCCTTTTATTATGTTTAAGGTTTTTTCCCATATTTCATTTAATTGGGTGCCCATGTTTTATCCTCCAGTGAAAAAAAATTTTTGTTGAAAATAAAAAAGTTATTAACAATGATATCAACAAATTTAGTGTATATATCTTAGGTTGTTGACAAACTAAGCAAAAGTTATTCACATGTTTATAATATTGTTGATAGAAATATTATAATAAAATTATCCACAATATTTTAAATATATATATTAACAGGGTAAAATCGTATCAAAACAGAGTATTTTTGATAGAAAACAAGATAATTGATGGTTTATACTCATTAATTAAACAAGTTATGCACAAATTTGTCCACAGTCTGTGTATAACTTTTTATTATTATAATTATTAACAACCCTTTTTATAATAGCAAAACATAAACATCTATTCAAGAAGTTATCCACAAATAAAATTTTTTTACTTTTATATTTATCAACAAAGGGCTTTATATTGACATTAATATAAGGTGAATATATAATATAAAAGTAAAACTAAAATTAAGTTAGTAAGTAAATTGCTATATAAAAAATTGATTAGCATAAAGGAGGTGCATGCAATATGTTTATGACTTATCAACCAAAAAAGAAACAAAGGTCAAGAGAACATGGCTTTAGAAAAAGAATGAGCACACCACAAGGAAGAAATATTCTTAGTAAAAGAAGATTTAAAGGAAGAAAGAAATTGACAGCATAGAGGCCGCTTTTGTGGCCTTTTTCCATAATTGCAGAGAAAAGGAGCAACAGAATTTATATGAAAGAAGACAAAATAAGAAAGAATTCAGAGTTCAGAATAGTCTATAGAAAAGGAAAATCTTTCTCTAATAAACTTCTTGTATTATATGTATTTAAAAATTTCAAGAATAAGGATATCAATAGAGTTGGAATATCTGTAAGTAAAAAAGTTGGAAAAAGTGTAGTGAGAAGTAGAGTTAAGAGATTAATAATAGAAAGCTATAGATTGAACAAAGAATCATTTAAAAAAAGTTATGATTTCGTATTTATTGCTCGATTTGCTTGTAATGATAAAGGATACAGTGAGGTTGAAACTTCTATGAACAATCTGTTTAGGAAAGCAGGTTTGTATTTTGATGAAAATAATGCTAATAAAATTAATAAAATTTTATAGAAAATATATATCAGTTTTGAAAAGACCAAGTTGCAGATTTTATCCCACCTGTTCCCAATATGCAATTGAAGCAATAGAAAAATATGGTGCAGTAAAGGGTAGTTTTATGGCAATTTGGAGAATCTTTAGGTGTAACCCTTTTAATAAAGGCGGATATGATCCGGTTAAATAAAATATAGGAGGATATAATATTGAAAATCCCTTTCTTAAATAATATGTTCATTAGCTTTTTTAACGCTATAAATAATGGTATTTTAGGTATTGTACCCAATAAAAATATCTCATATGGGTTATCAATAATCATTCTTACAATTATAATAAGGATGATACTATTTCCGTTCAACTATAAACAGTTAAAATCTTCGTTTCTAATGACAAGAATTGCCCCAGAGGTAAAAAAAATTCAGACTAAGTATAAGAGTGACCCAAAAAAGCTTCAGGAAGAAACTTCGAAGTTATATAAAGAAAAAGGGGTTAATCCTTTCGGAGGATGTTTACCACTTATACTCCAATATCCTATATTGATTGCATTATATTTCGTATTCTCCACATTAGCAGGCATTAAAGGCGTTGGATTTTTATGGATTCATGATTTGTCTAAGATTGCCAGTTTTAAAGATTGGACATCATTAATATTGCCTATTTTTTCTGGTGTAACTACATATGTTTCTGGAATGCTTATGACAGCAAACAATGCGGATAAAGCTCAAGCAAAGCAATCACAAAGCATGAATTTAATTATGTCCGGAGTATTTTTATTTATGAGTATGAGATTCAATGCTGCACTAGTTCTTTATTGGACCATAGGTAATTTAATACAAATGGTGCAAACAAGAATTGTTATGCTTATGCTTTCTAGGAAAATGGACGATGAAGATGATGATAATAGTAATAATAATAAAACTATTGGGGATGCAGATTCTTCAGAAAACAAAACAAATAAGAAGGATAAATACAAAAAGAGAATATCTAATAATAACTAGATTTAACCTGCAAAGGGGGTGTCTTACGTTATGAAATGTATGGAATTTGTAGGCAAAACTATTGATGAAGCAAAAAAGAATGCACTTAGTGAACTTGGTGTTGATGAAAATAGGGTTCAAATTCAAGTTATTGATGAAGGTAGTAAAGGAATTTTAAGTTTTATAAGAAAAAGACCTGCCAAAATATCAGTAACGGTAAGTAAAGATTATTGTGAAGAGGCAAGAGCCTTTTTATCAAGTATTCTTGAAAATATGAAAATAGAAGCAGAAATAGACATAAATGAAAATAACAATGTACTTAAAATTGAACTTAAAGGTTCTAGTATGGGTATTTTAATTGGATATAGGGGTGAGACTTTAGATTCTATTCAATATCTTGTTAATTTAGTTGTAAATAAAGGTCAAGATGGACAATATAAAAGAGTTGTACTTGATGCTGAAAACTATAGAGATAAAAGAGAAGAAACATTAAAAAGATTAGCAGTGAGGATGTCTCATAGAGTTGAAAAAACAGGTAAACTTATGAGACTGGAGCCTATGAACCCTTATGAAAGAAGAATAATTCATTCAGCACTACAAAGTGATAAATACGTTAGAACCTACAGTGAAGGTGACGAACCTCGTAGATATGTAGTAATTGATTTAAAGAAAGCCTAATGGCTTTCTTTTTACTTGTTATGAGATTAAAATGAAAAGAGGAGGGAGTTGGTAAGAATTTCTTACCATAAATAATATGAAAGAATTTGATACTATAGCAGCAATAGCCACTGCAATAGGGGAAAGTGGAGTTTCAATAATAAGAGTTTCCGGAAGTAATTCATTAGAGATTGTAAATAAAATTTTTAGGGCCAAAAACGGAGAAAATATTTTGGATATAAAACCATATAGTATGCGTTATGGAAATTTAATAGATTCAAATAACGGTAGTATTATTGATGAAGTAATAATTAGTTTTATGAAAGGTCCCAAAAGTTTCACTGCTGAAGATACTGTTGAGGTTAATTGCCATGGTGGAATCTTTGTTACAAGTAGAATATTAGAAGAAATTTTAAAATGTGGAGCTAGAATTGCCGAGGCAGGTGAATTTACTAAGAGAGCATTTTTAAATGGAAGAATAGATCTTAGTGAGGCAGAGGCAGTAATGGATATAATAACAGCAAAAACAGAAGCAAGTATGAAAGCTGCTGTTATGCAAGCAGAAGGTAGGGTGTCCAAAGAGATAAATATTCTGAGGGATGAACTATTGGAAATCATTGCTCATATAGAGGCCACTGTTGATTATCCCGAGGATGATTTAGAAGAAATGACATCTGAAAAGACTACAGCGGTACTTGAAGTCGTTTTAGATAAAATCACAAAACTTATTTTAACTGCAGATGAAGGTAAAATATTGAGAGAAGGCCTAAAAACTGCAATTGTTGGTAAGCCTAATGTTGGAAAGTCTTCACTCTTAAATGTATTATTAGAAGAAAATCGAGCAATTGTCACAGATGTTGCAGGAACAACAAGAGACGTTATTGAAGAATATATAAATATTGATGGTATACCAATAAATATAATGGATACTGCAGGAATACGTGAAACAGAGGATATAATAGAAAAAATTGGCGTTGAAAAGTCAAAACAAAAGATAGAAGAAGCTGATTTAATAGTATTCATGTTGGATTCCAGCTCCGCTTTAGATGAAAAAGATTTAGAGATAATTGAGTATATAAAGAATAAAAAGTATATTGTTTTATTAAACAAAATAGATTTACCTAGAAAAATAGACGAAAAGAGTATAAAAGATATTAATCCTGAATTTATAATTGAAATTTCAGCGAAAAATGCTCTTGGTATAGTTGAATTAAAAAACAAAATAAAAAATCTATTTTTTAAAGGCGATATTAAATTAAATGATTATATTATTACCAATACTAGGCATAAAGCTGCATTAATAAAAGCAAAAAATAGTCTAATTGATTCATTAACAGCACTAAAAAACACACAAGCAATTGATTTAGCTTCAATAGACGTAAGAAATGCTTGGTACGCTTTAGGTGAGGTTACTGGAGATACATTAGAAGAAGATCTCATTGATAAAATATTCAAAAATTTTTGTTTAGGGAAGTAGGTGAATGTTATGATTAAATATGATAGTGATAGTTTTGATGTAATAGTAATTGGGGCTGGACATGCGGGATGCGAGTCAGCACTTGCATCAGCTAGAATGGGAGCAAAAACGTTAGTATGCACAATGAATTTAGATAGTATAGCAATGATGCCTTGTAATCCCAATGTAGGAGGAACTGCCAAAGGACATTTGGTTAGGGAAATTGATGCATTGGGTGGAGAAATGGGTGTAAATATTGATCATACCTTTACCCAATCAAAGATGCTTAATTTATCAAAAGGACCAGCAGTTCATTCTTTAAGAGCACAAGCGGATAAAAAAAGATACTCAGAAAGAATGAAATATGTGCTAGAAAATCAAGAAAATTTATATATAAAACAGATAGAAGTTATTAGTATTGATATGGATGGTGAAAAAGTCAAAGGGGTTCTTACTAAAAATGGCGCTTATTTTCATGCTAAAGCTGTTGTTTTAGCCACGGGAACATATCTTAAAGCAAGAATAATCATTGGAGAAGTAAATTATAGTGGCGGACCTAGCGGACTGTTTCCGGCAAATGAATTATCACAAAGCCTTATAGATGCAGGTATAGAGCTTAGGCGTTTTAAGACAGGTACTCCAGCTAGAGTAAATAAAAGGTCAGTGGATTTTTCAAAGATGATAGAGCAGCCAGGGGATGAAGTACTTACGCCATTTTCATTTATAAGCGAAAAGATAGAAAGGGAACAAGTACTTTGTTATCTAACTTATACTAATGAGGAGACTCATAATGTAATTAGAGAAAATATAGACAGGTCACCATTGTATAATGGAACCCTTAAAAGTATTGGACCAAGATATTGTCCGTCTATTGAAGATAAAGTTATGAGATTTCCAGATAAAAATCAGCATCAAATATTTATTGAACCAGAGGGCGAAAATACCAATGAAATGTACGTTGGAGGAATGTCTAGTTCTCTTCCTGAGGAAGTTCAATTAAAGATGCTTAGAACGGTAACTGGACTTGAGAATGCGGAAATACTAAGAACTGCATATGCTATTGAATATGATTGCATTGATCCCATTCAATTAAAGTTGTCTCTAGAATTCAAAAAAATACAAGGATTATTTGGTGCGGGGCAATTAAATGGAAGTTCAGGGTATGAGGAAGCTGCAAGCCAAGGTCTTATGGCAGGAATTAATGCGGCATTAAAGGTAATGAATAAAGAACCTCTAGTGTTAAGCAGATCAGATGCTTATATTGGTGTGTTAATTGATGATTTAGTGACTAAAGGTACAAATGAACCTTATAGAATGATGACGTCTCGTGCAGAGTATAGGCTTCTACTTAGACAGGATAATGCTGATTTAAGGTTAACTGATATGGGTAGAAAAGTTGGATTAGTTACTGACCTAAGATACAATAGTTTCACGAGTAGAAAAAAAGCTATTGAAGATGAAATATATAGATTAAAGAAGCTTCAAATTACTAACAAAGTTGAAGTGAATGATTTCCTTGTTACTTTGGACTCAACACCATTAAAAAAACCGGTTAGCTTATACGAACTTATAAAAAGACCTGAGCTTAACTATAATATTTTAGAAGGTTTAGATAAAGAAAGACCGGATTTATTAAAGCACATAACTGATGAAGTTGAAATTATGACTAAGTACGAGGGATATATTTCTAAGCAAATTGAGCAGGTGGGTCAGTTCAAAAAATTTGAAAGTAGAGTCATACCTGATGATATAGACTTTAATATGGTTAGAGGCTTAAGAGTAGAAGCAATTCAGAAGATGGATAAATTGAGACCGGCTAATTTAGGTCAGGCATCACGAATTTCAGGAGTTTCACCTGCAGATATATCAGTTTTAATGATATATTTAGAGCAATACTTCAGAACAGCATAATAATATACATTAATGCAAACAAATATCAATAAATAGCAATAATATAACTTAAAGGAGGAAAAATGATATATTTTGATGCAATGAGCAAGGCATGTGAAAAAGTAGGGTTAACCTTTGATGAAAATAAATACAATAAATTTATTAAATATAAAGAAATGATACAGGAATGGAATAAAAAAATTAATCTTACAGCTATAACAGATGATTCGGAGATAATCCAAAAACATTTTATTGATTCTATAAAATCCTTTAATTTTAAATTTTTAAAAGATGCAAAGAATATTATTGATGTGGGTACAGGTGCTGGATTTCCTGGCATACCAATAAAAATAGTTAATAGTGGCAAGGAAGTTGTACTTCTTGATTCATTAAATAAAAGAATAAACTTTCTTAATGAAGTGATAAATGAACTAGATTTGAAGGATATTAAGGCAATTCACGGTAGAGCAGAAGATTTTGCTAAAGATAAAGAGTATAGAGAAAAATTTGATATAGCAACCTCAAGGGCTGTGGCTAATATGACAGTATTAAGTGAGTTTTGTATGCCATATGTAAAAGTTGGAGGATATTTTTTGGCTCTTAAAGGTCCAAGTATTGAACAGGAGCTTAAAGATTCAAAAAATGCTATAGGTACTTTAGGCGGTAGAATACAAGAAGTTATAAAAGTAGATATGGAAGATAGTGAAATGAATCATAATTTAGTTATAATAAAGAAGATGAAATCAACAGATATAAAATATCCAAGAAAAGCTGGTATGGTTACAAAAAAACCATTGAAATAAATAAGTTTATTAAATTATTGTTAAAAAGAAGGATTTTATCATTTAATGAAGAAAAATATAGGTTAGGGCATCTTGAAAAAATAACTAGTAAGTATTCTAAGTTATTCCATTTCACCTGCCTAATGAAATATATATGAGGGATGGTTTCTACTATGATTAGTGAGGATATACTATATATACCAACAGATTGTGTTTATGCTAATGCGTATCAGCCAAGAAAGTTTTTTGATGAAGGAGCACTTAATGAGCTAGCGCAATCAATAAAAAATTATGGTATAATACAACCATTATCAGTTAGAAAAGACATTGAGGGAAAATATGAACTTGTGGCTGGTGAAAGAAGACTAAGAGCAGCAAAAATTGCTGGGTTGAAATCTGTTCCAGCGATAGTGGTAGATATTTCTGACAAGGACTCAGCTGCTATTGCGCTTCTTGAGAATCTTCAAAGGGAAGATTTAAATTTTATAGAAGAGGCAGAGGCTTATTACAATCTTATTAAAGAGCATGGATATACCCAGGAAAAGCTTGCATTAAGTATTGGTAAAAAGCAATCAACAGTAGCAAATAAGATAAGGGTATTGAAACTTGATAGTGAACTTAGAAAATTTATCTTGAAAAATGCATTAACTGAGAGACATGCTAGAGCATTATTGAAATTGCCCAATTTAAGGCTACAGAAAAAAGTCTTAAAATTAATAATAAAGCAGGAATTAAACGTTAAAAAGACTGAAGAATTAGTTGAAAGAGAATTATTTAAAATTGCTAACGTAGATATAGCATCAGATGGAACGAAACGAATAAAAGGAATTTTTAGTCCTAAAATTTATATTAATACAATTAAACAGGTATTTGATAAGTATGGAATAGATGCTAACTATAGATCACGTGAATTAGAAGAATTTATTGAAGTTACAATTAAGATACCTAAAAAAAATGTTTCACGTGGAACAAAGAAAAAATAGACTCACATTTTATGTGAGTCTATTTTTTATGAAAATTCATATATTTGTAGCTAAAGTTATGAAAAATCAAAGTTTATTATAAATGTTTTGTAAAATCTATTTATAAAGTTTAAGTATCATATTATAATGATAATGTGAAATAATAAAATTTTGTTGTATTATTTTATATTATATCTGCTAAAATAAGATAGACATTAATGGAAAGAGGTGAAATTAAATGAAAGTAGTGAGCATATTCAATCAAAAAGGTGGGGTTGGTAAAACTACAACCAACATAAATCTATGTTCATATTTAGCAATGCAAGGTTATAAAATATTGACTATAGACATTGATCCTCAAGGAAACACAACAAGTGGATTAGGATTTGATAAAACAACAATACAAGAATCAATGTATGATGTTATTACCACAGATCAAAAATTACAGGATATTATAATTAAATCAGAAATTATTGATAATTTCTTTATAGCTCCATCAACTTTAGAACTAGCGGGAGCAGAAGTTGAAATAATTGATATTAAAAATAGAGAATCTATATTAAAAGATAAGATTAAAGAAGTTGAAAATGAATATGATTATATATTTATAGACTGTCCACCATCTCTTGGGCTTTTAACAATTAATGCGTTATGTGCATCAGATAGTGTGTTGATTCCAATACAAGCTGAATTTTATGCATTAGAAGGGGTTGGACAGCTTATTAATACAATTCATTTAGTTAATAAATCATTAAATAAAAACCTTGCTGTAGAGGGAGTAGTCCTAACTATGTATAGTAACAGAACAAAACTTTCAAACGAGGTTTATAATGAGGTAAATAAATACTTTGGTGAAAAAATTTATAAAACCACTATTCCAAGAAACATTAGGCTTGCGGAAGCACCGAGTTTTGGATTACCAATTTTGCTTTATGATGAGAAATGTAAGGGTGCGGAGTGCTACAGAGAGCTAGCTGAAGAGTTTTTAATGAGACAAAAGAGGTGATTAAAGTATGAATAAAAAAGGTGGATTAGGTAGAGGTCTTGGAGCATTAATCAATCAAAATAATGTGGAGGAAGCTAGAAATAGTAGTGTGAATCTCATATCAATTAATTTGATTAAAGCAAACACAGACCAGCCAAGAAAAAATTTTGATGATGAAAAAATAAAAAATTTAGCTGAATCAATCAAGGAACATGGAATTATTCAACCTCTTGTTTTAATGAAAAAGGATGATAATTATGTAATTGTCGCTGGAGAAAGGCGATGGAGAGCTGCAAAGAGCATTGGGCTTTCTGATATACCTGCAGTAATAATGGAATTAACAGATAAAGAACTGCTTGAAGTTTCATTAATAGAAAATATCCAAAGAGAGGATTTAAATCCAATTGAAGAGGCTTTAGCATATAAAAAACTACTTGGAGAATTTAATCTAACTCAAGAGGAGTTAGGGAAAAAAGTGGGGAAATCAAGAACTGTAATCACAAATTGTATTAGATTATTAAATTTAGATGGAAGAGTTCAAGCGTATTTAATGGATGGTATAATTTCAGAAGGACATGCTAGAACAATTTTAGGAATTGATGATAATGAGCTTCAATATAAGTTAGCACAGCAAATAATAGATGAAAGCCTTAGTGTAAGGGAAACAGAGAAACTAATTAAAAGATTACAAGAAAAAAAAGAAGACGTAATTAAAGAAGATGTGGATGAAAAATTTGCAGGATATATAAGGGATATACGTGATAGATTAGAAGGAGTATTTGGTACGAAGGTAAATTTGAAAAGTAAAAATAACAAAGGAAAAATCGAAATAGAATATTACTCCAATGATGATTTGCAAAGAATACTTGAAATACTAAAATTGTAAATGTTTCACGTGGAACATAGCGTAATTATGAAAGGAAGAATCTAGATGCAAAATATAATGGAAATTTATAATGCCTATAGTATATACATAGTAGCAGCACTGATTTTACTTGTTATTATATTGTTTATAATTATAATAATTTATGGCAAATCAATTGATAGAGTTGAAGTGAGACTTAAAAAGCTCACAAGGGGTATAGATAATACCAATCTTGAAGAATTAATATCCTCATATATGGATAGAGTGGAAAAGACAACTGAGGAATCAGACGAAATAAAAAAATTATATTCTGATATACATGAAAAAGTTGATAAATGTTTGCAAAACATTTCAGTTTTACGGTTTAAAGCTTTTGAGAATGTTGGAAGTGATTTAAGTTTTTCAATAGCGATGCTTGATAATAATAAAGATGGTGTAGTTATTACAAGTATTTATGGAAGAAATGAGAGCACAACATATGCAAAACCAGTTGATAAAGGTATATCAAGATATGAGTTGTCTGTCGAAGAAAATACAGTATTAAATAATGCTATTGAAAAAATAGGATAAAATGAATATAAAAACCTCTCTATGGAAATAATATTCCAAGGGAGGTTTTTTATATGAAAATATGTGTTTCAGATGAACTTAGGTATGTAAGTGAGGAATTAAAGAAAAGAGGTTATACAATTGTAACTATAAATTCAAATAATGATTGTGATGCACTTATATGTGATTTGAAAAATGGAGGATTAAATCATATTGGTTGTGAAAATAGCATAAAAAAAGATGGTATGTTAATAATCGACATAGGTAGTAAAAGTATAGATGAAATAGAATATATACTAAAGAACAGACTTTATACATCAATTTTTTAACTTCTCATAGGTGAAAATTCTCATTCAAACAAGCTTTATAAATAAAAAAACAAAATAAAAAGTTAAATCATTAATATAAAATTCAAAGGATTAAATTAGATAGAGGAAATTTTTTTGAAATTTAGAGTTTTAATTATGGAGTGGTAGATTCCCTTTGAAATAATATCAGCCAGTTGCATAACAGTAAAAAGTCTTGTATTTTGCAGAACTATAAATTCTAATGTTCCAGAAATATTTACAACACCAGTAATACTTAAGTCACCAACAGGTGGAAGGAGTTTATGCATTGCTGCACCAGGGAAAAGAGGCTTACTTTCTATTATTATATTACCTACACTTTGACTACTACCTAGACAGGCATCTATAGCTATTATGTACGGATTATTGTATGTTTTTTTTATTTCATTTAGAGTGTTAGTTAAGTTTTTAGCATGTACAGGGGATTTTAGATTTCCATAGCAAAATATTTTATTTCTTAAAAGTAAAGTTAATTTATCGCCTACAAGAGGTCCTAAGGAATCACCAGTAGATCTATCTGTACCGATGCATAAAAATACAATTGGTCTGTCTTCTTTTAGTACTAATGAAAATTCTTCTGATAATATATCTGTAAGTATGAAAATAGATCTTGTTTCATTGGAATTAATTATTGTTTTATCAATCATAAAAAAACCTCCTTTTTTGTAATTTTCACCTAAAAGGAGGTTTTTTATACTATAATATTTCTATATTCTTAAGCATATTAAAAATTAGTACGTAGAACATACAGAATATTATGCCCATAACTCCACCAGCTTGTAGTCCAATAAATAATGCTGCTAATGCGGCAACAGGGTGTATACCCATGGTGGATGAAACAATTTTAGGTTCAATAATCTGCCTTATTATTGAAATTACAACATAGGCAATTACAAGACCTATTGCAGTAAAATAATTGCCCATTAAAAGGTAGATAAGTGCTGCAGGGAAATATATAATTGCTATGCCCACTATTGGTAAAAAATCACAAATAGCAGTTATTAAGGATAATAAAATTATATAATTAACCCCAAGTACTGAATAAGCAATTAGTGTTTCTACAAGAGTAATACCTATTATAATTAGTTCTGACAAAAAGTAATTAAAAAACATTTTCTTAACATGAGTAATTATATCAAGAATTTTATCACTTTTATCCGAAGGTAAAGAGTCTTTAAATTTATGTTTAGCATTAGAAAGATCTCTTGTAAAAAAGTAGGTGGAGATAAAAGTGAAGGTTATAACCATAACTACGTAAGGTATAGATGATACTAAATTCACTATATAAGTCATTAATTTTCCAGATATATCCAAAGTAGTACTTAATGTTTTTGTAACATAACTAGAAAGATTTTGCTCTATAGTATTTGCTATTGAAGGATCCAGGTTTTTATAAATTTTCTGTAAGCTATCTACTAAATTATTTACCTTTGGAGATGCTTGAACAACATATGTCTGAGCATTTTTAGCCAAAGTAATTCCTTCATTAGTTATAGAGGCGATTATAAATACCATAATGAAAATAATAGTCAAAGAAAAAATAGTTGTTGTAATAAGAGCAGCAATATAATTTTTTAACTTTAATTTTTTAATAAGTAAATTTGTTGGAATCTGAATTATAAATGCAAATAATAAAGCAAGTACAAATGGTAAGGTATAAGCAATGGTTTTAAAAAATATTACAAAACAAAATGTATAAATAACGGAAAAAATTATAGCTCTGTCAAGTTTAGCTAGAAATCTATCCAAATGAATTAAACCTCCTTACAGTATAAAATGTTTTTTAAATATGAGGTAGCAATAATAAATTAAAGTCAAAATACCGATAAATCCCCCAAATAATAAAAGCAAAACCAGTAAGAATTGTACCTAGCATTAAAAATGAAACTGTGTTTGTTGACTTTTCATGTGATAAAATATTAAATCCTTTGTAGGCTAGGAAATTTAATAGAGAAAACCATAAAATCATTCCTATAATTATAGAAATAATAAAAACAAAGTAGCCTACTTTACTTATATGATACCATGCTTTAAGTACAGTTCCACTCATTGCTAGCCATATTGATGGAGTCATTGGGTTAGATGCTGTTATCATGAAACCAGTGGCAAAGGATAATGAACTTATATTTGAATTTTTCATAAATCTAGAAAAAACAGTAGTATTACCCTTGTGGTTCCTAATTGAATTATACCCAATTAGGGACAATAATAAACCGGATATTATCCAGAATATTGCTTCTGTTTTTCTATTTCTGCTTAATATGTTTGCTAGGCCTGCATTTATTAACAGTAGATAAAATATATCAGCACTTACTGCACCTAATGAAACTTTAAGACCCTCCTTATAACCCATAGATGCGGTTCTTTTAACTGATTCAATTCCACTTGGACCAATAGGAATTGACATTATAAAGCCGGTAGCTATTCCTATAATTGTTGCTTTCATTAAGAGCATAAGCATGTTCATAAATATACCTCATTAATATTATTAAATTATATATCATTTAAGTGTGCAGTTATATATTCTATAAAAAGGCTATCAAAGCTAGAATATGGGTGCACAAACGTTAATACAAGGATATATGGTGTATTA
Organism: Clostridium akagii DSM 12554; assembly: GCF_000686725.1. Taxonomy (GTDB): domain Bacteria; phylum Bacillota; class Clostridia; order Clostridiales; family Clostridiaceae; genus Clostridium_I; species Clostridium_I akagii. The sequence goes on along the minus strand of NZ_JMLK01000028.1, from coordinate 22,175 downwards.
TACCATATATATTATTAACTTTATAAATAAATATTATTTATTTATAAAATGCGTAATACATGTATAAGTTAACTTTTGAAAACAAAGAATTTATGATATATTATAATAAAAATATTAAGGTGGTTGTAAAATGATAAATATGACGTCAATATTTACAGATTTGAGTGTTAAGCTAGATAAACTCAGTGGTGTAAATTTAAATATCAGTAAATTTTTTGATGATTGCTTTCAAATAGTAATAACCATTTTACTCATGTATGCTACCATAAAGATAGGTAGTAAAGTAATTGAAAAAACATTAAAAAAACAACATACAATGTTTTCCACAGATTTAAAAAAAGCAAAAACTCTTAGTGCAGTACTACAAAGTTTGCTTAAATATGTGGTGTATTTTTTTGGTATTATGACCATATTTGGAACTGTAAATCTTACATTAGCTAGTATTGGTGGTGTAACAATTGGACTTGCATCACAAAATTTAATTAAAGATGTTATAAATGGATTTTTCATACTTTTTGAAAATCAATATGTAGTAGGAGATCATGTAACAATTGAAGAGAAATCAGGTATGGTTGAAAGCATAGAATTAAGAGTTACAAAAGTAAGAGCATTTAACGGAGATTTATATATTATACCCAATGGTACAATTAAAGATGTAACTAATCATTCTAGAGGAAACATAAGTATTAGTGCCTTAATATGTATAGATTACAAGGAAGATATAGATAATGTTTTTAAAATAATAAATTTGGCATGTGATAATTTTTATAACCAAGCGAAAGATGAAGTAATTATGAAACCTGAAGTTTTTGGAATAACAGAATTTAAAGTCATTGGCATGAATATATCTGTTATTGGAAAGGTAAAACCATCAACTCAGGCTCATAATGAAGTTGATCTTAGAAGATTTATAATGTACGAATTAGAAAAAAACAACATAAAAATAGCCAGTAATAAAACAGATACAATAACGGAGGGGAAAAATGAATAAAATATTTAATTTGGGCGATATTGTAAAGATGAAAAAGCAACATCCATGTGGAGTAAATGCATGGGAAATAATAAGAAATGGAGCAGATATAAAAATAAAATGTACAGGTTGTGGAAGAATAGTTATGATACCAAGAAGCAAGTTTGAAAAGGATTTAAAGGAGATAATTCAAGCAAAACAAGAAGGTGTTGAGTAAAAAAAATTGATATTTTTTAATAATTATGATATAATTATTTTTTGTAATCCCTGCTATGTAAAATGCATAGCCATAGACCAAGGGGAGGAGGTGAATGTAAATGATAATGAGAAAGTATGAAACTCTATTCATATTGGAACCATCATTAGACGAAGAAGCTCTTAAAGCTGGCGTCGAAAAGTTCAAAGGTGTAATTGAAAATGGTGGTGGAACAATCGATAACGTTGATGATTGGGGCAAGAGAAAACTTGCATATGAAATAAAGAAAGTAAACGAAGGTTTTTATACATTGATAAATTTCACATCCGGTACTGAATTACCGAAAGAATTAGATCGTGTATTCAGAATTACTGATGGTGTTGTAAGACATATGATAATAAGAGAAGAAGAATAATTTAACGGTGGTGTTAAAATGAACAAAGTTGTTTTAATAGGCAGACTTACTAAGGACCCCGAGCTCAAGTTTACTCCGGGAAATGGAAATGCTGTTGCCACCTTTACTGTAGCAGTTGATAGAAGACTTCCAAATAAAGATGGTGTGAGAGAAGCAGATTTTGTTCCAATAGTAGTATGGGGCAAACAAGCTGAATCTACAGCTAACTACATGAGCAAAGGAAAGCTTATAGGAATTAGTGGTAGAATACAAACCAGAACTTATGATGCAAAAGATGGCACAAGAAGATATGTGACGGAAGTAGTTGCTGAAGAAGTGCAATTCCTTGAATGGGGAGGCAATAAAGCCTCTGCAGGAATGGATGAAAATCAATCTGATTCAATGAGAGATACAAATAGACCGAGTTCCGGTAGAGATATGAATAAATCAAGTATTGGTGAAGATATTACGCCAATAGACGATGGAGATATACCGTTCTAAATTTTTAGGTAAGGAGGAGAAAAAATGAGCAGAGATAATGGAAACGCAAGAGAAGGAAGAGACGCTAAAAAAGGTGCTCCAAGAGGAAGAAGAATGAAGAAGAAGATTTGTTCTTTCTGCATCGATAAAGCTGTCCACGTGGATTACAAAGATATTAATAAATTAAGAAAATATATCACAGAAAGAGGAAAGATTCTACCTAGAAGAATTTCTGGAAACTGTGCAAAACATCAAAGAATGTTAACTGAAGCTATTAAGAGAGCAAGAAACATAGCTTTACTACCATATACAACTGAGTAGTAGTAGCAATTTTAATAATTGTTATTAATATGTTTAGGAATGTAAAAAGACTTGTGTAAACAAATCCTTTTACATTCCTTTTTTTTATTGATTTTTTAGGTTCTATCCGAAAAATCTTCTATAACTTGTCACTCTTAACTTTTAACCGTTTCATTTGGGTTCCCAGCCACATAAAACATTTTTTTCGGTACAGTTTTTTGCCTCTTTTTTTGAAAGTTGTTTTCTAGATGGATTTTGAGCTACGCCAGGTCCTTTATTCTCATATTCATAAAATCTTGAAGTCTCAGGCATAAACCAAATTAGATCACCCTTTTTATCCCTGCCCTGCATCTTCTCCCAACCGTTTATAGTAATGTGTGAGAACATAGTGCAATTCATATATATAACGCTACCTACAGCGTTTGGGTCTGCCTCCCGAGTACCATTAGGAAATGAGGTTGTAGGGTGCCATGGCCTTCCTAAAGAGACAGTGTGATCAGTGATTTTATTGTGTCCTTTTTTTATAGTGCATTTGTAAAAAACAAATCCATATTTATTTAATATATTTGTACTTGCAGCAGTTATATAACCATTATTAGTATTACTACCCATATCTAAAGACACTATGTCGCATTTGTTAAAAAAAGCTTGACCAGCACCAAAGATAAAATCAATACATCCAGCGATGTAGCAGTTTGTGAAGTATAAAGTACCGGAATTAGCATATAACGTGTCTTGATATCCGGTAATTATGCAATCTTTAATGTAGGCGCGATTACAGCCATTATCAAAGCTAAGTGCAACTGCTTGTGGATTTGCCAGTTTTGTTTGATCATTATCAGGTTTAGATTTATTTTTAAGGTAATCAAAGGCATTTTCAAAAGTTAAATTTTCTGCTTTAAAATTTTCCGCAATAACAGAGACACTTGCGCTACCGAAAGTTCCATAAGTTGTTCCATCCGGTTTTAGCATTGAATTTGCTGCGGCGAAGGTGATTTTTGTTTTACTCATGTTTTGGCCAATAAGAGTTATATTTGGCTTATCCACTGTTATTTTTTCATTATATCGTCCGGATTTTATGAATATTATATATTCAGTTTTTGATGATTTTGGAGCTTTTGATAAAGCTTCTGTAATGGTTTTATAAGTTTCAATTCCGTTGAGTTTTGTTCCATCAGATCCTTTAAAATTAATATCAACTACAGTATTGTAAGATATAATTGTTGAATTTTTCATTTAAATCCCCCCATAATATAGAACATATATAAGTTGCAAAAAAGATTTTAACTATATGGAAACGTTAACAGCAATATACAATATTAGTATAATAAACACTAGCATAAAAATCAATATAAATACTCAAAAGGTATAAATATGTTTTCATGTTAAAATATATAATTAAAATTCATGTAAAATTCTATGTTATGATTGCATATTTGTGGTAGAGGAATATAATAAACTATAAGGCAGATTAGTTAAAAATCATAAAAGATAAATTTATATAAAATAGGAGTGGTTTATTCAATGGAAAGTGGCCCGAAATTTTGTTCTATAAAAATAAAAAAGAATAGTATCAAAGGGGTGTACTGAAAACATAAGTAAATCATTTTAGTGCATTCTTCTGATACAAGGGGGATGTACTATGGAAATGAATGGTTTTTATTTAAGTAGGATCCTTGGAGGTAAAGTTTTTACAAAAGACAGCAAATTTTTTGGAAAAATAAAAGACATTGGCGTTGTAAATAAACTAAAGAATCCAATAGTTAAGGCTGTAAAAGTAAAAACTTCAAAAGGGATTATAAATTTTAAATGGCAAGACATCTTTGTAAAAAAACAAGATGGTCAATATATAATGATTATCAATAAAATTGAAGATATTAATTTGGAGCATGTGGTATTTTTGGCACAACATGTATTAGACAAACAAATAATTGATGTAAACGGTAGAAAAGTAGTTAGAGTAAATGATATAAGATTATTAAACTACGGTACAAATATTTTTGTAGTTGCTGCTGATATTGGAACAGAAGGAATTCTTAGAAGAATGGGAATTGCAAAGCCAATGGTTAGATTGGGTTTCAAATTATCAAGTAAGCTCATATTATGGAATGATGTAGAGACAATTTTCAGATCAAATGAAAATATTATGCTCTCAAAGACTTATAATAAAGTATGGATTCTTAACCCATCAGACTTAGCAGATGTCTTTCAAAAAACCACGGATTATGGAGTTTAAAACAGAAACATAAGACTAAAAAAATTATTTTTTTTAGATAATAAGGGCTAGGAATATAAAGGTGAAAGTTATGCTATTTGATATAAATTTACATGGTAAGGCACCAGCGTATATACAGATAAAAAACTATTTTAAAGATATGATACTAAAGGGAATGCTTTTAAAGGGTGAAAAATTACCATCAACTAGGGAACTTGCTGGGATTATTAAGGTAAGCAGAAATACTATAATAACAGCATACGAGTTTTTAGAAGATGAAGGTTTAATATACATTAAAAAAGGTCAAGGTGCTTTTGTAGACCATATACATGTTACCAATTTACAAAAATGGAGTTTGACTTGGGAAGACCAAATAGCAGATTATGCTAGAAACTCAGAAAAATTAGATATAATGAAACATGAAATTTTATATAAAAAAGGTATGATTTCATTTAAAAGTATAGCCCCTGATGAAAATTTGTTTAATATTGAGGATTTTAAAAGAGCATTTTTAAACCGTATTGCCCTAGAGGGAAGCAAACTTTTGAATTACGGTTATGCAATAGGTTATAAGCCTCTTATTGAATACCTCATGCAGTATATGGAAAGCAAAGGAATTAATACATCAGAAAAAAAGATTTTGGTGACAAATGGGTTCACTGAAGGGATGGATATAATTTTAGCATCAATTACTAGGCCTGGAGATAATGTAATTACAGAAAATCCAACCCACAATACAGTAATAAAGCTTATGAGGCTTCATGGCTTAAATATAATTGGCATAGATATGGATAAAGATGGTATGAAAATTGACGTGCTTAGAGAAAAACTTAAGGAGAACAGAGTTCAACTTTGTTATTTGATTCCTTCATATCATAATCCAACTAGCATTGTTACATCATCTCAAAAAAGAGTAGAGATATACAATATTTTAAAGGAATTTAAGGTTCCAATTATAGAAGATGGCTTTAATGAAGAACTTAGATATACAGGATCACATATAGCACCAATTGCAGCACTTCAAGGGGAAGGAAATAGTGTAGTCTATGTGGGGAGTTTTTCAAAAATACTTTTCCCTGGACTTAGAATAGGTTGGATATTGGCAGATGAAAAGCTTATATCTATATTAGAGAGTGTAAAAAGAAGTAGAAACATACATACATCTTTTTTAGATCAGGCTGTGCTATATGAATATCTAAAAGAAGGTAACTTAGAAAGGTATATTAAATCCATAAGAAAAGAATACAAAAATAAGTATGAATTTGCGCTAAAGTGTGCAGAAAAATACATAGCATACAGTTCTATATATGGCGAAGGTGGAATGCATATATTTATAAAATTAAAAGGAATAGATGCTAGAGCGGTTTTAAAAGAATGTGTTTACAAAAATGTAATATTTACTCCAGGTGATATTTTTTATGTAGATGGTGGTGGTAAAAACACGCTGAGGCTTGGAATTTCAAGGAATTCCTTAGAAGAAATAGAAAATGGATTTAAAATTATCGGAGAAGTAATAAACGGTTTACATAAACTACCATTGCACAATAATGGTGAAATTGACTATAATGAAAAAAGGTTATAAAAAAATTAGGTGGGATATTAATGAAAAAAGGATTTATAATAATTGTTACAATAGCTATTGGAGCATCTTTAGCAGGTTGCAGTTCATTAACGACTAGTACTAGTGCCGGTAATAAAAAAGCTCAAACAAAACAGATTGCTAATGTAAATGATACTGAGTTGCTAAAACCTATTGATGACAAAGTTAAAGCAATAAATAATAAAAATATTAATGATTATCTTTCATCTTATATAAGTGGGACAACTACTTACAATGTACAGAAAACAACAGAGACCAAGTATTTAAAGGATTACACTGTAAAGGCTAATGTAACAGATAAGCAGGTTATTAATAAGGACAAGAGTACTGCACAGGTTCAGTATATAATAAGTACTTCCAAATTAAAGGGACCAGCATTTCTTGACAGTAAAGCCCTTTATGTAAGTAATTTAAAAATGGTAAACGGAAAGTGGAAAATAGACAGTGAAAGTGTACTTAAAAATGAATTTGGCAATGATGTGTTTAACAGTGTGAATGATAATATAATAGCATTAAATAAAAGGGATATAAATGCATATATGGCAACCATTGACGGAACAGATACAACTGTATATAGTAAATTTAAAGATGATCAATTGGATCAGTTTGATAAATATAATTTAACGTATACCCTAGAATCAGCAGATATTATTGGGTCGGTTGACGATAAAGACACTGCAGTTAAGGTTGTTGAAACTATTGTTAAAAATGGAAGTTCAGATTATCAGAACAATAGAACAACTGAAATGATTCAGTTAAAAAAAGTACAAGGCTTATGGAAAATATATAAGGTTGAAACTAAGAAGACGGAAAACATCAATTAAAATAGTTACAAGTGACAGGTTCAGGAAGATTTTCGGCTAGGCCGAAAATGAATACAATAGGAAGCAGGTAGATTTGTTTACACAAACCTACCTGCTTCTTATTGTATTAGAACAAGGTAAATTAAAAGATTTCGTCTTTTAATTTGTCACTTAACAAATGTTAATACTATTTAAAAATTCGCCAACTAGCATATCATAATCTTTCATGTTTTTTAAGTATGACTGAACGTGGTCAGCATTTGGAGCAATGTACAGCTTTTTAATCCCACGTTTTTTTGCGTTATGTAAGTCTATACTCATTTTATGTGGAATATAATTATCTTTTTCTCCGTGAATAAAGAACATAGGAGTTTCAACATCTGCTATATCTTTAATAGGTGAAATTTCATCATAAAACACATTGGTAGTTAGTTTATATAACAAGCTTGATATTGGTATTAGTGGAAACGCAGGAAGATGGTAATCAGCTTTTATACGTACTTTAAACAATTCAGTAAGATCTGAATATGGACAATCAGCTATATAAAAAGCTATTCGTTTGTCGATGCGAGAGTTTTGAAGAATAGTAGCGGCACCCATAGATTCGCCAAGGATACCAACAATGGAATCTTGTCCACATTTTTCAAATACCCAATCGGCTACATTTTTTAAATCAAATTTTTCGAAGTAGCCATAACTACAGTTTGGACCACCACTTTTCCCATGAAATCTATGATCATAGATAACTACATTAAAACCTCGTTTTATGAATATATCCATATATTTCATAGAGGCAAATAAAGAATCTGTAATGCCATGACAAAGAATTATAGTCTTTTTTGAATTATTATTTGGGAAAAATACTGTGTGAAGCTTGTATCCATAATTTGATTTCAAATAAAATTCTTCATTTTTTAGAGTATTTATGAAATTGTCTTTTATTGCACCTAATTCCTTCTGTAGTCTAAAGGTCGCATCATAAGCACGTATTTGTGGGAAAAGTACTATTCTAGATAGGTATATGGAAGGTATAAATAAGAGCAAAACTATTATAAGTATTGTAATAACAATTAAAATCAAAATGTCACCTCCTTGCTATTAAAACTATTTTATATTACTATTAAAATTATATCTTAAAAACAACTTAAAGTCTTTATGAACCAGTTTTAAATTTTTATATGAATGTGGTGGTTGCATAAACCTATAAAAATAACTAAAATAGATATAAAGGGTTTAAGGGGATGAGAGTTTTTTATGAAGCAGGAAGATTTTAAGATAATGTCAAATATTAAAATTATAGAGGAGTTAAAGGCAAATATAATATGTATTATAGGTGATTTATATAAACTTTTTGCCAAGGGAAGTAATGTAGCGCAAAATTCTATATTAGAATGTATTTCCGGGGCAATAATATTATTGTATGTTTTAGGTGGTAGAATAGGTTATACTCATGTAGAAATTGATGATGAGATGAAAAAAAAATTGAAATTGGGTATAATTGAAGAAGATGACATTGAAAAAGACGGAAGAGATTTAAGTAAGTTGTATAGTCACTTAAAAGAAAGAAATTAATTTGTGGCATAAAGTAGGAGGAAAAAATGCAAAATAAAATAAATAGTACTAAAGCAATGGTTGAGTCTGGAATAATGGCAGCAGTATTAGTGGTAATAATGCTTTCATCAAATTACATTCCTGGACTTGATATAGTAGCATACGTCATATTGCCAACAATCATTGCTTTGATTTATGTTAAAAATGGATTTAAATATGCACTTTGTTCTTCGATTATTGCATTAATTCTTGGATTTGCTTTGATAAATATAGTTACAACTGTATTATATGGGGCAGTTTTGATTTTTGTTGGTTTAACTTTAGGTTACTTCATAAAAAATAAAAAGAAGCCAGTTAATACTATTATATTTTCCAGCATAGGTTTTGTAGTTGTTGAGGCAATAGATTTTTTTATATTACCTTTGTTGTTATTCCCTGATGGATTTATTGGTTTAACTAATAGACTTGTAAATACCGTTAATGAGTCATTAAAAACAGTTAAAGACATGTACATAGCGGCAGGTATAAGTAAGGCACAGATAGATCAATTGATTCCTTCAACCTTTTCACTTTCAAATACCAAGGTATATGAAATTATAACTCCACTTATAATTATAATGGCTTTTATACTTGCTTTTATAAATTATAAAATAACTGAAATGATATTTAAAAGAATGAGAATTGAAATGGAAGAGAGAAAAACCTTTACATCTTTTTATGTTCCCAATTTATTGTTAGCCTTTTTAATAATTATTGTTTGCATAGGGCTTATGCTACAACATTTTAATATACCTATTGGAGAATATGTATTTATTTTTTCTTGGGAAATCTTTCAGTTCATATTGATTCTTGATGCCATAGCATATATAGCGTATTTACTGAGACGTAGATTTAACATGGCAAAACCTCTGTGTGTTTTAATAATAATATTATTAATGATATTTCTTAACAGTTGGTTTGTTATAATAGGTGTTGTAGATAGCACATTCGATTTGAGAAAGCTTGATTCTAATAGAATTAAAAAGGATTAGGTGAATAATATGGAAAACAAATATAATTATATGTCTCCAAGCAATTTATTATATATGTTAATAATTGGAGCATTGGTATTAACACTTTTATTTTACAGTCATTTTGTAGTTGGTATTATATTTTTATTGTTTTTGCTAGGATTAATAGTATACAATATAAAATACAATAAGATTAGGAAGGATGAATGGAAAAAATTTATCCTGGATTTTTCATCTAAGATGGATTCTGCTACAAGAAATACATTAGTTAAACTTCCATTTCCACTCATTATTATAGGAGATACGGGAAATATACTTTGGTATAATAAAAATCTTTCATTGATAATAGAGTACAAAGATATTCTTGGAATGAAGATAGATGACGTAATAAATAAAATAAATGTTAAAGATATATTAGAGGAAGATAAAAATTATTACAGGTTTATAAAAATTGGGAAAAAGTTTTATGATGTACATATAAGTATTGTAAATACTACAGAGAGTAAAAGTAGTAAAAGTAGTAAAGACAGCATGATTCTTTTATATTTTTATGATGTAAGTGATAAATATGAACTTTTAAATCAAATTGAAAATATAAAAGAATCTGTTATGCTTATTGAGGTGGATAATTTAGATGAAGTAGTAAAAAGTACTCCAGAAGATAAAAAACCACTTTTGGTTGCAGAAATTGATAGAAATATTAATAGTTATGCTCAAAGTATAAATGCTATGTTTAAAAAATATTTATCCGGTAAATATGTATTAGTAATTCAAAATAAAAATTTACAAAAGGAAATTGAAAAAAAATTTGCAATATTAGATACTATGCGAGAAATTAATGTTGGAAACACTTTAGCTGTAACCCTTAGTATTGGTACTGGAAAAGGGGGAGAAACCCCTATTGAAAATTATAATTTTGCAGTATCAGCCAAGGAGCTCGCACTTGGTAGGGGTGGAGATCAGTCAGTTGTTAAGAAAAAGGATAAACTTTTGTTTTACGGTGGTAATGCTAAAGAAGTTGAAAAGAGGACTAAAGTTCGGGCAAGAATAATAGCTCAATCTTTAGTTGACCTTGTAAAAGAAAGTAGCAACATAATTATAATGGGACATAGCAATCCAGACGTAGATTGTTTTGGTGGAGCAATTGGTATATATAGCTCAATAAGACTGTTTAATGATGAGAGCTACATATTAGTTGATAAAGTAAGTGATAATGTAAAAGGAATACTGGATAAATTCAAAAATGACGTAGATTATAAAAACAGCTTTAAAAATATAAAGGAAAGTGAAGACATAGTTGATGAAAATAGTCTTCTTATATTGGTGGATGTAAATAGTAAAAGCTACGTTCAGAGTCCAAATCTTTTAAGTAAATTCAAGAGGGTTGTGATTATAGATCATCATAGAAAATCTCCTGATTTAGTTGAGGATGCAATACTTAGTTATATTGAGCCATATGCATCATCTACTGCAGAACTTGTAGCAGAAATGGTTCAATATATGAATGAAAAATACAAGATGAAGCCAATAGAAGCAGAAGCACTACTTGCAGGCATATGTGTGGACACTAAAAATTTCTATTTTAAAACAGGGGTAAGAACTTTTGAAGCAGCAGCATATCTTAGAAAACAAGGTGCAGATACAATTGATGTTAAAAAGCTTTTTTCCAGTGATTTAAATAGTTATATTAAAAAAGCAGAAATTATAAAATCAGCAGAGATAATTGAAAAAAATGTTGCTATTGCAATATGCCCAATTGAAATTCAAGATAATATATTGGCCGCTCAAGCAGCAGATGAGCTTCTAAATATTAGTGGCATTGAAGCCTCGTTTGTATTAGTTAGGATAAAAAATGAAATTTTAATAAGTGGAAGATCCTTCGGTGATATAAATGTTCAACTTATAATGGAGTCACTAGGTGGCGGAGGGCATATGACAATGGCAGGAGCAAAGATAGAAATTACATCTAAAAACAAGGGTTTAAGTGATAATAAAACTCAAATGGACGATGTAGTAATAAAATTAAAAAAATTAATTACAAAGTACGTAAAGGAAGGGGAATAGATATGAAAGTTATACTTTTAAAGGATATAAAGGGCGTAGGGAAAAAAAGTGAGGTTATAAATGCATCAGATGGTTATGCTAGGAATTTTTTGTTTCCTAAAAAATTTGCTGAAGAAGCCAATGATTCCAATTTGCATATACTAAACAGAAAAACTGAGGCAACTAGAAGAAAAAAACTTGATGAAACTGAAGCAGCACAAGGTTTAGCAGATTCACTTAAAGGAAAACAAGTAAAAATAGCCGCAAAAGCAGGAGAAGCTGGTAGATTGTTTGGAGCTATAACAAGTAAAGACATTTCAGCTGAAATTAAAAAACAATTTCAAATTGATATAGACAAGAAAAAAATAATTACAGATGCTATAAGACAACTAGGGAATCATGAAGTTGAACTTAAAATTTATCCAGAAGTATCCACTAAGATAAATGTATTTGTAGTAGAGCAGTAGAGAGGAGAATAAATTTGAAACTACAATTTGATTCAGATAAAAAAGGTAATAATGATGATAACAAATATATACCCTTAGATATTAAGGTTGACATACTATTTAACACGGTGAAAAATGTATTTGATCAAGGAACTATTAAATCAAAAGTAGTAAAATACAAACTGCAAAAATTTATGAAAAGTGATGATGTTTATAAAAGAATATATGCACTGAATAAAATAGTTTGTGATAGTGAATCAATTGATATAATACCAACTGAAAAAAATGCAGACCAAGTAATTGAGGATACAAATAAATTTTTAGTTGATTATATCGCAAGAGAATATGTTGAAAATAAACTTCAAAGTGATGTTGAGCAGGCTTTGATGGAAAAACAAGATAAATACATTGAAGAAGTAAAACTTGGAATTATCAAGAAGAAAAAAGGCGTTGAAAATGCTAAAACAATGCAAAAGCTAAAACACTTAGAAGATTTAGATGCAAATAAACTTACAAAAAGCATACAGTCACTATTAAGACCAGATTCTTTCCAAGAGATTATAGGACAAGAGAGAGCAATTAAAGCAATTTTATCAAAAATTGCATCACCTTATCCTCAGCATATTATATTATACGGACCTCCTGGTGTTGGTAAAACAACAGCGGCAAGAATAGCACTTAATGAATCAAAAAAACTAAAATATACTCCTTTTGGAGAAGATTCTAAATTTGTTGAAGTTGATGGTGCTACATTAAGATGGGATCCAAGAGAAATTACAAATCCCCTTTTAGGATCTGTTCATGACCCAATTTATCAAGGAAGTAAGAGAGATCTAGCTGAGGGTGGAATACCAGAGCCAAAAACTGGGCTTGTTACTGAAGCACATGGAGGAGTTCTATTTATTGATGAAATAGGTGAACTTGACAATATACTTCAAAATAAATTATTAAAGGTTTTAGAAGATAAAAGGGTTGAATTTTCATCTTCTTATTATGATCCTGACGATGAAAATATACCAAAGTATATAAAATATCTGTTCGAAAAGGGAGCACCAGCAGATTTTGTTTTAATCGGTGCAACTACAAGACAGCCTTCTGAAATAAACTCTGCACTTAGATCAAGATGTACAGAAGTTTATTTTGAACCACTTTCCGCAAAGGATATACAAATTATAGTTGAAAATGCTAGTGAAAAGCTGAATGCTAAATTGGGAGCAGGAGTCAGTGAACTAATTAGTAGATATACTATTGAAGGAAGAAGAGCAATAAATATTTTAGCAGATATATACGGGTTTGTTTTATATAAGAAAGGGATAGATCCAAAGGATAAAGTTACTATTACTGTTAAAGAAGCAGAAGAAGTAATAGGAATTAGCAGACTTGTACCCTATGAGAGTATAGATAAAAAAGATAACTATGAAGTAGGGCATGTCTATGGACTTGGAGTTAGTGGGTTCATAGGTTCAACTATTGAAATAGAGGCAGCTGTTTTTGAAGCTAAACAAAAAGGTAGAGGAACATTAAGATTTAATGACACTGCTGGAAGTATGGCTAAGGATTCAGTATTTAATGCTGCATCTGTAATAAGGAATATAACAGACAAAGACATAAAGGACTATGATATACATGTAAACTTTGTTGGTGGTGGTAAGATAGATGGACCATCAGCAGGAGCTGCTATAACAGTCTGCATTATAAGTGCTCTTTTAGATAGACCATTAAGACAAGACATCGCAATAACAGGAGAAATATCTTTAAAAGGTAAAATAAAGCCTGTTGGTGGAATATTTGAAAAAGTATATGGAGCAAGAAGAAAACAAATAAAACTAATTACTGTTCCTAAGGAAAATTTAAAAGAAGTTCCAAAAGGATTGAAAGACATTGAAATAAAGTCCGTTGACAATATAAAAGAGTTAATGGATATAGTTCTTAAGGAAGATTCAAAAAATTAAGGAAGCTTAGGGAAAATAGCTAGCAAACATGCTAGTCTATTTTCCCTAAGGTGCCTAATATTTAGATACACATAGGAGAGATTATAAATGGATGCACCTCTTAGGAGTTTACCACAAAATATAGAAGCAGAGCAGTCAGTTATTGGTTCCATGATTCTAGATAAGAACTCAGTAGCTGAGGCATCAGAAGTTTTAAGGGGTGAAGACTTTTATAGGGAGAATCACAAATTGATTTTTGCTGCAATAATGGAGCTTTATCAAAAAGATATGCCTGTAGATATGATAACCCTAATAGATCATTTAAGGTCAACAGACAAAATTGACGGAGCAGGTGGAATTACGTATATTACGGAACTATGTAATTCAGTACCATCCACTGTAAATTTACATTCATATATTGAAATAGTAAAAAACAAAGCAGTGCTTAGAAAGCTTATTAAATCTTCTAATGAGATTATTGATGAAAGTTACAGCCTACAAGACAATGTGCCAAAGGTACTTGATAGTGCTGAAAAAAAGATCTTTGATATTGCTCAGAATAAATCAACTAATGATTTTGAAGCCTTGAGTACAGTACTTGAAAGAGGTTTTTCTGAAATTGAGAGATTATATAATAATAAGGGTGAAGTTTCAGGTGTTCCTTCAGGTTTTCCTGAACTTGATGCAAAAACCTCTGGTTTTCAAAAAGGTGATATGATTCTTGTGGCAGCGAGACCATCTATGGGAAAAACTACTTTTGCTTTGAATTTAGCAGAATTTGCAGCTTTAAGACATGCAAAAAGTATAGTTATATTTTCACTGGAAATGTCAAAAGAACAACTTGCCTATAAGCTTTTATGTTCAGAAGCAAATGTAGATATGCTAAAACTTAGAACTGGAAATCTTGAAGACAGTGACTGGGATAACATAGCAAAAGCTTCAGGACCACTTGCAGAAGCAAAGATTTATATTGATGATACAGCAGGAATATCCGTAATGGAAATGCGTTCTAAATGCAGAAGAATTAAAATAGAACACGGCATAGATATGATAGTAATAGATTATCTTCAGCTTATGTCAGGTTCTGGAGAAAGCAGACAGCAGGAAGTTTCAGAAATTTCAAGATCTATAAAAGCACTAGCAAAAGAAATGCAATGTCCAATAATAGCACTTTCCCAGCTTTCACGTGCGCCTGAACAGAGAACAGACCATAGACCAATGCTTTCTGACCTTAGAGAATCAGGATCTATTGAGCAGGATGCTGATATAGTTATGTTTCTATATAGAGACGAATACTATGATAAGGAAACAGAAGATAAAAATGTGGCTGAGTGTATTATTTCAAAACAAAGAAACGGCCCAACTGGAACAGTTAAACTTGCTTGGCTTGGGCAGTTTAGTAAATTTGCTAGACTTGATGTTATCCACAGAGAAGAATAAAAACTTATCCACTTTGTGTATAAAAAATCATGTTCAAATATAATTAACATGTGGATAAGTTTTTATTTTTGTAATTTTAAAACAATCCACAGGAGTGGACAGTTTTAAAAAACAGTGACAAGTTACAAGGTAATGAGGATTTTTCCGCCTAAGCAGAAAAATCAAAAAAATGGAAATGGTATAGATTTTATTAGATCTATACCATTTCCATTTTTTTTCACCATTGTAATTTTTAATTAATCTGAGAAATTTTCTAATTAATTAATATCAATTTTTTTTCGTTGAATTCCTTTTTCTTTTTTTGGAAGAGTTATTTTAAGTACACCATCAGTAAAGGAAGCATCAACAGTATTTTCATCAATATTATCTATATAAAAACTTCTCTTAAATTCTCCGTAAGTTCTCTCACGTCTTACAAAATTATTATCATTGTTTTCACTTGTTTCATCTCGTTTTGCAGAGATAGTTAAATAATTATTGTCGTATTCAAGTGAAATGTCTTCCTTTTTAATTCCAGGTAAATCCGCTTCTATTGTATAATTGTTTTCATCTTCTTTAAGATCTACGCTAAAATTACCGCTACCTGTAAGCATTGGTGAAAAAAAATCATCCCTTAAAAAATCGCTGAATAAATCATCTAGGCCAAACCCTTTTTTTGCTAGTACATTGTTTTTTCTAAATGGAACCATATCAAACATAAAAAAACCTCCTCAATACTTTTATATTATTAATTTTGTCTAGGAAAGTTATTAGTGGCTTTCCTTGACTACACCTATATAATACAACTAAGGTCAAAGAAAGTCAAAGTCTATAAAATTTAGATTTTAAGAGAAAATAAAAGAAATAAATAGATATTTTAATATAAATGATTTATTTATAATTATTTACAGAATATGCGGGATATTTTATAAAATTAGAGGGATTAGCTAGATGTATAAAATAATGTGTATATAAATATTTAGAGTGCTGGTCAGAACAATTAAACATAGAATTTGTAATCATACAAAAATAATTTTATTAAAAAAGTCATATTAAAGGACTATGGCAATATATGTAGAAACTTATATATAGGACTATAAATAAAGGGGACTTTAAAAATGTATAGTAAAGAAAAAATCTATGAAAAAACATGGTTTATGTGGGCTACATTGATTTTATTTGCTCCAGTTGGTATTTTTCTTATGTGGAAATATAAAAGGTTAAATAAAGTTCCTAGAATAATAATTTCATGTGTATTTGCAATTTGTTTTGTAGCATTTTATGGGAATCAATTAAATACGTATAATACTGTAAGCAGTACGCAAACCCAGGCGAATGAGCAGACAGTAACAAATAAAAAATTGGCAGCCGATAAAGTGGCAGCAAAGAAAGTAGCAGCAGATAAAGTTGCAGCGGATAAAATAGCGGCGGATAAAGTAGCAGCAGATAAAGCAGTGGCAGATAAAGCAGCAGCAGATAAAGCAGCAGCAGATAAAGCAGTGGCAGATAAAGCAGTAGCGGATAAAGTAGCAGCAGATAAAGCAGCAGCGGACAAAGCAGTAGCAGATAAAGCAGCGGCAGATAAAGTAGCAGAAAGTAGTTCAGCAACTGCTCAAAGCCAAAATAATGAGTACACTGTGTATATAACAAAAACGGGTGATAAATATCATAGAGCTGGATGTAGGTACTTAAGTAAAAGCCAAATAGCAATATCAAAATCTGATGCTATAGGTAGTGGATATTCGCCTTGTAGTGTTTGTAATCCATGAACGTACAGAAATAGAAAAGTCATGAGGTGTAAAAATTTTTTTTCCACCTTTTTACTGTAAATTATAAAACCAAGAAAAAATAACCCAAACAAGTTGAATGTTTATAGTAGAGCGATTACAAACATTGACTAAAAGTGTACAATTGATTATTATTATATAGGTGGGTATTTAATATTCAATTATATACTTTTGATAAAAATACGATATGATGCTAATAAAACTTAACTTTTAACAAAAAATATGCTTCCGTAGCACAGCTGGTAGTGCAACTGATTCGTAATCAGTAGGTCGAGTGTTCAAATCACTTCGGGAGCACCAAGACAAAGCTTGTAGCCTCAATGGTTACAGGTTTTTATTGTTTTTTGTAAAATGGGTTGCAAATGGGTTCCAATGATATAAAAAACCACTGAAGTTTAAGTTAATTTACAACAAAAAAACAAGGTTATTTCTAGCCTTGTTTTTTAACCTCTTTATTTTTATTAAATAAATTTTCTAGTTTATCAGCTGTAGTAGCAGTAATATTCGTCTTTCCTGCAGTGACTCCCTTTAAAGTTCCATTCACAAAAACCATTTCAATTGTTAGATTATGAAATGTCAAATAAATCAACATATTTATGTGGAGAATTTACTGATTTAGAAAACTCTATTCTATGTCACTTGTATAAGCTGGATAAGCGCATGAAAAAAGAACACTAAAGAACACAATGCCTATCAATAGTTTTTTATCATTTTTTCTCACTTAAAACATCTTCTTGAAACTTATCATATTTGGTTACTCACCATGTATGTCATTTCTTTAAGATTGTGGATACCATCATGAGTAGTACCAGGATAGCGTACAGACATCTCACCAGGTTTTGTTACTATGCTTACACCAATTTGCGTCATCTTTTCTATGAAATTTTCATCATTCCCACTATACCCCATAGTCTGTAAATAATCTTTTAAATTTTCATCTATATATTCACAAACTTTATCCTTACTTTCATAAGGACAAATTAACACAAATCTGTTAAAGCATCTATTTATATCCTCTTGATCTGGGAAGCTTTCTTCTAAAAGAACAGTATAATCTGCATTAAACGAAGAATAAAGCTTTACTTTTTCACCTTTATTTATTCCATATTTAAGTAAACAATATTGCCTATCTTGTATTGTTTTTATAGAACTCCATGCATTCAAATATGCCTTCGGAAATACTTGACTTAAAAAATTTAGTGCTTTAGACAATTTTACAGCAAACTGGTTAACATCTAAATTTTTGTTTACAAATATTATCCTAGGAGACAAGCAAGCTTTTTGCTCCCACAAAACAATATCTCTGGCAACATTTTTTGCAACAATATTCCCATCATCTACCTTTTCTATAACCTCAAAGCTTATCTTTGCTCCATGCATTACTAAATGTGTCCCATATTTTGCACATAACTCTGCCATAATCTTACCTGAATGTTCTCCACCCCAGTGTACTATGCAATCACTCTGTTTTGCTACAGTTTCATATATATTTTTATTACTGCTATCAAAATAAACTACTGAAAGTCTATCTTTTATGCTTTCATCTATTTCACATAAACTTTTGTAAAACATATACGCAAAATACGGTTCATCTGCAGAAACTTTTACAAGATTGCAATTTTTTGATAACAATCCCATAGATATGCTTGTAGGTATGACCACAAAGGCATTTCCAGAGACATTATGAAACAAAATCCCTCTAGGCTGTCTGTGCACCTTTCCAAAGCTTGTCCCAACCCATTCATCCATTATTTTCAAATCACCAATTTCTTCTGATATGGTTTTTACAATATTTTCTCTAAGCAACATTTTCATAGATCCTTGTAATTCATAAGATACTAATTCATAACTTTGATTTGTAATCTTTGAAAGCATTTCAATATGTCTATTTGAATATTCTTTATTAAGCCAAAGCTTTGCACACTTATCTAAAATATCTATGGTCTTCTCAGTAGCTATATCATGAGCCTTTATTTTATTTTCCTTAAGTTTTTTAATCTCACTTTCTATTTCTTTTTCATTTGAAATCAAAAGCAACTTCTTGTAATAATCTATTTCTTTCTCTACTGATACATTTTTAGTATCATATTCAACATTCATATCTTTTCGATCTCCTTTATATCCAGTGTAGCTCCACAGCCCTTAGCTTCTGCGCCTTTAACTCTACCAATAATTTTTATTGTCATAGCCTCAGTTCCACATTCTGGACACCTTTTTTCTGAAACTATTTCTGCCATATCATCTACTATTACAGATGCTCCTGCAAAAGATGAAGTCCCATATGCATTAAGCATTTCAATGAAGCCTCTTTCACCTTCATTATGAAGTGGTTCTAATGTTTTTATGTCTCTTATAATAATTCTGCCCCAGCTTGGCACATGAAAAAGATAGTTTTTATATTCTTTAGAATAGTGTCCATTTATAGGAAAAGTATTTTCTGTAAATGAATAAGAATCAATAAAATTTTCTTCAGGTATGCCAAGAAAATTAGAAATTTCTTCTACAAATTTTGATCTTTCTATTTTAGTCCCTAAATTCACATTTCCTTTTTTGCCATCCCAACCTCCTCCACAAGTTTGTACCGTACAACTCTGACCAAGTTCAAATGGTTCCATTTTATCTTTTAAACTTTCTACTGCATTATAAAGTAACAAAGTTGAACCTCTTAAAGATACACGTTGATTTTTCTTATTGTGTTCATTCAAAAACTCTACAAATTGTTCCATGTTAATGGAAAATTCACCTTTATACGGATACAATAAAAAATTAGTGTTTTTACTAAATGGGAATATTCTAAGCATATTTCCTATAAATGATTCGGTAGGTTTATCCAATATTTGGATACTTTTGTGTTTCATCATAACTTCTGGTTCCGGATAAAAAACACAATTATACTGATTTGATGAATCTAAAGTCCTTTGTTCAAGTTGAATAAATTTTTTTATTTGTAAAATATCCTCCTTGGTTCTTCCAACAATACTTGGATCACCGCTTGTACTACTTGATGTTGTCCATTTTTCCAAATTTTTGGGTTCTGTTCTAAGTAGATTTCTATACATATTAGCCGATTTTTTAAAGAGAGTTGTTGTAATAAACGGTACATTCTCTATGTCTTTCTCCACTTTTAATTCTTTAATTGGATCATAGTTTTGACTATTACACAATAGTTTATAAGCATCACACTCATCATACTGCCCAATTACATTAGTTCTAAAATCCTGAAAAAAATTATACTCTTCCATATTATCCCTCCTATTTATAACTCACTTTTCGCACATAAGAATTAAGATGAAAGCCTGTAAAATAAGCACATAAGGCAAAATGAAATTTCAATTTTTCTATAAATAAATTTTAATTGGCGTAAGTTCTTATTTTTGTTATCTTCATCTATAGTGAAAGGTATCCTTATACCACTTGCATTTACTCTCCTTTCTTCAGCTAATGAAAAAACAGATTATGCTCTGAAAATCAAAGCATGGTTGAGAGAAAGAATGGAACTAAAATCCATATGAATGCTATTTTAAAGTCGCCTGCGGAAATGCTTAAATTGGAAATACAAGCTGTAGAATATGGAATTCCAGCTTTATATGTTCTATTTGAAAGTTGGGTTCACTTATCATAAAATTATCATACAAATTTGTTCTTTAAAACTTAATACTGTTGTTCTGGTTATGCCAAAGGTTTATTACAATCATAATTGTAAATTTGTAAATCTTAAGACACTTTATGCTTCTGTAAGAAAAAAACGAGGTAAATCTAAAAGGCTATCATCTGCAATTGTAGTAACTGGCAATTATGAAAATAGTAACGAAGTTAGTGCAAAAACAGTATTTGTGAGAGATAGAAATCATAGTAGACAGTGGTTAGCTCTTATTTCTACAAATATATCGCTATCTGATGATGAGATTATCAGAATTTATAGTAACTGTTGGCCTATAGAAGTTTTCTTTAAAATGAGTAAATCATTCTTAAATTTTGTCAAAGAGATCTAATGCTATTCTTATGATTCCGTAATTTCTAACACATCTATAGTTTATACAAGATACATTATGTTGTCTTTAGAAAACCTTAACAACAAAAATTTACGCACCATTGTGGATTATGTTAGCAATGTTGTGACGAACTTCAAGATATTCAATTCTATGAAGCTTTACAACTTATAATTAAAATGATTTAAAGAAAAATTTAACACTTTCAAAGGAGACTATTGATTCTATAATTCATAATCTTATTCAGTCTCTGCCTTGCTATATTAAAAAAACTAACCTTTTTCTCCTGCGAAAGTTAAGTTATAAGATTATTATAGTACTAATATGTAAATTTGTAAATTTATGTTTAAAAATAAATTCCAATTTTCATGTGGCAATTCATTATTTACTATATTTATTTCAATATCACCTATAATTCTTATTGAGATTTTAGTCATGTACACTACCTATTAACCTTTAAAAACAATTGACTAAAGATTTTCAACCAATATTGGAGAAGCTGAACATCTTTAGTCCCATCTTAAGCTTGCCCAATTAAATGGTATTTTCCCAAATAGAACACTTACTTAAAAATAGTAGGTGTCTTATATTTTATTGATATTAGAATTAAATAATGTGCCCATAACTTAAGATATAAGCGAGTAATTGCACAATAGAAAACAAAACACGTGTACAAGGATTTAAATGAGTTTAAGAGGTATATGGTCTAATTTCATAAAGCAGTGACTTATATTATAAGGAATTGAGGTAAGGGTAAACGTTAGTTAGTTAGTTAGTTAGTTAGTTAGTTAGTTAGTCAATGAATTGATTTCATATCTGATTATTTGATTTAAAAATTATGGTATAGCTCCCCGCCCTAAGCCACAATCATTTTGCTTTTTTTAAGACCGTTGGTAATCATTCAAATAACACATGGAATGCCCTATAGGGGGTGTAGTCCAAGGAGAGGTAAAGGTAGGTGATTTTAATGAAAGATGGTAGCAAAAGTGTTGATATATCAAAAGGTGAAAGGATTTTGGGAGAGATAAAAAAACTCAATAA
>NZ_JMLK01000027.1 GCF_000686725.1 Clostridium akagii DSM 12554 | reverse complement strand
ATAGTTGTATGGCTTAAAGCCTTATATACAGCCATTTATAAAACATTATAACAATTTATAAAATCGCTATTTTCGAATCTGATGGTCGAGGGTTCTACTCCCCCTGGGTGCACCATAAAGCATTGATACAAGCCAGTTTACAGAATGAAAATAAAGATTATTTTAAAGAGTGGCTTGTGCCACTCTTTGTTTTTACTCTTTTGTAAAATTAAGCAGGAATATTTAAAATTATGTAGAATATTTAATAAAAATGAGGTGTACTTTATGTTAGAAAAATACTATAGTTCATTAATTGATATTGCTATGAATGCAAAATGTTATATGATTATTTGTAAACATTATATAGAAATGAATCAAAAATATAATAATGTAAAAGCGAGATATGGAAATGCAAATGGAATTTCATTTCTAATAGCTAAGTTAATTCCTGATATTTCTGTATTTGTATATGAATCTATCAATTTCATTAATTCTATAGAAGATAATACTATTAAAAAAGCAATTAAAGAAGCAATTCCCAATAGATATCAAGAAGATTATTTCAATGATTTAAAATTAATTCGGAACAATATACATTTATATAACACTTATGGAAGTTATAAAGATAAAGCTGATAATATAATAGATAGTAAATTGGATGAATTTAAGCTGAAAAATCATGATTTATTTTATTTATTGAGAAATGATATTTCATTAATATATAAAATTATTAATAATAGTGGTTTATTTTTAGGCACTGATTATTTTTATAATCACTACTTATATGAAGTTGATGGCTCAAGTTGGACACCAGAACAAATAATAAAATATTCAAGTACTACATCATCAATATTATTTTTAATATCAACAAAAGTTGCAGATATTAAAGTACCTATGATTAAGTTTAAAAATGTGGAGCTGCATATAGAGTTTTTTGACTATAAAAGTGAGAAGCTATTTAAAAATATTGACATAGATTATACTACGGCATTTAGACTTATTTTAATTTTAACTGAATTAAGTTATATATCTATATTAGTTGATGATATATTAGAAAGTGGAAATTTGCATGATGCTAACATAATGTGGGTATTATTTTTAGGGAAATATGTCGCAACTAAATATGATGAATCATTAGATAGCATTGAAAATATGTTGAAATATTCAAAAGACAAAGCATATTTGCAAAAGCTATTTAATAGCAATAATTTTAAGATTTCTAGCTTATATTCAAGAAAATTTGGACGCGATTTGAGGAATATGTTACATTTTGGATTAAAGGATATCAATAAACAGGAATACTACGATATTTCTAAATTCGATTTAACTAAATTATACTTATTTAGAACTAACACTGATAATATTGAACAATTTATTTCTAAATATTTGTTAATGAGAGATGATATGAAAATTATTGAAAGTAGAATTAGAGATGTGTTTAAAATAAAAAAACTTTTCTAATTTGAGGGTTTAAAAATAAAGAGTATGGCAAGAAAAATTTTGCCATACTCTTGCCATACTAATAAGAAAATACTTGTTTATATTCATATATTTATAATTATATTTATATAGCTGAAATAAAGAAGAATCAATACTTCAAAAGGATATAATTACATATATTCATTTATAATTATATAGGCAATTTCAAATACAGAACTCGGCTTACAGGGCTACTCGTCCATTGAAAACACTAAGTTAATAGCTTGGTGTTTTTTATTTTGCCATTCTTAGAACTTATTAATTCTCAAATACTATCAGTAGCTCTTTTCTGCATTTCTTTATTAACATGGGATGAATACTATGAACCAGAAACAGCAGATAAAAATAATATCTATTTTATACAAAAATAAGAGTTTATTACATGCTAATATGATACAATTATCGTTAATTAAGTCATATTGGTAAATTATTGTGGACTAAATAACTAGTGCTATGAATGTATAAGGTGGTAATTAATATTAATATTAAATTTAGAAATTTACAAAAATCAGATAAAGAACATTTCTTTTTATGGATAAAGGATAAGGAAGTTATAAGATATTCATCATCTATATTTCAGCAAATGAAATATCACAATGGTTTGACAAGATTTTATTAGATAATTCTTCTTACAATAAGGCAATCGTAGATATTACAAACGAAAAGTTAATTGGATATACTGGAATATCACAAATTAGTGAAGTGAATTTATCTGGAGAATACTTTATATTTATTGGGGATAAATCTTATCATGGCAAGGGTATTGGTACATTTATAACTAAAAAAATAATTGAAAATGGTTTTCAATTATTAGGGCTTAACAGAATTATGCTTACAGTTTCAGAAAAAAATATTGGAGCAATTAAAGCTTATACTAAAGCTTATACTAAAGCTAATTTTAAAACTGAAGGAGTTATGAAACAAGCATTCTACATATATGGACAATTTCAATCAAAGAATGGTGCTTTAATTATTAGAGACTTAAAAAAAGTTCCGACAGGAATGAATTTGACTGTGAAACATCTAGATGGCACTATAATTGAATATGTTCAACACAAAAATGTAAATAAATAAATTTCAAATAATAAAATATGACCTAATAAAAAGGTGGCTAAAAGGAACAGGCAAATTGGTTTTAAGTAATCAGCATGATAGATATTTCAAAGCTTCAATAGACAATACAATCCCATTGGATAATTTTACAATAATAATCAAGATAATATTAAATTTACCAATAATGTGATATAATTATTGTAGAATTTAAGTCACTAGAGTAAATTATAACCAATTGACGAAATAAAATTACTACATAACTATATATAGAAATTGAACAGCGGGGGGATAATTAATGTATTTAGAAATGAGTGATAAAGTTAATTTATATGTAAAACAGTCAGGGAATGGTATACCTTGTATTTTTATTCATGGTGGACCAGGAGGGTGTAGTTATGATTTTGAAATATTAGGTGGTAATTCATTGGAAGGGTTTATGAAACTATTATATTTTGACCAAAGGGGAAGTGGAAGGTCAGAAGGAGGAATAGATAGTGATTATTCAATAGATAGGCTTGTAGAAGATATTGAAGAAATCAGAAAAAAGTTAGGGATATCAAAGTGGATAGTAATGGCACATTCATTTGGGGGAATTATCGCTGTAAATTATGTCAACAAATTTGAAAAATTTGTTGACAAGCTGATTCTATTAAATTGTACTCTAAATATAGAAGACTCACTTAAAAGTCAAGTATTTTACGGCTCTGAATTTTTGTCTCAAGAAAAATTACAAATAGAAGATTGTAACTCTGTATTGGAAAAATGGAAATATATTTTTAATATGCTTGTAGAGAAGGATATATCTTATAAACTTCAATATAAAGATTATAAGAACTTTCTAAAAGTAAATGATACTATTAGTAATATAAAAAATATTAATACATATATGGCAAATCAGGCTTTTAGCAATAAAGAGTATTTTATAAGTTATTATGACATTACAAAAGAAATAATAGTCCCTGTACTTGTCATAACTGGTGACGAGGATTTCGCTGTTGGACTCAATCATTATAGTAATTTTATGTTTCCAAATGAAAAGGTTCAAATTATGCAAGGAAGACATGTATTGTACGTTGAAAACAATGAGGAATTAAAATCAATAATTAAAAAATTTATTCAAGATTTATAAAATTTAGAGTCTAAAATAAGGGCTTTTTTTTTATACAAAAGAATGGGGGAGGAATTCAAATTGAATAAAGAAGATGTAATTAATATAATATATGTGCTATAGTTTAGGCTAATTGTGTCGAAATAGTAATTAAGCCATAATATTAGTATTTTTTGTAATAATGATAAAGTATCATAAATTAGCATGGAAATTAAATTTGTATGAAGAGGTGGATTACTATTGAAAAAAGTTATTTGTTTAAAACAATATATATCAGAAAAGGAATATAAAGAAATAAATCAGCTCCAAGAGATTTGCAGATCCAATGACAAGAACAATTTAAAATTAGAATTAGATTATAAGATAAGTGTATATAAAAATTCTGAAATAGACTTAAAAAAAATTAATGAATTTTTATATTATGTAGAAGATGTTTTAGTAGCCTATCTTGGTGTTTCAAGCTTTGGAGGTAATAATGCTGAAATCAATGGTATGACTCATCCAGACTTTAGAAGGAAAGGTTTATTTACAAAGCTGTTTGAACTTGCAATAGATGAGTGCAATAAGAGAAACTTTAATAAGATACTTCTATTATCAGATGGTAAATCAATATCGGGAGCCTTTTTTATAAAGGCTGTACATGGGAAATATGATTTTTCAGAGTATAGAATGAAGCTACTTAACAAAACTTCTTTAGAAAATACAAATTCAATCAGTTTAAGAAAAGCTGAGAAAGCAGACAGGAAAGAAATAGCAAGACAGAATGCATTATTTTTTTATGGATTAGAAGAGTGTGAAAGTTTTCCGGAGGAAGAGGAAATCATAAATACGGTAACATATATGGTTGAATTAAAAAAATCAATTATCGGTAAAATTAGGATAGAATACAGCGATAATTCTGCCTTTATATGTGGTTTTGGAATATTGCCAAATTTTAGATGTAAAGGTTATGGAAAATCAACTTTAATAGAGATTTTACGTATAATTAATAAAGAAAGTATAAATGATGTTGAATTGGATGTGGAATGTAAAAATAATATTGCACTTAATTTATACAAGGCGTGTGGCTTTGAAGAAAAGTCTGTAATGGATTATTATAAATACAAATAGAGAATATTGATAAAATATATTATGATGAGATATCCATTTGACGAGTATTGGTGCATAAAAATTATCCATGCGTAGTATATTCATTTAGAGTATACTAGTAATAAAATACTCAACTAAAAAGAGGCGATAGTTATGACAAAGGAACTTTGGATTAATTTACCGGTAAAAGACTTAGAAAAATCAAAAAAGTTTTTTAGCAAACTTGGATTTTCTTTTGATGATAGGTATGTCAATAAAGATGAAGGGGCTTGCCTGGTCATCGGAGATAAAAATGTTATCGTGATGCTTTTCACAGAAGCTGCTTTTCAAAATTTTACAGGAAATAAAATTTTGGATACTAGGCATGGTACAGAGGTGTTATTTTCTATTGATGCAGAGACTAAAGAAGAAGTAGATGAAATGGCAAAAAAGGTAGTAAATGCAGGTGGTACAATATATGCTGAGGCTGGAGACAATAATAGCTGGATGTATGGATGTGGTTTTGCTGATTTGGATGGTCACCGATGGAATGTGTTGTATATGGATATGAGTAAAATGCCCAAAGAGTAGCAAATATATTTCACTGGAGATATATGAAATTAAGAACACAAGAAGATATAAATCAGAGTTGTGTTTGTAGCATATAAAATTAATAGTATGTATTCACATAAATACGTATCATGGAATATATTAATATATAATATATAAGCCCATTAATGAAAATAATTGTAAGGCTATAACAAAGATATTCTTAGATAGTAATCTTATTTATAAGAACATATATCAATTTATATAACTTATTTTAAACATATATTGTAGTGATATATGTAACTATAAAAATAAGGAGTTTTATTAGATGGGTGAACATTATAGGCACCATAAAAAGGATAAACACACTCATTTTGATTCAAGTGCATCAAGTGCTTCAAGCGAGTCAAGTAATTTAAGTAATTTAAGTATTTTAAGTGAAACAAGTGCTTCAAATGATTTGAGTGTTTCGAGTGAAATAAGTGTTTCAAGTGATCCAAGTGATCCAAGTGGCACATGTGATTCATGTGGTCCATGTGATTTATGCCATACTATTAAAGCAGATCCAATAAATATTGAAAAACATGGAGGCAGATTATTAACTGTAAAAATAAAAGTAAACAATGTATGCTATGACAAAAAAGTAGCTGTAGCATGTATTATATATGGAAAATATGACAAAATACTTGCTTTTAAAGCTTTTACTACAATTTTATACAAAGAAAATGGAGAGTGTGGTACTATTGAACGTACAATAACGTTTGTAGTTCCAGACGACGATGCATTCGATCCTTGTGAATTAAATGTTCGTGTCATAGCCAATTATTTATATCCATGTGAGTAAAAATAATTAGCCAATTATTATAGTATGGATAATTAAGATATAAAATGTACCCTGTAGAGCAGACAAAACAAAAAGGTCTCCTCTACAGGTGTTTTTTTTGCATAAAAAACATTGCTGAATTGGTGATTTTTATGGTTATTTGTGGCAATAATCCTTGGATGTTCATATAATATATTGCGATTTATTTTCACATTTAATTAACTATTATATGAGAGGGTGAGAATCAATGGAGAAAATATATGACCAAAATGAAAGAGTTGCTGGTCATTTACAAGGAAATACTGTTTACGATAGAAGTAATAGAATTATTGGATATGTTAACAATTCACTGATATATGATTCCAATTATAATCCAATAGGGTATGTATCAAATGGCTATATTTATAACAATGCAGGAATTCAAGTAGGATATTTTAACGGGTGGAATGTATATAATATGAATGGGAACAGACTTGGTCGTGTTCATAGCTCTTGGCTTGGATTGCTTGCAGCGGGACTATTATTAGGAGCCGCGTTTGGTGGATTTGGATATGGATACGGATACGGATATAATAATTGGGGATATGGTGGATTTTTCTAAAAATATAAAACCAACAATCTTAATCAGTACAAGTAGGTGCCAATAATTATTAAATATGCTCAAAGGGGAAAGTCCAAAAGAAAATTTTGGACTTTCTTTTCACAACAATACATATAAAAATGGGTCTATCATACATTCATACTATATATATATTGTATGAAATATATTAGTGAATATTACAATTATAAGAATATATATTTCTCCACAGTTTTTTATTATTATAATAATTAGTTATTATTTGTGATGTTAATATAAAATATAGTAAATGTAGCCGAATTTTGCTAATGTTTTTAGTGAAAGGAGGGATATTATGACAAGGATGGATGAAATAGTCCTAAAAATTGAAGAAATAAGACAACTGATGCATGGGTTAATGGATAACAAAGCTTTATTAACTGATCCAGAATTAGTAGCCTTAAGTCAGAAATTAGATGGACTACTGAATGAATACAATAAGCTAACATGTAGAAAAATCTAATTTATTGTATTACTAAAAAGGAGGATGCCCTTTAAAAAGGGTGTCCTTTATATCTAAACGAAAATAGGTATATGTAATATATGACAAAAATTGTTTTGCTGTGATTCTAATAAGAATTAAGAAGAATATTTTAATTAAACTTTGGGAATACAATTACTAAGTAAGGGGTAGCAACGGCTAAATTAAATAAAGAGTTTACTCCGCTCGTAATTTTATCTTGCATTTTTTAGCTGACTAATTATAAATACAGAAAATAACTTCGATACAGTGGTATAATATATAATAGCTATGGGTTTACATAGAATTTATAAGATGATATAAAAAAACATTTAAAAAATGTGAATTCGGAATATTCGCAATATTAGGAACTTATTTTGAAACAGCAAATGATGTAGTATATAATATTAATTAAGGAGTGATTCTATTATGAAAAGTGTTGGATTTCCAATAAACTATAAGGAAAATGAAAAGAGGAGAGCTTTATTACTGGAAGATATTAAGAATATAAAAAACAAGGAAAATCTCTATTTTGAAAAGGGATATGGTTCAATCTTAGGAATAAAGGATGAGGAGTTCATAAAAGAAGGGGCTAACATTGAGGAAAGAGAAGAAATATTGAAAAAAGATATTATTTGTGATGCTAAAGCTGGAGATTCTGATTATATAGATGGGTTAATTGATGGTCAAATTGTATTTGGTTGGATACATGCAGTACAAAATAGAGATATAACAGATAAATTTATAAATAACAAGCTTACCGGAATAGCTTGGGAAGATATGTTTGAAGAAGGCAGACATGTTTTCTGGAAAAATAACGAATTGGCAGGAAAAGCAGCTATCTATCATGCATTTCTTTTATATGGTAAATTACCTGAAGACACAAAGGTAGCTATATTAGGAAGAGGTAATGCTGCATTAGGGGCATGTATGATGCTTACTGAATTAGGAGCTGACGTTACTATATACAATCGAAGAACTGAAAAACTTTTCGCTAAAGAAATTAGTAACTATGACGTATTAGTTAATGCAATTATATGGGATACAAGCCGTGAAGATCATATCATTTACAAGGAAGATTTGAAAAGAATGAAAAGGGATTCAATGATTATAGACATTAGTTGTGATTCAAATAGTGGAATAGAAACAAGCAAGATAACTTCCATAGATAATCCAACATATTTTGTGAATGGTGTTTTACACTATGTTGTGGATCATACACCATCATTATTTTATAAATCAGCATCAAAATCTATAAGTAGTGAAGTGTGTAAATACTTAGATTATATTATTGAGA
The DNA here is from genome assembly GCF_000686725.1 of Clostridium akagii DSM 12554. Taxonomy (GTDB): domain Bacteria; phylum Bacillota; class Clostridia; order Clostridiales; family Clostridiaceae; genus Clostridium_I; species Clostridium_I akagii. The sequence continues at coordinate 41,704 of NZ_JMLK01000027.1, read as the reverse complement.
ACAAGCAAAACGAAATAGATATTCTAAAAAATGCTATTATTATAGATAATGGTAAAATTATAAATAACAAAATAAATCTATTTCAAGGCAGATAAAATTTCATGTGTGTTATAATCCAAGTAATAAAAACTTGGGAGCTGAATTTATTTCAGCTCCCTTTGCAAAACAGATTATTTGATTTTAATAACTATTTTTCCTTTTGTATGATGTGTCTCGCTTAAGGCATGTGCATCTTGAAGGCCTTTCTCACTAAATTCAAAAACCTGTCCAACAATAGGTTTTAACTTGCCATTTTTCAGGAGCTTAGCTATTTCTATAAGTTGTGATCCATTAGGTATAAGCATATGAAAACTTGCTTTAACCCCGTATTTACTAGCAATTTTTTCATCGGGTTGGTTTACAATGGTAACCAATTTGCCACCTTCTTTTAATACCATATAGCTTTTATTTTGAATGTCTCCTCCTAGAGTATCAAATACTAAATCATAGTTCTTAAGTTCTTTTTCAAAAGCTTGTTTTTCATAATTGATTACTAAATCTGCACCTAAATCTTTTAAAAACTTTTCATTTTTCTCACTCCCAGTTGTAGCTACAAAAGCTCCTAAGCTTTTTGCAAGCTGAATTGCCATACTACCAACACCACCAGCTCCAGCATGGATTAAAACTTTTTCTCCATTTATTAAACTTCCTATATCAACAAGGCACTGCCATGCTGTTAAAGTTGCTAGAGGTATTGAAGCTGCTTCTTCAAAACTTATATTATCGGGTATTTTAGCTAATAGGGTTTCTTCAGTAGCAATATATTCTGCATAGGTCCCATTTGCACTGGTTTCTGGTCTTGCAAATACTCTATCTCCTACATTAAAATTTTCTATTTTATTTCCTTTTTTAGCTATAACTCCAGCAGCATCCCATCCTAATATAACTGGAAATTCAAAGGGAATAGCATCTTTTAAATACCCCTCACGAATTTTCCAATCTACTGGATTAATAGAAGTTGCATGCATTTCAATCAAAACTTGATCTTCACGAATTTTTGGTATATCCAGTTCTTTTAACTTTAATTCATCTTTCCCACCATATTGTTCAATAACAACAGCTTTCATAATTAACATCTTCTTTCTCTAATATTGTGCTTGTTTTAATAAATAAATTATACAGCTATTTAACAATAATAGATACTAATAAATAATATTTATCAACTGAAGAACAATATTATGAGTAAATATCTGAAAATTCTATATTAATCATCTCCGTATTAATAGTGCTGCTCAATTCAATGGTTTTATCAAATTTTAAATCAGGAACTAGATTTTCCACTGGTAATTCGATAATGAATTCGCTTCCAATACCTTCTTGGCTCTTGAGGCGAACTGCACCTTTATGCATTTTGATGATAGAACTCACAATAGATAGTCCGATGCCACTACCTTCTCTATTTCTTGACAGGGATTTATCAACTTGAACAAATCTATCAAAAATTGTTTCATGCCTATCACTGGGAATTCCAATTCCAGTATCTTTAACACATATAACTATTTTTTCATTTCTATCATAGATATTAACATAAATATTTCCACCAGGAGGAGTAAATTTTACTGAGTTTGAAAGCAAATTTAAAATAACTCTCTCCATCTTAATTTCATCAATTGCTATTACTTTTTCTTCTATTTCAGTATCAAACACAAGACCTATATCTTTGCCTTCAATGAAATCTGCTACAGATAATGTTATATCTTCAACTATTTTAACAATATTCGTATCTTTCAAGGTTAATTCAAAGTAAGAAGAATCCATTTTTGTAATATCAATTAAATTTCCAATTAATCGTATGAGTCTATAGCAGTTTTGTTTAATGATATGTATGTATTTGCTAATATCATCTATATTAGATTCTATGTTTGGTTTCTTAATAATTAAATCAAGCATTTGTTCTGCGGAAAAAATAACAGTGAGAGGTGTTCTAAGTTCATGGGATATATTGGCGAAAAAGTCTGTCCTAAGTTTTTCGTATTCAATTTTTTCATTTAATAATTTTTGCTTTTCTTCAATTAATAGTTTAGTTTTAACAATTTGAAGTTCCATTTCATGTTTTTCATTCATTTCTTTTATTAAAAGTGCATTAGCTTCTTTAAATTGCTCTGTTCGCTTTTTCAAAGTATCTTCTGTTTTAATGTAAAGATTATTAATTTCTTCGTTTTTTGCTGATAATAATTTTTTGTTTTTGAAATTGTTAAAGTGGTAGGCATAATTTATATTGGCTAGGGCTAAAGCTAATATTGTCAAAAGGGATGCACTAACTAAATTACTTACTTTAGCACCCCAATCAATATCTACATTTAAAATTCCAATTACAAAAAGCACATACTGTAATAAAAATAAAAATAGACTCTCGAATGGATTTATTATTATAATCGAGGATATACAAAATATGCCCAAAATATAGGCTGAAACTTGGCCATTAGTAAGTTGAGCATTAATGGAAAGAAAAGTACTCCAAGTCATAATAAATAGAACAATAAACCTGTTGACTAGTAGATGGAATTTTTTATTTATTACAGTAATTAAGGTTACATATAAAGGGGAAATAAACAAAATTAGCATGTTAGCATACAAAACATTTCGATATCCAATTTTATTTTTATATAATGATTTGAAGACTTTAATATCTAGGCAAACAAATATAATGTTTACTATAAACAATATAACAAAGGTTATTCTTAAATGCACTGTATTATTTGTCAATATTTCTTTATAAAAATCTTTACGGTAATCACCAGGTAATTTAAAACGATTAGTATTATATAGTTTCTTCATGTTGTCACCCCTGTTTATCATTATGTTTATTATACAAAAATTAAGTACTATTCCATTGTTGCACAATTATAGAAAAATACAATGAAAATCATAAATGTTTCATTAAATTAATATGATTTTACAACTAACATGAATTTGTCTATAATAATTACTAGAGTGAATTTTAGAATATACAAGGGGGAATAAATATGCCATATATAAATTTAACATTAACTGTAAAGTTAACAGAGGATAGTGAAGAAACGATAAAATCCAAACTAGGTGAAATAATAGCCGATTTTCCAGGTAAAAGTGAGCAACAACTAATGGTAAGTTTTAATGATGACCATACTCTATATTTTAGAGGGGATAAAAAAGATAAGGCTGCATTTATTGAAATAAAGATATCTGGAACAGCAGAGAGAAAATATAAGGAGATAATTACGGCTAAGGTATGTAGCTTGCTTGATAAAGAATTGTCTATAACTAAAGATAATGTTTATATAGTTTTTGATGAGATAAAAGATTGGGGAGCAAATGGCAGGGTAGTTTAATAATTACACTAATATATTTTATGTTATATCCTAAATGAAAATCAGTGAAGTATTGCATTGCATTAGTACCTAGGCACCGGTCCTACGTACTAATGCAATGTTTTTTTCGTTATTAAAACAGAGTGCATCCATAATTTTTATAATCATAACAAAATTGTTCATATTCTGTTTACATCCATATAAGATTATAATTTTATATGAAAAATATACCATAATATAGCATAAAAATGCGAATTTTGACATGATAAATAAACAACTCCTGCCTCTTATACAATATTTTGTTTGTTTACAGAAAAGCCATGGGCGACATTACCATATTTATGAATGAATTTTTTATGGTATAATATAAATCATTAAAGAAATAAGGGAGGCTTTTCAATGGCAATACTTACGTCTATTAAGGATGTTTTAAACACAAAACAAAATAAGATTGAGTTTGAAAGACTAATCGAGGAAAATAAAAGATTAAAAAATATAAGGTTAACTCCAACACAAATGGCATTGAGTCAAATTATAGCTAAAACTAAAGAACGTGAAGTGGAGCTTGAAGGATATGATAACTTAATTAAAACAAAAACAAAAGCTATAGAAGAACTAAATACAGAATACAGTAACGAAGCTGACTACCAAACTAAAGAATATGAACAGAAGTCAAATGAATATGATAATTTAATTGAAATAAAAGCTAAACAGCTTGAAGATAAAACCATAGAATATGATGAATTAAGTGAAAATAAAAATAAGGAATATGAGAATCTGATTGCGCTAAAAGAAAAAGAAATTCAAGAAAAAACAGCAGAATATGATGAGCTAAGCGAAAACAAAAGGAGGGAATATGAAGATCTTATTGAACAAAAGATAAATGAACTTGAGCAAAAAACAAATGAATATAATGCTTTAATTGAAAGTAAAACGAAATCAGTTGAAGAACTTAATGGGGAATACAATAATGTAAAAAGATCAGTAGATAGCTTAAAATCTAAAATTATATCTTTAGATGAAGATATTTTAAAGCAGAGTTACGGAGTTTATAAGCCTATGTATAATTTAATAAATTCTGAAAAAGGGTCTACAATGCTTCAAGATATAAGAGAAAAACAAATAAATATGATTAAATCAAAAGAAGCCATAGAATTTAAACAATGGATTGTTAATGGAAGTATAAATGAAGACAATCAATTAACAGATGATATGACTGAGGATATGGTTAAATTAGTAGTTAGGATTTTTAATGATGAGTGTGATGCTATAATTGAAAAGGTTAAATTTAGCAATATAGAAGTAATAGAAAACAGAATCAAAAAATTCTTTGATGATTTAAATAAACTTGGTAATATAACACAAGTAAAAATAGTTCCCAAATATTTTAATACTAAAATAGAAGAACTTTACCTTTTGTATGAGTATAAACTAAAAGAGCAAGAAGAGAAGGAAGAAAAAAGTAGGATGACAGAATAATATAGTACATAGATTGTGAATAAAAAATTGTAATATAGTGTAAGATAATAATTCTGATTTACATAGAAAAGATTAGAGAAAGTCAATATATTCTCTTTTATATAAATATGAACAATCGATGTAGTATAAATTTGAGAGGAGATTTTTAATTGGGATTTTTCGGAATGTCTAAAGAGATGGGAATAGATTTAGGAACAGCAAATACATTAATATATGTAAAAGGGAAAGGTATCGTGTTAAGAGAGCCTACTGTGGTTGCTATAAATACTATGAATAAAAATGTTTTAGCCGTAGGATTAGAGGCTAAAAATATGATAGGCAGAACACCAGAAAATATTGTGGCTTTTAGACCACTAAAAGATGGTGTAATTGCAGATTTTGAAATGACTCAACAATTACTCAAGAGTTTTGTTGAAAGAGTTACTGGAAGAAATACTTTTTCAAGTGCTAAAATTGTAATTTGTTATCCACTAGGAATTACAGAGGTGGAAAAAAGAGCAATTACCGAAGCAACAAATCAAGCGGGAGCACGTAAGGTTATGCTTCTTGAGGAACCTATGGCAGCTGCAATAGGCGCAGGGTTACCCGTTAATGAACCTGTTGGAAGTATGGTAGTTGATATAGGTGGAGGTACCACTGAAGTAGCGGTTGTTTCTCTTGGAGGAATTGTTGTAAGTAATTCATTAAGAGTAGCAGGAGATGAATTAGATGAGGCGATAATTAGCTATATGAAGAAAGAATTTAATCTACTCATAGGAGAAAGAACAGCTGAAAATATTAAAATTGAACTAGGCTCAGCATATTATGAAGAAGATGACGAAAAGCTAACTATGGAAATAATAGGAAGAGATTTACCTACGGGTCTTCCAAAGCTTATTACTATTACAGAGGGTCAAATACAAGATGCTTTGAAGGATTCAGTATCATTGATACTGGAAATAATTAAAACTACCCTTGAACAAATCCCACCAGAACTTTCAGGGGACATAATGGATAAAGGAATAATGCTTACAGGTGGCGGAGCTATGCTAAGAGGTCTAGATAAACTTATATCTAGTGAAACTAAGATACCTACTTTTATTGCAGAGTTTCCTCTTGATTGCGTTGTTATTGGTGCAGGCCAATGTTTAGATATGATAGATAAGTCTGAAGAAAGATAGTTATAAGAGTTATAGAAAATTTTTCTTGGAAAAATAAATGAATAGGGATATAAGTAGATCCAGGCAATGGGATCTACTTATATCCCTATTTTTTTGAAAATAATTAGGAAACAAGCATATCTTTAATATATAGATTTTTTTCTTCTTTTAGATCAATAAAGTTGTTCTCCTTTTCATCTAGGAGTAGTGGGTGAGCTAGATCATTTATGTCAACCTTGATAACTTTGCAATGACGATCATCATTTAAAATAACGGTTTCTCCCATGCAATAATTTATTATATGGTGTAAAAACATATTGCAATATTTAATATCGAGGCTATAGTGGCTTTCCTCTTGAATAATTCTCAGTGCATCAAAAGGATTTTGTGTACTATTGGAGCTAATGTTGTCAAATAAATCTGCAATTGCTATTATTTTAGCAAATTTATGTATTTTTTCTTCTTTAATGCCTAATGGGTAGCCAGAACCATCATTTCTCTCATGATGCATAAGTACCCCATATCCTACGGATGAATCCAAATATGGAATAGTTTTGACAAAATTATAACCTAGAATGGGATGAGATTTTATAATGTTTTTTTCGCTTAATGTAAGATTGATTTTTTTATTTAATATGTACTTATTTATTTTGGTTTTTCCAAAATCGTGTAATAATGCTGAATATGTTAATAAATTTATTTCGGTTTCATTAAGGCCGACCCATTTTCCAAGTATAAAACCAATGGCAGATACGTTAACACTGTGTCTATAAATGCTTATATTAGTAGTGCTTGAGAAGATTATATCTCGGATAACTAATCCTGTCCTTGAAAATTCATCTTGAATTTTATTTGAAAAAGCTCTTAATTCCTCAATGTTTTTGGAAAGACTATTAAATACATTCTCTAAACTTGAAGAAAACTCATTAAAAGCTGTTTCAAGCTCTTGAGCAGTTGTAACTTTAATTCCAGGCACTTCTTCAGAACTATTAGGAATGTAAATCTCAACACTATCAACTATATAATTTTGTTTTAATGTTTTAATTGCTGATTCTGTTATAGTAGAACCCTTAGCAAGTAGCAATCTGTTTTCAAAATTTATATTGTTTGCTGATAACATTCCAACTTTTAACTGATTGATTGGTAATGATTTTTTATTTGCTAGCATTTTTCACACCTCATTTACAATTAGTAACACTAGTAAAATATAGTAGCTACATTATATTATCGTACTTTTATTACATTAATATATAGCTTAATTCGAAAAATATAACTTATGTTGACTTTTGTTTTTTTAAGTGATAAAATTCGCTTTGTAGTAAAATAAAATATTACATCCGTATAATCCTAAAAATTGGTTTGGGAGTTTCTACCAAGATCCGTAAAATCTTGTCTATGGGTGACTGAATAGATTATATTTTATTTCTTTTATATAAAATATGGAACTAGCGGTTTACTTGTAGGCAAACCGGAAATTTTATTATATTTAGAGGAGGAATAAATTTTGAATTCAACACCGAACAAACAAAATGGTTTTTTGGAATCATACTTTAAACTGACAGAAAATAATACTAACGTCAGAACAGAAATTATAGCTGGTTTTACAACTTTTATTGCAATGTCTTATATTATTTTTGTAAACCCAAACATACTAAAGATTACGGGTATGAACCCAAATGGTGTATTCGTTGCAACATGTATAGCATCTGCAGTTGGTACACTTATCATGGCATTATATGCTAACCTACCATTTGCTCAGGCACCAGGTATGGGACTTAATGCATTTTTTACATACACGGTAGTTTTAACATTACATTATACATGGCAGGAAGCATTAGCAGCAGTTTTTATCTCAGGAATTTTATTTATAATAATAACGTTAACCTCTATACGAGAGAAAATAGTGGATGCACTTCCTAGAACTCTAAAACTTTCTATATCAGCGGGTATTGGTTTGTTTATAGCAATTATAGGGTTAAAGGATGGTGGAGTTGTAGTTGCCAATCCAGATACTTTGGTTTCTTTTGGTAAACTAATAGAACCAAGTGCGGCATTAACATTAATAGGACTTGTAATTACAGCAATATTAATGGCTAGAAAAATAAAAGGTTCAATATTAATTGGTATAATTGTTACTACAATAATAGGGATACCAATGAAGATAACTCATCCAGTAGCAATAAGTAAACTTTTAAGCGCACCACCAAGCATATCATCGACTTTCTTTAAAATGAATTTTTCAGGACTTCTTGATGCAAAGGGTGGCTTAGTAATTGCTTTAACAAGTTTAGTAATGGTAGTAATAACAATATGTTTAGTTGACTTGTTTGATACAATAGGAACATTAGTTGGAACAGCGGAAAAAGCAAATATGTTAGATGAGAATGGCAGAGTTAAAAATTTGTCAAAAGCATTAATATGTGATGCAGTTGCTACAACTGCAGGTTCTATTTTCGGTACAAGTACTGTAGTAACTTACGTTGAATCAACTGCAGGAGTTGCAGAAGGTGGTAGAACTGGACTTACATCTTTAGTAACTGGACTACTTTTCATAGTTGCATTGTTCTTCTCAGGACTTGTAGGTATGGTTCCAACAGAAGCAACTGCTCCAGCACTTATAATAGTAGGAGTACTAATGATATCAGCAGTAACCAAAATTGATTTTAATGATTTCACTGAAGCATTCCCAGCTTTTTTAACAATAGTTATGATGCCATTTACTTATAGTATATCAAATGGTATAGCAGCTGGATTAATAGCTTATCCAATAATGAAAGTAGCTACTGGTAGGCGCAAAGAGGTTCATCCATTGGTATACATACTAGCGGTGATATTTATAATAAGATTTGCTTTATTACCACAGTAAAATAAATTTTATAAAAACCCTGAATGGAGTTAATATCTTTATTCAGGGTTTTACCTTTATATTGAAGGTAGCTTAGTTAGCTTTATTGCAGCACTTTTTTTATCACATGAATTAAATTTAATTTTCCATAAGGTCTGTAATATTTGCACCTGGAGCTACAATAGGGAATACCTTATCATTTGGACATATATCACATTCTATAATAAATGGAGCATTTGCTTGTACTGCAAGTTTTAAGGCGTCGTCAATCTCTTCGTTTTTTGATATACGAATGGATTTTATACCGTAAGCTTCTCCAAGTTTGACAAAGTCAACTTCAGATCCAAATTCAGAATGAGAGAAATTACCTTCAAAAAACATATCTTGCCATTGGTGGACCATTCCAAGTACATGGTTATTAAAAACTAGTTGTATTACTGGCAATTGGTACTTTGATATAGTGGAAAGTTCTATGGAATTCATTTTAAAGCTTCCATCTCCAGCAACATTTACTACCTTTTTATCAGGATTTCCAATGCATACACCTATAGCTGAACTAAGACCATAACCCATTGTCCCAAGACCTCCAGAAGTAATAAAGGTTCGTGGTTTATTAAAGGTAAAAAATTGAGCTGCCCAAATCTGATTTTGTCCTACTTCCGTAGTGATTATACACTCACCCATTGTTATATTATAAAGCTTGTTTAAAATAAGTTGAGGGCTTAATGTACTTTCATCTAGATAATTTAGAGGATGGGCCTTTTTCCACTTAGAAACTTGCTCTAGCCATTCTACTTCTTTTTTTTCTGATATTAAATCTTGAAGTGCCACCAGTACTTTTTTCACGTCCCCACATATAGATACATCTTCAGGTATATTTTTGTTGAACTCAGAAGGATCTATATCTATGTGAATTATTTTTGCATTTGGTGCAAAACTGCTTATTTTACTTGTAACTCTATCACTAAAACGAGAACCAATTGCAATTAAAAGGTCACATTGTGAAACCCCATGGTTGGATGCATAAGTTCCATGCATTCCTATCATTCCAGTGTATAGTTCATCTTTTCCTGGAAAAGCGCCAATTCCCATAAGCGAGCAGGTGACTGGAGAGTTTATTTTTTTAGCAAAAGCATACAATTCATCAGCTGCATTTGATATGTTTACTCCACCGCCAGCATATATCATTGGCTTTTTACATTCATTTATTAGTCTAATTGCATCTGTAAGGTTTGAATTAAATTCCTTAGGAACTAATTTTTCAGAATGAACAAAAATATATTCAATTTCAGCCATCTGTATGTCTTTTGGAATATCCACAAGTACTGGACCTGGACGACCACTTTGTGCTGCTTTAAAGGCTTTTCTTATGGTGTCCGCAAGGTTTTCTGGTTCCCGAACTGCATAGTTTTCTTTAGTGATTGAAGAGGTGATATTTGTTATATTAACTTCTTGAAAAGAAGATTTACCTATAAAGGGTTGTGCAACCTGCCCTGTAAAAACAACCATAGGCACTGAGTCCATGTAGGCTGTAGCAATTCCAGTAACTGTATTAGTTGCTCCTGGACCGGATGTGGTTATAACAACACCAACTCTACCCGTAGTTCTAGCATAACCGTCAGCTGCATGAGTAGCCCCCTGCTCATGGGCTGTAAGTATATGTTTGATTTTTCTTTCACCATACAGTGCATCATATATTGGCAATACGGCCCCACCTGGATAACCAAAAACTACATCAACACCTTGTTCCTTTAAACATTCTAGTAATACCTTAGCTCCTAATAATTTCAATTTTAAAGCCCCCTAATATTTATAATCAATACTTAAATTTAAAAAAGAGTAAAAAAATACACACGGACCCTAGGGCGTGTGTTCTATTTGTGGTACCGCCCGAAATTTTTTGAAAACAAAAAACAGCCTTCCTGCCTGGGGCGAGGAAACTGCTTCGCGGTACCACCCAAATTTATATCTTAATTAATTGTAACGGCAATGCCGGCACGACTTACTATTAATTTCAGTCTGCAACTCCAGAGTGAGTTTCGGCATATAATTATCCGCAGGTTTTCAGCTACCCCCGCTCTCTTTTGGACATCCCATACACTTACTTTTCTCTTTCAACGTTTTTAATGCTTTAATATTTATGTCTAAATATACTATGTTCGCAATAATTAGTCAACTGATTTTTGGATGAAAGTTCAAATTTACTATTTATCATTAAAATACAGATAAATACTTCTGAATTAGAAATTAAGTGGGTTGTATTTTGTGAAACTGTTAATAATCAATAAAAAACAATGAATTTGTTGACAATTAATTTCTTTGGTGGTACGATTTTTGAAAAGTTAGTGAAAATTGCAGCTATTCAATCAACAATGTGTATTGAGAAATGCAGTAGCAAATTTCAGTTATCTTTAAGTTGTAAAATGCTTATTTTTGGGGTAGATGATTTGTGCACTTAAACAAATTGGTTGGTAGCTAAATTTTTAAATAAATATACTAGGGGGCATTTAATATGGCAAAAGTTTATTATGAACATGATTGTGATTTAGGAATTTTAAGAGGTAAAAAGGTGGCTGTAATTGGCTACGGTAGTCAAGGTCATGCACATGCACTTAATTTACATGAAAGTGGAGTGGATGTAATTGTTGGTCTTTACAACGGGAGTAAATCCTGGGCAAAGGCAGAAGAAGCAGGACTTAAAGTTACAACAGCAGCAGAAGCTGCAAAACAAGCAGATATAATAATGATTCTTATCAATGATGAAAAACAAGGTCAACTTTTCAAAGAATCTATTGAACCAAATCTAACGCCTGGTAAGGCTTTAGTATTCGCACATGGTTTTGCTATACATTTTGGACAAATCGTACCTCCAAAGGATGTAGATGTTTTCCTTATAGCACCAAAAGGACCTGGACATACAGTAAGAAGTCAGTTCTTAGAAGGTAAGGGAGTTCCTTGTCTAATAGGAATTCATCAAGATGCTACTGGAAAAGCAAAAGATGTTGCACTTGCATATGCATTAGGAATAGGCGGAGCAAGAGCTGGAGTTATCGAAACTTCATTCAAAGAAGAAACTGAAACAGATTTATTTGGAGAGCAAGCAGTACTTTGTGGTGGAGTATCAGCACTTATTAGAGCTGGATTCGAAACATTAGTTGAAGCTGGATATCAACCAGAAATGGCATATTTTGAGTGTTGCCATGAAATGAAGCTTATCGTTGATTTAATAAATCAAGGTGGTCTTAATATGATGAGATACTCTATAAGTGATACAGCTGAATATGGAGATTACATCACTGGAGATAAGATAGTTACTTCAGATACTAAAAAGGCTATGAAAGGCATTCTAAAAGATATTCAAGATGGAGTATTTGCAAGAAATTGGCTTCTTGAGAATCAAGTTGGAAGACCATATTTTAATGCTAAGAAAAATGGAGCAAAGAATCAGCAATTAGAGACCGTTGGAGCTGAGCTTAGAAAAATGATGTCTTGGAATAATAAATAGAAAATTAAGAAGTATGATTAAAAATAACTAGCGTACTTACTAGTTATTTTTTTGAATACCCCTTAATATAAAACCAAGTTTAAATTTCCACAATAAACGTGGTTTCTAAGCATATTAGCTAAAAAATGGGGGAGTTTTATGGGTAAGCATATTAAAATTTTTGATACAACACTTAGAGATGGGGAACAGACACCAGGAGTAAATTTAAATATTAAAGAAAAGGTTCTTATAGCTAAGCAGTTAGAATTATTAAATGTGGATGTTATAGAAGCTGGTTTTCCAGTTTCCAGTGACAATGATTTCAAAGCGGTTAAAGAAATTGCAGAAACCCTTGAAAATACTACTGTAGTTGCGCTGGCAAGAACTGTAAAGGGTGATATTGATTCCGCATATGCTGCATTAAAGAATGCAAAAAAACCAAGACTTCACATATTTATTGCAACTTCAGAAGTTCATATGAAGTATAAACTTAATATGACAAAAGAAGAGGTACTAGAGAGAACTATATCCATGACTAGATATGCTAAAACTTTATTTGATGAAATTGAATTTTCAGCTGAAGATGCTTCAAGAAGTGATCCTGATTTTTTGTGTGATATTTTTGAAAAAGTTATTGAAGCTGGAGCCACAGTAATAAATATACCGGATACGGTTGGTTATTCAATACCAACAGACTATCGTGATTTTATAAAATATATTGTTGATAATACAAAAGGAATTGAAAAGGTAGATGTTAGTGTTCATTGTCATAATGACCTAGGCATGGCGGTAGCAAACTCACTTTTAGGCGTAATGGGTGGTGCAACTCAAGTAGAATGTGCTATTAATGGGTTAGGTGAGAGAGCAGGAAATGCGGCACTTGAAGAAATAGTAATGGCGATTGAAACAAGAAAAAGTTTCCTTGATGTTTATACAAATATAAATACAGAACAAATATATAGAACTAGTAATCTGGTAAGTTCTTTAAGTAGTGTTTATATTCAGCCAAACAAGGCAATTGTGGGTGCTAATGCATTTCTGCATGAGTCAGGAATACATCAAGATGGTATATTAAAAGAGAAATCCACTTATGAAATTATCACTCCGGAATCTGTAGGGATTAAAAATACTTCACATATAGTTCTAGGAAAATCTTCAGGTAGGCATGCCTTTGATAGTTATTTAAAGGATATGAATATAGAGCTTACCAAAGAAGAATTAAACAGTACGTTTGAAAAATTCAAAGAATTAACCGATAGAAAAAAAGATATAACATCAAAGGATATAGAAGCTATTGTAAATGCTAAAAAATGTTTTAATGAAACCTTTAAGTTAAAATCCTTCCAAATCAACAGCGGGAATAATATAATTTGCACTGCTGCGGTACAGATTCTTAAAGGTGATGAGATTTTGACGGAAGTAGCTTCAGGTGAAGGATCGATAGATGCAGCTTTTAGAGCAATTGAACGAACACTGAAAATGGATATAAAACTTAAAGACTATTCCATAAGATCTGTTACAGATGGTAAAGATGCATTAGGAGAAGTTACAGTTAAGATTCAAGGCAATAATGATATTTTTGTTGGCAGAGATATTTCTGAAGATGTAATGGAAGCTAGTATAAATGCATATATAAATGCAATTAATAAGATGGTTGAAGAAGAACAATGAGAAAAGTGTATATTTTTGACAGTACTTTAAGAGATGGATCTCAAGCACAGGGTATATCTTTTAGTGTGTCAGATAAAATGAAAATAGTAAAAAAACTAGACGAAATAGGCATAAACTATATAGAAGCAGGTAATCCAGGGTCAAATCCAAAGGATAGGGAATTTTTTCGAGAAATAAAGCAAATTCCACTTAAAAATGCCAAAATATGTGCTTTTGGAAGCACAAGAAAAATAGGTATCAAGGCAAAGGATGACCAGAACCTCAAAGAACTTATAAACGCTGGAACTAGTGTTATAGCAATTTTTGGAAAAGCCTGGGATTTTCATGTTACAGATATAATTAAAACAACTTTAGAAGAAAATTTAAATATGATCTATGATAGTATTATGTATTTAAAATTACATAATAAAGAAGTGATTTTTGATGCTGAACATTTTTTTGATGGATATAAAAAAAACAAGGATTATGCCATTAAAGTTTTACTAGTTGCAGAAAAAGCAGGTGCGGATTCATTGGTACTTTGTGATACAAATGGTGGAACAATGCCATTTGAGGTTAGTGAAATATTAAAAGAACTTATAGATAAATACCATTTTAAAAACTTAGGTATTCACTGTCATAATGATTCAGGAAATGCAGTAGCTAATTCAATTATTGCTGTAAAATATGGCGTAAATCATGTCCAAGGAACTATAACAGGTTTTGGAGAAAGATGTGGAAATGCAAATCTAAGCACTATAATTGCAGATTTACAGGTTAAAATGGGTTATGATATAATCACACCAAAAAACCTTGAACAATTAACAGCTACTTATAGGTATATTTGTGAAGTAAGTAATGTAATACCAAATGAAAAAGAACCATACGTTGGAAGTTATGCCTTTGCACACAAAGGCGGAATGCATATTGATGCAGTATATAAAAACCCACATTCTTTTGAACACGCGCCACCAGAAACTGTTGGAAATGAAAGAAAAATACTCATGTCAGAAGTTTCAGGTAGAAGCACGGTAATGTCTATTATAAATTCAGTAGATCCTAATATTAAAAAAGATTCAGATCAGGTAAAAAAGATAATTGAAAGATTAAAAGAACTTGAATACCAAGGTTATCAATTTGAAGGTGCTGAAGGTAGTTTTGAACTACTAGTAAGAAAAGAACTTGGACTTTTTAGACCATTTTTTCATCTTATAGAATATAAAATGATGATTGATAAACCAAGTACCACGGATAAAAGTGCCACTGTTGCCATGAAAATAAAGGTAAATGAAACTGTGGAAGTAACTGCTGCAGACGGCTATGGTCCGGTTAATGCTCTAGACATTGCACTTAGAAAAGCACTTAGTGTGTTTTACAAGTCTATTTCATCTATGTATTTAACTGATTATAAGGTAAGGGTTATAGGCACAGAAAAAGCAACATCTGCAAAGGTTAGAGTTATCATTGAATCTACAGATGGGCATAAAACATGGACTACAATTGGAGTTTCGAGCGATATTATTGAAGCAAGCTTTGAAGCGCTAGTTGATTCCGTAGAATATAGTCTCTTAAAGGAGGAAAACAAAAATGAGCAAAAATGCCATGACAATGACACAAAAGATATTAGCGGCACATGCAGGGCTTGATTACGTTACAGAGGGACAATTAATAACAGGTAATTTAGATTTGGTTTTAGGAAATGATGTTACAACTCCTGTAGCAATTAATGAATTTAATAGACTAGGATTAACAAAGGTATTTGATAAAAACAAAATAGCTATAGTTCCGGATCATTTCACTCCAAATAAAGATATTAAATCTGCAGAACATTGCAAATTAGTAAGAGAATTTGCAAAAAAAATGGAAATAGTAAATTATTTTGAAGTAGGGGAAATGGGAATCGAACATGTATTAATCCCAGAGAAGGGCCTAGTAATTTCAGGAGATGTAGTAATCGGAGCTGATTCACATACATGTACCTATGGTGCTTTAGGAGCCTTTTCAACTGGAGTTGGTAGCACAGATATGGCGGTTGGAATGGCTACAGGCAAGGCTTGGTTTAAAGTACCAGAAGCTATTAAATTTCAGCTAACTGGAAAGTTTAAAAAGTGGGTTAGTGGTAAAGACTTAATACTTCATATCATAGGAATGATAGGCGTTGATGGAGCACTTTATAAATCCATGGAATTTACAGGTGAAGGTGTAAAAAGTTTGTCAATTGATGAGAGATTTACTGTGTCAAACATGGCTATAGAAGCTGGTGCGAAAAATGGTATTTTTCCAGTTGATGATGTAACATTAAACTATATAAAAAGTAGAACAGAAAGAGAACCAAAGATATTTGTAGCTGATGAAGATGCAAAATATTCAGCTGTTTACAATATAGATTTGGGGGATATAAAATCAACAGTTTCATTTCCACATTTACCTGACAATACTAGAACCATAGATAAAGTAGGAGATGTAACAATAGATCAAGTCGTAATTGGATCATGTACAAATGGTAGAATGGAAGATTTAAGAATTGCAGCTTCAATTTTAAAAGGTAAAAAAGTTAAAAAGGGAATTAGGGTAATAATATTGCCGGGAACTCAAAAAATATTTTTGCAGGCTATGGAAGAGGGTCTTGCTAAAATATTTGTAGAAGCAGGAGCAGTTTTTAGCACTCCAACTTGTGGACCATGCCTCGGGGGACATATGGGGATACTTGCCAAGGGTGAAAGAGCAATATCTACTACAAACAGAAATTTTGTAGGAAGAATGGGTCATCCTGAAAGTGAAGTATATTTAGCAAGCCCAGCAGTAGCAGCAGCATCAGCATTAGCTGGAAAAATAATTTCACCAGAGGAGGTTTAAAAATGGACGCAAAAGGAAAGGTTTTAAGATATGGAGATAATATTGATACAGACGTAATAATACCAGCAAGATATTTGAATTCATCTGATCCAAAAGAACTTGCAAAACATTGTATGGAAGATTTGGATGTTGATTTTCTTGAAAAGCTAAACAAAGGTGACATAGTTGTGGCAGAAAAAAATTTTGGTTGTGGTTCATCAAGAGAACATGCACCAATATGCATAAAGGCTGCGGGGGTATCTTGCGTTATTGCTAAAAGTTTTGCAAGAATATTTTATAGAAATTCAATTAATATAGGTTTCCCTATACTTGAGTGTGAAGACGCAGTTAACGATGCAAAGAATGGACATGAACTACAAGTAGATTTTAAAACAGGAATAATAAAAAACATTACACTTGGAAAAGAATATAAAGCGCAACCTTTCCCAGAATTCATGATTAAAATCATAGAAAATGATGGATTAATCAATTGCGTGGAAAAAGGGCTGTTTTAGTAAATAAACAAATCAGGGGGCTAACTAAACATGAAAGAATATAAAATAGCAGTAATTCCAGGAGACGGAATTGGCGTTGATATAACAAGAGAAGCCATAAAGGTAATGACCAAAGTTTCAGAAAAATATGGAACAAAACTTATTTTTACTGAATTAAAAGCGGGTGGATGTGCCATAGATGAATTTGGGGAGCCTTTGCCAAAACATACATTAGACGTGTGCAAAGACAGTGACGCGGTTTTATTAGGTGCAGTGGGCGGACCTAAATGGGACAATTTAGAAGGACAACAAAGACCTGAAAAAGCGCTTATGGGACTTCGAGGTGGACTTGGGCTTTATGCAAATCTAAGACCGGCTAAGGTTTATGATGTATTAAAAGGAGCTTCACCACTTAAAAATGAAATAATAGATGAAGGCGTTGATCTTTTAGTAGTTAGAGAGTTAACTGGTGGAATATATTTTGGAGACAGGGGCAGATGCGACGATAATGGAATAGAAGCAGCCTATGACACAGAAAAATATAATGTTAGCGAAATCAAAAAAATAGCTCATGTGGCATTTAAATCTGCAATGAAGAGAAGAAAAAAGGTTACATCTGTTGATAAATCAAATATTTTAGAATCCTCAAGACTTTGGAGAAGTGTTGTAGAAGAAGTTTCAAAGGAATACCCAGAGGTTGAATTAAATCACCTTTATGTAGACAATACTGCCATGCAACTTGTTAGAAAACCATCTCAATTTGACGTTATATTAACAAGTAATTTGTTTGGTGATATATTATCAGATGAGGCTTCTATGGTAACAGGTTCAATAGGAATGCTAGCTTCATCAAGCCTAAGAGAAGACAGCTTTGGAATGTATGAACCGATTCATGGTTCCGCACCAGACATTGCAGGAAAAGATTTAGCAAATCCTCTTGCACAAATACTTTCTTCTGCAATGTTATTTGAATATTCTTTAGGCATGAGTGAAGCAGCAAGAGATATTGAAGAAGCAGTTCAAAACGTGTTAGATAAAGGTTATAGAACTGGTGATATTTTCACAGAAGGAACTAAAAAAGTTGGTACTGCCCAAATGGGTAAATTAGTATTAGATGAACTATAAAAAACAGAACAAATAAAATATAGTGGTCTATAAATATAAGTCTAAAGACTTTTGTTTATAGACCACAAAATAATATGGAGGTAGCAAGTATGAAATCAGATAATGCTAGAAAAGGGCTTGAAAAAGCGCCTCACAGATCACTATTTAAAGCTCTTGGATTTATTGAAGAGGAAATGGAAAGACCATTAATTGGCATTGCAAGTTCTTATAGTGAAATTATACCAGGACATATGAATCTGGATAAAATCGTTGATGCAGTAAAAGCTGGTATAAGAATGGCTGGAGGAGTTCCAGTTGAATTTGGAACTATAGGGGTTTGCGATGGGATTTCCATGAATCATAAGGGAATGAGTTATTCACTTCCATCTCGTCAGATAATAGCAGATAGCGTAGAAATAGTTGCTAGTGCGCATGCTTTTGATGGTATAGTACTTGTACCAAATTGTGATAAAGTAGTGCCAGGAATGCTTATGGCAGCTGGAAGAATTGACATACCATCTATAGTAATCAGTGGTGGTCCTATGCTCGCAGGTAATACAAATGGTAAGACCACGGATTTAAGCACGGTATTTGAAGCAGTAGGAGCCGTTCAAGCTGGGACAATGACTGAGGAAGAACTTGAAGATCTTGAAAACACAGCATGTCCAACTTGTGGATCCTGTTCAGGCATGTACACAGCAAATTCTATGAACTGTCTTTCAGAAGTGCTAGGCCTAGCTTTACCTGGAAATGGAACTATTCCAGCAGTTTATTCTGAAAGAATAAGACTTGCTAAAAAGACAGGAATGAGAATTGTTGAACTTGTAAAAGAAGGTTTAACACCATCAAAGATATTAACAGAAGAGGCCTTTATGAATGCAATTACTGCAGATATGGCCCTTGGTTGTTCCACAAACTCATTACTTCATCTTCCAGCAATTTCTCATGAAGTTGGAATTACTATTGATTTTGATAAAGTAAATGAAATAAGTGAAAGAACACCAAATCTTTGTAGGTTAAGTCCAGCGGGACATCACCACATAGAAGAATTGTATTTTGCGGGTGGAATACCAGCACTACTTAACACTTTAACTAAAAAGGATTTGATAAACAAAGATTGTTTAACTGTTACAGGTAAAACAGTTTATGAAAACGTAAAAAATGCTAAAGTTAAAAATAATGATGTTATAAGAGATATTGATAATCCTTATAGCGTTACAGGCGGTCTTGTAGTTCTTAAAGGCACACTTGCTCCTGAAGGAGCAGTTGTTAAGAAAGCAGCTGTTGCACCTGAAATGATGAAGCATACGGGCCCAGCAAGGGTATTCGAAAGTGAAGAGTCAGTTTCAAAAGCAATACTTGAGGGAAAAATCAATGACGGAGATGTTATTGTTATAAGATATGAAGGACCAAAAGGCGGTCCTGGAATGAAAGAAATGTTATCGCCAACAGCATCTCTTGCAGGAATGGGAAAAGGAAAAACAGTAGCCCTTATTACAGATGGAAGGTTCTCAGGTGCAACGAGAGGTGCATGTATAGGTCATGTATCACCAGAAGCTGCTTGTGGAGGACCTATAGGTTTTGTAAATGAAGGAGATTTAATTGAAATAGACATAGAAAAGAAAATATTAAACCTTTTAGTTGATGAAGAAGAACTAAAAAAGAGACGCCCTGTTGCACCTAAAAAAGAAATAAAAGGGTATCTTAAAGGTTATAGTGAGAGAGTTTCTTCAGCAAGTAAAGGCGCAATCTTCGAATAAAGTTAAGAGTTAAGAGAGAAAAGTTAAAACACATTAAGGAAAAAGCAAAGACAAAAGACAAGAGGCAAGTGAAAAGTTAAGGGATATTTTCCGCTAGGGCGAAAAATTTAATAAAAAGGGAGCTAAGGAGATTGTGTAAACAATCTTCTTAGCTCCTATATTTGTCGATTATTCTGCGTCAGCAGAAAATCTTCATGAACTTGTCACTGTTGAAGGGTTTTCATATAACCAGTTTCTCTCAACATTGAAAGCATCATCGCACGATTTTATTTCTTCTTTGTAGCGTCTTCTTTAATAAAAGTCTTAAGCAAATTATGATTTAATATATCATCACTATACTCAAGTTGATTTAAAGTATTTGTTTTCATACCTTCTAGTTCTGGGGTTGAAGGAACCTTAGCTTTGGTTTTTTCGTCATAATATGTACCTGTAGAGGCAACATAAAAGTTAGTACCATTAGTGAAGGAACCATCTCTAAATGAGACTACATTAGTCTTAGTATTTAATAAATCTGTTCCAAACATATATTTTGTTTGAAGATTAAATAGATTAGCAATGGTTGGATAAAGATCTATCTGACCAGCTGGAAGGTTATTAACACCTTTGTTTGCATCATCTGGAAAATGAATCATCATTGGTACTTTTTGAAGTTCACTCCAGTCCAGATCCGTTGGATTTTTTATACCTACAGCATTATATAGGCCTTGAGCCTCATTTTTAGGAATAGCATAATGATCTCCGTAAAGTACAAGTATAGACTTTTTCAAAATTCCTGCCTTATCTAGCTTGTCTAGGAACATACCAATCTGTGTATCAGTGTAATGAATTCCATTCATGTAATCACCAACAAAACTGCCTTTATAATTTCCAAGGTCCAAGGTGTTACCATAACCCTTTTGATCATCATAAGGATAATGACTACTTAAGGTAATCATAAATGAATAATAAGGCTCTTTGTAAGTTTTTATCTTATCAAAAGTTTGATTAAAAAATGACTTATCACTTAAACCAAGACCAACTTGTTCGTCAACATTATATGCTTTTTCAGCATAATAGTTGTTGAAACTCTCAGCTTTATACATAACGTTTCTATTCCAAAAACCTTCCTGATAACCATTTAACGTAGTAGTAGAATATCCCTTAGTATTAAATTGCGCTGCTGTTGAATTAAGAGTATCTCCAGGATATAAATAATATGCAGCACCAGCAGCTGCTGGATATAAGGAATTAAGTGATAAAAACTCAGCATCTGAAGTAGTACCAGAAGCAACTTGGTAATAATAATTGTTAAAGTATAAACTTTTTCCTAGCCATTTGTTCAGGTTAGGAGTTATTTCCTGACCGTTGATGCTTTTACCAATAACAAACTGTTGTAATGCTTCTACCTGAATTACAATTAAATTTTTACCTTTACCATCATTTTTAAAAGTAACTCCTTTTGGAATATCATTTTTTTCTAAAAATTGTTTTATCTCTGTCTGTTTTGCTACAGGTACAGATTTCATATTAGCTATTTTAGTAGAGCTAACGTTATATGCATCTAAAAGATGGAAATTAACATCACCCAATGATTTGTCCAAATAAAGTCTGTTAAACATTGTACTTATGAGTCTTGGTTGTTCAATATTTAATTTATATATCCTTGTAGCGTCTATAGAACCACCAATGACAAATAAGATTAAAAAGAGCGCAAGTCTTTGTATAAGTTTGGGTTGAGTTCTTTTAGAATGTTTTGTATAAATTCTAATTAATGGAATCAATACAATACAATCAAGAAAAAATAGGAAGTCTGTAGGATATATAACATCCTTTAAACTAGCTGAAACTCCGCCTAGCATTACTCCATTTCTTATAACGGATATTGAAATTATATCTTTAAAATATCTGTAATAAGCTGTATCTGCAAATAGAATAAAACTTAAGAGGAAATTCACGATAAATAAAAATCTTGTTCTTCCTCTGTTTTTGAATATCAGTGAAATGCTTGCTAGTGCAATTACCGATGCAAAAACTGGAAGAAAGATAAAATTCACACTGAAATATTCTGGTGAAATCGTTTTGTCATATTTAATTGCCTTATAAGTAATAATTACAATAAAATAGATGATATCTATGTTATTAATGATGAATTTTCTTAAAAAGCTCAAAATCTTTGAATCTTTAATATTGTTTGGAACTTTGAAGTTAGTGATTTTCATTAACGTGCCTCCATTAAAATTAATATGATGATTGCAAAATTATAGTAGAACATTGTAAAATACAGTAATTACATGAAAACAGCAATCTTAAACAGTGTACAGTAAAACTATGTATTTCATAAAAACAAATTGTTAAAAGTTTATTAGAGTTAAATGTAAGTTAAATATTTAACTTACAACTAACAATTATAGAAAAAAAAACGTAGAACTTCAATAGTTAATAAATAAATATTTATTAACTATCCATATATAACTTATACTATTGCATAAAAAATGATATAATTTAATAGGAATACATAAATTTTAGGGAGGCAAATAAATAAATGAAAGAAAATAATAGTGAAATACAGGATGATAAAATAAATGTGAATGAAAGGGTTACCTTTTTACCTTCACTAATTTCTAGTATAGTGGATCAAGCACTTATAGCAGCAATAGCAGGTGTAGTTCTTTTTATTGCTAATTTTATAATGCAGTTTGCAGGTTATTACATAGCTGAAAAGTTACAAATGTTTATAATTTTATATGTAATATGTAATATAATTTACATATCCGTTTTTGAAGCTTCAAGATTATCAGCAACGCCAGGAAAGGTATTGTTAAAATCAAAAGTTGTGGCAAAATAATTAATGAAATTATTTTATTTGGGCATCTTGAAAAAATAACTAGTAAATATACTAGTCTATTCTGAAGAGATGTCTTATACTTTATTCCATAGCTAACATCTGTTTATAATCAAGAAAACTAAATTATCTAGGAGAGATTAAATGAAAGTAAATAAAGAAAAAGAATTTGATATTGTAGATATTGAATTCCCTGGAGTAGGAATTGCCTATTGTGAGGATAAAAAGATAAATATAAAAGGAGCAGTTCCGGGTCAAAAGGTACTGGCTGTAATTTCAAAGGCCAAAAAGGAATATGCCAATGCAAAATTAATCAAAATCTTGAACAAAATAGATGGAGAGATAGAATCCAAATGTGTTCATTTTGGAGTTTGTGGTGGATGTACTCATCAGTTTCTTGATTATAAAGAACAATTAAGATTAAAGGAAAAACAAGTATTAAAACTTTTTGAAGACGAAGAAATTGAGGACTTTAATTACCAAGGTATTGAACAAAGTCCAGAACAATTTGAATATAGAAATAAAATGGAATTCACCTTTGGTGATATAGAAAAAGACTCAGAACTTACTCTAGGCATGCATGCGAGAAACACAGCCTTTGGAGTAGTTACTGTAGATAAGTGTGCTTTAATTCATGAGGATTTTAAAACAATACTGAAAGCTGTTGTGGATTATTTTAAGGAGTTAGGACTTCCCTACTACAGGGTAGTTAAACATCAAGGATTTTTAAGAAATCTAGTTATAAGAAGGACAAAAAACACAGATGAAATTCTTGTAAATCTAGTAACAACTTCTCAAAACTCTTTTAACAAAGAAGAATTTAATAATTTGATAACAAACCTTCCACTAAAAGCAAAACTAGTTGGAGTTCTCTATACAATCAATGACCAGCTAGCCGGTACAGTAGCATCAGACACCGTGGAAATTCTTGAGGGAAGGGATTATATAGAAGAAAAAGTATTAGGCTTAAACTTTAAAATTTCACCTCTAGCTTTTTTTCAAACTAACACCTGGGGTGCTGAAAAATTATATGAAATTGTCATGGACTTTATGGGGCCAGCAGACTCAAAGGTTATCTTTGATCTTTATTGTGGCACAGGAACCATAGGACAACTAGCAGCAGGAAAAGCAAAACGAGTAATAGGTATAGAACTTATCGAAGAAGCCGTAAAAGCTGCCAATGAGAATGCAGTTTTAAATGGTTTAACTAACTGCAGCTTTATAGCTGGCGATGTAGCAAAGACCGTAAACACCATAGCCGAAAAACCAGATATAATAATCTTAGATCCACCAAGACCAGGCCTTCATCCAACAGCATTAAAATACGTTATAGATTTTAACGCAGATGAAATAATATACGTTTCCTGCAACCCAAAAACTCTGGTAGTGGATCTAAAAAAACTCATTTTTAATGGCTACAAAATAGATAAAGTTAAACTTATGGATATGTTCCCGCAAACGCCTCACGTTGAGACAGTGGTTAGATTAAGCAGATAAATAGCGGTTTTACGCTATATAACAATGAAATGATTTGTTGTTTGCCACCCATTTGCCACCATATTTTATTTGTTGGTGGCAAGCATATTTTCAAAAATATTCACAGTATCATTTCTCATTTTAGCCGTTACATGGGAGTAAGTATCCATTGTAGTGGCTAATTTGCTGTGTCCAAGACGAGCTTGAATATCTTTGGGTTCTGCTCCTGATTCTAAAAGCATAGTGGCATGTGTGTGCCTCAAAGAGTGAAAATGAAATCTGATTCCAAGTCCATAATTAACAACTCTGCTTAAATATTTCAATGAATCAGTTGTTATATTTTCTCCATTTTCTTTAGTACAAACAAAGTCTGTTTTTTTGTAATGGTCACCGTATTTTAATTTATTTTCTTTTTGCCATAATTGGTTACGCTTCAAAATGTCAACTAAGGTTTTCCCTATAGTTATAGTCCGATTAGAACTACTTGTTTTGGGTGTACCGAATCCCCATATACCTTTGCCTTTACCAATTAATATTTTTTCAACTTTTATAGTATTGTTTTCAAGGTCTATACAATCCCACGTTAATCCACAAACCTCAGCAGCTCTCATACAAGTGCTAAAAGCTATCTCCAATGGTATATAAAAATTGCTTCCCTGTGGAAATCGCTTAATTATTTTATTGAATTGCTTAAGTGTGATTACTTTTAAATCGTCTTTATCATTGGGTGTGTTATCAAATTTAGGCATTTTCACATATTGCATAGGGTTTTCTTTAATAAACTGATAAGGATATACTGCTGTCTTTAATGCTCACGAAAGAACACTATAAAAATTACCTAAAGAATTCTTAGCAAAACCATTTAAATACTTACTATTCAAAAATTCTTGCAATTTATCAGGAGTTAAGGCTTTAAGTTTATAAGCACCTAACAAAGGCTTGATATGGTTATCTATAACTATTCTATAGGCTTGTTGAGTATTGTATTTCAGATTTATTAATACATATTCTTTGTACCAATAGTCAAAATAATCAGCCACACTTATGTTACTTTCATCAACAATAGAACCGCATTTTTTAAATTCAGTCATTGCGTTTCTAAGTTCGTCATCGGCTTCTTTTTTAGTTCTAAAACCGCCTTTTTGTTTTTTCTTTCTTTTCCCATCTACCGTACCCATATCAAAATAGTATGACCAAGTATCTCCACGTTTTCTAGTTCCACCTTTCAATCTTATCAATCCTTTCTCTATAATATCTTAATATTATCTAAGTCAGTTAAATCTTTTCCACTGTTGTCTTTTAAAAATCTGAGTAGTTGAAATTTTGTTATCTTATATCTTCGAAGTTTTAAAGCTGTAAGATATTTCTTTTTAATAAGCTTATAAACCGTAGACGTCTTTACTTTCAATATCTCAGACATTTCTTCAACTGTGTATAAATAATCTTTCGTAAAAATTCATCTCCTTTAACGAACATATGTTCTGGGAAAAAGTAAAAAAATATATAGGTTACATATGTACTACCTCCTTAAATATAATTTTGCTTGGATTTAAACTTGTACAAAATCAACTCTTCTGGAACTCCATAATAATTGGCTAATTGGTTTGCACAAAGATTTTCTAAAGAATCTTTATCAATTTCGTTCTCATTAATTAATAATTCTGCTGCAAACTTGTTAGCTTCAGTTTCAAATTTCCCCCTTTGATAAAAAGTATGGTCATGGAGAAAAAAAGCATTATCAGAAGAATGAAATATAGCATGTCCTAATTCGTGTGCCAATGCAAATTCTTTGTCATGTTCACTATTAGCCTTTGTTAGGTTGATTACTATAAACTTCTTTCCTAATATCTTCTTGAAAAATCCTAGAGGCATGTTCCACGAAAGATACAGTTCGCATATTTCAATGCCTAAATTTTTTGCTAGTTTATATGGGCTACGTGTATTATATTTTCTTACAAGATTTCTTACTCTAACTTTATAATTAATCATAACGACACCTAATTTTTAGGGTTTCTTTTATTAAGAGTTTTAGCTTTCCAAAAGAGTTCTGACATTAAGTCTAGCATTTCTTTTTTTGAATCTTCATCTAGTTCATCATTCATAAAAAATGCTTCATTGGATTTCTTCATTTCTTCGTTGTACTGTTTTTTATCCCTAGAAGTTATCTTATATTTATCAACATATTCTTGATGAATAGTCATGTCTTGTTTATGCACGTTCTCATTATCATCAAAAAATTCATTTACTGAAACACCTAGCACGTTTGAAAGCTTGGATAATGTATCCGATTTTGGAGTAATCGTGGTTATCAGTATACCTCAAATGGATTTAAGGATAAATTAGATGCTGCCGGAATGACACAAAGCATGTCACGAGTGGGTAAATGTATCGATAATGGACAAATGTAAGGCTTTTGGGGAATACTCAAGTGTGAGAAATACTACTTGCACAAATATAATACATATGAGGATATATCTTACGCAATTGATGAATATATCAATTTCTATAATAATAAGCGATTACAAAAAAGATTAAAAGGCCTTAGCCCCATGGAATTTAGGGCTTTAGTCGCTTAACTCAATTTTATTATTTCAATTGTCTACTTGACAGGGTGCAGTTCATAATATCAAGTGTGTGGCCGATTTTTACACGTATGTCGGCTGTACACCCATATTGATTAGATTGATGACTATGTGGTTGTATCCATAATGGGTAAATGTAATTATACAGAAAATGTTTAAAATATAAAATTGAACATAATAAAAGCTATAAAGGTATTATAATTTTATAACCATTAATTTCTTGTAAAGGTACACTATTACGCAGATTTAAAAAGTGTGTAAAACTACCGTTGTAAAGCATAACAAATTATTTATGGATAAAAAATATATACCTTTATGAAGATGGTCTAAAGTCTATGCTGGTGTGATTCAGAATTATGTTAATGAGACTCCAAGAAAGAATAATACTGTAACCAATAATTTTGATTATTGGTTTTTTTTTTTTTTTGAAGGATTATATATATATTTATAGAATTATATTATTATGGTAAATTAAACAAATTCATGAGAAAATTGTAAGTAGCGCTGAAACATGCCATATGTTAAAGCGTTTACGGGAGAAGCAGGTTATACTACTATGATTTCTCACAAATCTGGAGAAACAGAAGATACATTTATTGCAGTAGGACTAAGTGTAGGTCAAATCAAAACAAGATCAATGGTGAGGACATAATGTATATCTAAACATAATCAATTTTTAAATAACTAAATTTATATATCATATATCATATATGGTGATAGAGTTTATATAACTGTTTTTATTCACCAATAGGATTTTTTATGACATATATAGGAGGTCTTCGTTAATACTATGAATAGTTTATTAAGAATAATAGTTGGAGAACAGGAATATAATGCTGACAATAATAATGTTTATAAATGGATAATGGAATTTTTATGGGAAAAAGGCTTTCCAGGACTTACAATTAGGCGTAGTGAACTAAGTCTTGATTATCAAAGTTGCATGCATTCATTTATACTTGAAGACATAGTATTTAATAATTTAGCTATTATTTTGGAGACAGTGGCTGATGATAGTCAAATAAGTAAAGTTAAACAAGAGCTTATTAAAAATATGCCACACGGCCAAGTGAGCGTAATTAATGGAATGGAGACAAAAGAAATGGGAAAATATGACTATTTTGCGATTAAAATCTATACTAAAGAAAATAATTTCTGGTTCAAAACGGAACAGTATGAAAAGGTTTTGAACTTTTTTCAAAAGAAAGATGTTATTTGGGCTACAGTTACGGAGGGTATTGTTGGATATGGTAAAGATAGAGTTATTCAAAAACAACGAATATTTTCTTTTAGTAAGAAAATGCCAATTGTAATAGAATGTGTTGTTCATACTAGAAATTTAAAAGATTTATTGGAAAAACTTAAAAACATTGTTGAGGAGGGAGTTATATTTACAACACCATTAGATATGATTATGAATAAATAGGAATAGAAAGTAATGGGGGGCTTTTTAACTAGGAGCAAAATATATAGTGATAGTCTCGCTGAACGAAATAAACAGAATGATGTACTTTTTATGTATTAATATTCGAATTTTTGTAATGACATTATATAACTTTTAACAAATTTCTATGAATTATATAAAAATTTAGTGTTATTGACAAAAAATAGAAATTATGATATATTTTATATATTAAATATTAATTTCCTAAAAATAGTATCTAATGGGGCTTACCTAACTATCTTTACAAAATTTGGAATTAAAGGAGGAAATATAATGAAACCTATTATTGTTGATTGGCAAATTACTTCTAAATGTACAAGGCATTGTAAGTTCTGTTATGGGCCACAAGAAGATCAAGAGATGTCAACCGCTGATATTTTTAAAATGGTGGACAATTTTGAAAATATTGGGGTTAAAGTCGTAGGCATAACAGGGGGTGAACCTTTAGTAAAAGAGGACATTTCAGAAATTTTGAAATACATTAAAGGTAAAGGTATGGCTATTTGTCTCTCTACTAATGGAGACTTATATAGAAAAAATAAAGATGCTATTTTAAAATATGTCGATACTATTGGGATACCAATTGAAAGTGCCACTCAAGATATTCATGATAGTCTAAGAGGGGATGGGAGTTTTGAATCAGCAAAGTATATGTTAGAAGATATTAGTAAGAATAGTGATATTAAATTTCGTATTGGGACGGTGGTTACAGAAACTAATTTTAGAGATTTGGGAAATATAGAGATTTTATTAAGCAAGTATAAGGATAGTATAATATATTGGAAATTGTACGAATATATTGTTTATTTTCCAGAAAAACAAAATACTACTATACGTGTTAAAGATAAAGACAAGGTGTTGAGCATAGTGGACAACCTTGGTAAGTATTTAGATAAAACTAGTATTATCTATGACACATTGGAAAAGAGGAACAATAGCTACTTTCTTATTAAGCCAAATGGTGATGTTTTTGTTCCAATTTTAAATAACGACGCTACGAATGAAAATGTTATAGGTAATGTTTTATATGAACCTGAAAAAGTGGTGGAGAAATGGCAGAATACCATTGATCCAGAAGGATATACCTGTTCACATAGATGTATATATAGGAAAAATGAACAATTAAGAACAAAATATATTGATTGTGTATAAAAATAGTTTTTTGTTCTTAGCATTTTGTATTAATCTGATGTATTAAAAGCGCAGTGATGGACGCAAACGATATTAAAAATTATGGAGGTGCGATAATGGTAAAAGAAAATCAAATTAAAGAACCTATATATTCAAGGAACGGAAACTTTGCAGTATTTAATCAACTAGGTGTCAAGCTCGATTTCAGTAATTCTACAAAGGATGAAGAATATTATGAATGGTTGGACAAAGCAATTAAAAATATAGGGCAATTAATCCCCGGGGCTGAGATTGCTGAAAAAGACGGTATCAGGATTGGAACCAGACTGAATACAGGTGTTTATTACGATACGGATGATTACCGTTTATTGAACAAGGGTATGGTTTTGAGAACTACCTGTGATGTTAAAACACATGCATTTTGTGCTTTTAAGTTAGATGAGACTGAGCAGAAAGTTAGACGCGACCATAGATATGTATTTGAAGGTGAGGCAAAAAGAACAATACAGAATTCGCCTACTTCTCCCAAAGCTATAGCTTTCGTCAAAGAATTGTTAGCTAGAAAAGACATTGAGCATCCCGGAACTCAACTTAAGGAGCTTACTGGAATAGTCGGCGAAGATTTATCACCTGCAATTTGCATTGAACAGCACCGACATCCTTTTTTTGTTTGGATTGATAAACGGGATGCTTTAAGATGTTCTATGGACCGTGTTAGTGTATACAATATGCGGCTCCCACTTGAGAAAAGAGAAAAATTTATGTTTAGTGAAATTGAAATACCAATATATCCACATGTTGATGATGATATGGTAAATGATCCGCGTTTGCATAAACTTATTGAAATTCTTTCAAATTCGCTTAAGGAGCAATTTAATCTCAATCTAATAACTGATTCAAAGTATCAACGAGCTGCTAAACTTTTAAAATTGTTATAATGAAAAGATATAGTAAGAATGTTATTTTTAAGCAAGAAGTCAGATATCTGTGAATGAACGATTGTCATATGTACATTTCCGGTATCGATTTCTTTATTCATAAAATAGTTTTTGATTTTTTTATAAATATCGTTGTTTTTAAAATTATGAAATAAATAAGGAGTATATAGATGGATAAAATCGAAATAATAGGTTTCGTGGCTGGTTTTGTAATGATATTTTCTTTTCTTCCACAATTTATTAAAACATATAAAACAAAACGAGCCAATGATCTTTCAAAGTTTATGCTGATATTGCAAATGACATGTATTTCACTATGGGTGGTATATGGGTTTTTCAAACAATCACAATCGCTTATTATTAGTAATTTAATTTCATTGATCATAGTGGTTTGTGTTTTTATAATGAAATTAAATTATGATCGGAAAAGCAAATAAAATCATTCTAAATTTAGTATAAATTCTTATGTAAAGAGTTTAAAAATATTTTATGAACCAATTTGAACAAGACTTAATTAAGTACTTTAAAATAAAAGGGGGTGTTACAAATGAGGGGATTGTTAATTAACCTAGAAGGATTAGATGGTTCAGGCAAACTTACACAAGCAAAAATGCTTAAACAAAGGTTACAGTCATTGGGATATGAGGCATATGTTTTCACATATCCCAAATATACATCAAAGTACGGTGAAATCATAAAAAAATTCTTGTTTAATAGTATAGATTTATGTGTTGAAGAACAGTTTCTGCTACATCTTTTGGATATGGTAAGAGATAAGGCTGAAATTAAGAAGCAACTAGAACTTGGTAACTTTGTTATCCTAGATAGATATTATCCATCTACAATAGCATACCAATGTTCAAATGGTTTTAACTTTGACAATGCTATTGAAATTATAAAAAATTTATCTCTTCCACTCCCATCAATTGTATTTTACCTGGATATAACACCAGATGAATCTTCAAGAAGAAAAAAACTACAAAATGGTGTTCTTGATAGGTTTGAAAAAGACACGAAGTTATTAAAAAATGTATCAATAATATATGAGAAGATAAGATGTAAGCAATTTTCAGAAAATAATTGGGCGAAAATTGATGCTTCAAAGACTCGGGTAGATATACATGAGCAGTTAATGCAAGCTATTTGTAATAGATGTGAACTATCAATAAATGAAAACAATAAAATATGGTCCTTTGATGAGTAGTAAGAATAGTGACATTAAGATTTGCACTGGGACAGTAGGTGGAGAAAAAAATTTAAGATTTAGAAAACATAAATTAAAAATTATACGAAAGCATTATTTATTTTCCAGGAAGTTAGAATACTAATTTAAACACTAAAATAAGGACAAACTGTTGAGTTTAGTAAACAATTTTTGTAAGTATTTAGATAAAATAATTGTCATAGAGGAATATTACCAATGAGCGGCTAAACTTTTAAATCCATCATAATGAAAAATATTTAATAAGAATGTTGTTTTTAAGCAGGAAACTAGGTATATTTTGATGAATATCATATAACTTTGGGTAATTCAAAAAATAAATAAATAGTAAAGGAGCTGGATTGCTAAAATTGAAAACCATAGGCTCCAGGATTGTTGATTCAGTATTTCATTCAAAAACGCATTTAATAGAAAATTTCAATTGCAGTACGGATAAACAAAATCAGTTACTTATGTTCATAAAGCCGGAAGTATTTTTTATGAATTGTGAAAGAAAAACAGCTAAAGTTGTCAATACAATAATTGAAATTCTTGATAGTTATGAAGCCGATATAGCGGGGGTTTATAATTTTTCAGGAAAAGGAATTCGTGAAACAAAGATGTTAGATCGACATTTCGGATTAATAAACATTATGTCGAGAAAATCTTCAAAATTACTCAACTTCAGAGAAAAATCAGATATTCGTAAGACACTTGGAGCAGATGAATCAATACCAATTCGTGGAGGGCATGAGTATTTGGGAGAAAATGAATCAATGAGCACTTCAGAATTAAACGGTGTATGGATGTCGAGAGAAATTGTTAAAATTAGAAATGGCTTGTATGTTCAAAAAAATAAGATAAAAAGCCAAGATATCATTTTAGTTAATGGTTTTCACCCAGCGCAGTTAAATCATTTCACAAAAGCTGGTCGACATACAATAGTACTTTTGATTAATTCTAATTTTCCTTGGAGGATAATGAGAAAATATATGTTAGGTAACACATTCCCAGAAAAGGCTGAGAGTGGCTCTATGCGCAATATAATGTATAACAATGCTAATGAATTTGGATTAGAGAAAGTGAATGTAGCTAATAACTGTATTCACCTATCAGCGGGTCCTTTTGAAGCAATGAGTGAAATTTTTAATTTTTTACAATATATCAAGGGCACAGAATTTTCTCTTTCCAAGTTAAACATTGCAGAAGCATTGAAAAGATCAGGAATGCACGATAATGATTGTGAAGAAGCCATTAAAAATCCTGAAATACTGATAGACGGACAAAAAATGCGCCTTTTTGATGTTACTGAGAGACTTGATACATATGAATCTATAGATTTATTTAAAAAAGGCAGACAGTAAATAACAGGAGATGTACAAGTTATAATATACTAGATATTATTAGCAAATTAGAAAATGAAAACAGAAAGCTTAAAGAACAATTAGTCCTGATAAGAGGTAAAGTGTATGAAAAATCATGATGTTAAAAATCTATCATCCTCTTTTCCACAACTAAAATCTGATTTAGAAAATGTCCTTTTTCTGGAAGCTTAGAATTAAATTCAGAAGATAAAAGTATTATTGATGCAATTGAACTAAAGGGTAAGAAATTTCACCATAAAGTCATATGTGTTTTAGAAAGTGATTTAACCATTGGCGATACAGATGTTGATGTTACAAGTTATGTATTTACAGATAACAAATTTGAGCCTTATGAGTGGGATGGAAACCTAGTAGTTATTTTAATCATACTTGTAAGTTAAATGAAAATTAAAAGGAGTTCTAGGTGTTGTATCGAGCAACACCCAATTGGGATTATTACTCCAGTTGATCTAATAATAAAATCGGGGGTTGCCTATTTGCCTTTATTTAATTCAAAGGCTGAATGAATCAAGAATCAACACGTTCATCAAAAACATCGATGTAAAAATAGCTGAGGATGTTGTGAGTGCACTTTTAATATCCGTTAAAGAAGAATACCTTTAAAAAAATACAGTTCAAATCATGATGAAATATCCCCTCAACAAAAGGCCAGTGGTAGATCACACCGGAAAACCAGTGGCATTATTTTCTGGTGTGATAAGCGACCCCGCTTTAACTAAAAACTAGGACGTCAATTCAAAAAATTGTTGAAACACACCCATGCTCAAATAGCCGCGGAAGTGATGATAAAGACACAAGTTGCCATCAAAGATGAAGCAACATCGATTAGGCCATTAAACAGGAGGAGGAAGAAAGATTGAAATGGTTACCTGCTATAGATTTCCAATCAATACTTAAATGGATGATCAGCTGGGATTCGTTATTATAAACGATATTGAAATTACGAATATAATCAAAAGAGGGGATATAATAGTATGGAAAATATTGAAAGAGAGATCAAATATCAGTTATGTAAAGAAGACTTTGTTAAATTCAATAATTACTTGAATAAGGAGCATATCTTTGTTAGTAAAGGTGTACATAGGAACTATTATATTGATAGTAATGATTTATATTTAAAAAACAAAGGGGTTTCAGTAAGAATTAGAGAAATATTCAATAAAAGGTATGAGTATACCGTGAAAATGACAATGAAAGAAGTATCTGGAAATATACATATAAAAAAAGAATATACGATTGAGTTAGAAAAAACGATTGCAGAAAAAATATTATTTGATGGCAATTTGAATAGTTACGAATATTTAATAGAACCTATTATTAAATATGTAGGAGGACAAACAGACACTTATAAAGGGTTATCAATTATAGGGTTTATGGAAACTGAGCGATTGTTTTATTTATTCGGTGATGAAATAGATCCAATTAACGTAGATAAAAGCGTATATTTGGGAGTCGATGATTATGAAATAGAGTGGGAGACTAATTCAAACAGTTTGTATAAGCTTACAAATGCTATTAACTTATTAAACATTATTCCATTAGAAAATCATGAGTCTAAGAATGCTCGTTTTCTTTCTGTATATAAAGAATTAAACCAAACAACCAGCGTTATTGAATCAAGTGAATTAAATCTTTAATAATCGTCAATATTATCTTGGTTCATTACGTAATAAGGCGTATTTCTCTGTTATAAGGGACATGAAAAGAGGTAAAAAATTGGTTACTACTTACCCATAGGAGGAAATAAAATGAGGTTATTGTTGACAAACGATGATGGTATAAATGCAAGAGGAATATATTATTTAGCAAAAGAGCTCCAAAAATACCATGAAATAATTATCGTAGCACCAGATAATGAAAGAAGTGCATGTGGACATTCAATAACACTTACAAGGCCACTTATTGTCAGGGGAACTAAGCTAAAAGGGCTAAAGTCAAAAGCTTTTAGTGTAGATGGGACGCCAGCTGATTGTGTAAAAGTTGCCATTAATAAACTTATTGACGGTAAAATAGACATGGTGATATCCGGAATTAACAAAGGGTTAAATTTAGGTGCAGATATCTTATATTCTGGTACTGTTTCTGCAGCAATTGAAGCTTCCATATATAAAATACCATCCATGGCTATATCTATGGAGATTGAAAAAGGTATTGAAAATTATGATATGGCGTCTATATATGTTGGACAATTACTACGTAAGGCTAAAGAAAATAATATTAAAAATGACATGGTACTAAATGTAAATATACCCTTAATAAAGGAGAATGAAATAAAAGGATTTAAAGTATGTAAAATAGGTAGTACATGGTATAACAACAGTTATATCGAAACTGATAGAAAAAATAATGAAACTCAGTACGAAATTAAGGGCGCATTAAAAGATATTTATGAGGAAGATTCTGACACAATCTATTTTAGAGAGGGATATATCACTGTAACTCCGCTACATTATGATTTAACTAATTTTAAAATATTAAAGGATGTAAGTCAATGGTTTTGATTTCTAATTACATATTTGTAGTAACTAAATTTTTGAAATAGTCTTAAAATTCAAGGTTTAGCCAATAATTTTCAAAAAGCTCGGGTTGGTTTGGGAGCATTTCATAAGATAAATTAGTTATAATATTGATACAAAATTTTTACTGTGTATATTTAGCAAATTAAAAGATATTGTATTAGGGAGGTTCAAAATATGATATATGTCGTCAAAAGAGATGGACGAGAGGTACCATTCAACTCAATAAAAATTACAAATGCTATAGAGAGAGCAACGGATGGAACCTCTTATAATATTAAAAAAAGTGAAATTATAGAGCTAACGCAAAAGGTTATGCAAAGAATTGAGACTCTTGATAAAAAGCAACTTTATGTTGAGGAAATACAGGATATTGTTGAAAAAGTACTTTTAGGAAATGGGTATACGCTTATTGGAATAGCTTTCTCTGATTATAGACAAGAACGGAATAAAACTAGAGGAATAAAATCAGACTTGATGAAATTTATAGAAAAAATTGGAATAGAGACCGACAGAGATAATGCTAATGTGGGCAATAACTATAGTTCTAAGTTACTTAGAATTGCTAGCGAATCTAACAAATGGCATAATTTATCTATTATGCCTAAGTATCTATCAAAGGCACATGAAAATGGCGATGTATACTATCATGATTTAGATAGTTATAACTTAACTATAAATTGCCTACATATCCCAACAAAAGAAGTTTTAGAAAAGGGGTTTAATACAGACTATGGATATATAAGAAAAGCAAAGGGAATAGTGTCCGCAGCAGCGCTTTCATGTATACTACTTCAATCAACGCAGAATGATATGTTTGGAGGACAGTCTCATCCAAATTTTGACAATGATATGGCGTCATTTGTAAAATATACACGGCAGGAAATTATACAAGAAATTATAGAGCTAGGTGTAGATGAGAACAAAATTGAAGTTCTGGCAGAACGTAAATTAAGAAAAAGCATAGAACAATCTATGCGGGGAATAGTATATACCGTAAATACTATGCACAGCAGAATGGGTTCACAAGTGCCTTTCAGTTCAATGAATATTGGGATACCAGAATCTAAAGATGCGGCACTAGTGTGTGAAATATTTTTAACTGAATATGAAAAAGGACTTGGAAAAGGAGAACAACCGATATTCCCCAATATAATTTTTAGAGTTAAAAAAGGGGTCAATAGAGAAAAATCTGATCCATATCATTACTTATATACGCTAGCTTGTCGCGTTGCTAGTAGGAGAATGAATCCTACTTTTATGAATTTAGATTCTGATTTTAATAAATTTTACTATGATCAAGGGATTATACCGGCAACAATGGGGTGTCGCACTTATGTTTGTTCTAATGTAAATGGAGAAGAAGGACCCAAAGGGAGAGGAAATATTGCTCCTGTGACTATAAATCTTCCTAGAATCGGCATATTAGCTAAGGGAAGTGTAGATGAATTCTATAAATTACTTGATAATAAGTTACAAATTGCTAGAGAATCACTTATGCATAGATATGATGTGCTAAAAAAGCTTAAGGTTAAAGATTTACCGTTTGTGGCTGGACAAGGTCTTATATTAGGGAGTGAAGGTTTAACAGCTTGCGATTCAATAGAACCTATTTTAAAAAATGGATCATGGTGTATTGGTTTTATAGGTCTTGCTGAAACGCTAGTTGCCTTAACGGGTAAACATCATGCAGAATGTGAGGAATCTAGAAAATTAGGTGTTGAAATAATAGCTTATATTAGAAATTATACTGACAAGTTAACAGAGGAAACTAAGCTTAATTGGAGTACCTATGCTACACCAGCTGAAGGACTAAGTGGTAAATTCGTACTTAAAGACAAGGCTTTGTTTGGTGAAATACAAGGGGTTACTGATAAAGTATATTATACAAATAGCTATCATGTTCCGGTTAAATATCTAATATCCATTAAGGAGAAAATAGATATTGAAGCACCTTATCATAAGTTATGTAATGGTGGACATATTAGTTATATAGAACTTGATGATTATCCAACAGGAGAAATTATAATGGACATATTAGATTACGCATATAAGCAGACAAACATTAGTTATATGGGAATAAATTTTCATATAAGATATTGTAAAGACTGTGGATCATATCTTCAAAGCGGAGCTAATAAATGTATGAAATGTGGAAGCCGTAATATACAAGGAATTTCAAGAGTAACAGGCTACCTAAGTTTGGATGAGAGATTTAGTAGTGGGAAAACGGCAGAGAGATCAGATAGAATATCTCATACTACAAATCATACTACTACTTACTAAGAATAAAACCAAATGTCATAAAAATAATGAACATTATAAGATATAAGGTGGTGTATTAAGTGAAAATTCAAGTAGGTGGTTTTTTAGACAATTCATTAGTTAATTGTCAGGGAATGAGATCGGTAATCTTTGTATCCGGATGCATGCGCAGTTGCTTTATCAAAGCTGTCTGAGGGAATCAGAGGGCAAGGATTAAATATTTGGTGTTATAGTGGATACACATTTGAAGAGCTAATACATAGCAGAGATAGAAGTAAGATAAAACTACTAAGATTTATAGATGTACTTATAGATGGTAAATTTGATGAAAAACTTAAATGTAGGCGCTAGTAAATATACTGGTTCCTCAAATCAGAGAATAATTGATGTAGGGAGAAGTATTTTAGATGATAAGATTATATTGTGGGGTAAATAAATATAGTATTCAAATAATAAACAAAAATAGAATATGATTATTCAGTAAATTAAAGAAAACTTTAATATTAATTTAGTAAGAGTGGGTTTTGTATATATAATGATTATATAGTTGTACACTAAAGCATTTCTTATTGACTCTATATCAAGAAAAGAGTCTTATATTTATGATATGTGGAATTCATTTATACTCTTGATATATAAGATGTTGCGGTATGAAATAGGCAATTATTATTCATAATGTTTGTCAAAAACATGTCATAATTCTTTTTTAATTCCTATTGTTATACATTTATGTTATAATTTAATTGCGATATATAAGATGATTTAATATGCAGTAGTATTTTTTATAAAAAGGGAGGTAAATAAAATGATACAATCTGTTGTACACATTGCGTTAGTGGTCAAAGACTATGATGAAGCAATTGAATTTTACACAAAGAAACTTCATTTTGCATTAATTGAGGATACATATCAGCAAGAACAAGATAAACGTTGGGTTGTAGTGTCTCCGCCAAGTTCGTCAGGAACCACAATATTACTTGCAAGAGCTTCCAAACCTGAACAACTATCGTTTATTGGAAATCAGTCAGGAGGACGGGTTTTCTTATTTCTTGGAACAGATGATTTTTGGAGAGACTATAACGAAATGATATCAAAAGGTATTGAATTCATTAGAGAACCTAAAGAACAATCATATGGTACAGTTGCAGTATTCAAAGATTTATACGGAAACCTATGGGACTTGGTTCAGTTTAAAGAAAACCATCCAATTGCACAAAGAGTAAAATAAGTATAATCTACAGTAAACTTAATACATAATGTTCATATAATATGTATTAAATATAAAAGTGAGAAATAACATTATAAAGCTGTCCTAAATTATATATTTATGTTCGTTAATGTAAAATATTTTGCACAAAACTGAAAAAAAGGTGGCACATATATGGTGAGCGTTGATTACTATTTGTATGTTAAAGTATATTTGTGGTTGAAAAAAAATATGTTCTAGCTGTTAGTTGAAATTTCAGTCATGTAAACATACCTACTATATATTAAATTGTAGATATATCAACTAAACTATCTAACAATTGGGAAAATCATCCACCACCAATTATAGCGGTGGATGATTTTTTTTAACATTTATTAAAGTTATCATTAATAATCCCTTATAATTAAACAAAATATATATGACTACTTAAATTCAGAAGATCGACTCTTATGAATTTAAGTTATATAGGTGTAAAGCGGATTTTACCTTGATAAAGATATGTGTAGGTCTAATCAAATCCTTATCAGGACTGAAATATACGAATTAATTGAAGCAAGTCATTCAACTAAGTGTGTAAAAAATAAAGAAAAATAAAACAGGATGAAATCCGACATGGAGAAAAAACATAAAAATGGTGAAAGAAAAAAGCAATGAATTGCAAATAACTATAAATATAGCAAAATAGGTTGAAGAAAACGAAAATGAGGAGGGCAAATATGACTAATTCAAAGCAAAAGGGTGCTCGCGGCGAATGTGAATTATCATCTAAATTAAAAGAGTATGGCTATAGCACTAGACGCTGACAACAATATTGTGGAGCCAATGGTGATGCCAACGTTGTGGGGGTAAATGCCTACAGTATTCCAGAGAAAAGATAGATATGAATGGCTGGTAACTATGAGATTAGATGATTATATGAAAATGTATAGAGCTTATGAAGAATTAAAAAGGGCTACGTGAATGAAATTTACAGGTGACCCAAGCAGCAAATATTTTTTTAATCCGGGAAAGCTTGATGAAGATATTAAAAAGAATCAGGAGAAGATTCGGCAGAGAAGAAAAATAATATATGAAATATTAATAGAGCTCATTAACTTGGATACATTTCAGAAAGAAAACTATAACTTACTAATTGAAGAATTAATCAAAATTAAAATAGAAAATGAATTTTATTAATGGTTACAAATATTAAAATATTGTAGTGTTCAAAAAATGAATTATACGGTGTTTTTTATTAGGAAAACATCATGATAAATTATGGAGTATTACAAGAGAAGCTAAAGAATTAGCCTGGGATGCAGTTACAAAACATGCAAAAGCAGCTGGAAGAGTGGGAGAATATTCAGCGTATAATATTGTCACTTGCTCTTAAATCAACAACTCAGAGTATTATAATTGGAAAGCTTACTAGCCCCAAAATAAAAGCTATTGACAATTGTGTTGGATGTAACTACAATGATTACAATCGGAGGCTAAAAATATGAAAATAAGTAGTAGGTTTTCTGTTGCAGTCCACATGTTATCCTTGTTGTATATTGGAAAAGATTTAGTTTTTACTTCAGAAGTTATCGCTAGCAGTGTAAACACAAATCCTGTAGTTATTCGGAGAGTTACAGGAATGTTAAAAAAGGCTGGATTAGTTAGTGTTAATGCAGGTTGTGGTGGAGCTAATCTTTTGAAGCCAATAGAAAATATAACTTTATTAGATGTATATAAAGCAGTTGAGGTTGTTAAAGAAGGGCAACTATTTAAGATACATGAAGATTCCGATTCCACCTGTGCTGTAGGATCAAAAATTCATTTTGTTCTTGAGTGAGTTTTACATCGTACAGAGACAGCTATGGAGATGGAACTCAAGAAGGTTACAATAGCATATATAGTTGAAGATATATTAAAATTAAATAGAGACTGTGAACAAAAAAAACATCTAGGGCTCTAGATGTTTTTTTTGTTTACAATCTCTAATGTTTTAAAATACTTTTGATATTCTTCTGAGATATACGGTAAGGTTGTAATATTTTTTTAAAATCTATTGACAATTATTATGGATGTAACTATAATAGTTACATAGAGTAGCTGTAACCAAGATAGTTACATTAATTTAGTAACTATGAAAATAGTTTTGAATTAAACAACTATTGTAAATAATAATAAAATAAAATTAGTTGAAGGAGATGCATTTATGCCAGTAATTAGAGTTACAATGGGAAAAGCTAATGTTGAAATG
Organism: Clostridium akagii DSM 12554; assembly: GCF_000686725.1. GTDB lineage: Bacteria > Bacillota > Clostridia > Clostridiales > Clostridiaceae > Clostridium_I > Clostridium_I akagii. The sequence goes on along the minus strand of NZ_JMLK01000027.1, from coordinate 392 downwards.
AAAAAGATGTTGATTGAGAAATTAACTTCTGCAGCAGTTGAGGTTACAAAAGCTCCTGGGAGTGTTTTTACTGTCCTTATTGAAGAGCTTGAGCTTGACAATATGGGTGTCGGTGGTCAGACGTTAGCTGAAATACACCACAATAAATAGTCTTTTAGAGGTCTAGCTGGAATGTCCATAGATTGTGTGAATAAAATTTATGGAAGTATAATAATAGAATTATTGTAAATAATAATAAAATTAGTTGTAACTATAATTGTTACAAAAGGAGATTAACATTATGAAAATAGGTATTATAGGTTCAGGAAATATAGGCACTGCAGTGGGCAAGAAAGTAGTCGAGGCAGGACATGAATTGATTATTAGTAATAGTAGAGGACCTAAAACATTAG
>NZ_JMLK01000026.1 GCF_000686725.1 Clostridium akagii DSM 12554 | reverse complement strand
GTTCTATCTTCTGTCAATTCCTTTGTAATCTTTCCTACTTTTTCCTTCTTAACTTTTTTTGTTTGCACATTTTGAGTACTTGCCTTATTGCTGCTAACTTGATCTGCATTAACTGTAATTGGAAATACTGATGTGAGTAGAAAAACAGCCAAAGTAACTGAAATGATCTTATCTATTTTCATATATGATTCCCCTTTATTCATAAAATGTCTATATATTATTCATATTTAGGGATTGTATCATAAATGTACTGTCGGAATTTATATATATTTGTTTGTATATTGATTTATTTATATACAAAATTCTACATAAAGTTTATGAAAACTATGAATCAATAAGATTATATTTAAAGGATTACAGAACCATTTATTTAATATAGCAACTGAGTCTCATGGCAAATAAAACCATGAGACTCAATTTATCTAACGAATATAGACTTTGGATAACCTTCTCTGCACTTACCTCGTGTTTGAACTCCTCCAACCCCTTTTACACCCGTTATTGTATTTTTTACAACATCCTGTATTCTCCAATGTTAGTATATGCCACCTTCTGGCATACAAAAACTGGATCAAGGCAATGAATTAGTACACGTTCAGGTGAACTTGCAAAATTTGCGCCAGCTCACTATACCAAATTGCGATAATTAGGAAAATATTTACAAACAAAGGTTTTTACCTATATAACGAGCTGTATAAAGGATTACCAGAGACAACTATTGCTGAAAAAATCATCAAATTAAGATATACCCATAACTTAAGACAAGAAGATTTGGCAGATTTATTAAGTATGCATTGTAGCACAATAGAAGGTTGGGAAGTTCATAGCATCATGCCCAAACCCATAAGCATAGATAAATTATGTAAATTATTCATTCTACCTTATAATTATTTCCATGAATATTATAAGATATATTTTAATAATCCCGGTGAAAAAATCAAAGCATGGAAGATTAAAAATAAACTAACCTATGAGCAATTATCCACATTATTAGGTATTACCCATTCCTGTGTCGGAAGATTACTTAATAATAAAATAAATCTTTCATATAATATGTATGTAGAATTGAAAAAAATAGGGACTTTTTAAAGCTCCTATTTTTTAAGGTGTAATCTATTAATACGCTTCTATTACTGCATTATAAAATTCCTCTACATTAAAATCCTCATTCCATGAACTAGCAGATAAAAACTTTCCACTATTAGTCATGTGCCTAATCGGCATAAAATCAGAAACATCATTTATTTTTCCCCAATAGCCTTAGTCACCATAGAGTTTATAAATAATGTGTACTACAATTCATGAATTTTATAGTTCATAGTATATATGTACCCCATAGTGAACTTAAAAAAATGATTCCCAAAATTGCATTAGATGTATGCCAAATAATGCCTGGAACAATACTTCGAGTTTTCAAATATAAATATCCCCAAATTAAACCTGATGGATATACGATGCTGAAGGATGTCATTAAGATTTGATACATGCTAACTCCCTTTGCTAGGTAAGTTGGCACATGGAATATATTAAATAAAATTGCCACAATTACCAACGCATTAATAGAATTCTTAAACACGGCTTCAAAACGAGGCAAAAGATACCCTCTGAGAATAAGTTCTTCCGGCAATCCATTAACAAAAATCGATATAAAAAATGTTATTATTGTCTTGTAAAAGGGTTGTTGGAATAAAATTCTAGAATGTAGCCCTAAAATAATAGTCACACCTACTAACACTAATATTAAACGGAGGTTGCTAAATATAAAACCCATCTTTTTGAATCCATATCCCCAACATAGGAATAAAATAACAATTGGAATTAATTCTATAACAATAACCAATGCAGCATTACTTAAAAGCGTTAAAACCCAAATTGGAACACCTATATTTCCAAATTTCAAGCTAATGCTTTCTATGCTTGAGAACAAATTAGTAATTCCGGAGCTTAGATAAGGTATATTTGCTTGTCCCCAAAATATAGAAGTTTCAATGAATAAGAAAATATAAAATAATATACCTGAAAATAGCTCTAACCTTGGATGTTTTATTTTTGGAATAAGTTTAACTGGTGAACTATCTGTCATGATTTTTATTACTATTGTAAAAAATGTCAATAATATTAGGTTAATAATATTAATTAGTAGTCCTTTATAACCATTCAGCATAATTTCAATAATTGTTCCAATAATGATCCACCCCAGCAATAATGGAGATTCTAGTAGTCTTTTAAACAAATGTTTTACTGTAATATTTATCGTGTTTTTCATTCTAATTACTTTATTAATCAATATATTTCACAACCCTTGATTTATATAGTTTATCTCTATATAAGATTATCAAAATTTATAACTTTATCAGCTATATCTAACATATCTCTTTCATGTGTAATGAAGATTATTATTTTATCTTTTTTTAAATCATTCAAACTTTTTTTAGAGCCACTATGGTGTTTTTATCAAGAGCAGAAGTTGGTTCATCTAATATAATAAGATCTGCGTTTTTAATAAATGTTCTAATTAAAGAAATTTTTTGTTTTTCTCCACCTGATATATTGCTAGATTTTTCATTTATAATTTCATTGAATTTTTTTGATTGATTATTTATGAAATTATAGATATCTAAAATTTTACACTATTTAATAATATGTATTATAAAAGGTGTATGAATTATTATGTAGCATAATCTGATTGTTTTATTAAAAGATAAAACATCTATACATTGATTATATGTAACACTTATATAAGGCTTTACGTTTATTTTACCAAGTATTTAAAATATTAAAGTATATCCACAGTAAAAGCTGCCTGCACACCTTAACCCAATGTGAACAATATTGTTTGTGTCCAATCAATAAATGTATGAAATATTGAACCAGCAACAATATTCTTAGTTTTTATCATTATATATCCCAAAAGCAGACCTGAAGGAATTAATTCTACGCAACTTAATAATGCACTATTAAAATTCATTCCGCCTATAATTAATCTATTGGGTAAATGAGAAAATGCAAAAATCACTGCTGTTAGCGAATACCCTTTTATTGTACCAATCCAAGAAATTAATCTATTTTGAAGATATCCTCTAAAAACAACTTCTTCTACAAATCCAACAATGAAAAAACTAACAAAAGAATTAATATAATAAACAATATCAATATTGTTATTTGTTATATATGTATTTTTTATCGATATGAAATGAATAATCCCAAGGAATGATCCAGTAAGAATTGATTTTAATATATTATTTTTTGTAATACCCACACTATAAATACCTTCTTTATTAATAATCACTGTAGCTAAAACTAAGGATAGCTGCATTAAATATGCCAATCCCTGCAAAAATATTTTTATTTCAGAAGAAACATTCATGAAATATTTTTTTACAATCAATAGATATATTGGTTCGCTAATAACAATTATTATTATTATTATTAACAAACTTAATATAGCAAATTCTTTAGCTTTCTTAATGTGAAAATCATATGTATTAAAATTAATCATCTTAGTTATAAACTTGAAAACAACAGAAATAAAAATCAATATAAAAATATCATTAACCATAATTCCCCCTAACATATCTAAAATATTTATTTAAGTATACTATAAATTAGATATAAAAGCTAAATATTATAATTTATGAAAATATTAACTTTTATAACATGTAGAAGTTATCGAGTTAAATTTAGGTTTTAAACATAGATACTACCAATACGCAAAAGAATAGGGCGCTCATGAATTAACAAAGTAGTAGCAAATTCCACTAAGTGGCCTGCATTTAAATTATCCAATAAAAGAAAAGCAATTCAGATATTATCATCCAAATTGATTTTCTTTACTTCCAAATTCTTGTTTTGCTTTAATTCAAAGTTTCATCATATGTGCTATAAAATTTGTATTCAAATTTCATCATTTATAGTTGTAAGTAAACCTATATCTATAAACAGAGTCTCATGGCTAATAAAACCATGAGACTCTGTTTATCTAACGAATATAGATTTTGGATAACCTTCTCTGCACTTACCTCGTGTTTGAACCCCGCCAACCCCTTTTACACCCGTTATTGTATTTTTTACAACATCCTGTATGTTAACAACTTCTCCAATGTTAGTATATGCCACCTTCTGGCATACAAAAACTGGATCAAGGCAATGTATTAGTACCCGTTCTGGGGAACTTGCAAAATTTGCGCCAGCTCACTATACCAAAGTGCGACAATTAGGAAAATTTTTACAAGTAAAGTTTTCTACCTATATAATGAACTGTATAAAGAATTACCAGAGACAACTATTGCTGATAAAATCATTAAATTAAGATATACCCATAACTTAAGACAAGAAGATCTGGCAGGTTTATTAAATATGCATTGTAGCACAATAGAAGGTTGGGAGGTTCATAACATCATGCCCAAACCCATAAGCATAGATAAATTATGTAAATTATTCAATCTACATTATAATTATTTTCATGAGTATTATAAAATATATTTTAATAATCCCGGTGAAAAAATCAAAGCTTGGAAGATTAAAAATAAATTAACCTATGCTCAATTATCCAAATTGTTAGGTATTACCCATTCATGTGTTGGAAGATTACTTAATAATAAAATAAATCTTTCATATAATATGTATGTAGAATTGAAAAAAATAGGAACTTTTTAAAGCTCCTATTTTTTTAGGGTATAATCCTATTAATAAGCTTCTATTTCGTACACTAAAACCCCAGTCCATTGATTCCCTTGTTACTTTTTTACGGTGCTTGGAATTTTAATTTGATAATTGTCTTGCAATCATATTACTTATACTACTCACAAATAGCTTTTTCTGTGCCCTCCCATCGTACTAGTCGATTCTCTCATCAATTTTAGTTTCTTTATCGTATATTGCACCATCTTTTACTGTTATTACTCTATTACCGTACTTAACAGTATCTTCATCATGAGTAACTTGAATTATTGTAGTTCCATTTTTCTTGTTTATATTTCTAAAAATCTCCATTACCATTTCGCCATTTTTGCTATCTAAACTTCCTATTGGTTCATCCGCAAATAGAACTTTAGGTTCAGTTATCAAAGCTCTAGCTATGGCAACTCTTTGTTTTTGACCCCCTGATAATTCTGTAGGGTTCTTTTCCCTTTTATCGTATATATCTACGAACTTTAGAATATCATTTAATTTTTCTCTATCAATCTTTTGCTTCCTTGTTCCCAATGTTATTGGTAATAAAATATTATCTTCTACAGTTAAATCATTTATTAGGTTAAAGTTCTGAAAAACAAATCCAAACTCTTCATTTCTAATTGAACTTTTATTAGATTCATTTATTGAAGAATAGCTGTTACCTTTATAATATATTTCTCCCTTTGTAACCTTTTCTAATGTACTTAATAAATAAAGAAGAGTACTTTTCCCAGAACCCGATGGACCTAAAATTGAAATAAAATCTCCCTCATGAATTTTTAATGATATCCCCTTTATAACATGCTCAATATTATCTTTAATACCGTAATCTTTATATAAAGTCCTTGCCTCTAATATAATTTTTTCATCTCTATTCATGTCTTATATCCTCCAATGGATTTCTTTTTATTATTCCCCTTAAACTAATTAATGTAGGTAAAAATGATAAAAATACAATAAATGCAAATACAAGATAAAACTCTTTTGCAACTATCTTAGCCTCTATAGGTAATCCAAAATTAAATATCAACTTGCTAATTACAGAAGAAATACAGATACTCCCCAGTATGGCCATAATTCCTCCAATTAAAGCAATAAGAATTCCTTCTAACAATAGCAGCGCCATATGCTTTTTAGATTTAACTCCGATGCATTTATATATAGCAAATTCTTTTCTCCTAATTATAGTAGATAATACCAAATTATTCATCACTCCTATAATTCCAATTAATGATGTAAGAAAAGCAAATATATAAAATAAATTAAATATCATTTCATTACTTTTATTATCTGCTTTTATTTTATCCTTTAGGATAGCCACATTATCATCAGTACTACTTAACGATTTATATATACTTCTCTTACATTCAATAGTATTACTAGAATTAATAAATGCTGCATTATAATTTGTTACATTAAAATCTAATTGAGCATATTTTTTAGGAATATAAATTGTGTTTCCCATATTAACCATGCTTTTTGAAATATTATATACTTTATATTCACTCTCTTTGTTGTTTTCCTTAATAGAAATCTTATCTCCAATTTTAATATTATATCTTTCACTATATATTTTTGTTATAATAACATTTCTTCCATTTTCAAAAGTATTATTGTCATTATACTCTAAGTTGATGGAATAAAATTTCGAAAAATCTTGTAATTTATTTATTACCCTTGCAGACAATTCTCCTTTTCCATCACAATCCACATTAATACTAGAAAATAGGTAAAGCTTATTAATTAGCGGATTATTCTGTAAGATTTTAATCTTATTATTATTAATATTTTCACTACTTAATGTTAAGTCACATTTATATTCATTGTAGAAGCTACTCATACTTGAAGCCGTACTATATGAAAATATGCCTATTAGCATTATAATCATACCCCCTACTGCAAGCAAACTAATATTTTTAAATAAACTTTTGTTTTGTAAAACATTTCTTAAAGCTGAATAAAAAACACCCTTTCCCTTAAATTTTTCTATTAATTTACGTGAGATAAATAAAATAAAATCTATAAATAGAACGAAGGTTAATATTTGACTTATAAGTAAAATAATATACAATATTGTGTTATTAGTTGTAGGTGTATTAAAAGACCATATACTAACTATAATAAAATATATAGCTCCAATTACACTTATTTTAATTCCTCTGTCTTTCAACACTTTACCATCTGAAAGTAATTCTCTTATACTCATTTTATTTACCTGCCGTTGAACAACTATATTGATTAATGTTATTAATAATATTACTAACATTATTGTAATTATGATTTGAGGTTTTATACTACTCTTGCTATCTGATGATATAATATCCTTATATTTATTAGTAATCGCAGCTCTTATAACCAATGATGTTACTATCCCTATAACACTCGAAATTATTCCATAAATAATACATTCTATTAAATGAATTGCATAGATTTTCTTATCATTTACTCCTATCGCTTTTAACGTACCAATAAAATTGAATCTTTTATATATTATTGTTTTATAGCTTGAGTAGATTATCAGACAACTGAGTAAAAGCACAAATATAAAAATAATTGCTAAAATACTTACATAACTATTTACATCTTCAATTATTGAGTTATAATCTATACTATCATTGATATCAACTGAAGCTTTGAATATTTTCCGCTCATTTATTTTTACAGTTCCAATACTCAAATCACTTTTTACATATAATTTATTAATATAGTTTTGTCCTATATTAAAACCCTTTTGAAGTGTTTCTCTCGTTACTAAAATTCTTTCATTATTTCCAGAAAATATCTTTCCATCACTAGCAATCCCTGCTACTTTTAACGAAATTTCTTTATCATCAATATATACTTTGAAATCATCATGTAATTTTAAATTCAATTCCTCAGATGTATTTTTACTTATGATTGCTTCATTTAAATTAATATTGTCGGTTCCCTGTACAATATTATAATAAAACATATTTTTAAACTCATTTAGATTACAACCATCAATTTCGAATTTAAATACATCTTTAGCCTTTTCTACAGTACCACCAAGTCCTAATACCCCAGTAAAATTAGTTAAATTACCATTGTTATTGTCAAATTTCATCATATCACTATCTTTATTTTTGGTAATGATATAATTGCTTTTTCCAACTTCTGTTAATTTTATATTACTAATCTGATTTTGAACTAATACATCTTTAAATACTAAAGTTGTGAACAAAGAAACTGATGCTATAATTAATGTTATTATTATTATTATACTTCTACCAATATTTTTTCTAATATTACTGCTTAACACTCTGTATAAACTAATCATTAGTCACCGCCCACTTTTATTTAACTTTTATAAATAATTTTATAAATTCATAAGTGCATTTATATTTTTTTTGTGCATTTTTTACAATCTCATGCCACTCAATATTTTATATATTTTCTCTCCAATACCATATAATTTATGATTACCTTTAAAATATGGATCATTGATACCATCAGTAAGCATATAATCCCTCCATCTAATAACTTATCAAATTAATAACCGCTATATTTTTGCAATGCTTATTGGCAGTACTTACCTAATGGATTTTCAATTTATATATTCCAATATCTGTTTATAAATTATTTTTTCTTCTGCAATTATATCTTTGAATCCATATACAAAATAATGATGTTTATTATTACATTCCTTTTCATTCTTGCAGCTTATAGCTAATTCTTTCCATCTTCCCCCTATTTTTTTTAACTTTACTGCTTGTTCTTTTATTTCTGCTAGATTTAGTTCATCTGCAGAGAAAAGTAAATATTCAGAATAAAGTTTTCTGTACATAGATCCAGTTGGCTCTAACTCTAATATTAATTTACATATATAATCTACTTGAAAACTAATAAGTATTTTTTTATAATCTTGATTATTAACCAAACTTATATTATAAAAAATTCTTTCCATTTTCTCAATTACTAACTTACTATTAGCCAATATTTTTTTACAATTAGATACTATAGCCTCTCTAATAGATTCCTTAGAAAGATACTTATTATTTATATTGCCAATGGTTATTAAAATCCCTTTTGGTGAAAAGTATTCTAGTTCCACTTGCATTGCTTGGTTTAATATTGAATATTTTATTTTTTGTTTTTCTTTTACAAATGGATCTATTACATCTACCATACCATTTTTATCATCATATGCACAAATAATTACACAATGCAATCCAAAATGGGCTCTATCTATTGGTAAATATTCCAGATAATATCTATCTAAGTTTACTAAAACCGGTTTTTTATTATCAATATTTCTTTTTATTAATCCATTTAATATATTTCCTTTTTCTTCATTTATGTTAACGTGAAAAGTTACTCCTAAAACTTCTAATGCTCTTAATTCAACATCCATATCTCTTCCAACTAAAGAATAATATTTAATACTTTTTTTCTTATGTTCTATAATATCTGTCTTCAATCCTTCCCCTAATCCAAATAGAATATATTTATTAATATTTAACCCTTCTAACTGTAAAAGAGTACAGAAACTTTCAATTCTACAATCGCTATCTATATTTTTATTGTTCATAGCTACACCTATTTCCAATATATTGTGTAAGCTTTTCTATTGAGGAATTCATATATATAACTTCTCCTGATATCTCTATATCAAGCTTTTCTTTTATATATTCTAAAAGCATTATAGCTGTAATAGAATCTCCTCCATTTAAAAAGAAGTCTCCTTCTTTATCTATTTTTTTTTCTAGAACAAATTCAAATCCTTCCCTTATTCTTTTCTGAATATTATTAAACTTTTTTTCCTTATTATCTAAATACTCTTCTTTTAATTTATACCTTTGAATTTTCCCACTAGTAGTTTTATAAATTTTATCCACTTCGACAAAACAATTTAGATAAATCTTGTTTTGTCCCTTTAGGTAAGTATTTAATTTATTTATAATATCTTTATCTTTGTTTTTTACTTTTCTTTCATAAAAACAAAAAATATCGTCCATTCCTTTTTCAGCATTATTTATACCACATATGCATAGTTTACCATTAGTCTTTGTAAATTTCTCACATATTTCTTCAATTTCATAGCAGAAGCTTTTTTTTCCATTGACATAAATAACATCGGATGTTCTTCCTAACACACCAACTTCACCGTTATAAATAAATCCTAAATCTCTAGTATTAAACCAACCATTGTTAAATTCTCCACTATTCACGTTCTTATAATAAGAATCAATGACACTTTCTCCCTTAATATTTATATATCCTACATATCCATCTTTTAATTCTTCTCCGTCGTTATCTGTGAATTTAACTTGTAAATTAAATAAAGGATATCCTTCTAATAAAACATTTTGTCTATATTTATCATGATTTTCTATTATTCTGTCACCAACAAACAAGCGTCTTTTATCTAATGATAAATATTTGTATTTTTCATTAACCCTAGGGAAAGCAACGCCTAATGTAGTTTCAGCCAAACCATATACTGGATAGCATGTGCTACTGCTTAATCCAAATTGATTCATTAATTCATAAAATTCTTCTATAATATCTGAATTTATAGGTTCAGCCCCTATAACTACTTTTCGAATCGACTGTAGCGAAAACTTGCATTTGTCTATTCTATGTTTTGCCATCTTTGTCATATATTTTAAAGAAAAATTTGTGGCATTCATCATTGTAGCATTATTTTCACTTACTTTTTCTAGCAAAATCAATGGATTTCTAATAAACTTACTTGTCGCTATTATTATTTGTTTTGCTTTCAAATATATTGGCAATAAATGAAATCCTACTAACCCCATATCATGACATAAAGGCATCCACGAAATATGAATATCTGTTTCTGTAGATTCCACTGCCTTTGTCATAGCTTTTATACTTGCCATTAAATTTTTGTGTTTAATCATTGCACCTTTAGGCTGTCCTGTTGTCCCTGAAGAGAATTGAATAAATGCTATATCTTCATCTTCTATTTCTCGAATTCGAGCCTTTTTATCACCATTTAATATATCTTTTAGAAATATTTTTTTCTCTGCATCTATATCTAGACTATCATTATTAATAAGTAACACCTTTGATTCAACTATAAAATCAGCTATATTTTTAAGTTTTCTTATGTTTGTTCCAGTATCACTTATAAACACAGGTATTATTCCTCCTAAAAGGCATGCCCAAAAAACATAGAGTAATTTGGTAATTTCATTATCTTCATATTTTAAAATTAATTTATCACCCTTTACCATCCCTCTCTGCATTAGATTATTTAATACTATTAATCCTTTCATCTTTAGATCCATAGGTGATATCGTATCTTCTACACTTCCGGAAATTATTGTTATAATTTTATTAGGATTGTTTAAATAATTTAATATATTGTCCATATATATAGTTTACCTCCCATCTACTATTGTTTTACTGACGAATCTTTTTCGTATCAAACATATATAAAAAATGCAATATAACAATGATATGAAAATAATTAATACTATTAAATAAAGCCCTTTAATTATTTGTAAAGAAGAAATTAACCAAGTAATCTCAAATGTAAATAAAATCATAGTTGAAGCAAATGTTACAATTGAATATATGATTTCACTTTTTTTATATCCCTTTAGAACTGCTCTTTTCCATGTATTACCTATAAGTCTATAACTACTTTTCCTTAAATTAGGTTCCCCAAATAATACAGTAAAAACAAAGTATCCATCACTTAATGATAACGGTATTAGATTAACAAAGAACATTTTTAAATTTGCCAATGCGATTACTATAAATATATAGAGGTTAGTAATATAAAAAATATTTAAAGATATTAAGGAAATAAATATATTAAAGGTTACCCCTGCTAATAACACCTTTAATAAATCTTTTCTTTTCAATGAATATAAGTTTTTATTTTCTAAATACATCATTGGTATAAAATACCAATATAATATAAATACAAATTTTTTGGATTCTGCTCCATATCTTTGTGCTACTAATAAATGAGCTATCTCATGAAAAATGAATGAAAAAACCATACAAATATTTATCAAAATATATGATTCCAAATATGACTCTTTATATTTAATCAGATCAAATATTGAATACTGATTATGATATTTTGCAAACAAGTAGAAAAATATTACTGCATTAATTAAGAAAATAAACTTAAAACCTTTTAGAAATTTCGCTAATATCACAGGATTTAGTTTTATCTTAGATAATGATTTTTCAAAAATCTTCAAGGAAAATCGCTCTGCTTCATTGAAGTTCTTTGTTAACGTTTCTTCTCCCATTTGCCCTAGTGATATTATTCCCTTATTCTTAAGTAAATTTACAATGGATATTAGTTCATGTATTTCTATACCGATTTTGCTACTTATATCTTCTAAAGTATTATTTCCATTAAATTCCTTTATCAATAGATTAATTGAAATAATATTTTTATCCTCAATGATTAAATTTACTCCATTAATTTTATTTCCAAGTACTATATAACTTGATTTATCATTTTTATATAATTGATTATAATACAATCCTTTGCTAACTTTAGGCTTTAATTTTATATTCATTTCAACTTCTTACTTTCTGAATATTCATACACTTGATACAATACTCTTTCTAATCCACTTTTACCAATATCACAATGTTCATCAATTACTTCTGATATATTTTTATTGGTTAAATAAAATGAGCCCACGCATCCTGAACAAGCTTCAGAACAAATTGTATTTGCCCAACATGTCTTACATTTGTTATTGTTAACTATTTTATTATCAATAAACTTTTGTCTTATTTTATTAAAATCTTCTTGTAAAAAGTTATTAATATTGCTCATAACAAATTCATCAACTTCTCCAAACATAAAGCAGGGATAAATATTACCCTTTTCATCTACTGTTATAGTACTTATTCCAGCTGAACAAAAATGTTCTGATATTATTTTATTTTTCAATATTTGTATAATACTTTTTGCTTTTACAAGATTAATTTCTTTTGCTTTACCTTTTAAAGATTCCTTAATGCATAAGTCAAAATATTTTACTCTACTTTCCTTCCTCCGCTTCTCACTATCACTCATTACATTTTTACAATCAATTACAGGTGTCATATGTACAGAATCAACTTTTAGTGTTTTGATATATTTAAAATTATCAATGTTATTTTTACTTATAAAATAATCTATTTGTTTATCATCAACAGTCATTTCTATATCCAATAAATATGGCCTACTTTTATTCATTAGTTCAATATTTTTGATCACACTATCATGAACACTATGATTATTATTTTTGAATATTCTGTTATAGTCATTTATTTCTTTCTTTCCATCTAAGCTTATAGTAACTGATTGAAAAAAATCATTGAATATTTCTATAATTTCTTCATTTATTATAGTTCCATTGGTAACTATTGTATAGTTAGGTTTTTTTAGATTTCGCTTCTTGAATAATTCATTAATAAATAAAATCCCATCCCTCAAAATTTTATAATTTGTTAATGGTTCTCCTCCAAAAAATTGTATGCACTCTATTCCTTTTGGAAAAATATCTAAAGTTACTTCTATACTTTTCATTAAAGTTTCTAAGTCCATCATTAAAGATTCTTTATCCCCATAATTACCACCACTAGCATAACAATATTTACAATTTAAATTGCATACTTTACTAATAATCAACACAAGTTTTGAACATTTGTTTAAATCTTTATCTTTTATTTGAATATTTACTTCTCTTTTGTTAAAGTTTATATCACCTATACCATTCTTATCTATTATTCCTTTGTATTTTTCTGGTACCCTATAAAGCCTAATTTCATTAGAATCAAACAAAAATCGTTTTCCTTCTTTATCAAATAAATGATGCATACTTATCTCCTTAGTTTTTATATTTTACAAATAATAATGAGTATTGTAATATTCTTGGATTTATTTGTTTTTCTTAATATAATCTAGGTTTAATAATTACACCAAAAATCCATTCTTCAAGTTACTAATTTATTACAATTATGCCTCTTGGATTTTACTTTTTAAAATTATACCTCTTGTCTACTTTTCATGGACAATTACAACCGAAACCACTTCCTGGTGTTACTATATCTTCTAATTCTTCTATTTCACTTACTACCACTTCTTCTAGTTCTATATTTTCCATAATGGTTTACCCCCTTTTATTGCATAAATTTTAACTAACAATTACAGCCAAAACCGCTTCCTGGTGTTACTATTTCTTCTAATTCTTCTATTTCACTTACTATTACTTCTTCTAGTTCTATATTTTCCATAATGGTTTACCCCCTTTTATTGCATAAATTTTAACTAACAATTACAGCCAAAACCGCTTCCTGGTGTTACTATTTCTTCTAATTCTTCTATTTCACTTACTATTACATCTTCTAGTTCTATATTTTCCATAATGGGTTACCCCCTTTTATTGCATAAATTTTAACTAACAATTACAGCCAAAACCGCTTCCTGGTGTTACTATTTCTTCTAATTCTTCTATTTCACTTACTATTACATCTTCTAGTTCTATATTTTCCATAATCGGTTACCCTCTTCTTATTGCATAAATATTAACTAACATGTACAACCGAATCCGCTTCCTGGTGTCACTATCTCTTCCAATTCTTGGATTTCATTTATTTTTACTTCTTCTAATTCCAAAAGTTGCTCTTTATCCATTACAATTTTCGCCTCCTTTCAATCCTTAAATATACAATATTTACTCATTATTTTTTAATATTAACATTATTTATCATTTTTAGCAATGTATACATTGATTATTTTTTACTGTTTTATAATTATTTATATTTTAAGTTATTATATAGTGACTATTTTATATTTCCTAAGACATTTCAAAATATTTGCTTTTAGGAATTCATTTAGTATAATAACTTCAGTAGTTTTTATAAAATATTAAAAACTTTATAGGCAATTGAAATGAATTTTCATGGATATAAATGTTATTGAACTCTCCCCCTAAAAATCATAAAATATATGAGTACTGACATCAAAATACAGAAATTATATGCTAAGGATTAAAACTAAGTAAGAACACTTTTAAAGCCATGAATTTTGCCTAAGTTATGCTATAAATATGTGCTATAAAAATTTGTATTCAAATTTCATCATTTATAGTTGTAAGTAAACCTATATCTATAAACTAAGCCTCATGGCAAATATAGCCATGAGGCTTTACTTATCTAACGAATATGGACTTTGGATATCCTTCTCTGCACTTACCTCGTGTTTGAACTCCTCCAACCCCTTTTACACCCGTTATTGTATTTTTTACAACGTCCTGTATGTTAACAACTTCTCCAATGTTCGTGTATGCCACCTTTTGGCATACAAAAACCGGATCAAGGCAATGAATTAGTACTCGTTCAGGTGAACTTGCAAAATTCGCGCCAGCATCTAAAATAGCTTCATAATAACTCTGGCATGCTCCAGCATATATAACTAAATTATCATAACCTGGTTCATATTCTCTTAGTCTTGCTACGGAATCAACAAAATATTTTGAATTCCTATAATTATTTAAATCAGTGTAGTCTTTGGTTTCCTTAGATATGCCGTCATGTCCAGTTATAACAACTATATCTGGCTTAACCTCTTTTACAATATCAACTATTTGTTCCGGTTGCTCACTTTCTAAAATAACTCTTCCTACTGCATCAATTGAAAGTTGCTTATAAACCTTTAAACATACATCTAGATAGCCTGCATCACCATCTAGATGTAGTATCTTTCCTGGTCTCCTAAATGACATACCTTCATCAAAATCTATGGGACTAATTTTGATTTGCTTTATATCTCTGTATTTTTTTTTAACAGACGTATTATTTCTATTATTTACAATACTTCTAATGGATTCATTTACTTTTTTATTGAAAACAACCTCTGCTTTTCCAAAACTATCTTCCTTAACTTCTTCTAAATCATCTATTTTTGCATCTGCAACTATTCTTAGATTAACCCCGTTCAATACATATATAATCTCATTATCAACATGTTTAATATCCATAATCTTAAAAGTTATATCCCTATTGTAGGATTTTCTTACTACAGTATCCCCTATTTCCATATATAAACCCCATCAAATTGCTACTATTACATACTATGATCCACTTTCAAATATTGTTAATTATTACTATATATTTTTTTAGAAAAGTCAGCCTTCTCAAAGCACACAAAACAAGTAACAAGTTACTCGCTTTGGTCATACATTATTTTAAAATCCTCGATTAATTTATTGAATTTTTCTCTTTCATCAACTAATTCCTGTATTTTTTTGTTAAATGTACTTTGTCCCCAATTTACTTCATTGTAATAAAACCGATTAGATAGCCTCCAAAAACGTTGTGGAAAAAGAAGAAATGCAAATAGCACCCTGTATTCTCTTTCTTCTAATGGACTAACTTCATTATATGCATCAATTATAATTTTTGCATATTCAATATTCCAATCACACCTTTTTAAAACTTTTATCAAGTAATTGGATATATCATAAACCCTGATCTCTCTCTTGCAATAATCAAAATCTATAACATTAACCTTATCCTCTTTATCTATGATTATGTTATGATAGGTATAATCATGGTGGCAAAATCCTTTTTCTTCTTCAGTTTTTTTACATAAATTCATGTATTCAGAATTGTTTAGAATTTTTATAGACTTCAATCCAACTTGTTTAAAATAATCAACATTTTTTATATAGCATAAATCAAAAGGAGTTTTTCTGCCTTTTTTTCTTGCCATATCTCTCATCTTTTCAAATGATCTTACCCTCTTTTCCATAAGATGTGTCCATCTTCCTAAATCCGTTTTAAGCTTACTGTTTTCAGGTGGTTCATACCCCTTAGATTTCTCATGTAGTACTGCAAGTGTTTTTGAGGATTTTATTAAATCTTCCTTTTCATAAAAATTGCATTCCCTCCCTTCAATCCACTCTGAAAGAGTATATATATCTTCATTTACAAGTGCATAAGGGTTTCCATTTATATTTAAGCAATATCTGTCCACAGCATCGAATCCATTTAAGATAAGATGTTCCTTAGCAGCATAGACAAATAGAAGCTTTTGGATGCCATAATCAATCTTTTTAAGACATTTAAATCCCTTATTTGTTTTTAAATAGTATACCCCTCGATTGGGTTTGATTGATTCAATTTTAATATCAAATTGCCTCTCAATTTCAAATTCTCGCATCATACTAGCATCACCTCCATAAAATATGTATATGAGTATGCTTGTTTTTTTAGAATGGTAAATAACATTAACAATTTATTGTGTTTTTTAATATAATAAACTGAAGAAATAATGAAGGAAAAGCTTATGAAAATAGGAATTGATGCAAGAGCTGCTAAATTGTATAGGGGAACTGGTATTGGAACTTACACCTTTCAGTTAATAAACTCCCTAAATAAAATTGATTATAAAAATAATTACTTATTATTTATGCCTAACTCCCCTGGGCTAGATATAAACTTTTCAAAAAATTTTATAATAAATAATATAGATGAAAAAGATGCAACTACATTTTGGTCATCAGTAAATATTCCAAATATTTTAAGCGGAAAAGATATAGATTTATACCACGTACCTCAAAATGGAGTTGGTCTTCCAAAAGATAAAAAGTGTCCATTTATTATAACGCTTCACGATGTAATTCCAATTAGGATGCCTGAGACTGTCAGTGATAAATATCTTCACATCTTTAATGACGAACTACCAAAGGTCCTTCCATTGTGCGATGGTATTATAACTGTATCTGAATTTTCCAAACAAGATATTTCAAAGGCATTTAATTTTCCAGAAGAAAAAATTCATGTGACCTATCTTGGTGCTGAAGAAATTTATAGGCCTTTAAACAAAGACCTCTGTAGACATATAATTGAAAAATACTATGGGATATCAGATGATTTTATACTATATGTGGGAGGCTTTAGCCCTCGAAAAAATATATTTGGACTCCTTCATGGTTTTAGTAAACTTCTATCAAAGAGTCCAAAAAATTTAAAACTTGTAATTGCAGGCAAAAGAGGTGAGTCTTTTAAAAAATATAGAGAGTTAACAGAGAAACTTGAAATAACTGATAATGTTATTTATCCCGGGTTTATTCCTTTAGAACACATGCCTTATCTTTACAATTGTGCTAAACTATTTGTTTATTTATCTTTTTATGAAGGTTTTGGGCTTCCTCCAATTGAGGCTATGGCATGTGGAGTACCTGTTATATCTTCAAATGTCACATCACTTCCCGAAGTATTAAAAGATTCAGCTTTATTTGTTAATCCCGCTAGTCAAGATGATATTTGTGAAGCACTATGTAACGGGTTGTATAATAAACCCTTAATAAAGAATTTAATCCTTAAGGGTTTATTATTAAGCAGTGAATTAAAATGGATAAATACGGCGAAACGTACCTTGGAAGTATATAATGATGTTGTGTTCTCTAAAAATAACTAATAGTAAGTTTTACTCATCATAAAAACGCTATTACCTTAAATTATGATAATAGCGTTTTTTATTTATATTTTATAATTATAAAAACTCTTTAAAAAATCAATTCTCGCTTCTTCCAATTTTAATTTTCTATTTATTTTAGCAATAAAGACCTGCTCTTCCCATTCTTTTCTCCTAGTATAATAATCCTTTGCTATTTCATAAAAGTCTTGTGGAAAAGTTAACATACTAAAAAGAATATTTAATTCATTGTTACTTAGAGTGTTAGTTAATCTATAGTTAGTTATAATAATCTTTGCATTATCTATATCAAAGGGAGCATTTTTGTTAACTTTGTTTATAAAATTGCATATGTCATGAATCTTAAGATCTATCATAGCAAAATCAAAATTAATAAAATATGCTTTGCTATCCTTAATAATTATATTGTGCTGGGCTAAATTGTGGTGACAAAGTGCTATTTTATCCTCTTCACTACACAGTTTATAATATAGATTTTTATTTAATAAGGATATACTATCCTCTGTTTGTTTTATATAAATATCAACATTTTTTAGAAATATATCATCAAATTCTCGTTTGTTTTCATAAAGATTAGCCATTTTCTTTAGAAATAACATTTCTTCTTTTTTTCTATTTAAATTAGCTATAAGATTGCCACATATATACTTACTGGAGTTTTTATACCTAAATCCCTCTGATGCTTTGTGAAGTTCTCCAATCCCCCTAGACGCAATGCCTAGATCAACATGATTACTAAATTCACACTCTTTACCATCCACTACGTTCATGACACAATAAATCTCGCCTTTCCACTCTTCGTAGATTTTGTGATTTATAGTTTCTTGAAATTCAATCATTCTATTAAAATTCACCTTTACATAGTTTAATGCATTGGCAATAAATTCAAATTCTTCTAAGGTATAATCAATCTTTTTCAAAACTTTATTTCCCTTATCAGTAACAAGTATATATGCTCTTCTAAGAGGTACAACATCATATACTTTAAGTTTAAATTTATCAAAAAGCTTTACATCCAAATCGTATCCTGATAGATAATTTTTATCTAAATATCCTACATCTAACATATATTAACCCCCAGTAATAGGTTTTCACCATCTCTTTCCACAGCATCATTTAGTTTCTGCTTATAGTAGTTCACATTAAATTTATTTCTTTTTAATCTATACCTCTCACAGCACTTCATATATTCATGAGGGTATGAGGAAAGTGCCATGATAAAAGTATAGCTGTTTTTATTTAAGCCTTGAAGTTCACAAAAATAATTTATTATTTTACTATAATCAATGGATATAATATTTCTTTTTAATTTTCTAATTAAATATACTGCATCCATCTCGATCATATTGTAAGCACATCTATTAAGGCTAGCTATTTCAATACTATCCTTTTTTCTAATATTATTAAAATATGTGGTTCCTAGGCATAATTCGGACCTTTCCATACTTCTTCTAACAAGGCCTAAGTAGTCAGAATCATTTACTAAATTAATACATGACTCTGCCCTATGCATATATATATCAGAAGTTTCAATAAGAGTGCACTCAAATTCGTTCATATAATCTTTAGATTTTATATTCCTCAATGTATTTGATAAATTTTTTATCCATACCTTATATTTTTCAACAGTTTTACCAATCTTATTATTCATCATTTTATATGCCATACCTTGGTACTGCATCGCTAATTTCTGAAACTCACAGATTGCTTCAATTTGTTTAAAAACAATATTTTCTGTTATGTTTTCTACCATTTTTGCATCTTTAAACTCTCCAATTATTCTAAAATCTCTTTCTGAAAGATATTGTTCCAAATTGCCTCTATTAATTTCCGCCATATACTCACCTCGATTCATAATGTTCTAACAGCTATATTTAATTCTACCGAACTCTTCCAGGAACTCCTGCCTTTCATTTCTGTCCACTTCTATCTTTCTTAATTTACTTATAAAATTTTCTTCTTTCCAAGGCTGCTTTTCCCAATAATATTGAATTCCAATCTGCCAAAATTCTTGTGGAAACTCCATAAATGCAGCCATGATACCTATATCTTCTTCTAGTATTGGATATGTTGAACTATATATATCTATAATATAAACAGCACTCCTCAGATCCCACTTTCCATTTTTCATTTTTCTTATTAATAAACTAGATAGATCATGGAGATGTGTATCCAAAATACAATAGTCAAAGTCTATTATACTTATTTCTCCGCTTTTATTTATAAGTACATTATGATGTGCATAATCATGGTGGCAAAATCCATTTTTCTTCTTTTCTAGCTGCATTTTATTAATGTAATCCGTAACTTTTAAATGGTTAATAGATTTTTCTGCTCTTTCAATTTCTTCATTTACCATATTTGCATAGATATTATCAAACTCTGTTTTTTTTGTCCTTTTTTCTATTCTATTTTTAAAATCCCATATTTCCTCTTCTCTTGTTTTAAAAACCTGATTCCATTTCATCCAATTATCCCTTGGGTGCATGTCTTTTGTTATAATATAATTCTCACTTTTCTTATGAAGACTAGCTAAAGTAGATGATGCTAACATTAAATCCAGTGGATTATCATAATTACATTCCCTTGCTGCAATCCATGCTGTAACATAGGCATAATAATCTCCAAAATTTATATAGTCCTTCCCATGTTTATTAAATATTATTTCAGGAACGCTTCCAAATCCTCTTTTAATTAGATGTTTTATGGCTTCTAGAATAAATAAGAAATGCCCTAATTCATAGTGAACAACCTTTAAGCAAAAATCTTCCTCTTTAGTTTCCAACCTGTAAACATTTTTTATCTTAACCACATTGGTAACATTTATATCATAATTGTCATTTACAAGTTTTACCACTTCGAAATCTTCCAAAGCTTATGCCCCCATAAAGCATTATTATGTATTTATTATATGAATTTCCTTATAAGTGTGTGAATACTGACACATTTGAAACATAAGAATAATATTATTAATATATGTAGCTTATTAATCAATTTTTAGGAGTGATAGGATGAAGATTGCTTTTGATGCCAGAGGTATAAATTGGTACAAAGGTACGGGTATTGGCACTTATACAGAAAACCTTCTTAAAAGCCTTCTATCCATTGATATTAAAAATAAATATAGTATCTATTGGTCAGGCAATGACTATAGCAGCTTTAAAAAAACGAATTCCAGTATAAAGATGGCGTCTAAACGATACCACAGATTTTTTCAAGAGCATTATTTCCCTATGGATATTAAAAACAATAGTATTGATATATACCATATTTCTCAAAATGGAATTGGACTTTCGGAAAATATAGATTGTTTAAAAGTGGTAACTATACATGACTTAATACCATATATCATGCCCGAAACTGTTGGAAAAGGATATTTACTAAAATTTTTAAGATATATGCCTAGGGTCATTGAATTCTCTGATGCAATAATAACTGTTTCCAATTGCTCAAAAAATGATATTTTAAAATTTTTTCCTGTTGACCCAAATAAGATATTTGTTACACCCTTAGCAGCTGATAAAATTTATAAACCTATGGACAAAAAATACTGCAAAAACTATTTAAACAAAAAATATGGTATTAACAATAAATTTATTTTATATATTGGAGGCTTTAGCTCGAGAAAAAATGTAGACCTACTTATTAAGGCCTTTGAAATGGTAAAATCTTCTTTTCAAGAGGATATTAAATTATTGATATGTGGAGCAAGAAAAGATGCTATAGAAAATTTGCAAACCATTAGTGATAATTCTAAAGTTTGTGAAAGTATAATTTTCACAGATTATGTTGAAGGTTACGATTTGCCAATATTTTATAACGCTTGTGAGATATTTGTTTATCCGTCTCTTTATGAAGGTTTTGGCCTTCCTCCACTTGAGGCTATGAGTTGTGGTGCTCCTGTTATAACTTCAAATATTTCTTCAATTACTGAAGTTGCTCATGACGGCGCAATACTTATAAATCCCTCAGATGTAAATGCACTATCTACTAATATATATGACTTACTTACAGATAAAAGCAAAAAAGACTATTGGTCGAAAAAAGGTTTGCTAAGATCATGTGATTTTTCCTGGATAAAAACGGCAGAACAAACCTTAACTGTTTATAAAGAACTCATAGAAAAAGATTTTCTAAAAATTTAAGAGTTAAAAGCAATTTTTCTACTAGGCAGGAAAGTCCATAAAAAAAGATTATCCCTGGCAATGATTTTCTAATCATTGCTAGGAATAATCTTTTTTATTTTGCACCAATACAAAATTCCCTCAACTTGTCACTTGGTTATTTCATGGTGTTTGAAGTTTCAAAACCGTTTTGTACATTATATATGTTTTGTTTTAAATCTCCATTTGCAGCAGAGGTATCTATTATAGTACTTTGAATTGTGTCTCTTATTTGTGTGAAATATTTATTATACTTTATATTCTGAAGTCCATTAACCTGATCAATAGCAATTCTACCTAAACTTTTATTTTTATAAAAGCTACTAGTTTTATAAAGTTTAATATTACTATATGCGGAAATATTAGCAGTTATATAGCCATATTTTTCAAATTCCAAAGAAGAACTTTCATCATCAGTTGTTACATATTTTATAAACTCCATTGCAGCCTTATTTTGCGATGCATTTTTTAGTGCCATTATATTTTCACCAAATTCTACCGC
Organism: Clostridium akagii DSM 12554; assembly: GCF_000686725.1. Taxonomy (GTDB): domain Bacteria; phylum Bacillota; class Clostridia; order Clostridiales; family Clostridiaceae; genus Clostridium_I; species Clostridium_I akagii. The sequence goes on along the minus strand of NZ_JMLK01000026.1, from coordinate 30,515 downwards.
ATCCCTATTTCCTCCAGGTTCAAAAGCAGGGAGTTTCTCCACATTGAGTTTTCCAGTAAGTCCAGGATATTTATTTTGTATATTATATAAGGTGGCCAAATCACAAACTAAGGACAAGGTATCTCCATTAGCAAATGCATCTAATTTGCCGCCAATTTTACTATCATCATATAATATTTTATTACTATAACTATCAAATAAAAGTTGTGCTGGTTTAATAGAATTTTCTAAATCCAAATTATTAGAACTATCAAAATAATTAATACCTAACTGGTTTAATCCTATATCATAGAGCACACTATTATTAAAATAATCTAAAGAAAGCATTCCCTTTCCAGCAGCCTTAACAGGACCCGCACCAATATTTATATACTGATTCCAATATTTTATATCCTCTGATTTAACATTTATACCTTCAAGAAGGTCTTCTCTATACAACATAAATACAGGATCAACATACCATGGAAATGCATATATTTTACCACTGTATGTTGAATTATGTATCTGGTACTTATCATATCCACTGCTTTTAAAACCTGACGTACTGTCTGCGTCAAGTAAATTATCCTTAAATTTATCAACAATTGAAGGTATATCATTATCCTCTAAAGTAATCATATCCGGCAGTTTAGACTTATCCTTTAAATTTTTAGACAAATTATCTTCTGCTGCATTTATATCAGACGTCACTATATTGATATCTACCTGAGGATTTTTCTTTTTAAAAAGTTGTGCTTCCTCATTCAATAATGCTACATCCCTATTTGCTGCCCATATAGTAACTTTCCCTTTTAGTATACTTTTATCATTAGTAGTAACCTCTTTAGTACTCTGTTTACATGAGTATAAACTTATACTCATGATTATTAAAATTAATATTGTTATTGTTTTTCTTATCCTATTCATAATCATTGCTCCTAATTTAACAAATTGCCACACTCATAATTCTAATTTTATGCCATGAAAATGTCCACACTTTTTTGAAATTAGTTAAAATAGTTTCATAAAAAATGATAATATTTATACTTTGGACATATCATAATTTCCTTTTTCATCAAAAACTTCTTTCCACGCTTTTGCAGCTTCAGGCTTAAATCCTTCTGAAAGTTTATCTAATTCATACATAAATTCAGGATCTTCTATCATTCTTGCGGCACTTGGATGTGTTGGATACGCTCCTGTTTTTTCCACAACTTCCCTTATAACCTGGGTATTGTCTATCATCATACATGGTAATAACAAATTTCTATTATAGGGTTGTCTATTCCTTAATTCTTTAAAATATTCAGTTTTAAATGCTTCTTTTAAAGGTTTGTCCTTAACATTGCAGGTAGCAAAATGAGCAAAAATACATGGTTCTACATCTTCCTTTGAATTTATGTGGCAAAAATATTTTCCAGCTATGCATCCACCCACATAAGGAGCATCATTAAAGAAATCTAGTGTGAAATATGGTTTTTCCGTCCTTAATTTTCTTGTTCTTTCACCAAGGTATAACCTTTGATCAGGCGTAAGCATATCCTTTACACTAGGATTTTCACCAACTGGCATATATAAAAAATACCAACTCATCTTGGACCCTTTTTCTATAAGCATGTCAATAAATTCATCAGAGGTAACTGTATTTATATTATTTCTTGTAGTTGCCGAAGAAACGCCAAACAAAATTCCTCTTTCTTTCAGCATATCCATTACATTCATAACTTTTTTAAATACACCCTTTCCCCTTCTTCCGTCTGTATCTTCTTCAAACCCTTCAAGAGAAAGCATTGGAATTACATTACCTAACTTTTTAATTCTGTCTGCTACCTTTTCTGTAATCATTGTGCCATTTGAAAATGGAGTAAACATAACGTCATTATACTTTTCATATATGTCCAGCATATATTCATTTATAAAAGGTTCTCCACCTAAGATTATAATGTAATATATTCCTAGTTCTCTAGCTTCCTTAACCAGTCTATCCACTTCTTCTCTAGCTATATCGTCTTTTTTACTATAATTCCCTGCGTAACAACCAGTACATTTTAAATTACACCTCATAGAAGGACTTAAAAGCATAATCAATGGTACTTGACCACCCTCATCATTAAGCTTTTCCCTCTGATCTTTTCCAAACCACACTGCATTTGCAAAAAAATTCGTGAAAAATTTTTTAAGGCAGTTTTTATCCGTACTCCTTAGTATACTTTGTACATATTTCTGCGTTATCTCATTTTCCTTATAAAAACTGTATACAAAATCTATCCTAGCTTTTTCATCAGGGTATTTAATGGTTTTTCTAACTAAAGAGAATATTTTTTCAACATTTTTTTCTGGATCTTTATCCAAAAGTTCTACCGCATTATTAACTAAAGCTTCTCTTATATTTTTTTGAATATTGTCAATGAAATTCATTTAAAGCCCTCCTTAAGAACTATTAAATAACATGTTAAAAATTTTTCATATAACAATATATATTTCCCTAATAACTAAATAATTCTCAAAATAATAAAATAAAATAGGTATATCCATGTTTCTATTTCGATTTATTTATCATGCTAGCACTATCTTCAGCACCTAATCCATTTTTTTATCTACCTTACCTTAAATTCCTCATAGATTTCCTCATCAGGTTCATAATTGATTTTAGATTCAATTTTAGTTTTAGATTTAATTCTAGTTTTAGATAAAATTACTCTTAGATTAATAACAATCATTCCAAAAAATATTAATATACATCCTATGAATGTTCTACCAGTTAACCTATCTCCTATAAAAATCGAAAAGATAGCTCCAAATACTGGTTCTGCCAAATAAATTATAGCTGCATGTGCCGGGCTAGTATATGGTTGCATTTTATTTTGGATTGAATATGCTATTACTGTACAAAAAATTGCGGTAAATATAATTCCAAAAACTGATACAGCACTGAATCTGAAATCAAAGTGCTCAATTAATCCTGAAGGTATAACTGAAAGAATTCCTGTAGCAAAAAATTCTATAAAAGTGAACAAAAGAATATCGACCTTATGTGCATATCTATCCACAACTAAAATCTGTACTGAGAACATAAACGCAGCCGCAATTGTTATTCCATCACCAAAATTCAATGACATATTCCCATTTATAGACATTATTCCAAGACCCATTATTGAAAAAATAATTCCAATAATCACCTTAATATCAGGTATTTTTTTATATATTATTGCAACTAGAATTGGTACCATTGCAACATTTAATCCCGTAATAAACCCTGACTTACTGGGAGATGTATAAACAAGTCCCGCTGTTTGAAATATGGTACCCAAAAATACTGTAATGCCCACTAAAAGTCCGGCTATCAACGTTTCTCTATTTATATTTTTTAATCTTTTAAAACAGACTATTAGTAACATTCCTGATGCTAGGAGATACCTTAACATTACAAAGGAGTATGGTGGAAATGATTTTAGTGCTAAACTTACTATTGGAAAACTAGACCCCCACGCAACCGTTGTTAAAAGAAGGCATATATCAGCCTTAAATTCTTTATTCATGAATATGTGCCTCCTTGTTCTGCCAAAATTCATACACATTCATTATATCAAAAGGTCATTGAATTTAATAGCTGTAAAAATCTTATTTACTATAAATCAAAAGCTACTGGCGAACCCATGATTAAAAAATCATATTTTCGCCAGTAGCTTTTCTACTTTTTTAAGTCATGTAAAAAAATAAAACCATGCTTGCCCGTTTTAAATATTTCTAAATTCTCACTAAATTTTTCATACTTAAATCCAAGATTTTCGCTGAATGTGTTATAAATCCAGTAGAAATATAATCAACCCCTGTTAATGCCAAATCTTTTACCGTATTAAGTTCTACATTGCCAGAAACCTCTGTTAATGCTTTACCATCAATTAGCCTTAGAGCTTCCCTAATAACATCTAAATTCATGTTATCTAGCATTATAATGTCTGCCTTGGCATCAATTGCTTCTCTCACCTCTTCAAGGCTTTCTGTTTCAACTTCTATTTTTTTAACAAAAGAAACATATGATTTGACCATACTCACAGCATTTTTTATTCCACCTGCCGCTGCTATATGATTATCTTTTATTAGTACACCATCAGTTAAATTATATCTATGATTTTCCCCTCCACCAATTTTAACTGCGTATCTTTCCAAAATCCTTAGGTTTGGAGTGGTCTTTCTTGTATCCAAAAGTTTTGTACTTGTTTCCTCTATTTCCTGCACAAATCTATTGGTTAAAGTGGCTATTCCACTCATTCTTTGTAATAGATTAAGAGCTATCCTTTCACCACTTAGTATAATTGCTGTAGGCCCTTTAATCTTTGCAATTATCTGTCCATTTTTTATATTTTCGCCCTCAGAAACCCCAAATTTTATGTCCACTTCTCCTAAAATTTCAAATACTCTCTTAAATACCTGTGTTCCACATAAAATGCCATCTTCTTTGGCTATTAAATCCACACTACATTTTTCATCACCCTTAATAATGGCATTTGTAGTTATATCCTCATAAGCCCCATCTTCTAAAAGTGCATCCTTTATTATTTTATCAACTATTAATGAGTTCATTTTTTTTCTCCCCTAACACCTTACTAAAAGCCTCTAAAACACATTTAAGGTTTGAATCAAGAGTAACCTGAGCATCTTTAATTTTAAGACGCTCCTTTAAATTCACCATACTAGTGTTTCCAATTTTTTTATTTATATTTAAAGCTGCTCTCCTAGAGAATACTAGTCCTTCTAAAAGAGAATTGCTAGCAAGCCTATTTGCTCCATGAACTCCTGTACAGCTTACCTCTCCACAGGCATATAGATTGTCCATAGATGTTTTAGAATTCAAATCCACATCTATCCCACCCATAAAATAGTGCTGAACTGGTGTAACTGGTATCGGCTGCTTTGTTATATCAATTCCTCTTTCTTTACATCCATTATAAATTCCTGGAAATCTGTTCTTTAAAAATTCCTTTTCCATATGGCTTAAATCAAGGTATACAAAATTGGAATCCGTCCTTTTTTCTTCTTGCCATATACTATTTGAAACTATATCTCTTGGAAGAAGTTCATCTACAAAACGCTGATTATTTTTATTTATAAGTTTTGCACCTTCACCTCTTAAGGATTCTGAAATAAGAAATCTCCTATTTTTAACATCCTTCTCATACAATGCAGTAGGGTGAAATTGAACATAATTTAGATTTGCTACTTTAATTTTGTTCCTTAACGCAATTGCAATTCCATCACCAGTACTGCCTCTTCTATTTGTGGAATTTGTGAATAATCCACCTATTCCTCCAGAAGCTAAAATAGTGAATTTGGAATGTATATTATAAGCATCGCCATCTTTTATTACTGCTCCACCGATGCAAATATCTTCATATTTTAATATATCCACCAAAACCGTATCCTCATGTATAGTTATGTTATCTCTTTTCTTAACCTGATTAAATAAAGTTTCAAAAACTATCTTTCCTGTTACATCCGAGGCGTGTACTATTCTATTTATACTATGAGCACCTTCTCTTGTATAATCAAAATCGTCCCCATCCTTATCAAATTCCATTCCAAATTTCATAAGAATATCTATGTTCTTTATGGACTCTTCTGATAAAACCCTTACAGCATCAAGTCTGTTTTTTTCTTTGCCTGCTTTCATTGTATCTTCAATGAACAAATCAATATCTTTTTTATTTTTTGCTTTTGAGATCCCCCCCTGTGCAAGATAGGTGTTACAATCACAAGCTTCAGTTTTTGAAATAATCATCACTTTATATTTTCTATCGATGTTTAATGCTGCGAACATTCCTGCAACCCCACAGCCAACAACAAGTACATCTGAATATAAGTCCATGTTAATCACTCCCTAAAATAAGCATATTTTCCATAGCCTTTGCCGCATTTTTTCTAATATCTTCATCTATTTTTATTTCATATTTCATATCTACAAGACAACTGTATACGTCCTCCAGTTCTGTCTTTTTCATATTTTTACAAGTCATTCCCCTTATTGATAAAAACCTCTTGTTAGGATTTTCATTTCTTAATCTATGAAGAACTCCTTCTTCAGTAACAATCAGAAAATTGTCATCTTTGCTTTCCCTAGCGAAATTTATTATTCCACTGGTGCTTCCAACATAATCTGCTAACTTTCTCACTTCACTTTTGCATTCTGGATGCACTAGAACCTTAACATCTAGATTTTCTTCCTTCATCCTTGTAATATTATCAGCAGTAATTCTATCGTGAACGCAGCAATGACCCTCCCATAAGATTATTTTTTTTTCAGGAATATGTTCCTGTACATATGATCCTAAATTTTTATCTGGAGCAAATATTATTTCATCAGAATCAATCTTTCTAACTATTTTTACTGCATTAGATGAGGTACAACATACGTCTGAAATTGCTTTCACTTCAACTGAAGAATTTACATACGTAACCACTTTGGCTTTTGGATGTTCTCTTTTCATCTGCAAAATTTGATCTACTTCTGCCATATCTGCCATTGGGCAGCCAGCCTCTTTAACTGGTAACAGTACTGTTTTCTCTGGAGATAAGACCTTTGCACTCTCTGCCATAAATCTTACACCGCAAAAAACTATTACATCTGCTGAATTTTCTTTAGCTTTTCTGCTAAGCTCAAAGGAGTCCCCAACAAAATCGGCAACATCCTGAATCTCACTGACTTGATAATAATGAGCTAAAATTATAGCATTTTTTTCTTTTTTAAGTTTTAATATCTGTTCATTTAAATATAACGACATTAATATGTGCCCCCTATATAAGTTTACAGCTGTATATACACTTTATAATAATATATCACTATGACTTTATATTATCAATACGTAAAATTATAATAGGCATAGTTATTGGCAATATCTGTCATAGAACTTGTAATCTTCAATAAATTTAGGCTTAAAGCTTGCATTATAAATAACATAATACAAAAAACTTTAAGCCTAAATCTATATAAAGAATATACCAAAATGCTGACTTGTTATTTCTTTAATGATGCCTTAATTAATTTTATCATAGACATCTTTTTTATTTAAAGGTTTGCTACAATTATTGTCCCTAAGTTTTCCATCCCACTTTTCAATTTTTTCTTTAAAATGAGTTTTTATTTCCTCTGCCTTTTCTTTAGGAATAGCTCCCCTTTGTACTTCATCGTCTATGTACTTGCTCTTTTCTTCTATCATTAATTTTTTTACATCTTCTTCAGAATGTCCCTTTTCCTTGGCAATATCAAATAGAGTTTTTCCTGTTTTTCTTCCATTGTCAATATCCTCTTTAGTTATACCTAACTTTTCAAAAACATTTGTTTTAAACCTAGCTCTTTTATAACTATTTTCCTGAATTTTAGTACTGTTACTTGGATTTTTATGCTCCTCATCAGCTGGTTTTGTTGAGGCAAATACTGTTACATTTGTAGCAAGTAAAAGACAAATAGTCATGGCTGAAATATTTTTTAAACTTTTAAACATAATGGCGCCTCCCATAAACTTTATTACAAAGATAGTGTACCCAAAATTAAAAATAATATTAATATAGTATAAATTTATAGACGTTTTATATGAAATTTGGTATTATTTATAAAATAAGAGCTTGGTCATGATTAAAAATGACAAGTATAATATCTTACTAGGGGTGATTTAATATGAGATTCCAACTTAAAGAACGTGATGAGTTATTTATTTCCTATGCAAAGTCTGTACGTATGGTATAAGTAGACAATTTGTATGGAGTTAATAAACACATCGTTGTTTACAATTAATACCATATATACAGGCTTTGTTTCCTTAATTTGAAATGTAATTTAGGGAGCTGAGTTTTGTGAAGTATGTAAAAGTTGAAACAATTTTACCAGATAGTTTAGTTAAAGAAATTCAAAAATACATTCAAGGTAAATATATTTATATTCCATTACAAATGGAAAAAAAGAAAAAGTGGGGAGAGAATTCAGGAAGTCGAAGCTATATACAAAATAGGAATGAAAAAATACGTAACATGTATAAAAGTGGACATACAATTTTAAATTTAGCCCAGGATTTCTTTCTTTCAATTGACAGTATTAAAAAAATTATATATACAAAATGTAAATAAAAAATGCTATCACTCTTAAAAGAGTGGTAGTTTTTTTGTATAAAAAACAACATATAAATGTTTTTTATCTTTGATTTTGTACATTTTAAAATTAAAATATACATGAGGGAGAACTTAAAATCATATCTGATTCACAAGATTTATTTTAAAACCTTATTGCAAATTGATAAAAAATATATATTGATAGGAGAAAAGATAATGGAATGTAAGATAAAAAACATATCAATAAACTATGAAATAATAGGTAACGGAAAGCCTATTATTATGTTGCACGGTTACTATGTAGATCACAGATTAATGACTGGATGCATGGAACCTTTATTTAATGATAAGGATGGATATAAGAGAATTTACCTTGACTTGCCAGGAATGGGTAAGTCCACTAGTGCTAACTGGATTAAAAACTCCGATGATATGCTAGACATTGTAATTGGATTTATTGAAAAGATCATTCCTAATGAAAATTTTCTACTTGTTGGTGAATCATATGGTGGATATTTATCAAGAGGAGTAGTCTTAAAGATGCCAGAAAGAATAGATGGTGTTGTATTAATTTGTCCAGCCATAATAGCAGATTATAACAAACGCAATGTACCTGACCATATGGTTTTAGTAAAGGATGATAATTTATCATCTACACTCACAGCAGAGCAGGCTGAAGACTTTAATTCTGTGTCAGTGATGCAAAGCGAAAAAATTTATGAAAGATACAAGAATGAGATACTATCAGGTGTTAGCATTGCAAATGCAACATTTTTACAAAGACTTCAGCAAAATGGCTATGCCTTCTCCTTTGATGTAGACAAGATAAATAATACATTTGATAGACCTACACTTATATTGTTAGGTAAACAAGATAATTGTGCTGGTTATAAGGATTCATGGAATATTTTAGATAACTTTTCCAGAGCCACTTTTGCTATACTGGATATGGCAGGTCACAACTTACAGATAGAACAGGTAGATTTATTTAATTCATTAGTTAACGAATGGATTATAAGAGTAAATTAGCCTTAATCTTATTAAAACATAACGTAATAAAAATCCATTTGGGCTCTGCTACGTTATGTTTTCATTTTTTTCATTGCCTCTATTTAAAACTTCTGTAATCCAAGGGTATCTTCTAATCTTTCATTCATATATAAATATGCGTCATTAATTCCTTGATTATAAAAGTCTCCAGAAAGTTTTTCAATAAAAAAATCTAAAATAAGACCGGCTGCTAAATCTCCTAATTCTTCTTCCCTTTCCTTATAAAAATAATTTTGTATTTCTGAAATCATATCTTCACGCTTTTCTTTGCTTAAGTTAATAGTTTTCATTAGACGTTACCCCACTCTTTATTTTTTAGTTATGTATGAAATTAGCTATATTGTTATTTCATATGTTCCTCAATTCATCTACTTCATCATTGCTAAGCCTACGCCACTTGCCAGTTTCAATTCCCTGAATATTTATATTAATTATTCGAATTCTTTTTAGTTTAATCACTCTATAACCAAAAAAACCACTCATTTTTCTAATTTGTCTGTTTAATCCTTGTGTTAATATAATGGAAAAGGTATCATTATTAACTCTAGTTACCTTACAAGGTTTAGTCGTTACTTCCGAGAACTCTACTCCTTTGGACATGCTTTCTATAAAAGAATCTCCATAAGGCTTATCTAAAGTAACTATATATTCCTTCTCGTGTCCATTTTCTGATTCTAAAATTTTATTTGCCAGTTCCCCATCATTAGTCATAAGTATCAATCCCTCAGACTCTTTATCAAGCCTTCCCACAGGGAATACGTATTGGGGAAAATCAAAAAATTTTATTATGTTGTTTGGAACTTTACTCTGTGCAGTACAAATTATCCCCACTGGTTTATTTAAAACAATATAAATCTTATCTTTTATAGGAATAGGTTCATTATCAATTAATATTGTATCTGTGCTTTCTACCCACTGACCTTGTATACAAAGTTTACCATTAACTGTAATTCTATTGTCTTCAATAATTCTATTAGTTTCTCTCCTTGAACAAAAGCCAAGATTACTTAGCATCTTATTTATTCTCATTTTTACTCCTAAGTGGAACTTATATTATGTAAGTTCATTGATTCTACTACAATTAAATAATATGATAAGTTGATTTTTTCGTCAAGTGAAAAAGAGCTCTATAGTACAATTATGTACTAACTTTATATTGACAGTTATATCTGTTAGTGATATATATAATATTGATATATCAATTTTTGATATATCGAAAGGAGATACATTGGTGAATATAGATGATCTAACAAAATTATATCTGCCTATGAGTGAAACCGCATATTACATTTTACTATCTCTCACAAAGCCTTGTCATGGATATGGCATAATTTTAAAAGTAGAACAAATTACAGAGGGTAGGATTCGTATTGGAGCAGGTACTATATATGGAACACTTTCAAAGTTTGAGTCTGACAAACTCATTGAAGCATCTGGTGAATATGATAGAAAAAAGATGTATAAAATAACAGATCTTGGCAAACAAATTCTAAGGTTAGAATACAATCGGTTGTGCAAGTTATGTGAAAATTCCAAATCATTTATGGGGGGATTATAATGAAAGTTTTCAAATTTTGGTGGGCATGGCAATACGAAACAATCGAAAACTGGCTTGAAGAAATGGAACTTAAGGGAAAACAACTTAAAAAAGTCAGTTGCATCGGCACAGTATTTCATTTTGAAGATTCAAGCCCACAAAAAGCAAGATATTGCGTGGATTATCAAGAAAAACTCACACCAGAATATATTAAATTGGCTACAGAAGATGGTTGGGATATCTGGCCAATAGTTGTTGGGTGGGTAGTTCTAAGAAAAGAATATACTGGAGAGCGACCAGAATTTTATTCAGAATATGATTCAATTATTATTCGTAACAGCAAAATTAACTTTAGAATGATGGTAGCATTTCTCCCCGCACTAGCTTTGGGAAATATGTTATTTATCTTATTCAGAGATGAATTAAGTCTTAAACCCTTGGGATTTGGATTTCTTATTATTTATTGTGCATTGACTATATTTTATGCATTTGTAATTATAAACATTTTCATAACAAATAGAGTCTTAATTAAAAAGAAAAATATAAATAACAAATAGCAAATTATTTGTTTTAGAAAAAGCATTAATTTGAAAGGAGATATTTTCATGAGTTAAGAGTTACATCTTAGAACCCTAGAACGCATAAGGTAACTATGACTATTGAAATAATTAATCTAATTAAATGATGTCCTATATTTAACTTACCGTGCATTTTTTTGCCATTACTTATAGCTGATACATGAATGCCAGCAAGCCCTAGCAAAACTAGATATATTGATTTTGTGATGGGCGCTGTAATTACAATAAGCCCTCCTATAATCATTAAAACTACAGACCAAATATTTATTCTGGATTTTTTATGATTTATTGTCCCTAAAGCCCCTGCTAATATTGACGATACACCATATATGATAGAAATTATAGTTAAAATAATAAAATAAATATTCATTTCATTTATCCCCTTTCTAAATAAAATAATCTGTGAATGGCATCATTTAAGTTAATTTTCACAGTTTTTTTAATTGAAAAATATACATTAACCGTATCCTCTAAATATTCATCGCTTATGTTGTTTAAAAAAAGTCCATTTTCATCTATATACAAAATGTTACTTAGTTTTTTTAACTGTGGAATTTCTTCTTGATTTTGTAAATATGGATTGAGTTTTACTAAAGCTTTTCCTCCTGGTTTTAATATTCTTCTGCACTCTGATAGAAGTCCCAGCATATCCGCTGGCAATATATTATCAAGTATATTAAATAGTATTATGCTATCAATACTCCCCCCTTTTATTTCTTTAAGATAGCCAAAATCACCACATATAAATTCAGTTTTATCACCTAGATGTAATTTTTCAGATGACCTTGAGCACAAGCTCACTGCTTCTTTTGATGAATCTATTCCAATCGCTTTTTTAACTCCATAATCAATGCATCTAAAAATACCTTTACCTGTACCACATCCAAAATCAAGAATTGTATCACTACCATTACTTAGCCATTTAAAACCATCTTCAATTTCTTTCGGCAAATCATAGGATTTTGCTATAGAGTCCATATTATTAAATAATCCATCCCAAAATTTTATTGTACTTTTATAATTAAGCATAGCCAAATCTTCCTGATTTGAAAATAGAACACCATACTTTAAAAGTGCATTTGTTTTTTCTTTCATTTTTTTCATATGATCCATGGTATTAATAAATATCTCACACTGCTGCTGAGCAAACTTATATTTTTCATCCAATATTTCTGCAATCTCTTCTATCTTTTCTCTGCTCTTAAAATTAAATTTCATATTTTCATCAATTTGTTTGTCTAAATTAATTATTTTTATCATATCGCTTATTGTAAAATTCAATGTTTTTAAGCTTCCTATAATTTCTGAAGTTTCAAGCTCTAGTGCATTATAATTTCTCGTATTATTTATCCTTTTAGGACATAATAGACCTATTTTATCGTAGTAACGCAAAGTATCTATTGTAAATCCTGATTTTTTTGAAAACTCACCTATTTTCATGCTATCACCCCTCAAAATCCTAAAACAAATATTAAAACTACTTCTCTATAGATATATAATAAGACATGGAGCATACTCCATGTCAATAATTATTTCTTTTTGTGCATTTTTATATCAATCATTTTTTCATTAGAATTGATTTTCATTGCCTAACTTACAAATATACACTAAACTAAAAGAAACCATATTTTTGAGGTGAAAAATGGAAAAACAAAATAACAACGTACTTTTATTGATTAGGTATTCTATATTTTTTTGTGTTGCCTTATCAATTGTTATATTAAAAACTACCCAAAATATTAATTTATTTCAGTTAATTTTCTATCTATTACTCTACATAGTGAATACTCAAATAAGAATATATTTATTAAAAGCACATAATTGGTGGATAATGTTCTCTTTAATACTTGAGATACTAATAATATGTCTTCTTTATAATAGTTTTAAAGGTTTTACTTACATATATTTTTTCATTGGAATAATAGATGCATCCACCATGCTTCCTGCTACTGAATCAATGATTATGACAGCAATGTTATATATTGCTGTTATATTTATAAGCCTACATCCTGATTATTCAAATCTTCAGAATCATGTGGCTATAAACGTAATTTTTAATACATTATTAGTATTGGGTTTTGGATCTATGGGAGCGTTTCTTCGCGTGGAAAAAGATAAAAGAATTGAAGCTGAAAAGCTCTATGATAAAATAAGAATTTCTGAAGAGAAACTTCAAGAAGCCAACTCCAGACTTGAAAACTACTCCTCTACCGTAGAAGAAATAACAATACTCAAAGAAAGGAATAGAATATCAAGAGAAATACATGATACAGTTGGTCATACTTTATCTACACTTATAATTCAACTTCAAGCTGTACCCTATATTGCAAGGAACAATCAAGATGAAGCTGAGAAAATGATTGATGATATGATAACCTATACTAAAACCGGACTTGAAGATGTTAGACGAGCAGTTCGCCAGCTGAGCCCTTCTTCCTTTGATCAAGGCCATGGTGTTTTTTTACTAAGGGAACTGGCCATAAACTTTCAAAATTTTTCTAAAGTTAAAGTGAATCTTAATATTTCTCAAATGGATTATGATTTAAATTCAGATCAAAGCTTTATACTCTACAGAATATTTCAAGAAAGCTTTAGCAATTCCATAAGGCATGGAGGTGCAACTGAAATAAACATAACAATGAATTTTACCATTAGTGAAATTTACCTTCATATAAAAGACAATGGAACAGTCTCTAAAAATATAAAAAAAGGTTTTGGCATTAATAATATGTCGGATAGAATAAAAAGTATTGGCGGAACCTTTGCCTACTTTAATCACATTGGATCAGGTTTTGAAATAAATATACTTATTCCTAGAGAACAAAATATAGCAAGATTAAGGGAGAAACGTGATGAGTAATATAAAAATTGCCATAGCTGATGATGAGAAGCTTATACGTGATAGTCTTAAAATTATAATCGGCTCTGATCCAGAAATTGAAGTTATAGGTCTTTGCAGTAATGGAAAAGAAGCCTATGAACTTTCCAAAAATAATAATATAGATGTACTCCTTATGGATATAAGAATGCCTAATGTTGACGGTGTTGAAGGTACAAGACTTGTGAAAGATGTTTCTCCAAGTACTAAAATTCTAATATTAACCACTTTTAATGATGATGAATATATTTTCCAGGCTATGAAATTTGGTGCAAGTGGCTACTTATTAAAGGATACTTCCACAGAAATAATTATAGACAGCATAAAAGGCGTTTACCTTGGAAATGTAATAATGAACCCAGAAGTAGCATCTAGGATGCTTCAAAATACTCCACCATATAAAACAAATTTCATAAAAAATATAAAGAGCAAATTCTCATTAACCTCTAGAGAAATTGATGTAATAACCAATATATGTGAGGGCCTTAGCAACAAAGAGATTTCTGAAAATTTGCATGTTACAGAAGGTACCATTAAAAATTATATCACAGAGATTTTGTCAAAGCTGAACCTTCGTGATAGAACTCAAATTGCTATATTTGCTTTTAAAAATCACCTTATTTAGTCTAATTTTTAATGGATAATGCTTGTTTTAACAAGTGAATAGAGCTATGCTTCTCGCACCGATATATCTAAGAATCCAAATTTATTTCATCCAAAGAATACTTGTGACTAACCTTGGATACAGTCTACTTCCCCTTGAAGTTCCAGTATCACTATTCACTTGGTCCGTTGCTCCATCTCCACTACAACTTACTTGTTGCCATGTGGCATGAACTCTATCCCAATCTTCTTCTTTATCAAAGTTCATATTAAGTATTTCTTTTATTACATATTGGCAAAGGAATATCTTACTATTCCATGTGTTTTTGCTTGTGGATGAAAGTTTCCACCCACCGGAAACCTCATCAATACAAATACCAGGCTTCATTATTGTAAGTATGTGCTTTTTAAGTTTCTTAATTAAATCCCCATAAATTCCATCTTCACTAACTGAGGAAGTATCCCCCACTATATATGGATATACAAGTGCCTCAACTGCAGGAATTATCCTTGAAGTATTTCCGTTTTCAAAAACAGCTGGTATATATTGTTCTTTATCATTAAATTGACTTACTATTGTACTTGCTGCCGCTTTTGCTTTTTCTAAAGATCTAGTAGAAATCTCATTTAAACCAACTTTTTCAAATATTTTTTCTAGTAATACATATGCCGACCAGCTTTTTAATCCAAGGTAAAGATTGTTCCTAGCTTGCCCAAGGCTTACATCAAGACTGTCATAGGTTGTTATTTCAGACCCCTCTTGGCATCTTGTACTGTCTATATCCATTATTCCATCATAATCTTTATCTCTTGCACACAATGACTCAAAACATGCTAGGAAAATCTTTACATTATTATTAAGCCATTCTTTATCATTCATCTTTAATGTATAAACTGCTCCAGTCAATATCCAGTTTAATAATTCTTCGTGAGTCATATAACTGAAACAGCCATGAAGATTTGGAAGTTCATAGGAAGAGTATCCCTTTGGCGAAAATCCATTAGCAACTCCCATATCGTGAGTAAAAGCTATCCCTGACTGATCATAATAACTATATCTTTCTGCAAATAAATCCAAAGAATTTTTTATTGTCCATGGATGAAATTTCATTTCGTAAAAGATATGGTCAACGGTTAGGTCAAAAGTATTCATCATTATATATTCGCCTTCATTAACAACCCAAAGCGGTGAACCATCTTCCTTTTTCATTAACTGGCTACTGGCATGATAGCTGTGAGTTGCATGAGCTAAAAGAAATTGTCTGTATTTATTTAATTTACTCTCCTTAAGTTCTTTGTCCCTTTGTTCTGCCATGTCCAAGTAATAATCAACATTTTCGATGCCAAAATCAATTACATCTTCAAGTGATTTAAACAGTCCACTGTAGTAAAAATCAGTATCAATGCCTGTGGTTATAGTCCCCTGCTCATATGTTGCCAGTACAATAGTATATGTCTTTAACGTACCTGCAGGAACTTTGAAAATTAAAGATGGAGCTGTTCCCAAATCATGATTCTCATAATTGTCATTTGCAAAAGAGGTTAGTATATCAAGTCTTGATAACTCTTTTATATCCTCAGAACTAGCGGCTGCAAATCCATATTTTCTTTCACAGGCCCCGCCAAGATATCTTCCTTGTGTAGTTATTGACAATCTCCTCTTAGGCCCTTCTATACCAAATATCAGTTCTGCATCTGTAGTTTTGTCACGATTATCAAAAGTAAGTTGTGCAAATATTACTGGAGCAAAAGCGTATTTTTTTTCTTCTTCTGTCATAGCTACAGGATCCTTTACATATCCAAAAGGAGTTATTAAAGAAAATGTAAGTCTATCTGAATCCCATGTATCTGAAGCCCAGCCCATTTCCCTATTTATTTCATTTTCAGAAAAAATTTTTATAGGTTTGTTTTTTTTTGTATTATCCACTTCTCCCGTAAAGTCTTCCTCAGCATTATTATTTATATTACAAAATGGGAAAAGTCTAATCATTTTTTCTTGCTTATAACCTATATAAACATTATTTTTGGGCGGTCTTACATCGTTTAATACAAAACCTCCACCTTTTCCAATTTTACCTAGCATAAAACTTGAAAATGCTCCAAAAGAACTGTGATGTGCATAAAATGATTTATTCTTCATGTGACTCCATCCTTTCAATAATTTATTTCTTATTTTTCAGCCTTTTACAGCTCCAGCCACCAAGCTTTGCTGAACCTGTTCACTCAATAATGCATATATAATAATAGTTGGAACCGTTGCAAGAACAAGCCCTGCGCCAATGGGTCCCCAGTTAGTGGAATATTGCCCCGAAAGGGACATTATTCCTACGGTTAATGTTTTCTTAACATCATCATTGATAAATGTATTTGCAAACATCAGCTCATTCCACGAAGAGAGATAAGTAAAAATAGCAATGGTAGCAAGCGCCGGCCTTACAATAGGAACTATTATTCTCAGGAATACCTGATATATATTGCAACCATCAATGCAGGCTGCTTCTTCTAGTTCAGGAGGTATACTAAGCATGAAACTCGTTAGGATGAATATACCCATTGGTAATGCAAAAGCAACATAAGGTATTATAAGCGCAAAATAGGTATTTAGAAGATTCACCTTTTGAAGAATTAAAAAAAGAGGTAGTACTGTTGCTTGAATGGGTATCATCATACCCATGAGAAATATAAACAAAACCGGTTTGCTTAACTTCCATTTCATACGTGCAATGGCATAGGATGCAGTGGCTATTAAAATGCTTGATATAACAATTGTCAACCCAGTAACTATAACACTATTTAAGAAATATCTGAATACATTGCCACTTGTCAAAGCCGTGGTATAATTTGATACCATCCATTTGTGTGGCAATCCCATTATATTACCTCCGAAAATCTCATTGTTATTTTTAAATGAGAAAAGAAACAACCAGAAAAGAGGATATATTTGTATAAAAGCCCATACACTTAAAAATATGAAGAGTATGAATTTTCCTATCTTCCTAAAAGAGAAACGTTGAGTTTTCAAGATTTTTTCTGATTCTTTTTCACTATTTATAATAATATTTTTCATATCGTCCACACTCCTTAACCTAGTTATTTTCTTTCCCAAAAAGTTTATTAATCAATATCGTGCATATAAAACATTCAACTACTATGAATATCGCCATTGCACTTCCATATCCATACTGATATTTATTAAAAATATCAGTATACATAAGTGTTGTTGGAACTTCACTAGCATGCATGGGTCCTCCATTAGTAAGCACATATATCAAATCAAAAGCTTTAAACGAGCCTATTACGGCAAAAACAACACATACCTTTAGTATTGGCTTTATTAAAGGTATGGTTATTTTAAATGCTATAGTTGTCTCACTGGCACCATCAATCCTTGCAGCTTCGTATATATCTGGAGAAATGGACTTGGCGGATGCATACATAAGAAGCATATGATAGCCTATGTATTGCCATAATATAGGTATAAAAACTGCCCACAGTACAGTCTTAGTATTGGCAAGCCATTGATTTTCAAGAAACTTTAGCCCGAGTTTTGAAAGTATGACATTTAAAAGACCATAATCAGAGTTATATATCTTCATCCAGAGTTGCCCTACAGCAACAGTTGCCAAAATTACAGGCACAAAATATATTGTTCTGAAAAACTTTTCGCCACGTACTCCTCTTGCCAGAACAAGTGCAAAAAAAAGTGAAATAGGCAATTGAATACATACGGATAATACGGCCAGTAATAACGAATTCCCTACAGACTTTAAAAACCCGTCACTATTATTGATAAACAGATTTTTATAGTTTTGAAAACCAACATTAATCCCCTTGCTTATACCATCCCACTTTAGCAAACTGTACTGAAAAGAAAAGAAGATTGGTAGTAAAACGATTACAAAAAAGATAAGAAATGCTGGGAAAACAAACAAGAATATTGCCTTTTTGTTCTTCAACATATTCTCCATACACATATCAACTCCTTATAGTAAATTAATTAACTTATTATTAATAATACCTGTTTTATTTAAGATTTTAATATAATTTTATTACTAGATTCTTTGAATTTTTGCTAAAATATGAGAAGGATATTTCGTATTTGTTATAATATGGTTATACATAATAAGTTGAGACAACTACAGAGGTCCATTTAGAAAGGTATTTGCACTGGAAAGTTATATGTTATTTAGATTGTAAAAATTAATAATAGTAAAAAATTTAAAGAATTAAGTAAAAATAGTTTATTTTTATTTATTATTTTATGAATTATTATATATATGTAAACATTTACAAAATTAAATTATTTAAGAGGTGGGGGAAGAATGAAAAGATTAACAAAAAATTTAGCAATTCCTTTTCTGGCTGGTTCCATGCTGCTTAGCCTTGCAGGATGCCAATCATCCGGTGCGAGCTCGAGTAGCACTTCAGACAAAGTAACTTTGACTTTCTGGAACATTGCAACTACTGACCCTGGAAAGACAGCAGTAAACAATGTTGTAAAAGAATGGAACGAAAAAAATCCAAATGTCCAGATTAAAACAAGTGTGACAGAAAACAATGCATATAAGACAAAAATCAAAGCCGCAATTGCTGGAGGTGATGCTCCTGACATAATGTATTCATGGGCAGGTGGCTTTACAAAACCTTTTGTAGACGCAGGTAAGATACTTCCTTTGGATAGTTATCTCAATGACGGAACAAAGGATAAGATGCTTCCTGGTGCATTAACAAATGTAACTTATAATTCCAAGGTTTATGGATTGACATATAATCAACAGGCTGGGGCATTATATGTTAACAAGGACATGTTTGATAGCAATGGTATAAAGATACCAACTACATTTGATGAATTGCTCACTGCAGTTAAAGCCTTTAGAGCAAAAGGGATAACACCAATGGCCGTTGGTGAAAAGGATGAATGGCCAGGAATGTGGTACTTTGATATGATAGCTCTTCGTATGGCAGGTTCACAACTTAGTCTAGATGCTCTAAATAAAAAGTCATCTTTTGATAACCCTGCGTTTGTGAATGCTGCAGAAAAACTACAGGAACTTGTTAAGGCCCAGGCTTTTGACCCGGGTGCATTAAGTATTACAAGAGATGATTCAACTGTACAACTAACTCAAGGAAAGATTCCAATGTATTTTGGAGGAAACTTTGATGCTGGAACTATAGATGCTTCAGCAATGAAAGGCAAAATAATTGCTGTAAAATTCCCATCAATCACCGGTGGAAGCAGTGAGACTAATGATTATCTTGGTGGTGGTGCAGATTGTCTTCTTGTAAATGCTAGCACAAAGGATAAAGCCGATGCTGTAAAAGCTGCTAAATTCCTTGCTCAAAATCTTTCTTCCCAGTTCTATTTAACCGGTGCTGGTCTTCCTGAATGGAAATATGATGATGTTGATCAATCAAAAATCGATCCACTTTCTAAGCAGATTATGTCTGATATAGTTACTGGATCAAAAGCAAGTGTTCCAGCTTGGGATCTTTATCTTGAAGGTGCCGATGCACAGAATCATCAGGATCTTGTAGCTAAAATCTTTGGTGGACAAATTACACCTGAGGAATTTGCTAAACAGATGCAGTCTCAGGTTGGTGCAAACAAATAATACTGGAGTATAAACCATGCTTATTTAAACAAATATATAATTAACTACACGTTTAAAGGAAGCTATGGGACTAATTTATCAGTCCCATAGCTTTCTTTAAACCATTTTTTTAATAAAATGCAAAGATTCTAATTTGCAGATTTCATTTTTACATATCCATTATATTTAAGTCTGTTATTATTTATGATTTTTTTATATTCACTTATAGATAAACTTGTATATTTTTTAAAACAGGTAGAAAAATAATTGGGATCTGAAATACCAATACTATCAGCAATTTCAAAAGCTTTCATATATCCTTCTTTCAAAAGTCCAATGGCCTTTTCCATACGTATTTTTGTAAGATATTCTACAAAACTTATACCTATCTCTTTTTTAAACATGCGGCTTAAATAGCTTGGGTTTAAATACAAATGTTTTGCAATCAAAGAAAGTGACAATTCATTATCACCAAGATTATCATCAATATACTTCTTGGCTTTTATTATTATATCGTCAATTTGACTTGTTTGCTTAGCATTTATTGATTTAATGGATTCAAATAAAATTTTATGTAAAAATTTTATTGTATCAGGAAGCGTATCAAGTAGAAGAATTTCATTAAATGACTCAATCTGTAAGTTATATATTTCATCAGTATTATATATACCCATAGCTATTAATGTTTTAAAATTAATAGCTATAATATTCATTACAATTACTCGTATATCCTTTAAAGTATTTTTACTGTTTAGATCAATATTTTGAAAATATTGATCTACTAGAAAAGCTGCCTTGTCATATAATCCTGACTTTAAATAGAAACTCATTTTTTCATTTAGTTCATTTATGTTATAAATATTGTTATTATTACTTATATTTATATGGTCATAAAGAATAACCACATTATTTCCCACAGTAACCCTATATTTTAAAGCATCCAAGGCCTCTTTGTATGAAGTGTGGATTTCCCACATATGTTTTTTAATTCCTCCGAGTCCAATACTCACAAAGTATTGGGTATTATCAATGATTTTTGTTTTTAAGATTTCACATTTTTCAAAAAGATCTATATTTTCATTATTATTCAAAATAATAATTCTGTTTAGCGTGTCATAAAAAATATAGATAAATTCATCTCTCTCAAAAAACTCCTTTATCATATTCATTGTTTTTATATTCCGTATAAAATATGTCCAATTATTCACATTATCATCATCCATACTTGAACTGTTAACTTCTATGGCAGCAACCTGCGCACTTTCATATTTAAAACGTAGCCCTAAAAATGAAGCCTTATCTATGATTTTTTCGGTCTCGAAATTTCTACTAAGGAGTTCAATGAGAAACTTTTCTTTAATGTAAGGAAGGCTGTCACTTAATTGTTTTTTTAGCAAATTATATTCATTATAGCTTTTCCTTTCATAATCAATAATATTTTTAAGTTTTGATGCGGTCTTAAAAACCTCATCATTATTTATAGGTTTTAGCAGAAAATCTAAAACTCCAATTTTTATGCTTTTTTGTGCATAGTCAAAATCATCATATCCCGATAATATTACAATTTTAGTTTTAGGACGCCTTTGAATTACCATCTCACTAAATTTAATACCGTCAATTATGGGCATATTTATGTCGGTGAATAAAATATCCGGATACAATTCTTCAACAAGATCCATTCCTGATATAGCATTTTGTGCCTCACCGACTATTTCCATGTTAAAAAATTCCCAGTCTATACATTTTTTTATTAAATTTATTTCAAGGGGTTCATCATCAACTACAACCACCCTGATTTTCTTTGATTTTACTAGCATTATTAAGACTCCTTTACTTGTGGAATAGTAATTGTCACTTTTGTACCATTACTTTTTTCACTTTGGACATCTATTATATTTTCTGAATTATAATAGATATTTACCCTCTCTATTGTTGCTCTAAGACCAACACCGGTAAATATGCCTTTTTTAATATTTTCAACCGTTTTTTCATCAATACCTATACCATCATCCTCCACTGACAGTATAATGTGATCCTCATAATACATAGCATAAATTGTAATTTTACCAGTTCCCAATTTTCCTCTTATACCATGATTTATTGCATTCTCAACAATAGGTTGCAAAGTAAGGCGTGGGATTTTTATATTAAGCACTCTTGAATCAATATTAATATCTATTGTAAATTTGCCACCTAATCTTATTTTTTGAACTGTAAGATAATGTCTTACCATATCTACTTCTTCTTTAATAGTAATCTCTTCATTACCGTTACTTAAAAATGATCTGTAGAACTGACCTAATGCGTTAACAAATTCAAAGGCCTCATCATTTTCTTTGGATAAAATCAGTGAACTTATGGCATCAAAGGAGTTATAAAGAAAATGAGGTTTAATTTGTTGTTGAAGCACATCAAGTTCGGCTTTCCTCTTCGTTCTATTTTCCTCAATAATATCTATAAAAAGTTTTTTAATTTGACATATCATTATGTTATAAATATTTTTCAACTCACCTATTTCATCATTACAGGTTTTTATATTTACTTCCTTAAATTTCCCAAGTTCTACTTCCTTCATGGCCTCAATAAGTGTTTGTATAGGCCTAGTTATAATAAGTGAAGAAAATAAAAGTCCAACAATAAGTAAAACACCATCGAGTATTATTCCAATTAACAAAACAACATTATAACTTTGGTTCATTGCAGTTGATTCATTAAATAAATTAATACTTATAATTTTCCATCCATATTTATTTTGAAGTTCTGTTATTATATATTGTTTTGAATTTATATTTTGTATTTCTGAGTAATTTTTACTATTATAATTAAAGCTTTGCAATACCTCTTTATTTGCGGGTAAATCTTCATTGATAATATTGTGATTTTTTTCATCTAGCAAAATAATATTTCCTAGGGATGCATTACCATCATATAACGTATCATTAATATATTGGTCTGGAATATTAATTACCATTATCCCAATGATTTTTTGCGTATTTAAGTCATTTATTACCCTTATGATGGAAACATAATTTTGAGAACCATTTTGAAATGTGCCTCCACCGTTTAATTTCAATAAATATCCTCCACGCAATTCAATCAGATTATTATACCAACTAGAAGCTTTTATGGACTGCAGGTTTATATTTTTTGTTTGAGCTGTATTATCAATAAAATACTTGTTGCCATAATTATCAAAAATGTAGATTGAAGAGATATTGTCATTAAAATTCATAAAATCCGCCATATAATTATCTATTTCTTGCTGATATGTAAAATTACTTTTCTCACTCCCGTTTCTTAAAATGTTCTGAATTGTCTGACTTGAGATTAACATTTTGGACTGATTATCCGTGATGTCAACTATATAATCCATCTTTGAACTTATTGATTTTACAGCATCTACAGACATTTGCTTTACTTTGTCGTATATAGTTTTCTTGTCTGTTTCTATAAAAAACAAAGTGATAAACGATATTGAAAGAATAAATAACACTAAATAATAAACTATAATTTTTGTGGATATTTTAAGGTCCTTAAGCCATCCCTTAACCTTATACATAATTATGTGTTTTTTTTAAATTGTTTTTTGTTATACTCATATACTTAACCTCATTTCTCTATTTTATCTGTACTTATATATCTATCTTCAAGACTTGGACATTTCTCCTCTAAACTCATTAAGATTGATTTTTCATTAAATATAATTAAATAGCAAAGGGCACTGGAAAAGAAAAATATTAAAATTGAGCTAGAAATCTCAATCGATAAATATGATAATCCTATAAGACAAATCCAGTTTAATATTGTAATATGAATTTTTTTGAAAACATAATAGAAAGAAATTTTCATTACATCTTTTTTTCTAAAATAAAATCTAGATATAATAGGTAAAACATAAAATGTTATAGAAATCAAAATTAAGGCTGCAGTTATTAAAATGAATTTAACTGCTATTAAAATAAATTTAGCTGAAATAAGTTGAACATTTGCATTTAAGTAAACAATATCAGCATAAATTATGATTAGTATTGCTAGGAATGATGACCAATAAAATAAAGCTTCAGAAAAATTTTTTCTATAGGCTTTAAAAAAATCCTTAGTCATATTAACATCATTTTCTCTCACAATCTTGCCCATAACACTGAAGAGTGCCACTAAAGCAGGACCTGTTGGAAGCAATGATATAATTGTAATCAAATTGAAATAAGAAATCCCCTGAGCATTTATTATCCAGCATACAAAAATAAATAGTATGTTAGTTAGTGCAAAATAAAAACTTCCAAGTAAAAACCACCAAATATAATTAAATATCGTATAAATAACCCCTTCATCAAATTCCTTTTTACTAAACATGATAAAATATCCACTCCTTCTTAATTAATCGTCATCCGAGAATTAAAGACAGCTTGTGTTACATGAAAATTTTAAGGGAAGCCGAAAATGGCTTCCCTTAATTTACATTTCATTCTAATAGTTTACCATTTATTACATTCATTGTAAATATCTTATACTTAATATTATTCTACTATTCTGTATATATATCTAATTATATGTCAATTATTTAAAGGGATTTTCTGATTCATAAAGCATTTCCTTAGGTTGATTAAATTTTAATTCTTTAACGCCTAAATATTTAAATAAGTTGTAAATTGCTTTTCCATAGTGTCCAAATGCAACCGCTCCATGGTGTGGAAATCTCTTTTCAACTAATACATGACGATAAAATCTTCCCATTTCTGGAATTGCAAAAACTCCAATAGCTCCAAATGATCTAGTACCCACTGGTAAAACTTCTCCTTCTGCCACATATGCTGTAAGTTCTGCTTCTGCATTACTTTGTAAACGGAAGAATGTTATGTCACCAGGAATGATATCTCCTTCAAGTGTTCCTCTAGTTATATTTGGCACTTGATTTGGCTCTAAAGATCTAGCCATAATCTTTTGGTATTTCATAGTACCAGTAGTTAATTTACAAGCTGCTGTATTCCCACAATGGAATCCCATAAATGTATCTTTTAATGTATAATCAAATTTACCTTTAATCTCGGATTCATACATATCTTTTGGTACTGTATTATTAATATCAAGTAATGTTACGGCATCTTGACTAATGCAAGTTCCAATATATTCACTTAATGCACCATAAATATCAACTTCACAAGATACTGCAACTCCCATGGCTGTTAAACGACTATTTACATAGCAAGGTACAAATCCAAATTGTGTTTGAAATGATGGCCAACATTTATTAGCAAAAACAACAAATTCCCTAGAACCTTTATGCTCTTTCATCCAATCTAATAATGTAATTTCATACTGAGCAAGCTTTGGTAATATGCCAGGCATTTTATTTCCTTCACCTAATTCTTTTTCCATGCTAGCTATTACTGATGGAATTCTTGCATCATCCTTATGTTCATTAAATGTTGCAAATAAATCAAGTTCTGAATTTTCTTCAATTTCAACACCTAGATTATATAATTGTTTTATTGGTGCATTACATGCTAAAAAGTCTTGTGGCCGAGGTCCAAAAGAAATTATCTTTAAATTCTTAAGACCAAGTAATGCTGTAGCAACAGGTACAAATTCTGAAATCATATCTGAAACTTCACTGGCAGTTCCAACTGGATATTCAGGAATATAAGCCTTAATATTACGTAATGCTAAATTATAGCTTGCATTTAACATTCCGCAATAAGCATCTCCACGACCATCCAATAAATTATCTCCACTTTCTTCAGACGCAGCAACAAACATTACTGGGCCTCCAAATTCTTTTGCAAGTAACGTCTCTGAAGTTTCAGGTCCAAAATTTCCAAGGTAAACTACCAATGCATTTACACCTGCTTCTTTAACTTCTTTTAATGCTTTTTGCATATGGTTTTCATTTTCTATAGTTGTTAAACATTCAAATATATCACCATTAGATTTTTTGTAACTATCCACTACAGCTTTTCTACGGCTAACTGATAGTTCCATAGGAAAACAATCTCTACTTACTGCAACAATTCCTAATTTTATTTGTGGTGTATTTATCATAATACCTCATTCCCCCAATTTATTATAAATATTTATTTTTAATGTATTATTTTATTGAAATATTTATTCCTTTTAAACCTATAAATGCTCCTTGCTTACCTAAATCAGTATCTTTGTGACCAATTAACCATTTATTCCTAGCGAATAGTAATGCGTCCTCACCAGTTTTTTCAATTTTACTTTCTAACGCTAAATTAGTATCTCTTGGTAACACAACAACGCACTTAAATCCATTTTCCTTTACATTACAAGGTGCATAATGAAGTGTCGTTGCATATACTTCTATAATTGTGCCAGCCGGAACCAAAAATGCTTGTATCTTTGAAGTGTCATAGGTGTAATCCTTTTCAATATCTTGCTGAAAACCTAGCAGCAAAATAAAATTAGTAACTGCAACATTTATTTCAGATGATCTATGATATTCAACTGCATTAAGCAAATAATTATTACCATTACAGTATCCTATTTGAATTGGTAATTCTCCAAACTCCCTTATTCTTAGCTCTTCAGCAATTTTCAAATTTTCTAGTTCTTTAATTGATGGTTCATAAATTACATCTTCTGGCAATGGTGTGCTAGCCATTTTTTCAATTAGCTCAGAACAATCATAATTTTTTAAAACTTGTCCATATCTTTTGAACTCAATATCTGTAACTTTTTTAATAATCATATTCTCCTCGCCTTTCATTTAATTTTTAATGTATAATCCAAATTACTTATTAAAGTGACTTATTAAAGCTACCTTAATAAGTTTATTCTACTCGGTTTTTAAACTTTTATCAATATGTTTTTATAAATATTTTTATTATTCTTTAAAAGCGGTACGTAGAATGATTAAACTATTCTTTCACTAAGAAAAAATAACTTTTTCATTGGTAGCAGTGCTGATCCCAATATAGCTGCATTACCTTGTAAATTAGAAAATGATACATGACAATCTTTTTTATCATAAAAATTGTTTTCTTCAAATATTTTATTTTTGAGATCAGTATAGATTAAACTCTTGTACTTAGATATTTCTCCATCAATTATTATACATTCTGGATCCAATGTTAAAATTATATTTTTAATACCTTCTGCTAAAAAGTCTAAATAATTATTTAATATGGCTTTCGCCTTAACATTATTTTTTGACATCTCCATAAAATCTTTTAAATTAGTATCTTTTGTATTAAATGCTTTGTTGTATTCTTCCAGTAATGCATTTTTAGAAGCATACATTTCCCAGCATCCCTTTTTACCACAATTACACTGTCTCCCGTCCTTAACCATAGTCATATGTCCAAATTCTCCTGCCCGCCTATTATACCCTTTATAAACATTATCACTAATCATTATACCTGTACCAATACCATCAGTAATGGATAGGAAAACCAAGCTATTTTTAACATGATTAAAATTTATAAAAGATTCTGCATAGGCTGATGCATTAGCTTCATTTTCTATATATAATGGAACTGGAAAATCCTTTTGAAAATCTTTAAAACATACATTTTTGATATTTAAGTTTGGAGCATTTTTTAAAAGTAAATTTTCCTCATTAACGGTACCTGGAAGTGAGAAACCTACGCCAAGAATTTTTTCTATAGGTATGTTGTTAGTTTTAATGATATTATCTATTTCTGTTTTGATTATAGTAATAATACTATTAAATTCATTTACCTTGTATACCGCATGAAATATTTTTTCCTCTATTACATGAAAATTTAGATTGGTCAAAATAATTCTAACATGATGTTTTGTAATAAGCACTCCAAAAGAATATTTAGAATCCGGCAAAAACCTAACAATTACAGGTTTTCTTCCTCCCGAGGATTCCCCAACAACAGTTTCATCCAAAAAGCCTTGCTCTATAAGTTCCCTCACATTGCTTATAACTGTTGGGATACTTATCTTAAGGGTTTGGGCTATTTCTTGTTTTGTTAGCTGTTTTTTTCTATACAACAGTTGGATTATTCTCTTTTGATTTAATATTTTTATTGTTTCTTGGTCTATAGCTTTTAAATTATGCATTATTTTACCACCATTTAAATTTTATTATTAATTATATAACACTACATTATATATTACCCTATCACATACGGTTTTTCCATACTTTATTTATTAGCTAATTGTACTAATTTCTTTAAAACTTTCTTTTAAACAATCATATAATGAGGCATAAACCTTATATAACTTATTATATTTCTCTACATTTTCTTTTATAGGCAATGATTTATCTGTTATTTTTATTAGGTGCTCACAAGCCTCATCTACCGTATTGTATAGTCCACATCCTACTGAAGCTAGTATTGCCGCTCCATATGCCGGACCCTCCTTAGAATTTGTTATATTGACATTTAAGTTAAACACATCTGCAAGTATCTGCCTCCAAAGTTTACTTTCAGCTCCACCACCGCTAACTCTTACTTCCTTAATTTCCACCTTTAAACTTTTTAATATTTCTAGAGAATCCCTTAACCCAAAGCAAACGCCTTCTAAAATTGCTCTTGTCATATCTCCTCTTTTATTAGTTATACTTAAACCTATAAAACTTCCTCTTGCACTAGGATCATCATGAGGAGTTCTTTCCCCCATAAGATAAGGCAAAAACAAGAGATTATTACTACCTGCTGGAGAATTCTCAGCTTCCCCTAATAATTTTTCAAAGGCATCCCCTTGAATATCCGCATTAATATTCTTTACCCACCATTGTAAACAGGATGCTGCTGAAAGCATAACTCCCATTTGGTGCCATTTCCCGTTTGAGTGGCAAAAGGAGTGCAATCTGTTTACCTTGTCCACAGAGAACTTTTCGTTGCAGGCAAAAACCACCCCAGATGTTCCAAGTGCTACAGACAATATTCCTTTATTTACTGTACCTGTTCCCACCGCTCCAGCGGCTTGATCCCCAGCTCCAGCTATTACTGATGTTGTAGTGGATAAACCTGTTATTACTGAAGCCTTCTCAGAAACATTACCTATAACTTCCCACGATTCATAAACCTTTGGCCAAACAGTCCCGTCTAGTTCTAGTAGATTCATCATTTCTTTGGACCATTTCCTGTTCTCAACATCAAACATTAAGGTTCCTGATGCATCTGTTGCGTCTGTTGCAAACTTTCCTGTAAGTTTAAAACTTATATAATCCTTTGGAAGCATCATATGAGCTATTTTTTTGTATATTTCTGGTTTATTTTCTTTAACCCACAATACTTTTGGTAATGTAAATCCAGTTAAAGCTTTATTTCCTGTATATTTTGATAATTTTTCCTGGCCAAACTCATTATTTAAATAGTCACATTGTTTTTGTGTTCTTTGATCACACCAAAGTATAGCAGGCATTAAAACTTCATTTTTTTCGTCAAGCAGAACTAGACCATGCATCTGACCACTAAAGCTTATTCCACTAATGTCTTCACCATGTATTGAACCTCTTCCTAATAATTTTTTGATGCCTTCTTTGGTGCTATTCCACCAATCCTCTGGATTTTGTTCTGCCCAGTTTTCCTTTGGATAACTTACATCATATTTTTCCGAAATACTTTCATGAATTTCACCGTTTTCATCCATTATAATAAGTTTTACAGAAGATGTTCCTAAATCTATGCCTAAAAATTTCATAAACAATCATTCCCTTCTATATAAATATATATTCATCGAACATTTATCCATTATTTGTCAAAAGTTTCTTTCCAGTCTTTCATGAATTTTTCTATTCCACTATCGGTTAGTGGATGTTTGATCATCTGTAATATAATTTTTAGAGGAACAGTAGCTATATGTGCTCCACACGCTGCAGCATTAACTACATGCATTGGATTTCTTATACTTGCTGCTATTATCTCTGTTTTAATGCCGTGGATATTAAATATATTTGAAATTGATGATATTAGTTCTAGTGGATCTACTGAAATATCATCTAATCTTCCAAGGAAAGGACTAACATAAGATGCTCCTGCTCTAGCTGCAAGTAGTGCTTGACCTGTTGAAAAAATAAGAGTTACATTTGTTTTTATTCCTTCGCTAGTTAACACTTTTACAGCTTTCAGGCCTTCTTCCGTCATTGGTATTTTTACTATCATGTTTTTATGAATTTTTGCTATAACTCTGCCTTCTTTTATCATTCCTTCAGCATCAAGGGCAATTACTTCCCCACTTATAGGTCCATCCACAATAGA
>NZ_KK366010.1:1501-55306 GCF_000686725.1 Clostridium akagii DSM 12554 | reverse complement strand
ATGACTTTTAATCATGTTGTCCGGGGTTCGATTCCCCGGTAAGCCACCAAATGTGCAGGTGTGGCGGAATGGCAGACGCACTAGACTTAGGATCTAGCGCCTTAGGCATGGGGGTTCAAGTCCCTTCACCTGCACCATTTAATAAAAGTAAGTCTAATATAGTTTAAGTGGCATTTTTAATGTTGCGGGAGTGGCTCAGTGGTAGAGCGTCACCTTGCCAAGGTGAACGTCGCGAGTTCGAATCTCGTCTTCCGCTCCAAAATTTGCGGGTGTAACTCAGTGGTAGAGTGTTAGCCTTCCAAGCTAGTTATGAGAGTTCGATTCTCTCCACCCGCTCCATATTTTAAACAGTAAACTTGCCTGGAATTGAACTTAATGTTTAATCTAGGCTTTTTATTATATATGCACCCATAGCTCAGCTGGATAGAGTTGCAGACTTCGAATCTGATGGTCGAGGGTTCGACTCCCCCTGGGTGCACCATAAAGCATTGATACAAGCCAGTTTACAGAAATGTGAATTGGCTTGTATTTTTGTCTTCCCACAAAAGTCTTAGAAACTTTCAGTTTGTGCCATAAAGTAATAGCCATTAAATTAGGTTATACAAATAGTTTAGCTTATTTGAGAAAATTAAAATTTGTTACAAAATCAAAATTTGTTACAAAATCAAATAAATAGAATCGCCATTTCTGACGATTCTATTTTGGTATTAGTTGTTCATTTTATTTTTTATGTCCATGATAATTTCCCTTGGTAATTCAGTTAAATCAACTACATCTTCTATACTGTCTCCACTTCGTAACATTTTTTCTTCTACTCTCAATGCTCTTTTATTTGATCCTTTTTCTTCAGCGGACTTGATCCTAGTAAGTTGATCACTAATTTCTGCCTGTCTTGACTCATATAGCATTCTTGCATTTTCATCCTTGCTTATTATCTGCAATAAATCATAAGCCTTTTTTATATCCTTGTTTTTTTCTGCTAACATTTCCATCACCCTCTAGGTATTGCTCATACTGCCCTGCATAAATATTATTTATGCAGCTTTCGATTTTCCATCTAGGAACTCCATCCACTGAACTATTGGATCATTTTCATCTTTTTCAATATCATCGTCAAACAATTTGGGAATCTCTAGAAAATGAACTTCAAGTATATCTGTTAACCTATAC
This sequence comes from Clostridium akagii DSM 12554, assembly GCF_000686725.1. GTDB lineage: Bacteria > Bacillota > Clostridia > Clostridiales > Clostridiaceae > Clostridium_I > Clostridium_I akagii. The sequence goes on along the minus strand of NZ_KK366010.1, from coordinate 54,136 downwards.
CCTGATTTATCTTCTGTGACATGATAGCTTGAGTAGAGCTTTTTTAGTGGTGTACACTTGAAATCTACTATGTTTATGGTTACACATTTTTTTAACTTATCATAAGTATCTCCAGGTTTGATCTGACTTGTATACATCTTACTCCAGTAGAAAATAGTCCTTTCTGCCATATATTCTGTGGGTAGTATTTGAATTTCTACATCGATTTCTTTAACTGATTTTGTTCTTACTTTAACATCAAGTATGCCTTTTTTATCTTGCTTAAATGCTTTTATAAGTTCCGCATTAATTATTATATTTATTGTTGCCTATCTTCATTTTATCAAAAAATTACATTTTATTCTACACTATTTATTATAAATATATATTACTGTAGTAGCTAAATATAGGTATCCACATCAATTCTAAAGCCTTGATTTTTAAATTTAGAAATGGTTTATGTAAATTACAAAAGAATATATGTAATTATTTCTGGTGTTAAAAAAATAATATTGTATAATATTATTATGAGATAGGAAGTGAGCAAAAATGAAGGATATAAGTTGTATAAGAAATATAAAAATAAGGGAAATGCTAAAAAAAATTGATAATAAAATGGTTGATCTTTTTAAAGGTAAATTAAGAAATATCATTCTTTATGGATCTTATGCAAGAAATGAAAATACAGCGGAATCGGATATTAATTTTTTGGTACTTGTAAATGAAGATGAGAATAAAATTAGAGAACATGAAGATGCAATAACTGATATAATGGTGGATTTATCCTTAGAATATAGTATTGTAATTTCAATATATACTCAAAGTGTGAGTGTATACGAAAGTCAAATTAAGATACTACCATTTTTTATGAATGTGCAGAGAGAAGGAATAAATGTACATTTTTCTGATATAGTGCTGCAAAAGGAACAAAAAAGAGTAATAGGGAAAGAAATATAATCTTACAAAAATCTTCCCACATATTTCCCACACAAGTGTTATTTAGATTTACTTAGAAAGTAAAGACGAGTAACTCTAGTAATACCAACATTTATAGAAAAGTGTAGAAAAATAAAAATTCATTAAATCAAATCTGATGGTCGAGGGTTGGACTTCCCCTTGGTGCACCATAAAGCATTGATACGAGCCAGTTTGCAGAAATGTGAATTGGCTTGTATTTTTGTTCGTAATTTTAAAATTGCAAATTGAAGTTGAAATAGTATCATATTGACAAGAGAAATATTTAAATTTATAATTAGTTAGGAATCTAACATAATTACGAGGTGTAAACATGGATAAAGATGTACATATCGGAAAACAAATAAGTATTTGTGCAAACAGGATTCATAGAAAGATAGGTAAAGAAGCAGCACGGTATGGGATAACAGGTGTACAGTCAAGAGTGATAGGATTTATATACCATGAATCTCACAAAAGAGACATCTTTCAAAAGGATATAGAAGAAGAACTTGATATTAGACGTTCTTCAGTAACTAGTGTTCTTCAACTGATGGATAAAAACGGATATATAAAAAGATTAAGTGTTTCTGAAGATGCACGTCTTAAAAAAATAATACTTACAGAGAAGGGAATGGAAATTCAGAAAAATGTACACGATTTTATACTTAAATTTGAGAGATCCTTAAGCGATGAATTAAGCGATGAAGAAGCAAATACACTTATTAATTTAATTAATAGATTATCTGAAAAAATTGCTGATTAAGGCATCATTAAATTTTTGAGATGCCTAATTACAATTTTTTCAAGTAATTAGTTAGAAGTCTAACATGAGGAGGAAGGTTATGGTAAAGAAGTTAGCAAGTTATATTAAAGAATTTAAAAGGGATACTATTATTACCCCCATATTTGTTGCGCTTGAAGCAGCTATGGAGATGATTATTCCACTATTTATGTCATGGATTATTGATAATGGAGTGTCAAAAGGCAATGTAAAATATGTATGTATTGTGGGAGTGGTTATGTTAATAGTAGCTTTTTTATCACTTACCTTTGGAGCATTAAATGGTAAATATGCGGCTAGTGCATCTACAGGCTTTGCTAGAAACTTAAGAAAGGGTATGTATTATAATATACAAAATTATTCCTTTGCTAATATAGACAAGTATTCTACAGCAGGGCTTGTTACTAGATTAACTACTGATGTAACAAATGTTCAAAATGCATTTCAAATGATAATAAGAATATTAGTGCGAGCTCCACTAATGTTAATTTTTGCAATGTCCATATGTTTTTACATTAATGTGAAGTTATCCTTCATATTTTTAGGCGCCATATTTTTTCTTGGAATTGTATTATATTTTATTATGAGTAGTGCACATCCATATTTTTTAAAGGTATTTAAAAAATATGATGATTTAAATGCAAGTGTTCAGGAAAATTTAACTGGCATACGTACTGTAAAAGCGTATGTAAGAGAAGATCATGAAACGGAAAAATTCCATAAATCATCCCTAAAGTTATATCAATATTTTTTAAAAGCTGAAAAAATTATTGTATTCAATGCTCCTATAATGCAGTTTACAGTGTATACTTGCATTTTGCTTTTATCATGGCTTGGTGCAAAAATGATTGTTTCAAAATCTTTGACAACTGGACAGTTAATGAGTCTATTTACGTATACAACTAATATATTGATGAGTCTTATGATTATGTCAATGGTATTTGTAATGATAATTATGGCAAAGTCATCTGCTGAAAGAATTATAGAAGTTTTAGATGAAAAAAGTGATTTGAAAAATGGCGAAAACCCTATTTATGAAGTGCAAGATGGGTCTATAACCTTTAATAATGTTAGTTTTAGTTATAACAAAAGTATGGACAATCTAGTTCTACAAGATATCAATATAAAAATTAATTCTGGTGAAACTATAGGCATTATTGGAGAAACTGGTAGTGGGAAGTCAACCCTTGTTCAACTTATCCCAAGGTTATATGATGTTACAAAAGGAAGCGTAGAAGTTGGAAATATTGATGTTACAAAATATGATATAGAAACTCTTAGGAATGAAGTTTCAATGGTACTACAAAAGAATGTATTATTTTCTGGAACTATAAAGGAAAATTTAAGGTGGGGAAATAATGATGCCACAGATGAAGAGCTTATTGCTGCCTCAAGGCAGGCTCAAGCTGATGAATTCATAGAAAAACTGCCTAATAAATATGACACCTTTATTGAAGAAGGAGGGACAAATGTATCTGGAGGACAAAAGCAAAGGTTATGTATTGCAAGGGCTTTACTTAAAAAGCCTAAAATATTGATTTTAGATGATTCTACTAGCGCTGTGGACACTAAAACTGACGCACTTATACGACAAGCTTTTAAAGAAACAATACCTAATACTACAAAGATTATTATTGCACAGCGTATTTCTTCAGTTCAAGATGCAGACAGAATTATTGTATTAAATGATGGAAAGATAGGTGGGTTTGGAACTCATAATGAATTGTTAAAGTCAAATGCTATATACAAGGATGTATACGAATCTCAAGTAAAAGGAGATGATAGCAATGAGTCAAAGTAATATCAGTAAACCTAGACAGATAAATGGACGCAGGGGACATGGTCATGCAAAATTTAGTAAAAATTCATTGAAGATACTAAAAAGGCTACTATTTTTTGTGTTTAAGGACTATAAGTTTCGATTTTTTGTTGTAATAGCAACTATTATTATAAGTTCTCTTGCTAATGTTATTGGTACTTTATTTATAAGACAATTAATTGATGACTATATATCACCACTTTTAAAATATCATGGAACTGATTTTGGACCACTGCTTAAAATGATAGTTACAATGGCAGCGATTTATTATGTTGGAGTATTATCAACATATGTTTATAGCCGTATAATGATTGGAGTTTCTCATGGTTCTCTTAAGAAAATAAGAGATAATATGTTTGAACATATGGAATCTTTATCCATAAGTTTTTTTGATACACATTCTCATGGAGATTTAATGAGTTTATATACCAATGATACAGATACGTTAAGGCAAATGATTAGTCAAAGTATACCACAATTGTTAGCAGGAATTATTAGTGTACTCAGTATATTTATCTCCATGATCTATTTGAGTTTACCGCTTGCAGGAGTTCAAGTACTAATTGTAATATTAATGGTTTATGTTACTAAATCTATTGGAGCCAAAAGCGGGAAATACTTTCAAAAACAGCAAAAAGATTTAGGTCAAGTAAATGGTTATATAGAAGAAATGATGGATGGACAAAAGGTTGTAAAAGTGTTTTGTCATGAAGAGGAAGCTAAATTAAACTTTGATAAATTAAATGACCTCCTTTGTGAAAGTGCAAATAATGCTAATATGTATGCCAATGTTTTAATGCCTATAATGGGAAATATAGGCTATATTAATTATGTATGTGTTGCTATTTTGGGGTCCATTTTGGCTATTGGAGCATTTGGTGGATTTACAATTGGAAGCTTAGCCTCATTTTTACAATTAACAAGAAGTTTTAGTCAAACAATAAATCAGATGTCTCAGCAGCTGAATTTTGTTATTATGGCTTTAGCAGGAGCAGAACGTATATTTAAGCTTCTTGATGAAGAGAAAGAAATGGATGAAGGGTATGTAACATTAGTTAAGGCAAAGGAAAATGAAAAAGAGGAATTAACAGAGTCTAAAGAACGTACTGGAATTTGGGCATGGAAGCATCCCCATGAAGATGGTACAGTTACTTATACAAAACTTCATGGAGAAGTAATATTTGATGATGTAGATTTTGGCTACAATAGTGAAAAAATAATATTGCATAATATAAATCTTTATGCAAAACGAGGACAAAAGGTAGCCTTTGTAGGTGCTACAGGTGCAGGAAAGACTACAATTACTAATTTAATTAATCGGTTTTATGACATTCAACAGGGAAAGATAAGATATGATGGTATTAATATTAACAAAATCAAGAAAGATGATTTAAGAAGGTCCCTTGGAATGGTATTACAAGATCCTCACTTATTTACAGGAACTGTTGCGGACAATATTAGATATGGAAAATTGGACGCAACGGATGAAGAAGTGGTTGCAGCAGCAAAACTTGCAAATGCACATGGCTTTATAAAACATTTGCCCAATAGCTATAAAACAACTATTACAGGTGATGGAGGAAATTTATCACAAGGTCAAAAGCAATTATTAACAATTGCTAGAGCAGCTATTGCCGATCCACCAGTTTTAATACTTGATGAAGCTACATCAAGTATTGATACAAGAACAGAAGCAATTGTTCAAGAGGGAATGGATAAGCTTATGAAAGGAAGAACAGTATTTGTAATTGCGCATAGACTTTCTACAGTTAAAAATTCTGATGTGATTATGGTATTAGAGGAAGGCAGGATTATTGAAAGAGGAAATCATGATACATTAATTGAACAAAAGGGCAATTATTATCAACTTTATACAGGTGCATTTGAATTGTCATAAACAAATTTTTTTGTTTCAGTTCAAGTTTTTTTCCATCTCAAACTTAGAAACCGTTATCCATGTACGTAGCAGCTGTTATACTCTAAAGAGAAAGCGATTGATGAAACTACTAAGTGACTAGCACCAATCAAAGATTGGATTCTCTACTTTTCTACTTTTCTGCTTTTCCCACTTTTATAGAAGATGGGAGTATTACGGCTGCTAGTCATCGGATAAAATATATTAATCTTCAATTCGGAATGAGGTGTTTTTGCCTATCTTCATTTTATTCTACACTATTTATTATAAATATATATTACTGTAGTAGCTAAATATAGGTATCCACATCAAGTTTAAAGATTTAAATTTAAAAATGGTTTATGTAAATTATAATCATTATATACTCAAAGTGTGAGTGTACACGAGAAACAAATTAAGATAGTACCGTTTTTTATGAATGTGCACATAGAAGGAATAGATGTACATTTGTCTGATATAGTGCTGCAAAAGGAATAAAAAAGAGTAATAGGTAAAGAGATATGATGTCACTAAAATCTTCCCACATCTTTCCCACACAAGTGTTATTTAGCTTTAGATTGGCTTAGTGAGTAAAAGTAAGGAAATCTAGTAATACCAACATTTATAGAAAAAAGTGGAGAAATATAAAACTGATAAAACAAATCTGATGGTCGAGGGTTCGACTCCCCCTGGGTGCACCATAAAGCATTGATACAAACCAGTTTACAGAAATGTGAATTGGCTTGTATTTTTGTCTTCCCACACTCTAGATAAATAAATCATTTAATTTTTCTTGTTTTTGTACTGCACTATGTTGTTTTAATATTGGTAGTAGAGATGATGGTATAGGAACAGATCTAGTAGACATAGTTGATTTTGGAGTTTGATCTATAGTCTTATATTCTTTGTTGCCATCAGCGGCAATAATATATACTTTTTTAACATTTCTTTCAACTTTCAATTGTTTATTATCAAAGTCAATGTCACTCCATTTTAAACCTAACAATTCACCTTTCCTCAATCCTGTCCCAAGATCCAATAAAATTAAAGCTTTTAATCTATGATTTTCTAAAGCCGTAAACAACAATTTAATTTCTTTGTTCGTAAATATTTCAACAATATGTTCTTTATTTTCAACCTGTCCAAGTATAACAATCTTTTTACCAATACATGGATTTTTTATAAGGTAGCCCTCATCTACAGCATAATTAAAAAATGATATTAATAAAGAACAGTCAAGTAAGTATGGGGTAAATATAAATTGTAACATTTTATATTTTAAGTTAATAAATTAATTAGAAGTGAATAATTATTATATTAAAAGAGGTAAGTTATGGTATCAAACATTAATTTCATACAGCAGTCTCTTGAATTGCATCTTTTTTTTGCACGGATTATGAAAGAACACTCATTTTTTTTAGAAATAGGTTTTACACAGAAGGAGTCAATGTTTATACATGAAGCGGATGCCTTTAGAAGAGAATTTGATAGGCTTTTAGCAGATGTTATATCACTTTCTAATGGTATTGTTAATTCTAGTGTATTGAAATCTGGTGAAATAATAACACCTTTTACACTAAAAGCTGAGATGGCGTCATCATATTTTACAGGGATAAATATTGCAACTGGTTTGACCGAAGCAGAGAAAGGCTTAATGGGTGATAACTTAAGAATGGATAGTACTGTTCTTGAAAGAAGAGTGTGTACACTTAATGAAAGATCACAGTATTTAATTAAATCCTTAGTACAGTTTAAATACAGAATATTATCAGATGTTATATCCTGTAGGATATTTACAAACAACTATCCGTTACTTTTAGACCATATTATAAGAGAAGCAAATTTCTACTTTTCCATGGTTCAAAGATTGCAAAATCGGGAAGAAATCAATTTGGAACGAGAGGCTTATGATCAAGAAGTATTTTGGAATAGAATTATGGCTGAACATTCAAAATTTATTCGTGGACTTCTTGATCCAACTGAAAATGAGCTCATAAATGCTGCAAATAACTTTGGAAACGAGTTTGATAAATTGACAAAAGAAGCTATGGATAAGACAACATCAATTTCAAAAGTTACAGAGGATAGTTTTAAAGCAACTATAGAAATAAGTAAATTTAAAGCACAAGGTACGCAAGGACTGGTAGAGTGCAAGATCAAGTCCATAATAATACCATTGTTAGGCGATCATACTTTACGCGAAGCAAATCACTATTTACGCTTATTGAAGATATTTCAAAAGGGTGCATAATAATTTGGGTCTTCCTTTATATATCTTTAAATTCTTGTTACTTATTTTCAAATAATTGTTTCATTTATGTTTTTCGCAATGTCCTAATTATTAAAAACTAAGTAATTTACTAATAAAACACCGTACTATTCAAAATTGTAAATTGAATTTTACGGTGTTTTTGCGTGGCAATTCAATGGGTTTGTAATCAATAAATAAGCAGGCGAGAAAATGAACGATAAATATTTAATTTTATCTATTTTGGGGATGGAGTTTATGGGTAAATTCACAGAGATATCGCTCATTATGAAAGCTGACATAGAGAAAAAACGTAAAAATGATGAAAGAAAAAAGCAATGGATTGCAAATAATTATAAATATAGCAAAATAGCTAGAAGAAAACGAAAATGAGGAGGAATAATATGACCAATTCAAAGCAAAAGGGTGCTCGTGGTGAACGTGAATTATCATCTAAATTAAAAGAGTATGGCTATAACACTAGACGTGGACAACAATACTGTGGAGCTAATGGGATGCAGACGTTGTTGGGCTAAATGGCGTACATATTGAAGTAAAAAGAGTTGAAAGACAAATATATATGATGCAATAACCCAAGCTAAAACAGACGCTAACGAGGAAGAAATGCCTAAAGTATTTCACAGGAAAGATAGATGTGAATGGTTAGTAACTCTGAGATTAGATGATTATATGAAAATGTATAGAGCTTATGAAGAGTTAAAAGGGGCTGTGTGAATGAAATTTACTGGTAACCCGAGTAGCAAATATTTTTTTAATCCAGGGAAGCTTGATGAAGATATTAAAAAGGATCAAGAAATAATTCAGCAGAGAAGAAAAATAATATATGAAACATTAATGGATCTCATTAATTTAGATACATTTCAGAAAGAAAACTATGATTTAATAATTCAAGAGTTAATCAGAATAAAAAAAGAAAATTAATTTTAGAAGGGTGATATATGGACAGGTTAATATTTATTAAGTGGCTGATAAAAAGGCAGGAATGAATCCATGGCATTTGAGCAAACAAAATGTAGCATTACAGACTATTATAAAGCGGTTGAAGATATGCTGTATGGTTACAAAGCAATGCACGCTGAGATTAAAAATATAGAGCTAGAAATCGCTGAACTAGAAAATGAATATCAAGGGTGTGGATCTATTTCATATGAGGAAAAGTCAGCTCCAACAAATAAATTTAACAGTCCAGTCGAAAATGAAATGATATCCAAAAGATATAAACTAGAGTGGCTTAAAAAAAGGAAACATAAGCTAGAGGTGAAAATTAAAAAAATTGATAATGAACTTTCAATATTAACTGATAGAGAATATAAGATAATAGAACTCCGGTATTTTGAAAATATATCAAATAAGGATGTAGCAATAAGATTGGATTTAGCGGAGCAAAGGATAAGCGAGGTTAAGTCTAAGATAATAAATAAGTTGATTAATTTGGTGTTCGTAATGTAGTTTTGATAAAATTTCTCAAAGTTCGTAAATGGATTCATTCTGACCCCATAATAGTCTTCGACAGTTTCTAACGAACATGTTAATATTAAAATATAAGATGGAGGTTAGAAATATGGCAAGAAGACGATTTACATTAGATGATAAAATAAAGATTATTGAAGAAATAAATAATGGTTTAACCAATGCTCAAGTTTGCAAAAAATATGAATTATCACCGTCCACACTCTCCACCTTTAAGCGACAACTTAATGTAATTAATGCCACTGAGCCAGACGAATATAAACCAAGTGCTAAAGAAAGAGCACTTGAAGATGAAAATCGTAAGCTTAGAGAACTCGTTGGTAAAAAAGAATTAGAACTTAATATGCTTCAAGATTTATTAAAAAAAAAAGAAATACCTACGGTAGAGTACAAGATATCTTTAGCTAAAATATATTATCAAATGGGTCTTAAAATATCTAGAGCATGCATGATGCTACAAATATCAAGATCGGCTTATTATCCAAAGAAAAAAGCTATAAAAATCGCTAGTGATGAAAATGCTAAGGTCGGTAGACCTGTTCCTGAATTTTCCTATGGAATAAATAACTGTGTTGTAGATGATTCTGTCATCGAAACTCTTTTACACGAAGCATGTGAAAAAACTCCATTCTACGGTTATAAAAAGATTACTAAGATCCTCCGTAGGAATTATGATTTACATATAAATGCTAAGAAGGTTTATCGCATAGCTAAGCAACTAGGCTTGTTGCTACCATATATTAAACATACCAAACAAGGTCATCTTGCTATCGCAAGAAACATAACAGCTATAAATCAATTATGGCAAATAGATATCAAATATGTTAAAGCATTAAATGGGCAATTTATTATGCTTACAGATATTATTGATGTTTGTTCCAGAAAAATTGTTGGTAGAGAAATAACTAGAACTGCAACCACTGATGATGCTATTGTCGCAATAAAAAGAGCTCTCATTGAAAATAAAATTACCACGAACCTGATTCTCAGAAGTGACAATGGCCCACAATTTACTTCGATTAAATTCGAACAGTTATGCAAAATAAATAATATATATCACGAGCGTATTCCAGTAAATTCACCTAACAATAATGCACATATTGAATCTTTTCACTCCTTACTTTCTAAGGAATGTATATCTTGGAATGAGGTTAAAAATTTCACTGACGGTTACCGACTTATTGATGAATATATAAGATTTTATAATGAAGAAAGAATTCATGGAAGTCAGAATTACATAAGTCCAAATCAATTTATTAGGGAATCTACAAATTAGTTAGCATACGTTAGAAATTGTCCATAATAGAGGGAGCGATCCGGATTAATATGTACTATTATATATATTAGTTAAATAATAGACTATAATTGCGTTATTAATTACTTTGAAATTGTAAAATATGGAGAATTACCAATACAATATGCTTTTTTTCTGCTTTGTCACTTATGATAATTAGTATGTTTCAGCTACTTTAGCCCCGGTTGCACAGCTGCTGGAACTCCCTTTTAGGCAAGAGTGCTGCATTATATACCTTTGCGGTACTATCTAGATGGTTATTAGCATTGATGATAATTTTAATTGCTAAAAAAATATTCTATTTCAGTCAATATTTTATTTATGTTTGTATTATTTTGCATATGGCTTGAATTCTGAAGAATAACTGCTTTCGTTAAATTTGAAAAAATTTGTTCTGACCTTGGAACAATGAGCTTACTAGGGAAAAAAACATCATTTTCAGCAGCAAAGAGCAATGTTGGAGAGCTATACTCGTGCAAGGCTTCCTTTGTTGCGTATTTTGGAAAGGCTGTTTCTATTTTCACATAGTCGTAAACATATTTTATTTCTAGCAATACATCTTCTTGGATCACATCATCAAACATTGCAACACAAGCTTTCAGTAAATTTTTATCATTAGGGAATATTTTATAAATTGTAAGTGGTACAAGTATTTTGCGTATCATATCATATATTTTTCCTCCTGCAATACCAGAAGGTGCAACAAGTACAGCTTTTTCTATTCGCTTTGGAGCAAATGCAGCTAGTCCTACAATTATTCCCCCTCCATAAGAATGACCGATAAATTTAGCTTTTTCAACTCCCAACCCGTCCATAAAATCACAGACCCACTCTGCATATTCATTGTTTTTTGGATTTAGTCGTGTTTCATCACTTTTTCCAGGATGTCCAATGGCATCAGGTGCATATATTCTATAATTTTTTGCAAGTGGTTCAAACCATTTTAACGTTATTGGATTTACTACATTTCCACCATGAAAACATATTATAGGAGGTGCAGATTCATCTCCACCAACTAGTATATGTGTTTTACCAAAGCGTGTGTCTATATAACAACTGTCAAACTTTGTATTTAATTGAGCTTGCAATTTGTTATAAATATCAAGTATTTTTTCCTTACCAACAGTACTTTTATATATTGATTTCATCGCTAATTCCCCCAATAAATATTTTGTTTGCAAGACTTTCAATTAAGAACTCTGTTACATCATCAAAGCGAATTTTCCCAATTTCGTTTTGATGAAGAGTCGTGAAAAACAAAGTCCTTATAACGCTAGACACAAATTCAATATCGGTATCAATGTCAAAAAATTTAAAGAGCTGTTTGGTTTTATCATCATCGCTGGATAAGTGCATTTTAATCTGTTCATCTGTTAGTTTTCGCATGAGTAGCACATAATCACCATTTTGAAGATTTAAAATAAAAGGGTTTTTCTCAACTTCTGAAATCATTTGTCTTAATCCGTTCATAAAAGCTTGTTTTTTTGTGCAATTGCAATCCTTTAGGGTTTCAATCATCATATTTTTAAGGCGTTCATCAATACGCTGAAGAACATCCCAAAAAAGAAGTTCTTTTGATTTATAAAATAAATAAAATGCACCTTTTGAAATTCCAGCTATTTTAACAAGCTCATCAACGCTTGTTTTTCTAATGCCATATTTACTCCAACAATTCTCTGCAGCATTTAAAAGCGTTTCTCGTATAGTTTCCTTTTCGTTACTACTAAAGCCTTTTGCCATATTGCCACCTCTTTCAAATACTATATGACTAATATGTTATTTTAAGTCGTAGATATTATACCACTTAATTATGTGAAAAATCAATATCTATTTTTGTATTTATTTCTCATACTGTATTATTATAAGAATAAAATAAGATTTATTTTCGAAGTTATAAATGAATATAAAGATGATTTTTCAAAACTATATTTACAGACAGTTACTTCATATCTTTCTTTTATTGTTCAACAATGGTAAAATTGTGAAGTAAAGTATTAAATAAAAAATAATTAAGATGGAATAAAATTAAATATGATATTTAAATGATTGTAGAGATTATATGAAAGAAGGTTTTTTATGTATAATTCAGCGTTATGTTCTATTCATGCTTGTAATAAAACAGAACTGGATAAAGCACCTAAAAATTGTCCAAGTCTTGATGAGAAAATGAAAAAAATTAAAGAAGTTTATAAAGATGAAGAAATTTTTAAAATTGCTAAAGTATCAGCATTAGTTGTGAGTGACGGATATGGTGAAAAGGCAAGATTAGAAGAAACAACTGATTTCGGTAAAAGATGTCAGTATAAAAGTATAGCAATTGCATTTTGTGTTGGTTTATCTAATGAAGCTAAGATTTTAAATAAAGTTCTTAGTTATAATAGGTTTATTGTAAATTCTGTAATTTGTAAAAATGGAGGTATATATCAAAAGATTTTATTGATATAGATTCAAATGTGACAATGTGTAATCCAATAGGTCAGGCTAATTTTTCTCTACTCATATCAAAATATCCTCGTTGAATCCTTATTCGGTCTCCAAGTTCTGTATAATCGACTTGATTTCTCATATTACTCACCCCATATAATTGTACACAAAAATCATCAATATATAAATAAGGGTAATGTAAATAAATTATACTTCTGGTTAAACAATTAAATAAATATTAAAATTATTTTAAATATAATATATCTTAATTCATAGTAGTACGATAATATCATAGAAAAAGCAAGGGAGGAACGTTCAGTGATGATTGTTCCTCTCTATTAGATTGATTTGGTACTATTTTAACGTCCGTTAATACATATCATAATCATCATAGTCATCATAGTCATCATAATTGTCATAATCATCATAATAATCAGAAGACATATGTTGGGGAGAATATGGGTAACCAAAAGGAAATGGTAAAAAAGGGAATGGTCTACGACGTCTACGACGCCTACGACGCCTTGGGGGCATAGGATAAGGTCTTCGTTGTACAGGATAAGGTCTTTGCCTATTCATAAATGGACAATAAAATGATTGGCTATCATTGTGCATAGAAGAATTCATGGTATCGATATTATCGCCTATAGGTTGTGTATATTGGATAATTGCATCACTATGTTTTTCATTATCCGGGTTAGAAGAGTTATTTTCATTTCTATAAAACATATATTCCTCCAAGAAATTAAATTATCTACAGTTGTATTGTATGTTTTTATAGAAATTAAAGTTACAATAAATAATGTATTGTAACTCTTGCTTTGGTGTGACGGGCGGTGTGTAAATAACCTAATATCAAAATAAGGAGAAGCGTAAAATGATAAAAATATTTAGTTTATTTAGTGGAATTGGTGCTTTTGAGAAAGCACTAGAAAATCTAAAAGTAGATTATAAGTTAGTAAATTATTGTGAAATTGATAAATTTCCAAGTTATGCATATTCAGTAATGCATAGAATATCTGAAGACTATAATTTAGGGGATATAACAAAAGTTGATATCAGCAATATTAAAAATTTTGATTTATTAACACATAGTAGCCCATGTCAAAGCTTTAGTTTTGCAGGAAAAGGAGAAGGCGGAGACGAGGGCAGTGGAACTAAATCATCATTAATGTGGTATACAGTTCATATTATTAGAAATAAGATGCCTAAGTATGTCATCTGGGAAAATGTAAAGGCAGTAACATGTAAGAAGCATAAGCATAATTTCGATAAGTATTTAAATACGCTAGAGAAGTTAGGTTACTGTAATTATTGGAACGTATTGAATAGTAAAGATTATGGAGTACCTCAGCATAGAGAAAGGGTTTTTGTAGTGTCTATAAGAAAAGACATTTGCAAAGATTCTTTTAAAAAAATAATCTGTTTATTAATTATCATTATAAAAGCAAGGTAAATCAATGTTTAATAGCCCTTAATTAAATACAATGAAGAAATAGCTCTAAGTATGGGGTTGTTATAAAATCTAAAACTGGGCTTTATTTGAGCTTTTGAAGGATTTTTCGGTGCTTTTGTTGAATGTAATCAAAAATACATTAATAGAGTGAGGCATATAATATGAAATTCACAGTTGTTTTTAGTTCATATGAGTCAACAGAGTATTCTTATGGGTTAGTATTTGCACCATGCCCAATATGGATAAAAGGTGAAGAAGAAATTATTAATTTAAATCCAGGATTTCCAAATTATAAACTTGGAGGTGTTAAAAAACTAATTGATGTTGAAAATTTGAATTCCAAATTATATGAACGTAATTGTTTGGTTGTTATTCATGAAACTGGACATGGAAGCAATGATGATTTAATTAATTTAGTGAAAGATTTAAGAAATGAAAAATTTAAAGTTAGAATTTGTTCATTATAATTATAATTTTTAAGACCATTAAATAAATGTTCACTTAATGATAGTAGGTTGTTAAAAGTCTAGTAGGAGTTAATCTCATTAGGCTTTATTTTATTATGAAAATATAGTAAATATAGTAATTAGTACAATGATAATGTTATAATTATGATAAAATATACGAAAATTAGATATAATAAGACAAAAAATACAAAATGGAGATGATTGGCGTGAATAATTTGGAAGTATTGAATTCATATTTAAACAATTTTAAAGATTTAAATCCACTGGATTCTGTTGTTATGATAGCAGACAATGAAGGTATAATAGTGAATTTTATTGATGCAGAGGGTTTTAAGTTAAATGCTAATATAGGTACTAAATTACCACAAGGAAGTGCGGTAGCCGAATGTTTATCAACTGGTAAAGTGATTCATAAAACTCTTACAAATGAGGTTTATGGTGTTCCTGTAAAAGCAATTGGAACGCCAATTTATCAGGATAATAAAATTATAGGAGCAGTTGGAAATGCCACAAGCCTGAAATCTCAAGAAACTTTACAGAACGTTATTCAAAACATTGCGGCAACATCCGAAGAAATTACAGCAACTACAGAAGAAGTCGCTGCATCTGCAACAGTATTAGCAAAAGATTTAGAAAGCCTAAAATCAAAGGTTAAAGATGTAATGGATGAAGTTAATAAAACAGATGAGGTATTGAAATTTATAAATAATATAGCCTCAAATTCTAATTTATTAGGAATCAATGCTGCAATTGAAGCAGCTAGGGCAGGAGAAGCAGGAAGAGGGTTTTCAGTAGTAGCATCAGAAATAAGGAAAATGTCAACTAATAGTTCTGATTCTGTAAAAAGCATAAAGGGAATACTTGAAAACATTCAAGAGAAATCATTAATTATGGATAAAACTATTCTGGAGGCAGCTAGTCTTGGAGAAAGCCAATCAACAGCTATAAATGATATAGCGAAAGCCATCGAAGATCTTGCAACATCGGCAGTAAACTTGGATAGTATAGCTAAAATAATATAGAGTAGTTCTAGGTTTAGTAAAATTAAAGCTGGGTGTTATTTCTATATATAATTTTATTTATTAAAATTATATATATTGAAAACACTAAATTAATAACTTAGTGTTTTCATGTCTTTATCAATCTAAAGCGAATCTTTTAGAAACTATTCAGAAGTATGTTTAACTAGTTTATTTAATTTAACTTTTTTAGTACCAAATGTAATATCTCCTTGTACAGTTGCATACTCTCCATTGACTGATTTAACTGACACGTCATAACTCATCCCATATTTACCTTTAAGGTATACTCTATCACCTTTTTCTACAACCATTTCAATCCCTCCTTGAATATTAAAATTTTCTATAATATATTTATATAAGGTCTCTACGAGGGTATATAAACTAATAATATGTTCTCATTATCTATATATTCTATATATTGGATAGTTTTTATACATATATAAATTTTAAATATTTTTTTACAAAAAAAGAGCGCACAGGTAGGCACGCATTTTAATAACATTGGGAAAAAACAATAAGGAATGAGGTGACATAAATCTATCTATCATACATTTATATCCTCTATTTATTATATGAAAGATATGAGAAAATGTTACAAAATAGAACGCACCACTTGGCACGCCTTTTGTTGATAAATTGTAAGAGTAATATATTTATGGATACTATCTAACTATTCTGAACTAACAGGTTAAAAACAATTTTATAAAACAGTAAAAATTTATAATCAAACATTGCTGTAATTATAGTATGTGCAATAAAACTTAAAAGATATGCATTAATTTTTATGAACATTTGTTATATAAGCAACATAATCTATAATAGAAAATGTGCAAGAATATTTTCTATTATACTATGGGAGGAATATGCTATGCTTATTGATAAAGGTAATAATGGCCTAACCAAACAGTCTTCAACAGGGACACAAACGCATGTGCACGAATTTGCAGAAAGCACAAAACTAGCCGAGAATGGAGAGGATAGGCATAATCACCGTGTAGCAGGAGTTACGAGTGAAGTTATTCCAATAGGGAATGGACAACATGTTCATGCAATATTAAGCAATACAGATTTTCTTGATCACCATCATGAAATTGGAGTTACAACAGGACCAAATATACAAATTACAGGTACTAATAAGCATGTACACGTAGTTAAAGGTTCTACAACAATTGATGATGGACACAATCATGATTTTTTGTTTACTACTCAAATAGATAGTCCACTTGTATAAGTGCGATTTAAAGAATATAAAAAGGAACAACTCAAATGTTGCTCCTTTTGTTTGGTTATATGATTATAAAACATTAGCAATTAGATTTTAAATTAAGATATTGCCTATTTTTTACAACAAAAGGAGCGTACATTTAGGTACGCATCTTAATAAAATTGGAAAAAACTATGAAGAATGAGAAAATATAAATACATCTATCATACATTTATATCATCTGTTTTATTATATGGAATATATGAGAAAATATTGCATAAAAAAGAACACATCTTTTGGCACGTCTTTATAATTTTGTCTACATCTCAATTCTTATTACTATTTAAAATTCTAAACAATAAAGCTAAAAATAATGCACATATAGTAGAAACAGCAGCCACATCAATTCTAATAGAAGAATAAACATTTTATCTCCTATTCCTGTTATTTATAAGCTTTATAAACATATTCGTATACTTAAAATTTAAATAAAAAATGAGCTCTACAGGATAGCGGTTATTAAGTTGAATCCATAGTTTTTTAGACAATTATAATGTGTAATATTAGATAAATTGTAACCTGATTCTCCAATTTACAGTTTACATCCAATAGAGTTAAAGAGTATTTTTGGAGAAAAAAATTAAAGATAATACAATTGGTTTTTCAAAGATTATAGTTAAAGATTTAGATAAAATATTGATTTTCTAATTAATAGGAGACAGCACACTAGATGTTATCCATAAAGAAGCAGAAATAATAGAGACACATGTATGCATATCATATCATCTACATATGTTAGTTGCGGTTATGGGAACTAACATGAGACTTCAGTTAGACACTTGCAATTACCATTTCCTTAGAGGGCTAGAGAAAAACCATTTGCTGAACTGGTGAATCTTTATAATTTGTGATAATAACAAAGTATATTATTAATAAATAAAAATCCATTTGTAGCAGGATTTTGGCTTATTGAATACTATACATTAAAGTACTAATTATAGATATGTAATACGAAAACTTAATCTATACATTATGAAAATATCGAATCTTCAATGATTTTTCATGGTGTATAGATTAATAGTTGAAGTTACAGATCTATAGTACTTTAACGTATGTTAATAAAGGGGGATATTTTATGAAAGATTTATATTTTGAGGAACTGGCAGTAGATTGGGAACCTAAAAACAAAAATGATGTAGATGTAGATCAAGATAATGATCAAGATAGTGATCAAGATAGCAAACAAAAACAATATAACAAGCAAATAAACTATAATCATTTTGATCAAAAACAAATTGTAAAACAGGACCAGGGACAAAGAACTGAAGCTGAAAATGATGCTGACTCTGACTCTGATTCTGAAGCAGAAGCAGAAGCAAAGAATAAAGCAGAAGCAGAAGCAGAAGCAGAAGCAAAGAATAAAGCAGAAGCAGAGAATAGAAATAAAAAATATTAATATAAAAAGGTTACTAATCGTATAAGCAATAGAGAAGTAATTATCTATTGCTTATACGATTTTTACTTTTTGCTCACCCATAATATACTTTTAGAATATTATAGATTAAGCATTTGATAAGAAAAGGAGGAATCTACGTGAAAAAAATGGTAAACGAAGGAGAAACTGGAATTATAGACAATGCACGTGTAATTGGGAGTAATAAGCTTCAAGATCAGCATAGTACACAAGAAAATAAACAAGATCTTGATCAAGAACAGCAAGTAGATGTAAAACCTTCACAAATAAATCTTCAAAGAATTGATGTAACTGTTAATACTAAGCTAGAAAATTATTCTGGAAAGATAACAGGCATTATATATATAAATAAAGAAAATGCTATTGCTACAGAAGCTGAGATTTTTCTTTACTTTGGTGGTGTAAGTGACTTTCCTGTTTACAAGACTAATGCAGATAAAAATGGATGCTATTCAATTGAGGACTTACCACCAGGTTTTTATAGTATTAAAGCAATCTATAATGATTCCATTATGACTACAATGTACAATATAAAGGTTCTGCCAGGTCAGAATAGTAACCAACCTATATATTTAACAGAGAGTATATATCATAAAAAAAAGAGACATTAATACTGTTTTTAATTCTATAAATTTTAAAACTTCCGTTATAATCGTTACTGTGAACGGTATCCTAATAAGATAATGTTTTAATCAGAATATAGATTTCAATTACCCATAGAATGCATAATTACTGCGACTGTTAAGTATCTAAAAAGGTATGCATTTTATAACATTTAAAATAGTATCCTATTTGTGTTTATTAAAGTTGCAAAAGTAATTTATAAACTGTTAATAAATATTATGGATTTAAATAAGATCAACAGGTTAAACAATTGTGTGCATGTGGTTAAATAAGCGTAAATTCGTATATTATGATTAACGCTTATTTTCGTATTTTACATTGAAATTATAAAAATCAATTTAATATAGTACATTTATGATTACTTTTGCATAAAAAAAACCCACCATTGGGCACGTTCATATTAGGTGAGACATGTATATATTAACTATTGTACACACATTATCGTATTCTGAACTAATAAATTAAAAACAATTTTATAGAACAGTAAAGAGCTGAGGGATTAAATTAGGCTTTATTTTTTTACAAAAGAGCGTACACTCAAGTACGCATCTTAATAAAATTGGGAAAAAGACTATGAAGAATGAGAAAATATAAATACATCTATCATACATTTATATCATCTCTTTTATTATATGGAATATATGAGAAAATGTTGCAATAAAAAAAGAACGCACCATTTGGTACGTCTTTTGTTGGTAAATTGTAAGGGTAATATAATTATCGATACTATCCAACCATTCTAAACAAATAAATTAAAAATAATCTTAAAATAAAAGAAACCCTAAATATGAGCAATGATATGATCCCTCCAAAGTAATAGTTTATGTATTTAAACTGTCTACTTTAAAGGGAGCATATAAGACTTCTCTAGCATTTATTTTATATGTATCATTGCGAAATTACTGGAATGTGCCTATCTAAAGTTTAAAAAGGATATTTTTATTAAATTTAGGAATAACTATTCATTCCAAGCAATACATGACGATAATAGCATAATAAAAAGTTTTAAAATGATTTATATTGGTACTGATTTATTGAGCTTAATAAATTCAGGGAATGGAATAATAGGAATAGATTATAGTGAAATGAACAGAGTAAAAAGTAACTTAGAAAGTGCAAGAGATAGAAGTACAGATTTAAATAGAAAAATAAATACAGTAATAACAAAACTTCAAGTGGATAAAGGTTCCTCGAGAATAAAAATGGCAACGGACCAGCTTAGAGATTATTCAAGACAAGTTACAAGAATGCAAAGTGATATCGAAAGTACAATAAACAAAGTAGATAAAGCAATAAGAAGATTCAAGGAAGTAGATAGTGCCTGTGAAGCAAGAATAAGAGCTGTAGGAGGAAATGCAAGTAAAAAAGATGAAAGCTTTTTTGGAGAATTAGAGGCTAAAATTAAAGGAACAATTAAATATGGTGAAGAAGGATTAGAATCGGGATATGAAAAAGCTAAAGGGGAGTGGGAAGAATATAAAAAAGCAGATCCAATAAAAGCAGGAAAAATATTAGGAGCATATGATTTTGTAAAAGGTATAATTACAGCCCCAATTAATATTGCTAATGTTTTTATTAAAAAAACCAAAGAATTTGAGTCAGATCCAGTGGGAACAATAAAAAGATGGGCACCATATGTTTTCAAATATAATACAGGAGGATTTCTAGCTGTTATTGCATCATATGTTAGTTCACATCCTGAGATAAAAGAAGCGCCAAAAGTTATTATGAATTATATGGTAAAGGAATTTGACGAAAAATTTATAAAAGGTGATACACTAACAAGGGTTAGATATGTGACTAATTTAAAATTGAATATACTCTCATGTTTAGTTGGAGGCGAAGAACTTGCAGTAGGAAGTAAGTTAGGAGAAGTGTCTGAAGGTACTAAAGTTGGAGAAGAAATAAATGATGTAAGTAAGATTGATGTGGGGGCAAGTAATGCTGAAATTAGTCGACCTAAAATTGACGAAATCTTATCAATGGAAAAAGGATCACGACCTGATCCTTCAACCTATTTAAGCAAAGAATATATTAAAAAGCATTTAGTACAGTTTGATGATGGCGCTTCAATTATTATGACAAAAGAGCAATATATAAATTATGTCAAGGGAAACTCTTACATAGGAATACCAGATGATGGAACACAATTTATTTTATCTAAAAATGTATGTGAGGAGATAGCAACAAAAGCAAATGGGAATATATCTTATTATGAGGAATCATTAGGGTTTGATATTGGACATTTTGAAGATGGTGGAGGTTTAGTGCAAATAAATATAAATGATGTGAGTGATTTAAATTTAAGAATGCCATCTGGAAATGAGGCTGGTGCCAATTCACATTGGTTACCAGGAGGGTATACTGATTGTGGAACACCAGAAGCTATTTCGAACTTAATTCCTAATGTTGATTCAAAAGTAAGTATTATAGAATTAAAATAAAAAGGAGAAGAATATGGATTATAAAATATTATTAGATGAAGCTATAAAGCATGGAGAAATATTAGCTTTTTTGCGGGGTGAAAAAGAATATAGAATAGAAATATCGCAATATATGCCTGGAGTTGAACCGACAGATGCAGGCAAGGTGCTGTCAAAGGCAATTTATAAAAGGTATAAAGAAAGTCCAGTAACAAAGGAAATATTTGAAGATGCATTGATTAAAATGTTGGATGGTGATGCAATGGATATTTATTTAGTAGTATTATATGTTACAAGTCAGATGTTTAAAGAAAAAAATAATATTGCACCATTTAAAATAAATAAAGATTTTATAATCACAAAGTTGCAAAATAAAATTGCTGAAAACAAAAAATTATTATTGGAATATATTAAATTATCTGATGGATTTATTAAAAAAGGAGTTTGGAATAGCATTGAACGCTTTGATAGTGTTTGTAATACGGAATATGGATTTAGATTGATAGTTGAATAGGAATTGAAAAATGGTGAAAATTTGTGAGATTTTTTGCAAGGGACTCACCGATATTATGAGAAAAAAAATATGTCTTTTGAAAGAATTATTGAAAGTTGTAGAAAATGTTAATAATATTTAGCTGTAAAATTAAGCCTAAATTGACTGTATAAAAATAAATATAGAATAATTTAAATAAGAAGATCCAATACATCAATTGGAGAAAAAATAGGAACAACAGCAAGGTCTTTATTTAAAGATGGAGAAAAAACATTTGATAGTTTAAGAAATGATGAAGAAAAAGCATTTAATGGAATAAAAAAAGAAGCAGGCAATATATGTAGTGGGATACAAGATATAATAAAGGATGGTAAAATAAAAGAAATAGCAAGTGATGCAGTAGATGTAAAGAATAAAATGGGTTCTGTATCAGAGGAAGCTTGGGGAGAATATAAAAAAATAAATCCTATAGGAGCAGGAATAATAGCAGGAACTTATGATTTTGGAAAAGGAACAATAGATGGAGTAGTAGGTATTGGAAAGGGAATAGTGGATCAATATTATGACTTAAGAGAAAATCCAGAGGGCACTATAAAAAATTTGGGAAGAGTCGGTCTAGATATAGCGGCATTAGTAAATCCAGCAATGCCTAAAACAGAGGATGACGAGAGATTTGAAAAAGGATTAGAAGGGATTATAAGTAAAGAAATCAATGGGAATTTAATACATGGAGATGCTTATACAAGAGCTAGCTTTCTAACTGATTGGGCATTAAATATAGGTACATTATTCGTAGGGGGAGGGGAGTTAAGTGTAGCAGGAAAAGCAGGAGAAGTAAGTGGGGATTTATCTAAGGTTGAAGAAATAAGTAGTACAGCAGAAGATATAGCGAAGACTAGTGATGAAATAAATGGAATCGATAAGTTGGTTAGTAATCCTAAAATTAGTTTAAATCCTAAGTTAAAAAAATATGTTTGTGATTCATTTAAAAGTATAGGAAAAGAATCACAAGATAATTTCAATAAATATTTGAGAGAAAATGTTTGGTGTGATGAAACGTTATCTAATTCAGATAAGATTGATATTATGATAGCTAACTTTGATAAGTTAATACCAGAACAAAAAGTTAATTTTAATGTTTTAAATGAGGTAAGAATACTTAAAAATGCTGAAAAATCCAATTGGGGAGAATGGCCAGATATTGATTGGCCGGATTTCCCAGGATTAAATAAAAATACTGCAAAATCTGTGTATAATGGGGTGACAGGGGAAATAGAAATACCAAACAACTTAGATAGACTTGGTAGTCCTTATGGTAATAATTTGGGTGTAGTGGAAAATGGATATCATTGTACACAAAATGAACGTTCCATTTGTAATATTGAAAATGAATATGCGAGAAATGGATATAAATTTGAAGGAACATATTATAAATATGCAATTGATACTATAAAAGATTTTGATATTGATAATCCAGAGGAGTCTGTTAATAAAATAAATTCTATTATTGATATACAAAATAAAATAAATGGAACAAGATTAGGAAAAGTAGATGCAGCAGATATTGTTTTATGGAAAGATGATTATATTAAATTTCAAAACAACCCTAATATGATTGAGTTATGTAAAGAAAAAGGAATAGATTCTACGTACGGTGTTATGGGAGAAGCTTCTCCATGGGCAGTAAATGGAGAATTAATTACAAATGGTGGTATAAATTTGGAAAGATTAAATATTGTGATTGGAAGAAAGACAAATATACCGTATTCTACAGGATGCTATCAAGAAAATGATATTTGGTATTTTTATGGTGTAAATGAAAGGCAAGATTTGGTTATTACTAAAACAGGAACAGAAGATGAAATTTTTAGTTATTTATATTTGATTACAAAAGCATTACTAAAACAGTATAGTAGCTAAAAGTGATTATTAATAATTTTGTAGTAAGTTTGAAGAATATCAATTTGAAGAATATCAAGTAGAAAATATAATCTAAAAATTGAAAATAGTTTTAGTATTAAGCTATCCTGAACTAATAAATTAAAAACAATTTTATGGAACAGTAAAAGCCTAAGGGATTAATTTCTCTTAGGCTTTATTTTTTTGAATAATAAAAGGGTTGGCATAAATTTACCAACCCCTCGGGCATCCGTTTAGGAATACTCGACACACTAACCATATTATAAAACAATTTATAAATAACTATTAAGAAGGTGGTTTGACTAGTTTATTTAATTTAACTTTTTTAGTACCAAATGTAATATCTCATTGTACAGTTGCATACTCTCCATTGACTGATTTAACTGAGACGTCATAACTCATCCCATATTTACCTTTAAGGTATACTCTATCACCTTTTTCTATAACCATTTCAATCACTCCTTAAACATTAAAATTTTAAATATATTTCTACAAAAAAAGAGCGTACATTTAGGTACGCATTTTGAAATAATTGCCACATGATTTTTAGAAGGGAATTCTCATGTTATCTAAAACAGAAGGTAAACAAATGGTTTAATATAGGTATGATAAATAGAGACTTTATTCTTTTTAGTAAAAAAGATATTAAACAGTTTTTCAAGTTCAAGATTTTAAAATAAAAATTGATAATTTAATAAAGGATCAATATAAAAGTATATTTGAAATATTAAAGATGGTTACTAAAATTAGTATTCATTAACTAAGGTATCCCCTGGGGACATTTTTTAGTGATATAAATAAATTAGTTTGTTTAGAGCATAATTTAAATGGATTATTATTGATACCTAAATAAAACATAAAGAAATTCTACCAATAATATTGTATAACTAGATTAATAAAATGAATTTTACTAAAATTCTTGAATAAAGTGTCAAATGGAAGTAATATATATGAATATATTTGTTTTATATTCATATATTCATGAAAGGGGTGGTTTTTTGCCAAGGGGTTTTAATGATAAAGAAAAACAAGTAATAAAAGCCGAACTAATGGAAAAAGGAAAAAGTCTTTTTAATACATTTGGGCTTAAAAAGACCAGTATAGGGGATTTGATAAAATCAGTAGGTATTGCTCAAGGTTCATTCTATAACTTTTTTTCATCAAAAGAAGAACTATATTTTGAGATTCTAGAAAAAGAAGAAAATTTAATAAAATCAACTCTTTTGGAAGAAATTATGTTAATAAATGATTCTCCTAAAGAAGTAATAGAAAAATTTCTTATTCATGCTTTTGAATTAATTGATACTAATGTATTTATTAAGCAATTATACATTGAGAATAATATGGAAATATTTATTAGAAAGCTTCCAAGTGAAAAAATTGCTAAACATAAAAGAATGGATGCTGAAATGTTATTACGATTAATAAAAAAATGGCAGAATGAAGGAATTATAATTGATAAACAGCCTAAAATTATTGTTGGATTGATTCGTTCCATATTCACGATATCATTACATAAAAATCAAATTGGTGAGGAAATTTATGATAGTTCAATAAAATTTTTAATTGAGTTATTAGCTGAAGGATTAGCAAGTAGGAGGTCAAATGTATGATAATTGATGGACATGCACACGCTGCTGGAGATTTTTTAAAAACTAATAATATCATAAAAATATTAGATGAAAATAATGTAGATTATGTAGTATTAGCTGGTACTCCACAAATAAATTGTGAAAAAAATTATGATTTATCCTTTTTTTCTAAATTTATAGAAAAATATCCTGAAAACTTTATTTACATTCTTAATAATATTATAAAGACAGTGAATTTTTTTAATAGGTCCTCAACAAAAATAGATTTGGGAAATGAATATGTCTATAATTTGGTCAAACAACAACCTGATAGAATAATTCAATTTTATTGGGTTAATCCCTGCGAAAAGAACATTATTGATAAGATAAATGTAAATTATAAAAACTATAATTTCAAAGGAATAAAATTACATCAATGTATTAATAAATTTGATTTGAAAGAAGGCTACATGAATGAAATTTCAGAGTGGGCTAGAGAAAAAGAAATGCCAATATTTATTCATCTTTGCACAAAGAAGGATACTTTTGATATGGTTGAATTGATAAAGAAACATACAAATACGAAATTTATTATTGCGCATCTTATCGGTTTACAAGTTTTTATAAATTCCCAAATAGATATTTCAAACATATATTTCGATATATCATGTCCACAAATAGTACCAAAAAATAAAATTGTACCAGCTATAGAGAAA
The DNA here is from genome assembly GCF_000686725.1 of Clostridium akagii DSM 12554. GTDB lineage: Bacteria > Bacillota > Clostridia > Clostridiales > Clostridiaceae > Clostridium_I > Clostridium_I akagii. Next base: position 27,879 of record NZ_KK366010.1, on the reverse strand, counting down.
TTTGGTGCAGAAAAGATAATAATGGGTTCTGATACGCCAAATGGGAGAGAAAATTTAAAAAACGCCATAACTAATATACAGGAATTAGGATTATCAGATATACAGAAAGAATTAATCCTAGGCAAAAATATGCAAAAGTTATTAAGAATATAATTGGAGAAATTAAGAGTACTATTATGAAAAGACGATGGGAGATATAAGATTTAATTGATCACTTTACATTTGTACGAGAGGTAGTAGCAGCATTCATGTAACCAGGGTAAAGTAGCTGTAAGATGATTTTTATAATAAATTCAAAAAACAAAAAAGGCGTATCACCTTATAGGTGCGCCTTTTAATAAAATTGAGAAAGAACAATAAAAAATGAGGAAACATAAATATAAATATAAATATAAGTAAATGAGAATATGTTACAATAAAAAAAGAACGCACCACTTGGCACGTTTTTTGTTGGTAAATTGTAAGGGTAATATATTCTAAAGAAATAAATTTATAGAATAAAAGAAAACATAGGGATGAGTAATCAATAATTTTTTTTATTTTAAAATAAGAAGGAATTATGACTCTTTTGTCGGAAACCTTTATTACCATAATATAGAAATAAAGGAGAATAAAAGTATGAACAGTAGTAAAATTAGTATAATTATAGTAGATGATAACAGAGAATTTTGTAGTGTTCTTAACGATTGTTTGTCAAATCAGGGAGATATAATTGTAACTGGAATAGCAAATGATGGAGTAGAAGGTTTAAAATTAATAGAGAAGAAAAAACCTAATTTAGTAATATTAGATATTATAATGCCTCATATAGATGGAATAGGAGTTATTGAAGAATTAAACAGTATGAACCTTAATCCAATGCCAAAAATTATTGTATTATAAGCAGTAGGACAAGATAAAATTACTCAGAGAACATTAGAATTAGGAGCAGATTATTATATAATTAAGCCTTTCGATTTAGAGGTTTTGATTAAAAGAATTAGGAAAATGGCAAATGATATTTTATTAAGTGATGAAGTTAAGTTTGAAGATTCATTTGTCAAAACAAATAAGCCTAAGACTGTATCAGAATTTAAAGATTCATATTACTTAGAGGTATCTGTAACTGATATTTTCCATGAGATTGGTATTCCTGCACATATTAAGGAATATATATACTTAAGGGAAGCTATAAGTATGGTAGTGAATAATATGGTACTAATGTCTGCAGTTACAAAAGAACTGTATCCTTCTGTAGCTATAAAACATAATACAACAGGAAGTAGGGTAGAAAGATCAATAAGACACGCAATAGAAGTAGCCTATAGCAGAGGGCAAACGGAAGTCATCAATAACCTATTTGGTTGTATGGTGAGGAACGGGGAAACAAAGCCTACAAACAGCGAATTTATCGCTACAATTGCAGATAAGATAAGGTCTAGTAATAAAATAGCAAATTAAGTTATGCAAGCTGTACAAAAATGGGGAGGATACACAATGAAATTAATGTGTAAGTGTGGAAATATAGAAGATTTAAAAATAGATAATCAAATAGTGAATTTTGAGATTAGAAACTGTGAAGATGGTACTATAGCATTAGTATGTAAAAAATGTAGCGAAGTTGTGTTTATAACTTTCAAGAATAAGTAAAATTATAAACTATGGGGAAAGCCAAAGGAGAAAAAGTCCTTTGGCTTTCTTTTTGACAAAAATAGCATAATTGAATCTATAATCAATATTGATTCAATTATAGTATACTCAGTAAAATTAAAAAGATACATTAGATCATTGAGAGTACATGAACCAAAAGAACACACCATTTGGAGCACCATTTCATTGATTAGTGAGGAAAAAATAATATTAAAATAGAAAAATTGTTGCCACAATTCAAAAATCTAAATTATAAATTTAAATCTTGGACATAATATCTTGGATTTTATTTTTACAAAGTGATATTATTCCTGGAAGTCTAATTTGATTAATATTTAGCTAGATTTTTTTTATTTTAATCCATTAAAAAAGGTCAATATATAATTTATTGATTTTTAGAATTCCGAGTTGAAATGATTGATGCAACATTTATTAATTAAATTGTTTATTCATATATTGACATAATTAATAATTGTAGTAAAATATCAGTATAAATAAGGTTAGGATGTGAGGATATGTCAAATGTACTTTTTTTAAATATTCCAGCTCATGGTCATATTAATCCAACATTAGGGCTTGTAGATGCGCTAATTAAAGAAGGAGAGAATGTAGTCTATTTTTGCACAGATCAATTTAAAAAGAAAATAGAAAAAACTGGGGCTATATTTAAGAGCTATGCTAATTTTAGGGGAAATCATATTCCAGGAAAAATGAGTACTATTGACGATTATTTAGATATTATAAATAATGATCTTTATAAAAGTCAAGAAACTATAAGTGAAATTTTAGAAAAAATTAAGAACATAAAATTTGATTATATAGTTTACAGTGCTATGTTTCCTTATGCAAATATTATTAGTCAAATATTAAAGATTCCTACTATTTCTTCATTTGCAATATTTGCCACCAAAGAAGAACTAAGGCCAGCGAATTCATTATCTATAAATGAAAATCAAATAAAAAATTATCAAAATACTGGAATTTATAAAAACGTGGCAGGTAAATTAGAAAAAACTTACAATATTAAAATGCCAGAGATAGTTGATATGTATTTTAATATGGGAGATATTAACATTGCATATACTTCTAAATATTTTGTACCACATCCTGAATATTATAGCGAAAATTTTATATTTATTGGTCCACCAATATATGACGGTGAAGATAATTTGGATTTTCCCTTTGAAAAATTAGAAGGTAAGGAAGTAATTTATATTTCATTAGGTACAGTCTTTAACAATACTAGCAGTAAGCTCTATGATATATTCTTTAAAAGTTTTGCAAACAGTGATGTGATTGTAGTTATGTCGGCGTACAATGTAGATTTATCTTCATTTGATATACCAAGTAATTTCATTGTTAGGAATTATGTTCCGCAATCAAAAATTCTAAAGTATACTGATGTTGCTATAACTCATGCAGGAATGAATAGTACAAATGATTTACTATATAATAATATACCTTTTGTAGCAATACCTATAGGAGCAGATCAACCATATATGGCAGGAAGAGCTTCAGAACTTGGAGCAGCTATTTCTCTTGATAAAGACAAACTCACTTCAGAAATTTTAAAAAATTCTGTTAAAGAAGTTTTAATTAATCCAAGTTATCTTGAAAATATTAAAAAGATAAGTAGCTCTTTTAAACAAACAGGGGGGTATCAAAAAGCGGTTGAAGAGATTTTTAAGTTAAAAAAAGAAAAACATATTTTTGATTAATAACATAAAAAAATATATTTAAGTTCAATATTGTGTACGTAATAATTAATAAGGAAATTATGGGAGGACTAGTCTTATGCTCTCCTTTATTTATAATGAATGCATATAAATATTTATATTATTATTTTTATACATAATAAAGAACGCACCATTTGGTACGTTCATCTTAGGTGAGACCATTTGAATATTAACTATTGTACACACTAATTATCGGTAACATTAAATTATTCTGAACTAGGTCCGGTAACGAATATGTAACAAAGTATTTAACAAATTGTTAAAATATGATATTATTGCAATATAAAGATTTTATATTTGGAGATGTTTAGTGTGGAAAATAATAAATATGAGAACGATATAAAAGAACTTTGTGAACATATGATCTATTTATTAGATAAACTTAAGCAAAGAGGTTTAATAGATGACAAAGAATATGAAAGCCTTACGTATCAAAAGAAAAGATTTTTGGATAGTAGATCTAATAAATTAAAAATGAGAAGATAAAATCAATTGGTACTAAAATTAGGTTTATCATCATAGGAATAATATCTATTAGTAAGCTCGTCCAATTCTGTACTTGATTTAATTACTTTATCGTCGAATATGTCGCACTCATTTAATAACATATAATCTAGTTGCTCTCTCAGAATTTCTATATTTTCATCTAAATTCATAAGTATCAATCCCTTTTGATTATATTTACATATTTGCTATGTCATATATTTGCTATGTCATATAATTGTAATGTACTATATTGGATAAATCAATACAAATAAATTCCTTAAGATATTCTAATAGCTCTAATCATATAGTTTATCTGTAGACAATTAGAAAAAAGAACTCACCATTCGGCACGTTCTAAGGATTGATATACAATAATGTATGATATTTTAAGTTATAACCAATATAGAATATTTTATACATAAATTGATTGAACCATATGGGGAAATATGAACTATTTGGTATAATGGGATAAAAAGGCGAGGAAATCAAATCCAAAAGCTTGAGCTCAAATTAAAATGAATGAAGGTAATTTAAAATGAATAGACCCAAACCAAAGCTGATTGAAACTAAAGATGCTTGGATAGTAACGGACGGTTGGATAGGTGATGCACATTTTAGAGTACTTAAACAACCAAGCGAGAAAACATTAAATCCAAGTAACATCTAATGGTCTGCGATCAACCATTCTCTTATAACTATATTTGGGATAACCAATCATAATTGCTCCGGTTATAATCTTATCATCTGAAATGTTGAACAACTTTAATACTGGAGAATCCTTTGCAAATGCGCACATTTCAAAGACTCCGGCCCAACAAGTGCCTAGCCCAAAAGTAGTTGCAAACAACGTTAGGTAGTCAAGTGATAACATTGTATTTTCTCGGCCATTTTTAAAATCCTTTGGAGTTGTTGCCAAAATAAGATATGGACAATCACGTAGGATTGTATCTGTGCCAGTCTCTCTGTAAGCATGAACATGGTATGGAAAACTATAGTGTGAAGAAGAATTTTTAATTTCTGATTCCATCCACTCTATAGTTATCTCAGTAGCTTTTTTAATTATCTCCTTATTTTCTACAATAATGTATGATACATCTTGCCTATTACTAGCAGTGGGGGCGAAACGCGCAATATCCACTAATTTTTCTAATTGGTCACGAGGTACAGCTTTATTTTTATAACAGCGAATTGATCGACGTGACCTAAGAAATTGTTCAGCCGTTTCTGAATTTATAAAAAGAGAATCGTTAATTACGGATTGATTAGCTAGTGGTGTCTTAATATTGTCAATGGCTCTACGAGGACATATAGCAACACACTGTCCACACTTCATACATGATTGTGGGCTGATTGCTATAGGACCATCTTCTCCCATACATAAAACATTTAACGGACACACATTCACGCAAAATCCACATTTAATACATTTAGATTGGTTCACTTTAATCAAGTCCATTGGTTTTCACTCCTTTTTATCTTTATAATGAAATAACTCATTCTTTTCTCTGGACATTTGATCTTTGCCCCATTCTGAAATCAGCGTCATTATAGGAATAAGATTTTTTGAATGCTCAGTTAGAAAATATTCAACATGTGGTGGTATTACGGAATGTTGAATACGTATGACAAGGCCATATTCTTCTAAATCCTGCAATGAACGAGTTAGCATAATGTTAGTAATTCCATTTAAATTTCTTTTTATTTGGTTATAACGCAGACCTCCATCCGATAATTACCATATAATTGGAAGTCTCCATTTCCCGCCTATAATGTTTAGTGCATGTAAAATGGGGAAATCATCACCATAAATATTTTTCCTATTCATTTTTTATTTCTCCTTGCTTAATCATTAGTCGTAGAATGATTTGCTAAAATACCTCTCCACAACACCTATTATACGCCCAGGCAACAATTAAGCTAGTACGCACATTTTTGTGCCTTTACTAAATATTAAGTTTATGCTACCTATTTTCTTTGATTAACTACGTCTCATTTAACTATAGTTATATGAGACAAGGAAAAGGTAAGAGAATAAAGAGAATAAACGTTGATAATAGGTCCCAATAGTGTATCATGTGATTTGTATAATTATATTATGTTGAACTAACTTTTATAAATGGATAAAGTACAAAAGCTTCAAGCCTATTTAATGATTTCAACTCAATTGTTATTGTGTGGAATTCATACTCTATAATCTCAATAATTACAATCTACCATTTAATCAATATTATGGTATAATATTGTATATGTTTGAGTTATATTTGTTAATTATTGTTCACTAAATTAAAAAAGTGAGGTTGAAGATTATGAAAATAGAATTAAAAAAGAATACACCAATTATAATAGCAATTATAATTGCTTCAATTTTCACCATTGTATTTTCATCACTAACTATTAGTAATAGTAATAGTAATAGTAATAGTAATAGTTATGTATTTCGTATTTTAACTCAAGGAAGTTTATGTCTAATAATGTTGTTAAGTGGTCTTAATTCTTTCAGTTACCAAAAACAAAGAGTGTTAGGTTTTTTCATGTGCATTGTTTCTGCATTTTTACTATTTGTGATGATTTCGACAATAATTAAATCAGCTGGTATTTAATACATAATATTCGTATATTGTTCATTAGATTTAATCATTATGAAAGCCACACAATTACTATCGTGTGGCTTTCGATTTTTCTATTTAAGTATCTTAAACGAAGGTTTATGGTACTATTTTTCTTAGAGTGGGGGTTGTCGTAAATGTTGGTGTTTTGGGGGTATTAGGCAAAAAAAACCATAGTTAAATAATTCACTACATCTTTATTTGTAATTTTAAAATTGCTAGGTATATCTGTATGAATAGTTGAAATTGCTAAATAATATTTTTCTGAAGGTAATTTAGTAATTTTAAATTTAATATCCTTGTACTCTAATTTTTCTATGATTTCCTCTATAAATTCTTGATAATTTACTACATCATTAGTAGATAAATGATATACACCTTTAAAATTATTTCTAATAATATAATGAATCTGTTTTGCTAACATAACATCAGTATTATTTGTTAAATAATAATTAGAGTACACAGGTATTTCTTCATGCTTTTTTAACATTTCAACTAAATTGTTAAATCTCGGTGAATTCTTACCCCAAATACAAGGTAATCTAATTATGCATAACTTATCTTTTAATATTAGAGCTAATTCTTTTTCACATTTAATTTTAAATTTTCCATAATCACTTTCAGCCGATACACAATCATATTCGTAATGAACTTTATCTACTTCATTATCAAACACATTAGCAGAAGAGCAAAAATACAACTTACCGTTTATTCTGCTTAAATAATTTTCTATTTCTTTGTGTATCTTAAATTGTTCATTAAAATCACCACTTAAACATGAAATTATGATATTCGGTTTTACTGTTTTTATTATTTCTTTTATATCATTTAAATTATCTATATCTAGTTTAAATAAATTATTTGCATTTTTATTATTATATTCACTGTGATATGTACCATAGACATCATAATCATTTTCTAATTCATTAATTAAAGCTTTCCCAACTAATCCACTTCCACCTAAAACCAAAATTTTATCCACTATATAAGCACCTTCCTTACAATAATTTCAATGATATTATCTAATTTTTCTATAGAATTTACCTCCATTCAAATAAATTTTATTAACATCTTAATTCCTTTATAAATTTCAAAAAGAAATTAAACGCTGATAATTTGTTACCATAAAGTATAAATACTTGTCCCATTTTAAAACAATTATTAATTGATTTTATGCTTTAGAATATTATAAGTCCTAAATTATCAATATTAAAGTAAATAATTACAAACAATTACAAATAATTATTTCCCATCATTGATTAGTATCTGCAATAAAACATAAGCCTTTTTTATATACTTGCTTTTTTCTACACTATTTCTGCAGATGTGCGTGTAAAGATATAACAACATGATATATAAGGTGTTGTGGTAGTAAGTTGACAATAGTTATTCATAATGTTTGTCAAAACACACCAAAAATGTTTCTTTATTGGCATATTTATTTGATGAGGAGGAATTTACGTGAGGATCGAAACTACAAATATATTAACAGAAAATCAGATGAGTGAAATTATAAATTTAGAAACAGTCGCTTTTCATGAAGATATTTTAGAAAATCATGCTTTTTTATCAAACGAAATTAACTTTGATAAAACATTGCAGTGCTTCTACATGTGATATGAAAATGATGTGCTGATTGCTTTTTTAACTACATTTATGCCAACTTTTTATGAAGCGGAAATATTAGCGGTTACACATCCAGAGCAGAGATTAAAGGGATGCTTTAAAAAACTGTTGAAGCTAGCTAAAGAAACGTTATTATCGGTGGGGATAAATAGGTTTTTGTTAGTTGTAGAACCGAAAAGCAAAAGCGGTGCAGGGGTTTTAAAAAATTTTGAGTGTGCTAAGTTGGATCACTCAGAATACAAGATGTCTCATAATGGGTTGAAAACTCTGCCACAATACTCGGATTTACAGTTTTTTGAGGTGAATAATCAAAACAAAGAAATATTTGCAGAAAGTACACGGGATGTTTTTCCAGATTTAGAGGAAAGCAATAATTTTATTGATACTATAATTTCTTCTAAATACCGAAAGGGATATATATCCTGCAAAGATGGGATTCCAGTAGGTGTTTTTACCTTTAATTATGAGGAAGTTGATACTTTTCTCTATGGCGTGGGTATTGTTACAAAATACCGTGGAAAAGGATTTGGAAAGCAAATGGTTGAGTTTGCCTTGACTGAGGGACTAGCCAAATCTGATAAAGTAGTGCTTGATGTGGATTCAGAAAATCCAACGGCTTTTCATTTATATAAGAAGTGTGGATTTAAGATCGATTTTCAAGTTGATTATTATAGATGTGAATTTTAGTAATACAATGCAGATTTAGGTTTTATACTGAAATAATTTATAAGGAATTGTTTCGTTGCAAAAAAATGCTGTTGTACTAATTTCTTAGAGTAGCAGCATTTTTCATTTTCAATTTTTTAAATACCTTGGAGTTGTAGAGTTAAAACATACTTTAATAAACCCAAATATTAAAATTGTACCTAATATAACACCTAAAATACCTTCTCCATTAATGGTTACTAAATTTCCACGTATAATTCCATACTGATTCTTGTATATATCACCAAGCATCATTACATTTATTGAATTCCATACAGAATGAATAAATAGAACAGGTATTATATTATCTGATAAGTAATAACAATATGAAGAAGGAAAACTAAAGGTAAATGCAGCTAAAGCTTGGATAATACAAAGCAAAAATGGATTTGGTAAGCCTGTTGTTTTTGCAAGTAAAAACACTATTGGAACATGATACAAACCCCATACAATACCTACTATTATGGTGGATTTGGTTTTACCATATATTTTAGTAAGTTTAGGAAGAAGATAACCCCTCCAACCATATTCTTCACCTAATGCAAAGGGCAAAGTTAAGATAGAAGCAAATATAAGATATATAATGTCTCTTGTTACAGGGATTTTTTCAGAAGTTAATGTTCCTATACCTGTAGTAAATGCTATAAGAGAACATATCATTATAAATAGTATAGGATAGAATATACCAAATAACATTGCTTTTTTATTAATTCTATTTGTAAAACATTCGTATATTTTATCTTTTCTTTTATACTGGATGTCATTAAAAATCAAAGCTAGTATCCCAGGTATAAACATAATTAGTGTAAAAAGCTTAAGACCTGTATTAGGATGAATAAATAAAGTAGCTGTAATAATCCAAGTAATTAAAAGTACGGACACTATATAAGTTTTTGCATATTTTTTTTCATTCATTTAAATCACTCCAAATCCGACACATTTTTTTATGGAAGTTTTTATAATCTTCCTCGCATATTTTTTAGTTCAAGTTTTATTAGTATAAATTATTAATATATTCTCTTTTCCCATCATAATTACAAATTCATTTTATAACCTAAACTTTTCTTTTTTATTAAGCAATTCTTACAAAATGATTAAGTTTATATATCATATAAAGTAGGAGTTTAAAAATAACTTCTGATTTTTATTTTTATTTGCAAATGACAAGTTCACTATTCTTTATGACAAGTTAACTTGACAATAAAAATTATATTTAATATAATAAAATTAACAGGAGGTAGTTTAATGAATGAAAAAATTGTTTTGAAAAATCATTTAAAAGTAGCCAGAGCTGAGAAAAATTTTTCACAAGAACAACTTGCTATTCTGGCCAGTGTGACACGACAAACAATAAGTTCAATAGAAACTGGGCAATATTGTCCAACTGCAAAATTAGCATTAATGATTTGTAAGGCGCTGGATAAAAAATTTGAAGAACTATTTTATTTTGAGGAGGAAAATGACAATGTTAATTAAAAATATAGATAAAGATGAAAGAGCAACATTTATAGAAAATAAAAGTTTTAAATATGGATATAATTTTATTTCAATTGCATTACTTCTTGATGTTGTGTACAGAGGTATATGGCTTAATCAATCATCATGGGACTTACTTGGAATAGTTATGTTAAGCGCTTTACCAACAACTGTATACCAGTATAAACAGAAAATATTTACAAGGAGTTGGAAAATATCAATATTATTTCTGTTTATATTTACAGCCATTTTGGGTGTAGCATTAGCTTTTATATTAAAAAAATTTAGTTAGTTTAATAAGTATTTACAAGATGCTAGTAGCTTGATCATGAAATATAGTACACAGTTTTATAAAGGGAGGTTTATGCATACTTTTCGTAAATCACGACAAAAAGGCTTTGAAATTGACCACCCTGCCACTTGCGCTGACAAGCAAAAGCGTATTCAGTCATTAGTAATAGAAAAGCCTGTTAATTTAAACTATGTATCTGTAGATTTTACAGAAAAAAACTGGGAGAGTAAATTAATTGCTAGTTCAAAATTCAATCAAAGCAAAATGAGCTTTTGCAGTTTACTTGGATTAAGCTACTATCTTTCTAAAGAGACTTTTTCAGAAACAATCAGCTCTATTTCAAGTGTAGGTACCAAAGGTAGTACTATTGTTTTTGATTATCCAGATGAGGATACTTATGCTCAACAGGCAGGGTAACTAATATAGTTGAGAAGGATAAAACCTGACCCTTAGAACCTGTCAGTTAATACTAACGTAGGGAGCAAGCATGAATTTTGATATGATGCAGATGCTTTAATCTATACGATTGAATGGAAATAGTGTAGTGATTTCTTTGCATTGAGTATTTATTAGCTTATAATAAGACTATAAGTGAGTGGTATTAGGAAATAATTGGAATTGTGAAAAATGTATCATAAATAGTTAAATATTTAGTATTCATAGGGTTTCTTATAATGATTTTTATTGAGGTAGATATTATTTACTTGGTTAAAAAGTTTGAATTTTGTTTAGAATAGATGCTATAAACTAAAAAGGTGGTAAAGAATATGAATGAAACTATAAATTTATTAAAAGCTCACAGATCTATAAGAAAATATAAAAATCAACCTATTGAAGATGAAAAGATAAAAGCAATTATAGAATGTGCGCAAAGTGCTTCCACTTCTAGTTTTATCCAAGCCTACACAATTATAAGTGTAAAAGATAAAGAAAAGAGAAAAAGTATAGCATATTTTTCAGGGGAGCAAAGTTATGTGGAACAGTGTCCATTATTTTTAGTCTTCTGCGCTGATTTAAACCGCAATAAAATAGCCTGTGAAACAAATAATAAAACTATGGAAGAGGGATATACCGAAGCTTTTATTCTTGCAACTACAGATGCCACTCTCGCTGCTCAAAATGCTATGATTGCTGCAGAATCATTAGGGTTAGGCGGAGTTTATATAGGGGGAATAAGAAACAAACCATCAGAAATATGCAAAATTTTAAGTATACCTTCTAGTGTATACCCTGTATTTGGAATGTGTATTGGTTATCCAGATGATAATCCGGATAAAAAAGAAAGATTACCATTAGATGTAGTGTTTAAAACGGATGAGTATAACATAGATGGTGATTCTAAAAGAATAGAACAATATGATGCCAAAACTATGGCTTATTACAAAAAAAGGACCGATGGAAAAAGATCAGACACATGGACATCTCAGGTTTCTTCTATGATGAGTAAGCCTCAACGTCCACATATGAAAAACTTTTTAGATAACCAAGGTTTTAAGATGAAATGAATTGGTCATAAATTAATTGCTATTAACAATAGTAATTTATAAAGTAAATACACGGAGATTTGATAAACTAAAGGACAAGGCATAGTACAACTATACAAGGAGGAAAATATGTTTCCAAATAGAGAAATGGCTGAAAAGGAATTAGAGATAGCAGGACAGTTAAACAAAGGACCATGGGCAAAACATTCTATGAATGTAGGACTAGCGGCTGAAATCATTGCTGAAAAATGTGGCAATCTTAACTCAGACAAAGCATATGTGTTAGGACTTCTTCATGATATAGGTAGAAGATATGGTGTAAGTGCAAGAAGACATGGTATTGACGGATATAAATTTATGATGGAAAAAGGTTGGGATGAAGTGGCTAGAATTTGTTTGACTCATTCATTCCCAGATCCTAACTTTGATAAAGAAATAGGCAAAAATGACATGAATGAAGAACAAAGCGAATTTGTTAAGAAGTATTTAAATGAGATGACTTATGATGACTACGATAAACTGTTGATTGTTTGTGATTCACTTGCAGACGACAAAGGATTTTGCATGTTAGAAAAAAGGTTCGTTAATACAACAAGACGCTATGGAATATTTACATTTACTGTGGAACGTTGGAATGCAACATTTGAGATGAAGGAGTATTTTGAACAACAAATGAGTTGTTCTATATATGATATTCTTCCAAATGTAAAAGAAACCACATTTATAGATGCACCACTATGGAAACCACCAGTAAAATAGACAAATTAAATAAATGGTTCACAATCATATGAATAGGGAGCAGTCATAGTAAGCAGATATTTTATGGTAATCTCCTGTTTTTTGCGTTTCATTGGGCTTAAGGATGTATTCGGGGAAAAAATCCACATCATTTCTTAGTCAGGAGGTTTTATTATACTACATTCTTTTGGGACATAGTCACTTGCGGTATACTAAGACATTATCACGATTAGATCAGAAAATTAATAATATAAAAGATCATATTATTGACGTTTACTATAGTTTAATATATAATATTACTAATATAAACTCAGGAGGACTATTATGGAAGCACTTATTATAAATGGTATAAAATTATTACATCATCATTACTAGAGACTTGATCTGTTGAAGCAGATACAAGCCTATTTCAGTAGACTTGTGTCTCTAGGTAATGATAAATTAAGTGCAATCATGATTTATTGAACCGTGTGGGATATTTTGCCTACATGGTTTTTTTGTTATATAAAAATAAAATAAGATATGGGGTTAATAAAATGAAGAAGAATATTATAAAACCAAGTATATTAGCGGGATTTATGGAGTTATTACCTAAAGAACAAGAAATATTTAATGACATAGTGGATAAAATTACAGATGTTTATAAAAATAATGGATGCATGTCTGTAGATACACCAATAATAGAGAAAGCAGAGGTTTTACTTGCTAAGGGTGGTGGAGAAACAGAAAAGCAAGTATATAGTTTTCAAAAGGGTAAAAATAATTTAGCATTAAGGTTTGATCTAACAGTACCTTTTGCAAGGTATGTAGCTCAATACTATAATGATTTAATCTTTCCGTTTAAAAGATATCAACTAGGAAAAGTGTATAGAGGTGAACGAAATCAGAAAGGCAGGTATAGAGAGTTTTATCAATGTGATGTTGATGTCATTGGTAAAGATAAATTAAGTATAAATAACGATGCTTGGGTTATAAGTTTAGCAGACAAGGCTTTTAGAAATATAGGAGTAGCAAATTATGAGTTTCAAATTAGTAATAGGAAAATATTAAAAGGTATACTAAGTGAATTGGACATAGAAAATGCTACTGATGTGATGATTTTAATTGATAAATATGATAAGATTGGTCAAAAATGTTTTGAAAAGGAGCTTGTAAATATTATTGGCAATGAAAAAAGCAAATATTTAAATAGGATATTTAATATCCAAGGAACTAATGAAATAATATTAGATGAACTATTGAAACTTGATATTAAAAATGATTATTTTCTTGAAGGAATAAATGAGTTAAGTCAGGTTAAATCAATGCTAGAAATTCTAGATGTAGATAGTAAACAATTCAGAATAAATCTAAAGATTATTAGAGGCTTAGATTACTATACGGGGACAGTTTTTGAAACAATCTTAGTAGGAAATCAAAATTATGGTTCCATTTGTTCTGGGGGAAGATATGATAACTTGGCAGAAAATTATACAGATAATTTATTGCCAGGGGTTGGGATTTCAATAGGAATAACTAGATTATTTTTCGTGTTAAAAGAAATAGGGTTTATAGAAAATTATAAAATAAAAGATGCATTAGACTATCTAATAATACCAATTGGAGACACCATGAATTACTGCGTAAAAGTTATGAAATGCTTAGAGGAAAATGGTTACGGGGTAACAGTGTATTTTGAGGATAATTCATTAAAGAAAAAAATGCAATATGCTAATAAATTAGGTGTAGAAAATGTGATTTTAATTGGGGAAGAAGAGATGATAAAAAATGAAGTAAAAATAAAAAATATGTGGTCTGGTGAGGATAAGAATATTGATTATAAATTATTATAAATCAATAAAATCAATTTAATGTTGAAGATTTTAGAAGAAAATAATTAGGGTGAAATAAGTTTTTTATAAGTGAGTAATGTGAAAAAAAGACGACGTAACTATTAAAATGAAAATACGAACAATGTTCTTTGAAAATTCAATAATGCGGTGTTAAAAATAAAAATCATTTACTATTTTATACATAAGTAGTAATATAATATCATTGAAATTAAGATCAGATTAAGACGAATCGGTAATTTAAGATGAATTACCGATTATGTATATATTGTTGTATAAGGAGGTGCTATCGGTGATTTGCGCTACTTTAGCTCTATACAAAATCCGAATGGGACAGACGTTTGTATGGAGCAATAATAAAAATAAATAACTATTTTATGTCCAAATACGGATTTTGTTTCTACTAATTATTTTAAATATAATTAAAGGAGCAAAATAATGATAAAATTAAATAAGTTTTCAGGAATGAAAGATTTTTTATTACTTTGGAGTAGCCAGTCTATTTCGATACTAGGTTCTTCTTTGACAAGCTACGCATTAATCATTTGGGTATATCAGCAAAAATCAACAGCTACAAGTATCACAATGCTTTCTTTTTGCGCATTATTACCACAAATTTTGTTTAGTTTTGTAGCAGGAACAATAGTTGATAAATATAATAAAAAAATAATCATGTTATTAGGCGTCGCTTTATCTGCACTTGGAACGTTGACTGTTTTTATCCTTTTTACAACAGGAAATTTGCACATATTGCATATCTATATTATTAATTTTCTTCTAAGTTTTATTGGCGCTTTTCAAAATCCTGCTTCGTATGTTGCAGAAAGTCTGCTCGTTCCGCGAGAGCATTATATTCGTGCAAGTGGATTACAAGCATTTTCGGGTTCAATTATATCTATTACATCTCCTGCACTTGCTACAGCGTTACTTGTCTTTGGTGGGCTTTCGATTATATTTGTAATCGACTTAATCTCCTTTGTATTTGCCTTTGTATCATTACTGTTTTTTATAAAAATACCTTCCTTACAAACCGATGGTAGAAAAGGAAAAGAGCCATTTGTTAAACGATGTTTTGATGGCATAAATTTTTTGCGGAATAATAATGCTCTTTTACAAATTATAATATTCTTTTCCTTTATCAATTTGCTTTCATATATGACTGAGTATGGTATAATGCCAGCCATGATACTTGCAAGGTCGGGCAACAATAAAACTGTGCTAGGATTAGTTTCTTCTTTTATCGGCATTGGTACATTGGTTGGCAGCTCTATTGTAACAGTAATGAAACCACCTAAGAGCAAAACTAAGGTTATATTTATTTCTTTAGCCGCCTCATTTTTACTCACTAATGAATTGTGGGCAATTGGGCGGAATGTTTGGGTTTGGATATTTGCGGCGTTTGCTGGTAATGTTCTAATTCCATTTATAGGTGTTAATATGACGACAATCATGCGTACTAACATACCAATAGAAATGCAAGGTAGAGTATTTGCTGCCCGAGATACCCTTCAATTTTTTACTAGACCATTAGGACTATTTCTTGGTGGCTTCCTAGCAGATAATATATTTGAGCCATTTATGAAAACCGCTTTGCCTTTACAACAAATTCTTTCAACAGTATTTGGAATAGGAAAAGGTTCTGGAATGGCAATTATGTTTTTTATTACTGGTACAGTAGGATGCATTGCAAGTCTAATTGCATTAAAAAAATCAAAATATAGAGAATTGGATACTTAAGTTTACACAGTAAATAATCCAAATCTACAGTAAACTTTTTATACAATATTTATTTCGGAATATTCATTTAAGCACCACATTATTATTGGCTCTGGATGTTAACAAGAGTATAAAAAAACGTCATAAATATGAATTTTGAGGTGACGAACTGTGATAATTAAAGAAGCAACTAAGAATGATTTAATTTCAATTAAATGTGAATATTTTGTAAATTAACTATCTTTTCTACCTCTATTATACCACAAAATAAGGAAAATTTCAAGTCTTGTACTGTTGCCAATAAAAATGGTATTAATTATTAGAGGTGATAATTTTATGGAGAAAAAAAGTATGACAGCACTCGTAAGTGCATTTTCAAGAGCATATCATTCAGCACAAAATTCGGAGAAAGTATTTGATGATTATTTGGCAAAAAAAATATTTAGAAAGGATGAATACGAACAAATTGCAAGTAATATGTCAAAAGGAATATCTTTTTTCAATCCATCTTTTGTTGGTACGGAGGAAGAAGCTTTGCGTTGGATTGTTAATAATAATTTATCTCCAACTCCACTTGGTAGAGCGGCATTCGCAGAAGAGGCACTTGAAAATGCTGTGAGAGTTTGTGGTGCAGAGCAATACTTGATTTTCGCTGCAGGCTATGATACATTTGCATATCGTCAACCTGACTGGGCGGCAAAAATTCAAATCTTTGAAATTGACCAGCCTGCTACTGGCGCTGACAAGCAAAAGCGTATTCAGTCATTAGTAGTAGAAAAGCCTGTTAATTTAAACTATGTATCTGTAGATTTTACAGAAAGAAACTGGGAGAGTAAAATAATTGCTAGTTCAGAATTTAATCAAAGCAAAATGAGTTTTTGCAGTTTACTTGGACTAAGCTACTATCTTTCTAAAGAGACTTTTTCAGAAACAATCAGCACTATTTCAAGTATAGTTCCCAAAGGTAGTACTATTGTTTTTGATTATCCAGATGAGGATACTTATGCTCAAGAGGCAGGGGAAAGGGTTAAAAAATCAATTGCACTTGCTAGTGCAGCAAATGAAAAAATGCTTGCAAGTTATTCTTATTTAGAGCTAGAAAGATTATTATCTCATGGAAGTTTCTCGATTTATAAACATTTGAAACCAAGTGAAATAACTAATCAGTATTTCAAAAAATATAATCAGTCCAATTCAAAATGTCCTATAAAAGCCTTTGATAATGTGAATTATTGTTTGGCGATTAAGAAATAAAATCAATATGAAAAAATGAGTAGATCTTTACTAAATGGTTTTATATTAAAGTAGCAAAGAATATCTATCAAGAGTATTGCATTAAAAATAAATTTATGTCATACTTAGAATAAGTTAATTTAATATGAATTGTAGGGGAACTAATATAGTTGAGAAGGATAAAACCTGACCCTTAGAACCTGTCAGTTAATACTGCCGTAGGGAACAAGCATGAATTTTGATATGATGCAGATGCTTTAATCTATACGATTGAAGCATCTTTTTGACGTTAAGTAAACTTAAAATGGAGTAACACGTAACTTTTATGTGAATTTACAAAAGCATAAAAAGGGGTACACCACCGCGGGTGTATTTACTTTTTATGCTTTTTTTTATTCAAAAGGAGGGTTTAAAATCATAATAAATGGTAAACAAATGAATTTCAAGACTGGAATTACAACTAGTGAAATGTTAACAAATTAGGGGGAAAAAAACATGGAAAACAATACTGACAAACTTATTATAGGTAAACATGAATTTAGTTCGCGATTTATATTAGGATCTGGGAAATATTCACTTGATCTAATAAATGCAGCGGTTGAAAATGCTGGTGCCGAGATCATTACGTTAGCATTACGTCGCGCTAATTTGGGAGGTGCTGCTAATATTTTAGATTATATACCTAAAAACGTTACATTACTTCCAAATACATCAGGAGCTCGTAATTCTGAAGAAGCAGTTCGAATTGCACATTTAGCTCGTGAACTTGGATGTGGAGATTTTATTAAAATTGAAGTTATTCGTGATTCAAAATATCTGCTACCTGATAATTATGAAACATTAAAAGCCACTGAAATTCTTGCAAATGAGGGATTTATAGTAATGCCTTATATGTATCCAGATTTAAACGTTGCAAGAGATATGGTAAATGCAGGAGCTGCAGCTATTATGCCACTTGCGGCACCTATTGGATCAAATAAAGGATTATGTACACGTGATTTTATTAAAATTTTAGTTGATGAGATTGAACTTCCAATTATTGTGGATGCAGGAATTGGTCGACCTTCTCAGGCCTGTGAAGCTATGGAAATGGGAGCTGCTGCTATTATGGTTAATACTGCAGTTGCCTCGGCAGGTAATATTCCAGCTATGGCGGATGCTTTTAAGAAGGCAATAGAAGCAGGAAGAGGCGCATATCTTTCAGGGCTTGGTAGCATTATTTATAAAGGTGCGTCGGCTTCATCACCATTAACTGGATTTCTTGAAAATTAAGGAGGGGATTTAAATGGAACAACGTGTTGATCATATGAAATATATGGAAGGTATGGAGGAGATTAAATCTAAAGTAATGGATCAGGTCATCTCAAAAATGGAAGCATATGATTCTGAAAAATATACAGCTCATAATGTGATTGAGGCTCTTAAGAAAGATGTGTTAGATATTGAAGATTTTGCAGCTTTATTGTCACCAGCAGCGTTACCTTTTCTTGAGGATATGGCTAGGCGCGCTAAATTAGAAACACATAAGCATTTTGGAAATTCAATTTATATGTTTACTCCAATTTATATTTCTAATTATTGTGAAAACTATTGTATTTATTGTGGTTTTAACCGCTATAATAAAATTAAGCGCGCTAGACTCAATGCAGAGGAAATAGAAAAAGAAATGCAAAGTATTGCTAAAACCGGATTACAAGAAATATTAATTCTTACTGGTGAAAGTCGTAGTATGTCGGATGTTTCTTATATTGGTGAAGCCTGCAAGATAGCTAGAAAACATTTTAAGGTGGTTGGTCTTGAAGTATATCCAATGAACTCAGATGAATATGCATACATACATAAATGTGGTGCGGATTTTGTTACCGTATTTCAGGAAACTTATAATTCAGATAAATATGAAACATTGCATTTAGAGGGACACAAACGTGTTTTCCCTTATCGTTTTAACGCACAGGAAAGAGCATTAAAAGGTGGAATGCGCGGTGTTGGATTTGCAGCACTTTTGGGATTAGATGACTTTAGAAAGGATGCCTTTGCAACAGGACTTCATGCATACATTCTTCAACGTAAGTATCCACATGCTGAAATTGCCATCTCATGTCCAAGGTTATGTCCAATAATTAATAATGATAAAATTAATCCAAAAGATGTACATGAGAAGCAGCTGCTACAGATAATTACTGCATATAGAATATTTTTGCCTTTTGCAAACATTACCATATCAACCCGTGAACGTGCTGGTTTTCGTGATAATGTAATTGGACTTGCAGCAACTAAAATTTCAGCTGGAGTTTCAGTTGGAATAGGCGGTCACAGTGATAATGAAGAAGCTAAAGGTGATGAACAATTTGAGATTTCGGACCCCCGCACAGTATCAGAAATATCTGATGTAATTGCAAGTCATGGTCTTCAACCAGTTATGAGTGATTATATATATGTATAAAAAGATATCAATTAATTTTGTTGAATAAAATTATATGATACAGTTAGTAGCGTTAGCTTATACAAATGAAACCCTCGACAATTAATAAATTAGTCGGGGGTTTATTGGGTGGATTTTAATTTTAGTTGGAAAAATTTATCTCAATAATAATGGAGTATTTAAATAAAATATTCAAATCAAAATGTAAAGAAGTATTGACATTTACCTAAATGTTATTGTATTATAAATGTAAAGATGTTTTAACATTTAGGAGGAGAGACAAGATGTTAAAAAAAAGAGATGAGCGCGTTAAAATTGCTAGAAATATTACAATTCGTTATACGTACTTTTTTGAAATATTGCTAATACCAGTTATATTTATTGCATCAAGTATATATAAGAATGTAGTGGTTTTATCACCAATATATTTATTTAAATCTTTAATTCATATTTCTATTTCACTTAATCAAAATATAGTAATTATAATTAGCACACAAATTTTAGTATTATTTATTACACAAGCAATATTTAATAAACGCTTAGGTGGTAAACGTGAACCTTTAGTTAGCGGAACTAACAGTTTCAGATTTATGGATGAAAGGGAGCGTATCGTTGCAGATGAATCAATTTTCGTAACCTTTGTTTATATTAATATTTTTTTTATTATTTGGGGCATTTACGATATTTTTGCCAAGGGAGAACTTGGAATATCAATTATAATAATAGTACTGCAAATTATTTTTTATATTGTAGCTAAATTTATAATATTATGCGGTTTTGGTGAGAAAATATCATGAAAAATTATATTAAGAAATACAGAAAACAATATAAATTAACACAAGAAGAGCTTGCTAATATTTTAGGGGTTACTCGTCAAACAATTATAGCCATAGAAAATGATAAATACAATCCAACCTTAGAATTAGCCATGCGTTTGGCAAAATATCTAAATGTTCCAGTGGAAGAGTTATTTGTGTTATCACAAAAGTAACACTAATGAGACTGGATATTGTAAATATTGAAAATGAATTATTTTGAAATTTTTTATGGAATTAAAGTTACAATACATTAAATCGTAAATATTATTTATTCGCATGGATATTCAAACACTTCTGCTAATTTCAAAAAAAGCTGAGTATGATTGAACAATTGTTTATATCCATTATTTTGAAGACACCATTTAATTGAAGTCATAACAAGTGATGCATATAACTCAGACAAATAGTCTAAAACGTCATGGGATTGCTTATTTTGTAAGCAATGCTGCTCGTAAAAACTTTCTTTTAAGAAATCAGACAAGTCATCATACAAATGAATGGTATCCGTATTAATTTTAAAGAGCGCTAAAATCTCTTCTCGTTTGACAGATAGAATTTGATATAATGGTTTTATAATCATGAGGGTATCTTCCGCAGTAGTACAGCAAAATCGATCTTTAACACCAGCTTTTAGTAAATCAAATACTTCATTGCAAAGAATTTCAGCCAGCTGATATTTATCTGGATAATGCTTGTAAAAAGTAGAGCGGTTAATCAAAGCAGTATCCAATATATCCTGCACTGTTATTTTGTAAAAGTCTTTTTTATCCAGTAAGTAAATAAAAGATGTCTCAATATTTTTTTTTGTCTTTATAACACGCAAATCATTTTGATTCATTTAGAATTCCTCCTTACCTTTATTTTAAAACACTTTGTACAGATAAACAACATTATGTATGCTTTTCGTTGCTTAATTATATAATCATTGAAAATCTGATGGTTGAAACATTAAAGCAGATGATTAAAATAGAGAACAAAGGGGGGAATAAGAAATGAATGAATTAAAATGGTTTGTTTGGTTGTTTCCATTGTTGTTTATTGTACATGATATGGAAGAAATCATTATGGCAAAGTACTGGTGTGCAAAAGGTTTTAAACAATATATCCATCTTCCAATAACACCATTTGGAGGCACAAAAAGCACAGCTGGTATTGCCATAGGTGTATATGAAGAGCTAATTTTGTGGATGATTGCAACTATGATTGGTAATATAAGTGGATTTTATGGATTATGGTACGGCTTACTCGTAGCTAATATCGTGCATCTGATTTTATTTCATATTATATTATTACCATTGTCTTACCGCCATTATGTCCCTGGGGAAGTAACGGCATGGCTGACGGTTATTCCATGCTGTTATATTTTAAAACTTGCCCAAAACATCCTTGGCTACTCTGCTGGTGAAGTCGCTATCTGGGTAACTATTGCAATTGTATTTGGGTTCATAAACATGAAAATACTACATAATAACATTAACCAGCTTGCCAGATTAGTGGAATGATTATGTAAGGGTAGGTCTAGCACCAGCATATGTACAAATTTGCTGGTATTACTAATATTTAATACAAATGAATCTTAAAACGGCCACAGCGAGTAAATATCACTATGATCGTTTAATTTTCACTTATTTTGTTTTTTTTATCATTAATTTCTCCTTTCTAATTGTTAATCCAGGGGAATATAATTAAAATCTCACGACCTCTCACACCACGATTTCGAAGTAAATTCAAATAAAATTGCTTACTGGTCATAAAAACTATAAGTTAATATTTTTTACGATAATAGAATTTTAATGATATTTTAATGATAGCTAAAAATAAGGTTGTAAAAAAAGTGTAATACATACAACAATACTAAAGAAACTAGAAACAAGCATTGCTACTGTAAGACTCACAAGAGCAATATCATAGCCTATTGAACCTGTTTGTTGCATTATCAATTTATTTCGTTCATCAATTTTTTCAATATAAAACTGCCTAAGATTATAATCATTGAAGATTCTGAAACTATGAGGTTGGAACTAAGTGAACTTTTAAATAGATATGGATATAGCACAGACGCTCCTAATTTTTTCGATGATATTCTGCAATATATTAATTCGGCTAATCCAGATTTAATTCTTTTAGATATAAATTTACCAGTGTATGATGGATACTATTTGTGTAAAGAAATCAGAAAAAAATCTCAAATACCAATTATTGTAGTTACAAGTAGAGCTAGTGAATTTGATGAACTGATGATTTCATTACAAAGCCTTATAATACTCAAATTTTACTAGTAAGAATATCTTCTGTATTAAAAAGAACATATGCCAATTCTAAAGATACAGATATGTTAATTCATAAAGGCTTGCAATTAAGTCTGGCAAATGGAAGTATAATGTTTGGAGAAAAAACAATAGAGCTTACAAAAAATGAATTGAAAATATTAAGCTTTTTAATAAAAAATAAGAGTAATATAGTATCACGAGAAGAATTAATGGAATACTTATGGTCATCAGATTACTATAATAATTTACTAAAAAACCTAGAAGGCCTAGACAGAAAATATTTGTTAAGTGAAATAATAACTGAACCTGAATTTATGGATGGAAAAATCCTTTATGAAATAATAACTGTTACAAATAGAGATATGCTTGAACATATAAAAGAGTTCAGTGAGCAGCAACGAGAATACAAGAAATATATTGAGTCCTGGGTTCATGAAATTAAAACACCTATTGCATGCGGAAAACTTATAAATGGTAAGGATATAACAAAAATGAAAGTTAAAGATTTAGAAGAGAGGAACTTGGTTTTATATTTGAAGATTTTAAGGAAAATAGGAGTAGAAGAAGGAATAATCAATAAATCCATTTTTATTCAAACAACAATTTATTTTTTTACACCTTTGGGTTTGGCTTTAATACATTCTATTATAGGTGCAAAAAACATTATTAAGAACAGTAATTAGACAATATAAAATCTTATTAATAAAGGAATATGAAGCTCATTTGTAGAAGTTTATTAAGAAACATCCAAGAATATTATCATGGAACTTAAAATTATATAGAAAATTACAGGGTATAACTATAAGCAAAATTATAAATTTAACAAATGAGGTGCAAAAAAATGAATAAATCAAAAGTAGAAAAAGTCGAATCTTATAGTGATATACTTGGTAAAGAAATGACCATGCTGGTGTATTTACCTGAATGCTATAATAGTTTAACTCCTTTACCCGTATTATATTTTCTACATGGAAGAAGCGGGAGTGAAAATATAATGTTTGAAATGGATATTAACACTAAAGTTGATGAAATGATCAATAAAAGGGAAATTGCTCCTATGATAATTGCATGTCCAAGAATTGAAAACAGCCGGGGGTTGAATTCATCCTTAATATGTAAACAAATGCCTAATCCTAAAGATAATAATAGAATCATAAATTTAGGAATGTATGAAGATTATTTTATAAAAGAAATAGTACCTTTAACAGATAAAACCTTCAATACTATAAAAGATAGAAAGGGGAGATATATTGGTGGAATATCTGCAGGTGGCTACGTAGCCCTTCACAATACATTTAGGCATCAGCAGATGTTTTCAAAGGTTGGAGGTCATATGCCGGCTTTAGAATTGGAACTTGAAGAGGAAGACAAGCCATATTTTAAAAATATGGCTGTATGGGAAAAATATGATCCAATATTTATTGCTAGAAACCATAATATTTCTTCTGATCTTGATGTCTATCTTGATGCTGGAGATAAGGATGAAGGCAAATTTTATGAAGGATGTTCAATTTTACACCAAATATTGAAAGAAAAAGGCATAAATCCTCAAAATAATGTATTCCCTGGCAATCATAGTGCTGAGTATATACAATCCAATATTGAAAAATATCTAAAATTTTATGCTGGAGGTAGTTTATGATAATTAGAGAAATACAAGAAAAAGATAATGAACAAGTTGAGTCGCTTATCAGAACTTGTTTAATAGAATTTGGAGCAAATAAGCCAGGATGTGCATGGGAAGATGACAATTTAGGGAAATTTTATCAAGTTTATCAAAATGAAAAATCTAAATATTGGGTTGCTCTAGAGAATAATAAAATAGTAGCCGGTTGTGGTATTGGTCCTTTAACTAATACAGAAGATATATGTGAATTACAGAAAATGTATTCTCTAAAAGATGTGAGAGGTACTGGAATTGCGAAAGAACTACTAAAAATTTCTTTGGAATTTGCAAAAAAGTATTATAAAAAGTGTTATCTTGAGACCTTTGAAAACATGGTTGCGGCCAATAAATTTTATAAAAAAAATGAATTTATTCAATTAGAAAAACCGATAGTTGAAACAGAACATTATGCTTGCGATGTTTGGTATATAAAAATTTTATAGAATAGCATAGATGCATTTATTATTATATACTTGTGAAAATATCATATAAGAATGGTAAATAAAATTAAAAAATATATATTGGGGTGTGGCTATTGATAAATGAAAAAAATAGATTGTACTAGCAGTTTTTGAATTATTCATATAAAGATTTTAAAGAATTATTTAAAAAATCAAAAACGAGGGAAGAACAAGATTTCTATATTTTATTGTCTGATATAGTGCTGCAAAAGGAACAAAAAAGATCAATAGGGAAAGAGATATAATCTCACAAAAATATTCACACATCTTTCCAATACAAGTGTTATTTAGATTTAGATTGGCTTAGTGAGCAAAAGTAGGGAAATGCAGTAATACTAATATTTACATAAAAGAGTAGAAAAGTAAAAAATCGATAAAACAAATCTGATGGTCGAGAGTTAGACTCCCTCTGGGTGCACCACCAAAGCCAACAAAATTAGTGTTTGTTGGCTTTTACTTTTGCATTAAATCAAGTTTATTTACAATAGGGTTGGAATTTCAAACAGCTATTTTTTTATACTTGTTTATTGAATGTATGAAAAAACATCGGGGAAATTTCACGCTCGTGGTTATTTTATTGCGTTTGATTTTTCAATAGTTGGTAATGGTTATATATACATGCTAGATTTAAACTTACTTAAAGTGACAATAAAAAATAAAAATGTATCTATGTGAATAATTTAGAGTTTATGGTGATTTATGCAGATAAATATTGTATAATGTATTTGAAAAATTATTATTTGTATTGGAATAAAATAAAATTATGCCGGGGGAAGTTTCAATGAAAAGAAAAAAATTATTATCGTTAACACTTGCAATTTTTTTATGCGTATCAATTTTAGTGTTAATGAATGGACAAACTGTAAAAGCAGACACGCCTGCATCAACTACGGAAGTAGGAGTCACCTATGACAGTCATGTAGAAAACATTGGATGGCAACCATGGGTTAGCGATGGTGCAGAAGCAGGAACTGATGGAAGGGGTCTTAGAGTTGAGGCACTTAAAGTCAATTTAACAAATGCTCCAGCAGGTGCTCATGTAGATGTACAGGCACATGTGGAAAATATAGGTTGGCAAAATACAGTTAAAGATGGACAAGAAGCTGGTACAGATGGTAAAGCTCTTAGAGTTGAAGCTATTAAATTAACATTAGAGAATATGCCAGGCTATTCAATACAATACAG
>NZ_KK366010.1:0-1031 GCF_000686725.1 Clostridium akagii DSM 12554 | reverse complement strand
ATTGGATGGCAACCATGGGTCAGTGATGGACAAGAAGCTGGTACAGATGGTAAGTCTTTAAGAATTGAAGCCATTGAAGTTAGAATAGTAAAAACAGCAGATGGTAGTACTCCAACACCAGTACCATTTATAAATAACATAACAAACGTAGCATCAGTAGCATTAAATAAACCCACAGATACTTTAACAGTAGCAAGCACCGATACATTAACAGCAACAGTATCTCCAAGTATTGCAACAAACAAGGCAGTAACTTGGACAACTTCAGATTCTAAAGTAGTAGCAGTTGATAATACAGGAAAAGTAACAGCAGTAAGTGCTGGAACAGCAACAATCACAGCAACTACAATCGATGGAAGTAAGACTTCAAGTTGCATAGTAACTGTAAATAATCCAGTAGTTAACGTGTCGTCAGTATCATTAAATAAAACTACAGATACTTTAACAGTAGGAAGCACAGATACTTTAAGTGCAATAGTAGCTCCAAGCAATGCTACAAGCAAAGCAGTAACTTGGGCATCTTCAAATACGAATGTAGTAGCAGTTGATACTACAGGAATAGTAACAGCAGTAAGTGCTGGAACAGCTACAATCACAGTAACTTCAGCTGATGGAAATGAGACAAGCACTTGTACAGTAAATGTAAATAATCCAGTAGTTAACGTGTCATCAGTAGTATTAAATAAAACGACAGATACATTAATAGTAGGACGAACAGATACATTAAGTGTAGCAGTGGGTCCGAGTGATGCAACAAATAAAGCTGTAACGTGGATATCATCAGATAATGCTGTAGCAACAGTGGATAATACAGGAAAGATAACAGCAGTAAGCTCAGGAACAGATATAATTACAGCAACTACTGCTGATGGAAATAAAACAGCAAGTTGCACTGTGACTGTAAATCCAACAACCATAGATGTAACTCCTCCTGTTGTTGATACAACTACATTGGAGGTAGATAAAAAAGAAGTTACAGTAGGAGATACACTAAATTTTAAGGTGAAAATAACAGATGATATGAGTGGAGT
>NZ_JMLK01000023.1 GCF_000686725.1 Clostridium akagii DSM 12554 | reverse complement strand
TTAAGGAGGAAGAAATAAAATGGGAAAAGCTAAATTCCAAAGAAACAAACCACATGTAAACATCGGAACAATAGGACACGTAGATCACGGTAAGACAACATTAACAGCAGCAATAACAACTGTTTTAGCACAAAAGGGCGGAGCAGTAGCAACAAATTATGCAGAAATAGATAAAGCACCAGAAGAGAAAGAAAGAGGAATAACAATCAACACAGCACACGTTGAATATGAAACAGATAATAGACATTATGCACACGTAGACTGTCCAGGACATGCTGATTATGTAAAGAACATGATAACAGGAGCAGCACAAATGGATGGAGCAATACTAGTAGTAAGTGCAGCAGATGGTCCAATGCCACAGACAAGAGAACATATCTTGCTTGCAAGTAGAGTTGGAGTACAACATATAGTAGTATTCTTAAACAAAGCAGACATGGTAGATGACGAAGAATTAATAGAATTAGTTGAAATGGAAGTAAGAGAATTACTAAGCGAATATGGATTCCCAGGAGATGATACACCAATCATCGTAGGAAGTGCATTAAAAGCATTAGAAAATCCAACAGATGCAGTAGCAACTAAGCCAATATTTGACTTAATGGATGCGGTAGATAGCTTTATACCAACACCAGTAAGAGCAACAGACAAACCATTCTTGATGCCAGTAGAAGATGTATTTACTATCACAGGAAGAGGAACAGTTGCAACAGGAAGAGTAGATAGTGGAGTTCTACATGTAGGAGACGAAGTAGAAATCGTAGGGTTAAAAGAAGAAACAGGCAAGACAACAGTAACAGGAGTAGAAATGTTCAGAAAACTTCTTGACGAAGCAATGGCAGGAGATAATATAGGAGCATTACTAAGAGGAATACAAAGAGATGACATCGAAAGAGGTCAAGTACTTGCAAAACCGGGTTCAATAACACCACATACAAGTTTTGTAGGTCAAGTGTATGTATTGAAGAAAGAAGAAGGCGGAAGACACACACCATTCTTTGACGGATATAGACCACAATTTTATTTCAGAACAACAGATGTAACAGGATCAATCAAATTACCAGAAGGAATGGAAATGGTAATGCCAGGAGATCACATAGATATGAAAGTTGAGTTAATCAACCCAGTAGCTATGACAGAAAACTTAAGATTCGCTATCAGAGAAGGCGGAAGAACAGTTGGATCAGGCGTTGTTACTTCTATAACTAAATAATTTGACATTGTAAACTAATTATAAAATGAAGCTTCGTTTTGAAAGGAGAAGAGGACGCTCTTCTCTTTTTTAGTTAGAAAAATAATTATGTTTAATGACCATCTTATTTTTGTAAATTAAAATTTACAAAAATACTTGTCAAAATATTAGATTAGTTGTATAATATAATAGTTGTTATGTTGAAACAGCGATGAGGTAAGAGGTAGCCGCACTTACGGGGAATTCTTACTGAGTATGTCACGGTCATGAACCGGGCGACGGATATTTTGTGTTGTTCTGATATTAAAAAGAAACACCAGGAACAGTTTACAGAACGTCCGCTGTTGTACGTAAGAAGCAGAGCGTGCGATGAAAAGGAGGGAAATTAAAATGGCAAACCAAAAAATAAGAATTAGATTAAAAGCATTTGATCACACAATACTTGATCAGTCCGCTGAAAAGATTGTTGAAACTGCTAAATCTACAGGAGCAAAGGTGGCAGGTCCTGTACCACTACCTACTGAAAGAGATTTAGTTACTATATTAAGAGCACCACATAAATACAAAGATTCAAGAGAACAGTTCGAAATTAGAACTCATAAAAGACTTATTGATATATTAAGTCCTTCACCTAAAACTGTTGATGCTCTAATGAGATTAGACTTACCAGCAGGCGTTGATATTGAAATAAAATTATAATAATAAAATTAATACTTGGCGGTTATGATCGCTATGCGATCCACTAATTCGTTTGGGAGGTGCAATTATGAAGAAAGCTATATTAGGTAAAAAACTGGGAATGACTCAGATATTTAACGAAGCGGGAAAAGTTATTCCTGTTACAGTTATAGAAGCAGGTCCATGTGTTGTTTTACAGAAGAAAACAGTTGAAAAAGACGGTTATGATGCTATACAAGTTGGTTTTCATGACAAAAGAGAAGGTTTGGTTAATAAACCGGTAAAAGGTCATTTTGCTAAAGCTGGAGTTACAACATATAAAAGATTCATAAAAGAATTAAGATTAGAAGATATAAGTACTTATGAACTTGGTGCTGAATTTAAAGCTGATATCTTTGCATTTGGTGACAAGGTAGATGTATCAGGAGTTTCAAAGGGTAAGGGATTTCAAGGAACAATTAAAAGATGGAATGCACATAGAGGACCTATGAGTCATGGTTCTAAGTTCCATAGAGCAGTTGGTTCAATGGGAGCTTCATCAGATCCATCAAGAACATTTAAAAACAAGAGAATGCCAGGACATATGGGCCATGTAAATACTACAGTTCAAAATTTGGAAATTGCTAGAATAATTCCAGAAAAGAATGTAATATTGATAAAAGGTGGAGTACCTGGACCAAACAAAGGTTTCGTAGTTATAAAAAGCGCAATTAAAGCTTAATTTATAAGAGAGGAGGATACAGAATGCCTACAGTAGGATTGTTTAATAAAGAAGGAAATAAAGTTGGAGATATAGAACTCTCAGAAAATGTATTTGGAGTTGAAATTAAAGCTTATGCTGTTCATCAAGTTGTAGTTGCTTTACTTGCAAACAAAAGACAAGGTAACCAAAGCGCTAAGACTAGATCAGAAGTTTCTGGAGGTGGAATTAAGCCTTGGAGACAAAAAGGTACTGGTAGAGCAAGACAAGGATCAATAAGAGCTCCACAATGGATTCATGGTGGAATTGTTTTTGCTCCAAAACCAAGAGACTATAGAATTTCAGTTCCAAAATCAATGAGAAGAGTTGCAATGAAATCAGCTTTAACTAGTAAAGTTGTTGAGAATGAAATTATTGTTCTAGAGAGTTTAGATATAGAAACTCCTAAAACAAAGGAAATGGTAAAAATGTTAGCAGCTTTGAAAACAAAAAAAGCACTAATAGTTGTAGCTGAATCAAATGAAAATGTATATAAATCACTAAGGAACATTGAAGGAGTTTCAGTAATACCTGCAAACAACTTAAATGTTTATGATATCCTTAAATATGATAATTTCATAATAACTAAGGATGCTGTATCAAAAATTGAGGAGGTGTATGCATAATGAATTTAACTAATTTTGATATTTTAAGAAAACCAATAATAACTGAAAAAAGTATGGTTGAAATGCCAGACAAAAAATACACCTTTAAAGTTGATGTGCATGCAAACAAATCCCAAATAAAAAGAGCTGTAGAAGAAGTTTTCAGTGTTAAAGTTGAAGACGTAAAAACAGCAAATATATTTGGAAAAACAAAAAGAGTTGGAGTACATGTTGGTAAAAGAGCTGACTATAAAAAAGCAATTGTTAAACTAACAGCTGATAGTACACCAATTGAGTTCTTTGAAGGAATGAAATAAGTAAATAGAATAGCTGTTATTGGCTGTAAGCCAGATAAGCGCAAAAAAGGAGGAATACAGAATGGCAATAAAGGGTTTTAAACCAACGACTCCTTCAAGAAGACATATGACTGTAAGTACATTTGATGAAATTACAACAAATGAACCAGAAAAATCTCTTCTTGTTGAACAGAAACGACAGGCGGGTAGAAATGCTCGTGGTAAAATAACTGTTCGTCATAGAGGCGGCGGAGCAAAGCAACAATATAGAATAATAGATTTTAAAAGAAATAAAGATGATATTCCTGCAAGAGTAAATAGCATAGAATATGATCCAAATAGAACAGCATACATTGCTCTTGTTTTTTATACAGATGGGGAAAAGAGATATATAATAGCGCCAGCCGGACTTAAAGTTGACGATATTGTTGTGTCAGGACCAAAATCAGATATAAAAATAGGAAATGTTTTACCACTTCAAAATATACCAGTTGGTACAACTGTACATAATGTTGAATTAGCAAAAGGCAAAGGCGCTCAACTTGTTAGATCAGCAGGTGCTAGTGCACAACTTATGGCTAAAGAAGGAAACTTCGCAACATTAAGACTTCCAAGTGGTGAAATGAGATATGTTAGAATCGAATGTAGAGCTGCAATAGGAACAGTTTCAAACCTTACACATGAAATTGTGAACATAGGTAAAGCTGGTAGAAAAAGACATATGGGATTCAGACCAACAGTCAGAGGTTCAGTAATGAATCCAAACGATCATCCACATGGTGGTGGTGAAGGTAAAGCACCAGTTGGACACCCAGGTCCACTTACTCCATGGGGTAAACCAGCGCTTGGTTATAAGACAAGAAAGAATAAGAAATATTCTAATAGACTTATTATTAAGGGTAGAAACACTAAATAGTTGAAGAGAATAGAAAATTCTCTTCTATAATAATAGTTAAGTGAAGGGAGGCCATCAACTTGAGTAGATCAGTAAAAAAAGGACCATTCGTACAAGAGATACTTCTTAAGAGAATTAATGAAATGAATAAGAGTGGCGAAAAGAAAGTTATAAAAACTTGGTCAAGAAGTTCAACAATTTTTCCACAAATGGTAGGTCACACTATAGCTGTTCACGACGGAAGAAAACATGTTCCAGTTTATATGAGTGAAGATATGGTTGGACACAAATTAGGAGAATTTGTTCTTACAAGAACTTTCAAAGGACACGGAGATAACACAGAGAAGTCTTCAGCACTTCGATAGTTTAGAAAGGAGGCAAAATCAATGGAAGCAAAATCTATAGTTAAATATGTTAGAATTTCTCAAATGAAAGTTGGAGTAGTTCTTGATTTGATAAGAGGAAAAAATGTTAACGAAGCTTTCGCAATATTACAATATACTCCGAAAGATGCAGCAGTTGTTATTAATAAAGCATTAAAGTCAGCAGTTGCTAATGCTGAAAACAATTTAAATCTAGATGTGAATAGTTTATATGTTGCTGATGCATTTACTGGTGCAGGTCCGACTTTAAAAAGATTCAGACCACATGCACAAGGTAGAGCATTTAAAATTAAAAAAAGAACTAGTCACATTACCCTAGTTGTAAAAGAAAGATCATAAAAGGAGGGAAATAGTGTGGGACAAAAAGTTAATCCGAATGGCCTAAGAGTGGGTATAATTAAAGATTGGAGTTCTAGATGGTATGCAGATAAGAAAAATTTTGCAGATTATTTAATTGAAGATAATACAGTTAGAAAGTATGTTAAAAACAAGCTTCAGAACTCAGG
Organism: Clostridium akagii DSM 12554; assembly: GCF_000686725.1. Taxonomy (GTDB): domain Bacteria; phylum Bacillota; class Clostridia; order Clostridiales; family Clostridiaceae; genus Clostridium_I; species Clostridium_I akagii. The sequence continues at coordinate 53,242 of NZ_JMLK01000023.1, read as the reverse complement.
AATTTCTAAAATTGAAATTGAAAGAGCGGCTAAAAGAGTTAAATTAAACATTTTCACTGCTAAACCCGGAATGGTAATTGGTAAAGGTGGTACTGGAATTGAGTCTTTAAAGAAAGAACTTAAAGAATTAATTGCTAATAAAAATGTTTTAATCAATATTGTAGAAGTAAGAAATGCAGACAGCGATGCACAGCTTATGGCTGAAAACGTAGCTTCTCAATTAGTAAGAAGAATATCTTTTAGAAGAGCAATGAAACAAACTATACAAAGAGCAATGAAATTTGGAATAAAAGGAGTTAAGATCTCATGTTCAGGGAGACTTGCAGGAGCAGAAATTGCAAGAAACGAACAGTATCATGAAGGAACAATTCCACTTCAAACTTTAAGAGCTGATATTGATTATGGTTTTGCAGAAGCAGATACTACATACGGTAAAATTGGTGTAAAGGTATGGGTATATAAAGGTGAAGTTCTTCCTGTAAAGAAGACTATTGTAAAAAAGGAAGAAGCAAACGCGTAAAGGAAGGAGGAATACGGTATGTTAATGCCTAAAAGAGTTAAACGTCGTAAAGTTCAAAAAGGAAGAATGAAGGGTAAAGCTACAAGAGGTAACTTTATTGCTTATGGCGATTACGGTATACAGGCTTCGGAATGTGGTTGGATTACAAGTAATCAAATTGAAGCTGCCAGAGTTGCTATTAACAGATATGTAAAAAGGGGAGGAAAGCTTTGGATTAAGATTTTCCCTGATAAGCCAGTAACTGAAAAACCAGCAGAAACTCGTATGGGTTCTGGTAAAGGATCACCAGAATATTGGGTAGCAGTTGTTAAACCAGGTAGAGTATTATTTGAAATAGCAGGTGTAACTGAAGAACAAGCAAGAGAAGCTATGAGACTAGCTCAACATAAACTTCCTATAGCATCTAAATTTGTTACAAGGAAAGATTTTGAGGAAATGGGTGGTGAAATTCATGAAGGCTAAAGAATTAAGAGAAACAAGTCCTCAAGATCTACAGACAAAGTTGATCGATTTAAAAACTGAACTATTTAGACTAAGATTTCAGTTAGCTACTGGCCAACTTGAAAATCCTATGAGGATAAAAGAAGTGAAAAAATCTATAGCCCAGATTAAAACCATCCTTAGGGAAGAAGAACTAAGGGCGTTTGAACAGTAAAACTGAAAGGAGGTTTGTCCTGTGGAAAGAGGAAATAGAAAAACAAGAGTTGGTAAAGTTGTTTCAGATAAAATGGATAAAACTATTGTAGTGGCTGTTGAAACTAGAGTTCGTCATCCTTTGTATGGCAAAACTATAAACAGAACTACTAAATTTAAATCTCATGATGAAAATAATGATGCTAAAGTTAATGATAAAGTATTAATTATGGAAACAAGACCTTTGTCTAAAGATAAAAGATGGAGACTTGTAGAAATAGTTGAAAAGGCTAAATAGTCGGATTATGAAGGGAGGGTATTTAGATGATACAACAACAAACAGTATTAAAAGTTGCAGACAATTCTGGTGCTAAAGAAATTATGTGCATTAGAGTATTAGGTGGTTCCAAGAGAAAGTGGGGAAACATCGGAGATATAATTGTGGCTAGCGTTAAAAGCGCAACACCAGGCGGTGTTGTTAAAAAAGGTGAAGTTATTAAGGCTGTAATAGTGAGAACTGTAAAAGGTTTAAGAAGAGCAGATGGCTCATATATTAAATTCGATGAAAATGCGGCTGTAATTATAAAAGATGATAAACAGCCAAAAGGAACTCGTATCTTCGGACCTGTTGCCAGGGAGTTAAGAGATAAAGAATTTAATAAAATATTATCACTAGCACCTGAAGTTTTATAAGATTGGGAGGTGACTTAGATGGCATCAAGTAAAGTACATGTTGTTAAAAAAGATACAGTTGTGGTTATTTCAGGAAAAGATAAAGGAAAAATCGGTGAAGTTTTAGCGGTTAATCCAAAGAAATCAACTGTATTAGTTAAAGATGTTGGTATTGTAAAAAAACATCAAAAACCAAATAAAGCAAATATGCAGGGTGGAATTATAGAAAAAGAAGCTGCAATAAATAGTTCAAAAGTCATGCTTTATTGCACAAAATGCAAATCAGCTACAAGAGTGAGTCATAAAATTTTAGATGACGGAGCAAAAGTAAGAGTGTGCAAAAAGTGTGGAGAAACATTTTAGATTTTGAAAGGAGGGCTAATGGATGGCTGCAAGACTAAAGGAAAAGTATGAAAACGAAGTGGTTTCAGCACTAATGGAAAAACTAGGATACAAAAACGTTATGGAAGTACCTAAACTTGAGAAAATAGTTATTAACATGGGTGTTGGTGAAGCTAAAGAAAATACAAAAGTTTTAGAGTCAGCTACAGCGGACTTAGAATTAATATCAGGACAAAAACCAATTTTAACACGATCAAAAAAATCAATTGCAAATTTCAAAATTAGAGAAAACATGCCAATAGGCTGTAAAGTTACTCTAAGAAAAGAAAAAATGTATGAATTTGCTGATAAGCTTATGAACGTTGCATTGCCAAGAGTAAGAGACTTCAGAGGAGTTTCAAGTAAATCTTTTGACGGAAGAGGAAATTTCGCTTTAGGAATTAAAGAGCAATTAATTTTCCCTGAAGTTGAATATGATAAGATAGATAAAGTAAGAGGTATGGATATAATATTTGTTACTACAGCAAAAAGTGACGAGGAAGCAAGAGAATTATTGAGATTCCTTGGTATGCCATTTGCTCAATAAAAGGAGGTAATAACGTGGCACGTAAGGCAATGATCGAAAAATGGAAAAAAGAACCAAAGTTTTCAACAAGAGCGTATACAAGATGTAGAATATGTGGAAGACCACATTCAGTATTAAAAAAATACGGAATTTGCCGTATTTGTTTCAGAGAACTTGCGTACAAAGGCGAGATACCTGGTTGCATGAAAGCAAGTTGGTAATTGTTATCAAATGAAAGGAGGCATAAACCATGGTTATGACAGACCCGATTGCGGATTTGCTAACGCGTATAAGAAATGCTAACGTAGTTAAGCACGAAGTAGTAGAAATTCCTTCTTCAACTATTAAGAAGGCAATATCAAATATAATGCTTCAAGAAGGATATATTAAGAGTATTGAGGAATACAACGATGGAACAGTTCCAATGCTTAGATTAGGCTTAAAATATAAAAACAAAGATAGAGTTATTACAGGACTTAGAAGAATATCGAAACCAGGTCTAAGAGTTTATTGCAGAAAAGAAGAAACTCCTAAAGTATTGAACGGATTAGGAATTGCAGTAATATCAACTTCTAAAGGTATCGTAACTGATAGAGAAGCAAGAAAACTAGGATTAGGTGGAGAAGTTATCTGCTACATCTGGTAGTTAGATGAACAGGAGGTGTAATTATGTCAAGAATAGGTAAAATGCCTGTAGTCATTCCAACTGGAGTAACTGTAGCAGTAACACCAGACAACGTTGTTACTGTAAAAGGCGCAAAAGGCGAACTTATTAAGCCTATGCACAAAGATATGAAAATTGTTGTGGAAGATGGTAATGTTATTGTTACTAGACCAAGCGATGATAAAAACCACAGAGCTCTTCACGGATTAACAAGAGCACTAATAAATAACATGGTAATTGGAGTAACAGAAGGTTATTCAAAAACTCTTCAATTAGTAGGTGTAGGTTATAAAGTTCTATTAAAGGGCAAAAACATGACTTTGAGTCTTGGATTTTCACATCCAGTTGAAATAGCCTCAGTTGAAGGTATAGATTTTGTAACTCCTGATGCAAGCACGATTATTATTAAAGGTATCGATAAAGAATTAGTAGGATCTGTTGCTGCGGACATTAGAAAATGGAGAAAGCCTGAACCTTATAAAGGTAAAGGAATTAAATATAGTGATGAAGTTGTTAGACGTAAAGAAGGTAAGACTGGTAAGTAACTTTTAGAAAGGAGTGAAATTGTATGTTTAATAAACAGGACAGGAGCAAATCAAGAACAAGACGTCATATAAGAGTGCGTAAAAAAGTTTTTGGTACTGCAGAAAGACCTAGACTTGCAGTTTTCAGAAGTGAGAAGAATATATATGTTCAGATCATTGATGATATGGCAGGCAATACCCTTGTCGCTGCGTCAAGTAAAGATAAGGATTTTACTGTTAAATTAGGTAGTAATAAAGAAGCGGCAAGACTTGTCGGTGAAGTTATAGCAAAACGAGCAGCTGAAAAGGGCATAAAAGATGTAGTATTTGACAGAGGTGGATATGTATACCACGGAAGAGTTAAAGAACTTGCTGAAGGCGCAAGAGAAGCTGGATTACAGTTTTAAAAAAGGAGGGAAATAAATGAGAATCGATCCTAGCACACTAGACCTTAAAGAGAAAGTTGTACAAATAAACAGGGTTGCAAAGGTTGTTAAAGGTGGAAGAAATTTTAGATTTAGCTGTTTAGTAGTAGTTGGAGACGAAAACGGACACGTTGGAGTAGGAACTGGTAAATCAGTTGAAATACCTGAAGCAATAAGAAAAGGAATTGAGGATGCTAAGAAGAACCTTGTGAATGTTGCAATGGTTGAAGGAACAGTCCCTCATAGAGTAGAAGGAATCTTCGGTACTGGAAAAGTTTTAATTATGCCAGCTAGCGAAGGTACTGGAGTTCTAGCAGGAGGTCCTGCCAGAGCAGTACTTGAACTTGCAGGGATCAGAGACGTTAGAGCTAAATCATTAGGTTCTAACAATGCACGAAATATGGTTAATGCTACAATAAATGGTTTATCAAGATTAAGAACTGCAGAAGATATTGCTGCTCTTAGAGGTAAAACTGTTGTAGAAATAACAGGTTAGGAGGAGTTAGCATGGCTAAGATTTCAATAACACTTACAAAGAGCTTAATAGGTAGAAAAAAGACTCACATAGCTACTGTTAATGCCCTTGGACTTAGAAAAATAGGCAAAAAAGTTGAAAAAGAAGATTCTCCTCAAATAAGAGGTATGATAGAGAAAGTTAAATATCTTTTAAACATAGAACTAGTTTAATATAAAACAGGGGAGGTGCAAAATATGAAACTTCATGAGTTAAAACCTGCAGCAGGATCTAAAAAAGCTCCTAAAAGAGTTGGTAGAGGTACTGGTTCAGGCAATGGTAGAAATGCTGGTAGAGGTGAAAATGGTCAGAACGCAAGATCAGGAGGTGGAGTAAGACCTGGTTTTGAAGGTGGTCAGACACCACTTTACAGAAGATTACCTAAACGTGGATTTACAAACATATTTGCTAAGCAGATAGTTAGTATAAATGTTGATAGATTGAACATATTTGAAGATGGTTCAGTGATTACAGTTGAGACATTACTACAAAGAGGCGTTATCAGCAAAGTTAAAGATGGCGTAAAGATACTTGGCAACGGAGATCTTACAAAAAAACTTACTGTCAAAGTCAATAAATTTTCAAAGGTAGCAGCTGATAAGATTGAAGCTGCTGGAGGAAAAGCAGAGGTGGTATAGTTTGTTATCAACCTTACGTAAAGCATGGAAATTACCAGATTTAAGAAAAAGGCTATTGTGGACTATTGTCCTAGTTGTAATTTATAGAATAGGTATTCATATTCCAGTACCTGGAGTTGATACGTCTAAGTTAATTAATTTAACTTCACAGGCTGGATCAATAGGTGGGTTTTATGATTTAATGTCTGGTGGAGCATTTAGTAACTTTAGCATTTTTGCTATGGGTGTACTTCCTTTCATTAATGCATCTATAATTGTACAGCTTTTAACAATAGCAATCCCTTCTCTTGAAGCAATGCAAAAAGAAGGAGAAGATGGAAGAAAAAAAATACAAAAAATCACAAGATATAGTTCAATATTAATAGGAGCTTTTCAGACATTTGCTATGTATTCAATTATCAACTCTCAGGGAGCTCTTAGAGATACTTCAAAGTTAAATATGCTTTTGATTATGTTGACATTAACAACAGCATCAACATTTTTAATGTGGCTTGGTGAGCAGCTTACGGTTAAAGGTATTGGAAATGGAATTTCATTAATAATGTTTGTTAATATTATTTCAAGAATACCAACTTCTATTGGTCAAATTTCAAGTTTACAGCAGGCGCAGACTATTGATCCAGTTCAGCTTATAGTTTTAATAGTTGTAGTTGTGGCTTTATTTGTTGCAGTTGTTATAGCTTGCTTAGCTGAAAGAAGAATACCAGTACAGTATGCAGGAAAAGCTACTGCAAAAGGTTTAAAAGGACAGACATCACATATTCCTTTGAATATAAATTCATCAGCTATAATTGCAATAATATTTGCAATGGCTGTTATGAGATTTCCTTTAATGATTTTGCAGTTTTGGCCAAAATCAGCAGCATACAACATTATACTAAATGGAAAATATAGTATATTCAAAGATAGTAGTGTTGGTTATATGATTGCTGAATTTATATTTATAATATTTTTCACTTGGTTTTATACGCAGATCACGTTTAAACCTGATGAAATGGCTGAAAATATGCATAAATCATCTGGATTTGTTCCTGGTATTAGACCAGGTGAACCAACTGCACGATACATTGAAACTGTACTCGGTAATGTTTCTATATTATGGGGAGCATTTGCTGGAGTAATTGCAGTAGCACCAATGATACTACAATTGTATGTAAAATCTCAGGCAATGTATTTTACTGGTACAGGGATGTTAATAGTTGTAGGTGTTGCTCTTGAAACTATGAAAGCTATTGAAGCACATTTAGTAATGAGGCGTTACGAAGGATTTCTTAGTGAATAATAGTTGGAGATGATTTGATGAAAATTGTATTGTTAGGACCACCTGGAGCAGGCAAAGGTACGCAAGCAGAGCAAATTAGTAAGAGTTATAGTATCCCACATATATCCACAGGAGATATATTTAGAAAAAATATATCAGAGAGAACAGAGCTTGGTATAGAGGCAAAAGGATATATGGATAAAGGCTTACTTGTTCCAGACGAATTGACAATAGAAATTGTGAAAAACAGATTAGTTGAAGATGATTGTAAAAATGGATTTTTACTTGATGGTTTTCCAAGAACAGTTAAGCAAGCAGAAGCTTTAGACTCATTTCAGGGTAAAAAGATTGATATTGCTTTATTGATAGAAGTACCTAGAGAGAGTATTTTAGACAGAATGACTGGAAGAAGAGTATGCCCAGCTTGTGGAACTACTTATCACATTAAATTTAATCCACCCAAGATTGAAAACAAATGTGATAAATGTAGCACTGCATTAATACAACGTAAAGATGATGTTGAAGAAACTGTTAAGGCGAGATTGGATGTATATTATGAGCAAACAGAACCTTTAGCTAAGTACTACAAATCATCTGGTGTATTACGTACTGTTGATGGTACCAAGGATATAGATATAGTTTTTAAGGAAATCATTAGTGTCCTAGGTTAAAATTGAATGATTCTTAAGTTGATTTCATGAATCATGGGTGTAAGGTTGAGAATAAATAATTTTAAAAATCAAAGAATTCATTAAATCTAGTATAACTATTTTCTAACTCCATTTGATGACTGACGAGTTTATAATAGAGGTTGAGCTAGTTCATTATTTAGATGATGCTATGGATTCCTAGTTTTGAGATGTTACTTATTAACAATGCATGAAAATATAATATTAGAATTAAATCTAATGACTGGGCTATTGTTACTTATCATATAAGTTTGTTTGCTCATTATGAAAACACTGTGGCTATTTTAAATAATGCACCAGAAATATTAATTTTTGGTTTACAGGGGTGAATGGATGAATAATAATTACTTGGGTACTGTTGTATATTCAAAGGCAGGTAGAGATATTGATAGGAAATTCATAATTATGGATATAATAAATGAAGAGTATGTTTATATCTCAGATGGTGATTTGAGAAAAGTTGAAAAGCCTAAAAGAAAGAAAATGAAACATTTAATTATTACTGATATTGTTTTTAATGACGTATTGTCAAATAAAACAGTTAGTAATTCGGAGATAAGAAAGTTTCTGCAGTCATTAGGCAGTAATAAGGAGGCTTGATTACCTTATGTCAAAAGATGATGTAATAGAAATGCAAGGAGTAGTTGTTGAATCCTTGCCAAACGCAATGTTTGAAGTACAATTAGAAAGTGGTCAAAAAATATTAGCTCATATTTCAGGAAAATTAAGAATGAACTTTATAAGAATTTTACCAGGAGATAAAGTTACCGTTGAAATATCTCCATATGATTTGAGTAGAGGAAGAATAACTTGGAGAGCTAAGTAAAATGAGGAGGATTAGCTATGAAAGTAAGACCATCAGTTAAGCCTATATGTGAAAAATGCAAAGTAATTAAGAGAAAAGGCAGAGTTATGGTTATCTGTGAAAATCCTAAGCATAAACAAAAACAAGGCTGATATTAACAAAAATATTTTGGTTATTGTTAAATTTTGTTTTAGGACGGCTGCCAATAAAATATTAATAAATATTTTATTGCCTAAAATTTTATATATAAAATTTTTAAATGTAGAGTATTAATACCTAGGAGGTGTAAATTTTAATGGCTAGAATAGCAGGTGTTGATCTACCAAAGGAAAAAAGGGTAGAGATAGGTTTAACTTATATATTTGGTATTGGATTACCAAAATCTCATGAAGTGTTGAAAGCTACTGGCGTTAATCCTGACACAAGAGTTAAGGATTTAACAGAAGAAGAAGTTAACACTATAAGAGATTATGTTAACAAAGGATTCAAAGTTGAGGGTGATTTGAAAAGAGAAATCGCACTTAATATTAAGAGATTAGTTGAAATTGGATGTTATAGAGGCATAAGACATAGAAAAGGTCTTCCAGTTAGAGGACAAAAAACTAAAACCAATGCTAGAACAAGAAAAGGTCCTAAGAGAGCTATAGGGGCAAGAAAGAAAAAGTAATGAGGAGGGCTGAACATGGCAGTACAAAAAGCTAAGAAAACTAGAAGAAAAAAAGAAAAGAAGAATATTGAACATGGTTGTGCACATATCAAATCAACCTTTAACAATTCAATAGTAACTTTAACTGACACTGTTGGAAATGCTCTTTCATGGTCAAGTGCTGGAGGTCTCGGCTTCAGAGGATCAAGAAAAAGTACTCCTTTTGCTGCACAAATGGCAGCAGAAACAGCTGCTAAAGCAGCAATGGAACACGGTTTAAAGAGTGTAGAAGTATATGTTAAAGGACCAGGAGCTGGTAGAGAAGCTGCAATAAGATCTCTTCAAGCTGCAGGACTAGAAGTTACACTTATTAAAGACGTTACTCCAATACCACACAATGGTTGTAGACCACCAAAGAGAAGAAGAGTTTAATTATATAGTACAGGAGGTGTAAATTTAATGGCAAGATATACTGGAGCTGTCTGCAGATTATGCAGAAGAGAAGGTTTGAAACTGTTTCTTAAGGGAGATAGATGTTTTACAGATAAATGTGCATTTGCAAGAAGAGGCTATGCACCAGGACAACACGGAGCAAGTAGAAAGAAGATTTCAAACTATGGTCTTCAATTAAGAGAGAAACAAAAAGCTAAGAGAATATACGGAATTTTAGAAGGTCAATTCAGAGGTTATTATGAAAAGGCTGAAAAAGTTAAAGGTATCACTGGTGAACAAATACTTAGACTTCTAGAATTAAGACTTGATAATGTAATTTACAAATTAGGTTATGGTGATTCAAGAGCTCAAGCAAGACAATTATTGAACCACGGTCATTTCTTAGTAAATGGACATAAGGTTGATATAGCATCATATAAAGTTAGTGTCAACGATGTAATAACTGTATCAGAAAAAAGCAGAGGAACTGAAAAGTTTAAAACATTTGCTGAGAATCCAAAAACTTTACCAGCTTGGCTTACTGCAGACGTAGAGAACTTCCAAGGAAAAGTTATAGCTGAACCAAGTAGATCAGATATAGATGTTCCTGTAAATGAAACATTGATAGTTGAGCTATACAGCAAATAATTGATATAGAATCAGTTGCCCTCAAATAGTTTGCCATTTTATAAAAAAGGAGGGTTATAGATGTTAGAAATAGAAAAACCAAAAATTGAATGCGTAGAATCCACAGAGGATGGCTCTTATGGTAAATTTGTCATCGAACCTTTAGAGAGAGGTTATGGTATTACTTTAGGTAATTCGCTTAGGCGAATTCTCCTTTCATCACTACCTGGAGTTGCTGCAAATTCAGTAAAAGTTGAAGGTGTCCTTCATGAATTTTCAACTGTAAAAGGTGTTAAAGAAGACGTTACTGAAATGATTCTTAACATAAAATGTTTAGCATTAAAGATGAATGGTGATGGACCAAAGACTATTGTTATTGATGCTGAAGGTTCAGGTATCGTTACTGCTGGAGATATTAAAACAGATGGAGATGTTGAAGTTATCAACAAAGATTTACATATTGCAACTCTTGACAGCGATGCAAAATTGTATATGGAAATCGAAGTTAACAGAGGAAGAGGTTATGTTACTCAGAATAAGAATAAAAGAGATGACATGCCTATAGGAACTGTATCTGTTGATTCAATATATACTCCAGTTAAAAGGGTTAACTTTGCTGTTGAAAATACAAGAGTCGGTCAAATAACTGACTTTGATAAGTTAACATTAGAAGTATGGACAAATGGTACTATTAGACCAGAAGAAGCTATTAGCTTATCTGCTAAAATTCTTATTGAACACTTTAAACTATTTATGACTTTGACTGATCATGCAGATGATGTTGAAATCATGGTAGAAAAAGAAGAAGATAAGAAGGAAAAAGTACTTGAAATGACTATTGAAGAATTAGATCTTTCAGTTAGAAGTTATAACTGCTTGAAGAGAGCGGGAATAAATTCAGTGCAAGAATTGACAGAAAGATCAATGGACGATATGATGAAAGTTAGAAACCTAGGAAAAAAATCACTTGAAGAAGTTGAACAAAAACTTGAAGCTTTAGAGTTATCATTAAAGCAGATTGAAGAATAAATCATATAAAATAAAATTAAGCATACCAAATGATTTAACCAATCATTTGGGATGCTAAATTCATAGTGAGGAGGAGCATAAATGGCAAAGGATCGTAAGCTTGGTCGTCCAACTGACCAAAGAAGAGCAATGCTTAGAAATCTTGTTACTAGTTTCTTGAAATATGGTAAGATACAAACTACTGTTACAAGAGCTAAAGAAACAAGAAGTCTGGCAGAAAAGATGATTACTCTTGGAAAAAGAGGAGATTTACACGCTAGAAGACAAGCACTTGCATTTATAACAGAAGAATCAGTAGTAACAGAAGTGTTTGATACATTAGCAACTAAATACGCTGAAAGAAACGGTGGATATACTAGAATCATGAGAGTAGGTCCAAGAAGAGGCGACGCAGCTGAATTAGTTATACTTGAACTAGTATAACTTAAAAGGGGATTAAGTTGAAGACTGACTTAGTCCCTATTTTATTAATGGTCGAGGTGTTATTATGGAAAATAACATGGTTGAGTGCAGAAATGTGACTTATAAGTACGAAAATGCTGAAGAAAATACATTTAGTTTAGCTCTGGATAATATAAGTATTGATATAAAAAAGGGCGAATTCATAGTAATATTAGGTAGAAATGGCTCAGGTAAGTCAACACTTGCAAAACATATCAATGCACTTATGGTTCCATTTAGTGGTAAAGTTATAGTAGATGGGTTAGACACTTCTGACGAAAAAAATATTTGGAATGTAAGAAATAAAGCTGGCATGGTATTTCAAAATCCAGATAACCAACTAGTAGCCACCATTGTTGAAGAAGATGTAGCTTTTGGGCCTGAAAACCTTGGAGTAGAACCAAAGGAAATAAGAACAAGAGTTGATGAAGCATTGAAAAGAGTAGGTATGTACAAATATAGAAAGCATGCTCCTCATTTATTGTCTGGTGGTCAAAAGCAAAGAGTTGCAATAGCAGGAACTTTAGCAATGAAGCCGCAGTGTATAATTTTTGATGAATCTACAGCTATGCTTGACCCATCAGGAAGAAAAGAAATTATAAAAACAATAAAAGACTTAAATGAAAACGCAAAAATAACCATTGTTCTTATAACACATTATATGGAAGAAGCAATAGATGCTGATAGAATAATGGTTATAGATAATGGAAAGATAATAATAGAAGGATCTCCAAGAAAAGTGTTTAAAGAGGTAGAGACAATGAAAAAAATAGGGCTTGATGTACCTCAAATGACAGAACTTGCATATGAATTAAGAAAAGAAGGTATAGATGTTAAGGATGATATTTTATCTATAGATGAGATGGTGAATGAATTATGCCAATTAAAATAGAAAATTTAACTCATATATATATGCCAGGGACACCTTTTGAAAAAAAAGCTTTAGATAATATAAATATTGATATACAAGATGGTGAATTTGTAGCATTGATTGGACATACCGGTTCAGGAAAATCAACTCTAATTCAGCATATAAATGGGCTTTTAAAGCCTACCACAGGAAAGATTATAATTGATGGAACAGATATTACTTTAAAAACTTCAAAACTGGCGGATATAAGAAAAAAAGTAGGTCTCGTATTTCAATATCCAGAATATCAAATATTTGAAGAAACAGTTGAAAAGGACATTGCTTATGGTCCAACTAATTTAAAGCTAGATAAAGAAGAAATTAAAGTAAGAGTAAAAAGGGCAATGGAAATGGTAGGTCTTGATTATGAAACCTTTGGTAAAAAATCTCCATTTGAGATTAGCGGAGGACAAAAGCGAAGAGTTGCTATTGCCGGGGTTGTTGCAATGGAACCTAAAGTTCTTATACTGGATGAGCCAACAGCAGGTCTAGATCCAAAAGGTAGGGATGATATTTTAAATCAAATTGTAATGTTCCAAAAAGAATATAATATGACAATAATACTGGTGTCACATAGCATGGAAGATGTTGCAAAGGTTGCAGGTAGAATTTTGGTTATGAATAATGCAAAATGTATTCTTGATGGAAGTCCTAAGCGTATATTTAGGGAAATAGATACACTTGAGAGCATAGGGCTTGCAGTACCACAGATCACATATTTAGCTAGAGAGCTTAGGAAAAAAGGCTTCGATATTTCAGAGGATATTTTCACTGTAGACCAGGCTAAAAATGAAATTTTAAATTGTTTAAGGGGCGTTAAAGATGCTTAAGGATATAACTATTGGACAATACATTCCAGGAGATTCATTTGTGCATAAATTGGATCCTAGGGTGAAAATAATATTATCTTTATTATACATAATAGATTTGTTCTTAATAAATCACTATGTTGGATATATATTTGTAATAGCATTTACAGCAGCTATAATTATAACCTCTAAAATTCAATTGAGATATATTTATAATGGTCTTAAACCAATATTCATACTACTTATAATTACTGCACTAATGAATGTTTTAATGACACCAGGAGACAATTTGGTTTTTAAATATGGATTTATAACAATTTACAGAGAGGGTCTTAATTTAGCTGGTTTCATGATGCTAAGGCTCGTTTTCCTAATAATAGGTACATCATTATTAACACTTACAACATCACCAATAGAGTTAACTGATGGGCTTGAGAAGCTAATGAACCCACTTAAGAAGATAGGTGTTCCAGCTCATGAATTAGCAATGATGATGACTATTGCACTTAGATTTATCCCAACACTAATAGATGAAACAGATAAAATTATGAAAGCACAAATGGCAAGAGGCGCAGACTTTGAATCTGGTAATTTGTTTCAAAGAGCAAAAAGCCTTATACCAGTTTTGGTTCCACTTTTTATAAGTTCATTTAGGAGAGCTGATGAGCTTGCTATGGCAATGGAAGCAAGATGTTATAGGGGTGGGGACTCTAGAACAAGAATGAAGGTATTAAAACTTGAATATAGAGACGGAATTGCTACAGCAGTAACAATACTACTTATTGTAGTTTCAGTTGCTATAAGGTATATTTAAATTAGCATTTTAGGATGTGAAAGCATGAAAAATGTGAAGCTTGTCATAGAATATGATGGAACACTTTACTCAGGATGGCAAAAGCAGAAGAATGCTTTAACTATTCAAGAAGTAATAGAAAAAGTATTGTATTCTGTAACTGGAGAAAAAATTAATATTTTAGGCTCAAGTAGAACTGATGCTGGAGTTCATGCTAGAGGATTTGTTGGAAACTTTTTTACATCCAGTAACATTCCAAGCGAAAAGTTTAAAGATGTATTAAACGGAAGATTACCTAATGACATAGTTATTCAAGAATCAAAGGAAGTTGCTATGAATTTTCATTCAAGATATTGTAGTAAGGGAAAAACATATAGTTATACTGTCCTTAACAGACCTCAAAGGTCAGCTATTGGAAGGAATTATTCCTTTTACTACAGGAAAAAATTAGATATTGATGCCATAAAAGAGGCAATGCCTCTTATCATAGGAACGCATGATTTTTCTGCGTTTAAGAGCACTGGTGGAAGTGCTAAAACTGATATAAGAACAATATCTAATTTTGAAATAGCAATTAAAAATGATTATTTGATTTTTTATATAACAGGTAATGGATTTTTGTATAATATGGTAAGAATTATTATGGGTACTATAATACAAGTGGGGCTTGGAAAAATTGAATCCCAAAGTGTGAAAGACATAATTTTATCTAAAGATAGAAATATGGCAGGACCTTGTTTACCAGCAAATGGGTTATGTTTAGAGAAAGTATATTATTAGTTGAAATTTGTTGACACACGTGGGAGATTGTATTATACTTAATGTGTTTGTATAACGTTGATTTGAAAGATCCACTAGCCCCGGGTCTTTGACATAGGACGTAATTTGTGTAAAGTTCAGGGAGGAAAAATATGAAATCATATATTGCTAAACCGCAGGAAATTGAAAGAAAATGGTACATCGTTGATCTTGACGGATTGACTTTAGGTAGAGCTGCAAGTCAGATTGCTGCTATACTAAGAGGAAAGAATAAACCAACATTTACACCACACGTAGACACAGGTGATTTTGTTATTGTTATTAATGCTGAAAAGGTAGTATTAACAGGCAAAAAATTAGATCAGAAAATGTTAAGACATCATTCATTTTATCCAGGTGGATTAAAAGAAATGTCTTATAGAGATGCGTTGGTTAGAAAGCCAGAATTCGTATTTCATGAAGCTGTAAGAAGAATGCTTCCTATCGGAGTATTAGGTAGAGAAACACTTAAAAAATTGAAAATATACAGTGGCGCTGAGCATGGTAATGAAGCTCAAAAACCAGAAGTATTACAATTAAAATACTAAGATCATAATTGAAAGGAGGAAGTAAAATGGCTAAAGTACAGTATATAGCGACAGGTAGAAGAAAGAAAGCAATAGCTAGAGTTAGATTAGTACCAGGAGAAGGTAAGGTTACAATAAATAAAAGAGATCAAGAAGAATATTTTGGATTAGAAACATTAAGAATGATTGTTAATCAACCATTAGTTCTAACTGGAACAAAAGATAAATTTGACGTTTTAGTAAATGTTAATGGTGGTGGGTTCACAGGTCAAGCTGGTGCTATCAGACACGGAATATCAAGAGCTTTATTAAAAGCTGATGAAACATTAAGAGGCGAACTTAAAAAAGCTGGTTTCTTAACAAGAGATTCAAGAATGAAAGAAAGAAAGAAATATGGTTTGAAAAAGGCAAGAAAAGCTCCACAATTCTCAAAGAGATAATTGTACAAAAGAGGGGAAGAGTCCTCTCTTTTTTTCTTGCAATGAATAGTATAAAATTCATTAAATATGTATATTAAAGTAAAATAATATCAATTTGTGTTATGATTTTTGTTGGTAAAATTTGTTTCAATATAGGAGGATCAATATGTTCAGTTTATCGCCACGGGATGATAAATTTTTTGATTTATTTATAGAAAACGCTCATACAATTTACGAAACAGCCTTGTTATTTCAGGAATATGTAAAGGACACTACATGCATGGAAGAAAAACTTGCAAAAATTAAAGATTTTGAACGCTTATGTGACAATCAGCAACATAACATATTAAATGAACTTAACAAAACATTTATAACGCCTTTTGATAGGGAAGATATTTATTCAATCTCAAAAAAAATGGATGATATAGTAGATTTTATTGAAGCAAGTGCAAGCAGATTTGTAATGTTTAATGTTACATCAATAAATCCAAAGGTAATTGAGTTAGCTGATTTGGTTGTAAGATGTTGTGAAAATGTAATAAAGCTAATGGAACAATTTAAGCATATGCAAAATAATAACAAGCTTACTGAGCTTATTATTGAAATTAATAAAATTGAAGAAGAAGGTGACCTAATCTTCAGAAAAGCAGTTAGGCAACTCTTTGTGGAGGACATACCTGTACTTGATGTAATCAAGTGGCGTGAAATATATCAATATGTAGAAAATACAATTGATGCCTGTGAGTCAGTAGCGAATATTATCGAAGGAGTTGCTATGAAGAATGCCTAGTTCGATAATTTACTTGACTGCATTAATTGTAGTTCTTGCACTTGTATTTGATTTTATAAATGGATTTCATGATAGTGCTAATGCAATAGCAACATCAGTGTCCACAAGAGTACTTAGTATGAAATCAGCGGTATTAATGTCTGCGGCAATGAATTTATTAGGTGCTTTTATGAATGAAAAAGTCGCAAAAACTATTGGAGAGGGTATAATAAATCCATCTCTAATTGCTCCATCAGTTATAATTGTTGCAATCATAAGTGCAATAATTTGGGATTTAGTAACTTGGTATTTTGGAATTCCTAGTAGTTCATCTCATGCTTTAATAGGGAGTCTTGTGGGAGCTGCTATAGTATACCAAAGTTCAGTTACAGTTGTTGATTGGTTGGCCTTTTTTCAGAAAATTATAATACCATTATTTTTATCACCAATACTAGGTTTCTTTTTCGGATATATGTTTATGATAGCGTTAAAATGGATACTTAGGAAATCAAGACCATCTTCAGTCACAAAGTTTTTTTCAAAGGCTCAGATTGTTTCGGCTATGTTTATGGCATTAAACCATGGAGGGAATGATGCACAAAAATCTATGGGAGTCATTACTATGTCATTAGTGAGTGCTGGGTTTTTAACCAAATTTGCCGTGCCAATTTGGGTTACACTTTCTTGTGCGCTTGCAATGGCACTTGGAACATCCTTCGGTGGATATAAAATAATAAAAACTATGGGTATGAATATGGCCAGGCTTGCCCCGGTTAATGGTTTTGCAGCAGAAACTGGTGCAGCAGTAGTAATATTTTCGGCTACTATGATGAATGCCCCTGTAAGTACAACTCAGATAATATCAACATCAATAATGGGAGTTGCGGCATCACAGAGGTTTTCATCAGTAAGATGGATTATTGCTAAAAGTATAATATGGGCATGGGTAATAACAATTCCAGCTTGTGTTTTAATGGCTAGTATTCTATCATTAATTTTGAAATTAATTTGGTAATTTACATAAAAATATAAGATATACGTTAAGCAAAAACGCTACCATCAATAAATTGATGAGATGGCGTTTTTTATTATTCATAATCAAAAATATATAGAGCATAATAATATCATGATCATGAAATATAGGAAAAAGGGGTGAAAACAATGAAAAACAAATTTATAATTGTTATCATGGTAATTATGTTTACAAGTATAATGTTTGAAAATGATGTGGTAAAGGCTGATGTAAATAAACAATCCATAGACAAAAATGAAAAATTGATATTAATAGATCCAGGGCATGGTGGAATAGATGGTGGAGCAGAATCGAAAAATGGAACTGTGGAAAAAAATTTAAATTTAAATATAGGATTAAAACTTAGGCAGTTATTAAAGAATGAAGGTTTTAAAGTAAAAATGACAAGGGAAAAAGACCAAGGGTTGTATAGTGACTCTGGAAAAATAAGAAAGAAAAAACTAGAAGATTTGAATAATAGGTGTAAAATGAAGGAGGATAGTAAATGTGATATGTTTATAAGTATACACATGAATATGTTTCCACAAAAAAAATATTATGGACCACAAGTGTGGTATTCTGATAGTAAAAATAGCATGGATTTAGCACATATATTGCAAAAAGGATTGATAAGTGATTTAAATGATGACAGCGAGAGAGTTGAAAAGCCAGCATTAGATTTATATAAAATATTACGTTGTAAAAATAGTATTCCATCTGTAATAGTGGAGTGCGGTTTCTTGTCAAATGAAAGAGAAGAACAAAAATTGAACAACGATAAATATCAGAATAAAATAGCAGAATCTCTATGCAAGTCAATTAAAATGTATTATTATAAATGATAAGATATATATTAGTCATATTTCCTGGGAAATGTGACTAATATATTAATAAGTGAAGATATAAAACTAACATGCTTTTTTGCAAATAGGACAAGAAGTGTATCGGTGTGTCAAAAAAAGTGTTTAGTATTTGCAAATAAAAAAACATAAAGAGAGGAGCAAATGGGGATTTAATAGAATATCTCCGTAATAAATGGAAAAAGACATTGAAAAAAATATTTTTTATAAACAACAACAAAATATTTTTCAAAACCATTTAATTGAAAGATATAACAAGACTCTTCTATCAATAGGTATAGGCTATCCAGTAAATGATAAAAATAATACTATTACAAAAAATATTATAACTTGTATAGAACGTGTTTTTAATGACATGGTCAAAGAAAGTATGTTCATGAAGATATTTAGAATTACTTTTGAAGGACCAGTTATAACTATCTTGTTGGATCTAGATGGATATAAGGTTAAAGAAATCTGTAGTCAAATAGAGCATAAGCATATTCTAGGCGGAATTGTAGATTTAGAGGTATACGATGCTAATGGAAATCTTGTGGCTAGTAAAGATATAAAGTATGGTGATAAAAAATGTATTATATGCGGGGAAAAAGATTCGATATGTAAAAGCAAAAAAAAGCATAATCAATCTGAATTATCAACCTGTATAACAAATATATATATAAAATATACAAAGAGCCATTATGGGAAAGAATACTAAATCGTAATGTGGTGTAAGGCTTGTATTAAAAATAACGGATACATAATTATAAATGTATGAAATTTAATGGAGGAAAAAATGCATAATAAGTTATCATTTAAAATTAGAATAATAATATTAAGCATATTTTGTGTTATAGGAATCAGTATGTTAATCTATACTGCCATAGGTAATCGACTAATAAATAATGAAAAAGCAACTACTAAACAAAATAAAAATGAAAAAATAACAGCTATAAATCCTAAAAACAACAAGGATGATAACAAAGTAAAGGATGCTCAGAATGAAAAGCAAAAGCAAATTGATAGTTTTACTGAAAAAGGATATGAGGATTTTGGTGCTAAAAACTATGCGGTTTCAATTGATGAGGAAAATCAAGCTTTGCAACTTGATGATAATAACGCTAGGGCACACGCCGTAAAGGGAATAGCAATATGTTACTCTAAACTTGATATTGCAAATTTTAATCAAGGGTTAGCTGAGATAGATAGATCGCTGCAAATTGACCCCAATTATGGATATGCTAGATTTAATCGAGCATTGACCTTGGAGCGCTTTGGTAAATACGATGAGGCCTTAATTTGGTATGATAAAGCCTTACAGGTAGAAAATTTTGTATGGAGTTATTATGGAAAAGCCTGTATCTATGGCAGAAAAGGTGATGTAGATAATTCTGTTAAATATTTAAAAGTGGCAATTAGTATGCAAGCTAATATAAAAGATGAGGCTAAAAATGAAGAAGACTTCGCTAATGTAAAAAATAGTGATGCTTTTAAGCAATTAGTATATTAAACTGTAAATGTAAAAAATACAATATAATGTTTGATAATGATTATTTACGAACTTATATGCAAATTTAATTTAAGTAATGGCTACTACTCATGATATTTAATCAAAGTAGTAGCCATTATATTTGTGATTCAGAAAAAAATAAACAATTATGGCTAAGTTGGATGTAAATGGCTTAATAAACCAAAACAAATGATCGTTTAATCATGAATAAATGATTGATAATGACTGTAAGTGAAACAATTAATAAAAATATTTAACAAATGAAAAGAAATAAACAAAAAAGTGTTGACAATATTAGTGTAAATGTTTACAATAAAATTAAAGAAACACAAAGAAACAAAAATAAATGGATAAGAGTGATGAAAATGTTTGCTGAAGAGAGACAAATGGAAATAAGTTTAATTCTAGAAAAAGTGGGAAGTATAAAGGTAAATGAATTATCAGATCATTTTAATATTTCAGAAGCTACGGTAAGAAGAGATCTTCAAGAAATGGAAAGTAAAAAATTATTAACTAGGACACATGGTGGAGCAGTAAAAGCAGAGATTACAAATTTCGAACCTAGTTTTATGGAAAAAAAGGATGAAAGGCATGAGGAAAAATTTGCAATTGCAAGTTTTGCTGCTGGACTTGTCAAAGATGGGGACACAATTATTTTAGACTCAGGTACAACCACATTGGAAATTGCAAGAAATATAAAAGCTGAGAACATAACTGTGGTAACAAATTCTATAGATATTGCAGTAGAACTTTCAAATAGAAATAACGTGGAATTAATTCTCACAGGTGGTACGCTTAGAATTAACACTCGAGCAATGGTAGGTTATATTTGTGAAGAAATGCTTAAAAACTTTAGAGTAGATAAAGCGTTTATAGGAGCAAATGGAATATCACTTATTGATGGAATAACAACTCCAAATTTAGTTGAAGCACAAGTTAAAAAGGCTATGATAAATTCAGCGTTAAAACCAATAATAGTAGCTGATAGTTCTAAATTTGATAATATCTGTTTTTCGGTAATATGTCCTATAACTCATGTATATTCAATTATAACAAGTGGAGATATTTCACAGGACTTAATTGACAGCTACAATAATCAAGGAGTAAAAATTGAAATTTGCTAAATGGGGTGACGAGTATGGTTATAACTGTAACATTGAATCCAGCAATGGATAAGACATTAACCATTGATAATTTCACCATAGGGGATGTCAATAGAGTAATTGGGTTAAGATATGACATTGGAGGAAAAGGAATCAATGTATCAAAAGTACTTAAAAATTTTGGTGTTGAATCTATTTGCACAGGTTTTCTTGGGGGAATACTGAAAAATGGATTTGAACTAGAACTTAGAAAAAGAGAAATAAAAAATTCCTTTATAAATATTAGCCAAGAGACTAGAACAAATACAAAGATAGTGGATCAGTTAAATGGAACTTTTACAGACGTAAACGAGCCAGGACCTAATATAAGCGAAATAGAAATGGATGAATTCCTAATTAAATTTAAAAGTCTTTGCCAGGATGATGACATAGTTGTTTTATCAGGAGGTGTTGGTCCATCTATTGAAAAAGATATATATAGAAAACTTATTAAAATAGCAAAGGGAAAAGGAGCATTTGTAATTTTAGATGCAGATGGAGAGCTTCTAAAGGAAGGTATAAAAGAAAATCCAGATGTAATAAAACCTAATGATCATGAGTTGGAGCTTTTACTTAATAAGACAATTGATACTGAAGAAAAAATGATATTAGAGGCAAAAAAAATTATTGATGGTGGAGTAGGAAGCGTGCTTATATCTATGGGGCATAAGGGTGCCATGTATATAACTAAAAATAATTCACTTTATTGTAATGGTCTAAAAGTTCCGGTGAAAAGTACTGTAGGTGCAGGTGACTCAATGGTAGCTGCACTTGTATACAGTAAAATAAATAAATTTAGTAATGAGGATACATTGAGGTACGCAGCAGCAAGTGGAACAGCAGCGGTATGTTTAGAGGGAACTGAAGCGTGTAATCTTGATCAAGTAAACGAATTCATACCGAGATTTAATATAGAAAATAAGGAGGAATTTTAATGGGAGTAAAAGACATGTTTTCGGAAAATAGAGTCGTCTTTGAATTAAAAGCAAAAACAAAGGATGAAGTACTAAATGAACTTATAGAGGTTTTGGTAAAAGATGGAAAGATTAATGACAAAGATGTTTTTAAAAAGGCAGTTTTAGCAAGAGAAGAGGAATTTTCAACAGGAATTGGTATGGGAATAGCCATTCCACATGGTAAGTCAAATTCTGTTACTGAGGCTTCAATTGTATTTGGTCTAAGTAAACAAGGTATAGATTATCAATCAATGGATGAAAAACCAGCACACTTATTTTTTCTCATAGCAGTTCCAGAGGAATCAAGTGATGTACATCTAAGAGCATTAAGCGAAATATCTAGAAAATTAATGCATACAGAAACTAGAGAAGGCATTTATAGTGCCAAGAATTTTGCGGATTTTATAAAGGCATTTGACTAGAAATTAATAATTAAAGAACTAGTGTATAAAAACACTATTCTATATAAATGAGTATAAAATAAGGGGGGAGTAATAAATGAAAAAACTAGTAGCTGTAACATCATGTCCTACAGGCATAGCACACACTTATATGGCAGCAGAAGCATTACAAATGGCAGCTAAAGAGATGGGGTATGAAATTAAAGTTGAAACTCAAGGTTCAGTGGGTGCTGAAAATATACTTACTGATGAGGACGTAGCAGCAGCTGATGCAGTAATAATTGCAGCAGATACAAACGTAGATAAAGCTAGATTTGCAGGTAAACCGCTTTTAGAAGTGCCAGTTAAGGATGCAATAAAAGATTCAAAAGGACTTATAGAAAAAGCATTACAAGAAAAGGCAGAACCTAAATCAGATTCTAGCATGCCTGTGGTAAAAAAGAAAGAAAGAACAGGTATATACAAACATTTAATGACAGGCGTATCTTTCATGATACCATTTGTTGCAGCAGGTGGATTACTTATAGCTTTAGGTTTCGCTTTAGGTGGAATTTATGTTTTTGACTGTCCAGGAACTTTTGCAGAAGCATTATTTGTTACAGGTAAAGGTGCATTTGCACTTATGCTTCCAATACTATCAGGATATATAGCTTACTCAATTGCTGATAGACCAGGTTTAGTTGCAGGTTTCATAGGTGGAGCTTTATCAAGTGGAGCTATTGCTAGTGGACAATTCTTAGCTCATCCACTGGCAACTGGTACTAGTGGATTCTTAGGTGCTTTACTATTTGGTTTTGCAGCAGGTTATATAGTTTTAGGCATAAAGAAGTTTATTAAGCTTCCAAAAACATTAGAAGGTTTAATGCCAGTTTTGATTATACCAGTACTTTCATCAGCAATAATAGGATTATTATATATGTTCGTCTTTGGTGGCCCGCTAGTAGCGATAAACACAGGTCTGCTAAGCTGGTTAAAAAGTTTACAAGGTACAAACGCAGCATTACTTGGTTTAATTCTTGGATTAATGATGGCATTTGACATGGGTGGTCCAGTTAACAAAGCAGCATACATTTTCGGAACAGGTACAATAGTAGCAGGCGGATCATCCATAATGGCAGCAGTTATGGTAGCAGGTATGATTCCACCACTTGGAATAGCTTTAGCTTCAACAGTATTAGCTAAGAAGAAATTTACAGAGCCAGAAAGAGAAGCTGGAAAAGCAGCATGGGCACTTGGCGCATCATTTATAACAGAAGGCGCTATACCATTTGCAGCAGGAGATCCACTAAGAGTTATACCTGCATGTATGGCAGGTGCTGGAGTTGCAGGTGCATTATCAATGATGTTTGGTGTTAGACTTGCAGTTCCTCACGGTGGGCTATGGGTAGTTGCAATACCAAACGTTGTTTCAAACTTAGCACTATACTTGGTAGCAATGGTAGTTGGAACAATAATTACTGGTGTTATACTTTCAATAGTTAAGAAAGACTTATCAGCTGAATAACAACTTATAAGTGACAAGATATAAGTTAAGGAATAAACAATATAAAAAACAGTCAACCCAATATTATTATATTTGGTTGACTGTTTTGCATTACCCAAAAACTTAAACTAGTTACTATTCTTTGAGAATACCATATTTCTTGCATTTAAGTCCAACTGTCCTATGAGTTATGCCGAGGGCTTTGCCTGCCTTGTTATAGGTCTTATATTTTTTCATAGCCAAAGTTATTATCTCTTTTTCATAATCCTCAAGCTTTTTAAGTTCATCAGTTTCTCTAAAATTAATCAGACCACTTGAGATTGGTTTAATATTGGTAATATACATAGGTAAATCATTAACAGTTATCATGTTTGTGTCGCACATGTTAATGGCACGTTCTATTATATTTTCTAATTCGCGAATATTGCCTGGAAAGTGATATGATTCTAAATATTGTTGGCAATCACTATCAATAGAGGTTACGGATTTATTAAGTTTTTGGCTGAGCTTGTTTATAAAATACTCCACAAGTACATTTATGTCTTCTTTTCTTTTTCGAAGTGGTGGCAAGGGAATTGTAATTACATTAAGTCTATAATATAAATCTTCTCTAAAATCGCCTGTTTCAATCATTTCTTCCAAGTTTCTATTTGTAGCAGCTATTATCCGTACATCAACCTTTTGGGTTAATATACCACCTACACTTTCAAATTCTCTCTCTTGAATTACTCGTAAAAGTTTCACCTGCATAGCCTTTGGCATGTCCCCTATCTCATCAAGAAAAATTGTACCGCCATTTGCTATATTGAATTTACCAGGTTTACTTTTTATGGCACCTGTAAACGCACCTTTTTCATATCCAAAAAGCTCACTTTCAAATAGATTTTCCGGAATTCCAGCACAATTAATTCTCACAAGAGGCTTATCTTTTCTTAGACTACTATTATGAATAGCTTTAGCAACCAGCTCTTTGCCTGTCCCACTTTCACCTCTTATTAAAACTGTTGAAGTTGTAACAGAGGCTTTTTCAGCAATGATTAGTGCATCCTTTAGTGTTCTAGAACTACCTATTATATTGGAAAAACTACCGCTTAATTTTGTGTGTCTTATAAGTTCTGATTTGTAATAACTTAATTCCTCCTCAGACTTTTCAAGTTTACTTGCTATGTCCTTTATTTCATTAACTGTCTTTGAAATAGAAATGACACCTCTAAAATAATTGTCAACGAAAATTGGCTCTACGGTGGAAATTATATCAACATCATTTTTGCTGTAGAGAATATTTTCTATTGATTTCTTAGAATTAAAAACATCCATTCTATAGCCAGATGGAGAAATATCCTTTAGATCTTTTCCTAAAATTTCAGAAGATTTTAGGTCAAAATTTCTTTCATATGAAGGATTAACATAGCTGATTTTTCTGTTTTCATCAACAAAACAAATTAAATCATGAGAAGTTTCAAGTATTTTTTTGAATTTCCCATTAAGCTCCTTCATTCCAATTAGTTCAGATACATCTTGAAAAACTGCAATTGCTCCTATAATTTCACCGCCAGAAATAATAGGGGATCTATTTGCAAGCACTACCCTATTATTAATGTGTTGCATTTTACCAATTTGTTTTTCTGCTGTAGAAATCACTGCAGGGAGCTCTGAAGTTGGAATAATATCTGAAACAGATCTTCCAAGGACTTCATCATTATTTTTTTCTATAATATTAAGTGCATAGGGGTTTATAGAAGTGATATATGAATTCGCGTCTATGACGATTATTCCCATGGGGATACTTCCAAGAATCTGCTCATTAGCAATAGTATTTTGCTCTATAATTTTATCTAAATTAGAACTAGGAGCCCTATTTTCTTCAAGACCACTATTTATAAATGTACATAGAGAAAGAACGGCGTTTTGACCATCAAAGGTATCCTCTTTACAAGAAACCTCAATTAGCTCTCCCCTTTGTATCTTTTGTGATACGAGAGCCAGCATGCTCACTGCCATTGGTTCCCCAGCGTCAATCTTTTTTATATACAGATTTATATTATACTTGTTTTTAAGTTGAGAAGATTTATGGACTATCATAGCTGCTATTCTAGTATGGATACCATTTTCACAATTCACAATAATGGAATTTTTAAACATGATTTTCTCCTTATAAAATATATTAATGTAAAAAAAAGAAAATACTAATAAAATGGCGAAAGTTGATAAAAAGTATCAGCTTGTCACTATTGAGTTGATAATATTAACCAACCTAATAATACACCGTATTATCAAAGAAATCTAGTGATTTATAAAAAAATATTTAACTAAGTTGATAATTTTTATCAATAATTGTTATGTATAATTAACCTGCAAAATAAAGAAACTAACATTTTAAAGGGTTTTAAAGGTAATAATAAAGTTGGCATGATTATTGCTTATTATTAATAAGGAACATAAGTTAGTTTATTAGGAGGAATAATGATGAAAAAAGGAATTGCTGCTTCAAAAGGATATGCTATTGGTAAGGTATTTGTAAAGACTGACAATGAAGTTAAAATAACTGAAAAAAAAATAGATGATATAGTTGCCGAAAAAGAAAGATTAAATGTTGCAATTGAGGCTTCAAGAACACAACTTAAAGCAATAAAAGAAAAAGCTGAAAAAGAAATAGGCGCAGACAAGGCATCTGTTTTTGAAAGTCATATAATGCTTTTGGATGACCCTGAATTTACTGGTGCAATGGAAACAGGGATTGCTACAGATTCAATTAATTCGGAAAAGGCTGTTTCAGATGTTATAGACACCTATGCTGCAATATTTGAAGCAATGGAAGATGCTTATATGAAAGAGAGAGGCGCAGATGTAAAGGATGTAGGAAAAAGAATCCTTGATAATCTTTCAGGAAATGCTGATGGAGGAATGGATAGCATAGAGAAAAACACTGTAATTGTATCTCACGATTTAACACCTTCAGATACAGCGCAACTTGATAAAAGTAAGGTAATAGGTTTCTTAACAAATATAGGCGGAAGAACATCACATAGTGCTATAATGGCAAGAACCTTAGAAATACCAGCTGTTGTTGGACTTAATAGTATAACTGATAGCGTGAAAAATGGTGACTTGATTATAGTTGATGGAACAGAAGGTATTGCAATAATAAATCCAGATCAAGCTACAGTAAAAGAGTACAGTGAAAAGAAGAAAAAGTTTGAAGAAGAAAAAGAAGAACTAAAAAAATTAATAGATCATAAAACTGTAACTAAAGCAGGAAAAAGAGTAGAGGTTTGTGGTAACATTGGTAAAGCTAAAGATGTAGAGACTGTTATTGCTAATGGTGGAGATGGAGTCGGCTTATTCAGAACAGAGTTCTTATACATGGATAGAGATTCAATGCCAACTGAAGATGAACAATTTGAAGCTTATAAACATGTAACTGAAAAAATGGGAGACAAAACGGTTGTTATAAGAACACTAGACATTGGTGGAGATAAAAAACTTACGTATCTTCCACTACCAGAAGAAATGAATCCATTCCTTGGATTTAGAGCAATTAGATTGTGTTTAGGCAGAAAAGATATATTCAAGGTTCAATTAAGAGCATTACTTAGAGCTTCTTCTTATGGTAACCTTAAGATCATGTTTCCTATGATTTCTTCACTGGGAGAATTTTTAGAAGCAAAAGAGATTTTAAAAGAATGTATGGGAGAACTTAAAGCTGAAGGAAAGTCATATAATGAAAACCTTGAAACAGGAATAATGGTAGAAATACCAGCAGCTGCTATAATGGCAGATGAACTTGCAAAATATGTTGATTTCTTTAGTATAGGAACTAACGATTTAATACAATATACACTTGCAGCAGATAGAATGAATGAACAAGTTTCATATTTATACAATCCAATGCACCCAGCTGTTTTAAGACTTATAAAAATGACTATAGAGGCAGCTCATAAAGAAGGAAAATGGTGCGGAATGTGTGGAGAAATGGCAGGAGATGAAAAATTCATTCCAACTCTTGTAGAATATGGTTTAGATGAATTTTCAATGAGTGCTTCTTCTATATTAAATGCTAAAAAATATATTATGAAAAACTAGTTTTAAAGATTAATTTCAAAAATTAATTAATATTTTGGGGATGTAAGTAGATTTATTTAAATAAATCCACTCACATCCCTATTTTACTTGTAGTTAAGAGCAAAATGTTTGATAATAGAGTATATGTGTAACAATAATATGCATGAACGGGTAAATAGGTTAAAAATCAATACATTACAAAGGTGATTAAATTATGGATAAAACTAGAAGGTACTACAACAAGGCAATAGAGTGTTACCAAAATGGATATATTGAAACTGCGATAGAATTTTGTGAGAAAAGCATTTCCTATGATATAAAAAATAAAGCATCTTTAGATCTAAAGGGCATATTATATTATCTAAAAGGAGACATTTCTGGTGCAAAGGCATTGTGGAGATTAAGTGAGAGAGAAAACAATGATAGTGTTGCAAAAAAATATTTAGAGGGAATAGAAAATGATGAAAAAAGGCTTGAACTTTATGTTAAAGCAATAGGTTTAATTCAGGAAGTAAAGATAAATGAAGCACTAAAATTATTAATAACATGTGCAGATAGTGATTTCAATAGCATTAATGTGAATAATTATTTAAGTATTTGTTACATGAAAACTGGTGAATTTGATATTGCTATAGAGTGTGTTGAAAAAGTATTAAGCATTGATGTGAAGAATGAAATTGCAATAGATAATAGGAAAAATTTAATAAAATATGGAGTAATAAAAGGCAAAAAAGCATATGGCAAAGTAATTTGTGTTTTTGGAGTAATTTGTGTCGCTATCTTATTAATATTTATTTTCAAACCAATAAAAAACACAAAAAATGATTTAAAAGTTACAAGAAGTAGCCAAATAAATAAAGCTAGTGCTAAAATCACTAAACCTAAGATAAATAAAAAATCAGATAATAAAGCAGTTCAGGTTCAATTTCCAGGAGTAGATTTTAAAAATGTTCTAGTTAATAAAGATTTTGAAAAATTATATGATTATTGTGAGAAGTGGAAAGATCAAAAATTAGAACCTAGTGATAAAACTTTAGTAACTCAGGGAATAAATCTTTTGACTAGTGATGGAGCTACCTATTTTTATAAGAGCGGAACTGCATTTTATAGCAATAAAGATTATAATAACTCTGTGATAGAGTATTTAAAAGCATATGAATATGGTACTAGCAGTTATCTATTACCTCATATAATATATTTTATGGCTAATAGTTATCAAGAGCTAAATGATTATAACAATGCATTAAAATATTATGGTGTGTATGATACTAGCTATAGTAAAGGTGACTATGAAGAGACTGTATTATATCAGATGGCAATTATGAGCCGAGATAAAAATGATGAAGTAGCGAAAAGATATGCTACTAAACTAGTAGATAATTATCCCAAATCAATTTATAACAATTCAAACATACAATCTATAATTAATAGCAATAATTAAATAGGCCACTTTACACGAGAAGGTAATTTATAACACATAAATCAGAGTGTAAAGTGGTATATTTCTAACAAAAGCTTAGTTTATAAATCTCAGTTTTGCTATTGACACTTATATTTTTATATGTTAAATTGTATATACAAACAGATTGCATGCAATTTAATTGAGCTTAACTTTAAAATATATGTGGATGATTTTATTAATATTTATGATGTTAAAGCTAAAAATTCTTCAGAAAAAGAAATAAAATAAGATTTTAATCAACAACTAAAGTAATTGATATTTGAGAAGAAATTTTAAAACTTATATATTATAATATTATATATTTAACATAGACTATTAATATATAATTTATTCAGTTGTGAAATTAATATTAATTAGAATGTAATCATCTATGCAATTTGAGGTTATTGACTAATTATCTATTTAATAATACAATTAAAATAAATACAATACCTATATGGGGTATATCTAAGGAGGAAAATTATGGTTAATGAAATTAATGACGCTAGTTTTAGTCAAGAGATTAGTAAAGGAACGGTAATAGTAGATTTCTGGGCTGTATGGTGCGGACCTTGTAAAATGTTAGGACCTGTAATTAACGAACTTTCAGAAGATTTAAGTGGAAAAGCTAAATTTGTGAAGGTGAACGTGGATGAAAATCCAGCAACGGCAAGTCACTATAAAATAGCAAGCATTCCTACTGTTATTGTATTTAAAGATGGTGAAGTAGCTGAAACTTTAGTAGGATTTAGACCTAAAGCAGCCTTAAAAGAAATAATAGATAAATATATATAACAAGTAGCGTAAGGATATTGTTATACAATATACCTAAGGGTTATGGAGCGAAAGCTTAGTAAACTCTTAGGTATTTTTTAAACATATAGCCACGTACTTTATTATTTGGAGATGATTAAGTGGAAGAAAGATATGATATTGCAATAATCGGAAGTGGACCAGCAGGACTTTCAGCTGCTATTAATGCCAAGATTAGAAATAAAAAATTTATTTTGTTTGGAACAAATAATTTGAGTTTTAAGATAAAGAAAGCTCCTAAGGTAAATAACTATTTAGGTTTTCATGAAATTACTGGAGAAGATTTGGGAAAAAAATTCAAAGATCACATAGATAATATGGGTATTAAGATAACTGAAGAGAGAGTTAATGCTGTTTATGCAATGGGAGATTATTTTACGCTTATGGTTAATGAAAAGGCTTATGAAGCAAAGACTCTTATAATTGCATCAGGGATGGAGTTCACAAAACCTTTAAAAGGTGAGGAAAGACTGCTTGGAAAGGGAGTTGGATATTGTGCAACATGTGATGCTCCATTGTATAAAGGGAAAACAGCAACAATAGTGGGGTATACAAAGGAAGCTGAAAAAGAAGCTAACTATGTAAGTGAATTAGTTTCAAAACTATATTATGTCCCAATGTATAGAGATTCTTATAACCTTAATAAAAATATTGAAATAATAAATGAAAGACCTAAAGAGATAACAGGTAAAGATATTGTAGAAAAATTAGAATTTAAAGATTCTGAAATAGAAACTGATGCAGTGTTTATTTTAAAGGATAGCGTTGCACCATCACAATTGGTTCCAGGTCTTTTAGTTGAAGACGGACATATAAATGTAGATAGAAAGATGATGACAAATATTGAAGGCTGTTATGCAGCAGGTGATTGTACTGGAAAGCCATATCAATATTTAAAAAGTGCTGGTGAAGGTCAAGCAGCAGCGTTAAATGCAGTTGAATATTTAGATTCTAAAAAGTAGAAAGTTGCTATGCAATTTTCTACTTTTTATTTTATATTAGATATTTAAATGAATTTTAATTTCAGTTAAAATTATCAAATAATTTTTTAGTTATGGGATATATTAAAAAACTAATGTGCTATGAAAAAAACATGGTTTCCAATGGGTTTAACATTATATTTTTTTATGGCATCCATCCAAGTAGATTTAGATAATTTGGGATTGTAAAAATATAATGCATTTGCAGTTGGATCATTACCGCCTAGTGCAGCGTAGACGGCATCATAACACGTTTTATTAGGCTCAGCATCTATTTGTCCGTCTATAACACAAGAAAAAGCATATTTTTGTTTAATAACTCCGTCTATGCTTTTGGGAAATTCGTTATTTTTTAACCGATTAAGTATAACAGAGGCAACGGCTACTTTTCCCTCGTATGGTTCAGCATTACTTTCTTTATATACCACCTTTGCCATTAAATTTATATCATCGCTGGTAATGGCAAAGGCTCTTCCTTCCGTATTGAATACTTCAACAGTGTCTGTTTTTTCGTGGTAGAGATTAGTTGAACCTCTATTTATAGAAGGTGGTGGATTATTACTTTTAGCATCCTCGGAAGTTAAAACCTGTGCACTAGAGACACTCGGGGGTAAAAAACCTAAAAACAGAATACACAAAATAGCCCAAATACTTTTTTTCATTTCATATTCCTCCTTTTATTCATACAATATCAGCTATAAGGGTTTTATAAATTGGAACCTTACAACTGATGAGATTTGTATTGGTTCAGCTAAACATCAATATGTATAAAGCACCACACATGCTGGTTAGCTGAACTTTATTTACGAGGTTAGCTGACGGGTTCGGTAAAGGCACAACCTACGCTAAAAGCGATTCACCCCCAAAACTTGGTTTCCCCGTATGACTTAGGCTATTGGTATTATTCCCTATATAAAAGAAATAATACAAAGTTAAAAAATTTTTTCAGTTTCTATTATCATTGGTAAATTAATTAAATTTATTCCATTACTAATTTTTATATAGTAAAATGGTGATGCCTTAAGAGTGTTGTTTATCTTTTAATAAGGTAAAATCACTATTCATTAAGTCTAATTTGGAATTGGCATCTTTATATAAATTTGAAAGGTCCTTTGAGCTGTAAACCTTAGCACCTTTTTTTTCTTTATTAATAGCATTAATAAAACTTTTAAGGTAAAGATCATAATCGTCAAAAACTTTTTTTAAAGCACTATATATACTTACTCTATTTTCGGGTACAATAATTTCTGAAAAGTGTTCGCTTAAATAATTGAAATCATTTTGGTTTTTAGTGACCTTTGCTATGGCACTATCATAGGATATACTATTTTTTCTAGCACATTCTGCATAGTAATATAGGTTACACTTTATGGAGCTAAATTTTGTTAGTACATCTTGTAAATTATTATCAAATTCTGAATTCTCATTGTTTATTATTTCATTCTCTTTTTTTGTCCTTATAAAAGATGAAACCATGTTAGATGTGTTATTAACTAAAGTATTAATGGACGCTGGAAGACTAAAAGCACTGTCCTTTGACTTTATGTTAAGATAATATTTGTTACAACTGTTTTTATAATTCGTTACATTGTTTACGGAAGTGCTTATATCAGGTGAATCTGGATTATTTATTATGGATAGTAGTTGTTTATAGATTAATATATTAAAATTGAGACCTTCATTGAGACAATCAAATGTATTTTTATAATTGTCATAATCATCATGATTCTTTATGGTAGCATTTAATTTTGATAAAGAAGTTATAGTTTGCGGAAGGATTAATTTGGCACTTTTAGTGTTGATAGTTTGTCCATCAGTTATTGCAGAGGCAGTTATATTTATTTTGGCAATATCTTTTATGTATGTACTAATTTCATTACGACATCTATTATATTTACTCAAAACATAAAAATCAAAAATCATAAAAAAAACCGCGAATATAGTGAACATAACGGTGACAGATAAAATAAGTATCTTTTTATTTCTACAATCTAACATAATAAATCCCCATCCCAATCAATAAAATAAAGTCCAAGCTTCAATCTATATATACTAATAAATCAAAAAGATATGATATATATTTTGAGAAAATCACTTGAAAATTTTAATTAAGCCCACTGCCTACAGTCTGCATCTTAAGTTTGTTATTCACTTGTTCCACTCCTGGAATTGATTGCAAGAGAGTTACAAGTGCATCAAAATCCTCTTTTTTTTCAGCATATCCTGTGAGGGTAACCTTTCCTCTAATAACAATAGCAGAGATATCGTTAACATTAATTTTAGATTGCATTAGTGCCATATTTATATCATTTGTCAGTGAAGTATCATCTTTAAAGGCTGTAAGTTTAATAGTACCAACAACATTTTTAACCCCAAGTGTTTTGCCAGCTTCACTTATAGCTATTTGGCGGTCCCTTTCAGTTAAAACTTTACCAACTAAAAGTGCACTTCCAGCTGAAACTTTTCCACTTACACCTAAAATTCTATCTTTAAATTCACTGTTTCTTAGATTTTCATTTAAAAGCTCAGTTAATTTTTTATCACTTTCACCACCATCTAAAGAAATAATTATATTATTTTTAACTTCCGTCACCCCATCAATTCTATATGCGATTCTTTCACAATTAGCTTTCTCTGCTAGTACATTAGTGAATCCGTCTAAAGTTACTACTCCATTAACTGAATTTACTTTTATATCTTTGGAAGTAAATTTCATGGATTTAATTAATTCTGATTTTATTGAAGTTTCGATTTTCTTATCATTAACTAGTTTATTCATAAAAACATCACCTTTCAAATTTGTATATGTCATTAGTATTACCTAATAATTTTATTAATATTTTATAAATTATTGTTTCCTTTGCCTACACATAACTTCAATAGTGTATAATTAATAATAGCTAGAATTAAGGGAGTGAAAAAATTGGATACTATAAATATGATTATTGGTGCAGTTAAAACAATAAATGTAACTTCTATATTGGATATTCTTGCGGTTTCATTTATCTTTTATAAAGCTTATATGCTCATAAAAGAAACAAGAGGAGAACAACTTTTAAAGGGAATACTTTTAATAATTTTGCTTATACCAATAAGTAGTATTTTTCATCTTACTATGCTTAATTGGATTCTACAGAGGACTATAACTATTGGAGTTTTATCAATAGTAATCATATTCCAGCCAGAAATAAGGAGTGTGCTTGAACATCTAGGTAGAAGTGCATTTAACGATTTGCACGTTTTTCAGGATAAGGAAAAAATGAATGAAGTTATAACACAAATTTTAAATGCGGTTTTTATCCTTTCAGAAACAAAAACAGGGGCACTAATTGTTATTGAGCAAAGGACAAAGCTTGAAGATATAATTAAAACTGGGACTAAAATAGATGCTATAGTAAGTTCAGCATTATTAGAAAATATATTTGTAGTTAACACACCACTACATGATGGAGCCACAATAATTCGAGAGGATAGGATAATAGCCGCAGGGTGTTTTTTGCCACTTTCTTCAAATTATAATATAAATAAAAAATTAGGAACAAGACATAGGGCGGGTATAGGAATATCTGAAAATTCTGATGCTCTTGTAATCATTGTTTCAGAAGAAACTGGAGTGGTCTCTCTAGCCATAAATGGTAAATTAACAAGAAGTTATACTAAGGAAAAATTGAAAGATATTTTATTAAGGGTAATTCTTATTAGATTTTCTAAAAAGGACTCATTTAAAGAGAAGGTGAAGATGTGGAAAAGAAAAATAATAGGCAAATATTAATAAAAGTATGTTGCGTAATTGCCTCTTTTTGTTTGTGGCTTTATATTTCAAATTGGGAAAATCCAATAAGTACATATACGTTAAAAAATGTTTCAGTGGAACTTATTAACTCAGATTCATTATCACAATCTAACCTTACCCTAGCTCCAAATCAAAAATTTTCAGTACCAATAACTATAAGAGGGACGAATTTAGAGGTTATGAAATCAAAAGCAAGTGATTTTACAATAGTTGCAGATATGAGCGTTTATGCGGTTAAAGAAGGTGAAAACAGGATACCTGTTAATATAGTTCATTATCCAGACAATGTAAACATTCAAAATAGTAATAATATGTGGATAGATGTGGAAATAGATAAGTTAACCGAAAAAACTGTTCCTGTAAAAGTAAAGTTACAAGGAAAACCTAAATATGGATATTATTATTTAGAACCCACATCAAGCCAAGGGGAAGTTGCCATTAGTGGACCAAGTAAATCTGTTGAACTAGTGAGTAATGTGATAGCAAATGCAAACATTGATAGTCTAAATGCAAATTTAGATGCAGAGGAAGTACTTGAAGCAGTTGATAAAAGTGGTAAATCAGTACCCAATATTATAATAAAACCTCAAAAGATTAAAGTTACTGTTCCAATAAAAAAGAATGAAACGGTTGGTACAAATGCAGTAACTGGAGGAAATCAAACTAACACAGCTGATATAAAATCAAAAACAGTTAGTATAAATGTATTAACTTCAGGAAAGCAATCTACCGGGGTTGATATAAAATCTATAGCTCCTGTAGAACAGACTGTACAAATAACAGGTACCTCAAATGAAGTTGATGGTTTAACTTCAATTAACACTGAACCTATAGATTTGAGCAGTATAACAGGTGCGAAAACTATGAGTGTTAAACTTGCTTTACCAAGTGGAGTCACAACAATAAATGGAACTACTACTGTAAATGTAAAAATAAATGTGGATACAATAATTCAAAAAACTTTTTCAGCAAATATAACTCTTACAAACTTGCCAGACGGGTTTAGTAGCACTTTGGATAATAATGCTGTAAATGTAATAGTATCAGGCGATTCTACCATTATAAACGCAATAAAAAATGGAGATATAAGTGGAACTATTGATGGAACTTCTTTTAAAGAAGGAGTAAATAATGCTCAACCAGTTTTATCATTGCCTCAGGGCGTTAAGAATATGGGAGTAACTCCAAATTCAATAAATGTTACACTCACTAAAAAATGATCAGGAGGAACACACGTGCCAATAAAAGTAAATAATATAATTTTAGATATAGAAGATGACATTTCAAATTTGAAAAAAACCGTAGCAGAAAAGTTAAAAATTTCAGAAAATGCTTTGCTAAAATTCAAAATATTAAAGGAATCCATTGATGCTAGAAAAAAAGATATTGTTAAATTTAATTATGCAGTAGAAGTGTCAACAGAAAAAGAACAGCAGCTAGTAAAAAAACTTAATAATAAAGATGTAATATTTGAAGAAGAGTTTAATGGAGAACAACTTGTTATGGGAAATGAAAAACTTAGGTCTAGACCAGTAGTAATAGGTATGGGACCTTCAGGAATGTTTGCAGCATTGCTTCTTGCAAGACGTGGGTATAAACCCTTAGTAATTGAGCGAGGAGAAGATGTGGAAAACAGAACTAAAACTGTGCAGAAATTTTGGGATAGTGGAATCCTCAGCACTGAATCCAATGTTCAATTTGGAGAAGGTGGAGCAGGCACTTTTTCTGATGGAAAGTTAACTACAAGGATTAAAGATAGAAGATGTAAATATATTGTAGATGAATTTATTGGTTTTGGAGCACCGGAAGAAATAGCCTATTCAGGGAAACCACATATAGGTACGGATATATTAAAAGGTGTGGTTAAAAACCTTCGTGAAGAAATTATAAGTCTTGGTGGTGAGGTAAGGTTTAATAGTAAACTTCAGGATATTATTATAGAAGACGGAAGCTTAAAAGCTATAGTAGTAAACGGAGAGGAAATACCTTGTGAAGCACTAATACTTGCAATTGGTCATAGCTCTAGAGATACTTATGAAATGTTATATAAAAATAATATATCAATGGAGGCAAAACCTTTTGCCATTGGAGTAAGAGTAGAGCACCTTCAGAGCATGATAAATGAAAATCAATATGGAAATTTGGCAAGTCATCCAAGACTGAAAGCGGCAGATTATAGGCTTACCAGTAAATCAGAGAAGACGGGAAGAAGTATTTATAGCTTCTGCATGTGTCCCGGAGGTGAAGTAGTGGCAGCATCTTCAGAGCAAGGCAGGCTGGTGACAAATGGTATGAGTAATTATAAAAGAAATGGTGAAAATGCTAATTCTGCATTAGTTGTAACAGTAGGTCCACAAGATTTTATAAATGAAAGCAGTAAATTTGGTAGGGTTTATGATATGGATTATCCTCTTTTAGGTATGGAATTTCAAAGATTTTATGAAGAACTAGCATTCAAAGTTGGTGGTAGTAATTTTAATGCACCTGTACAACTGATGGGAGATTTTTTAAAAAACAGGGTGAGTAGCAGAATAGGAAAGGTAAAACCAAGTTATACACCTGGATATAAACTTGTGAATTTAAGTGCATGTTTACCAGATTATGTTGCAGAATCTTTAAAAGATGGAATTAAAAATTTTGATAGAAAGATAAAAGGATTTAGTGACTATGATAATATTTTAACAGGAATTGAGACTAGAACCTCTGCACCAGTTAAAATAATTAGAAATGATGAAATGCAAAGTATTTCTGCAGAAGGTATATATCCAAGTGGAGAAGGCTCCGGCTTTGCAGGTGGTATAGTGTCAGCAGCAGTTGATGGATTAAAATGTAGTGAAAGTATAATAAAAAAATATAAAATTTCGGATTGAATATTCTGAAAAATCATGTTTCTTGTGAAATTTTTGTTAAGATATAGGTGAGATGTTTTAAATTTAAAATTATTATAGGTAAAAAAATATTTAAGAAGAGGTGCACATTAATGATTAAAAGTTTTGATGAGATTATACTAAAGGTTAAAAGTAAAGACATAAAAACTGTAGCAGTAGCAGTAGCACAGGACAAACCAGTTCTTGAAGCTATTCGTGATGCAAAGAAAAACGGAATAGCAGAAGCAATACTTGTTGGAAACAAAAATGAAATAATATCAATAGCTTTAAAAGTTGGTATGAATATTGACGAATTTGAAATAGTTGATGAACCAGATATTAGAAAAGCAACTTTAAAAGCAGTGGAACTTGTATCAAAGGGTAAAGCTGATATGGTAATGAAAGGTTTAGTTGATACTGCAACCTTCTTAAGATCAGTATTAAACAAAGAAGTAGGCCTTAGAACTGGAAAACTTATGTCTCACGTTGCTGTTTTTGAAACAGAAGCTTTTGACAGATTATTATTTTTAACAGATGTTGCCTTCAATATGTACCCAACATTAAAAGATAAAATTCAAATAATAAACAATTCAGTAAAAGTTGCCCATGCAGTTGGAATTGAATGTCCAAAGGTAGCTCCAATTTGTGCTGTTGAACTTGTAAATGAAAATATGCCTGCAACATTAGATGCAGCTCTACTTTCAAAAATGAGTGATAGAGGTCAATTTAAAGGATGTATAGTTGATGGACCTTATGCCCTTGATAATGCTTTAAGTGAAGAAGCAGCAGCACACAAGAATGTAACAGGAGCCGCAGCTGGAAAAGCGGATGTACTTTTACTTCCCAACATAGAAACGGGAAACGTTATGTATAAAACAATGACATACATGACTAACTCAAAAAATGGATGTATATTAGTTGGAACTTCAGCTCCAGTTGTATTAACTTCAAGAGCTGATAGCCATGAAACAAAAATGTATTCAATAGCTCTTGCAGCACTAGTTGCAGGTGAAAAATAGTATTGACCTAGTACTCAGTAAATAAATAGGAAAAGGAGTAAAAATATGCATAGATTGTTAATAATCAATCCAGGTTCTACCTCAACAAAAATTGGCGTTTATGAGGATGAAACTCAAATATTAGAAGAAAATTTAAAACATTCCGCAGAGGAAATAGCAAAATATGATACAATTTATGACCAGTTTAAATTTAGAAAAGAAGTTATACTGAACTATCTAAAAGAAAAGGGTATTGACATAAAAACTTTCAGCGCAGTTGTTGGAAGAGGCGGAATTATAAAACCTATTGAAAGTGGTACATACACAGTTAACGATGCTATACTTAAAGATTCAAAAAATGGTGTCCAAGGACAGCATGCATCAAATCTAGGAGCTATTATTTCCGATGCAATAGCAAAAGAAATTGGAGTTTCTGCATTTATAGTAGATCCTGTTACAGTTGATGAAATGCAAGAAGTAGCAAAAATATCAGGAATGCCAGATGTAAAGAGAAGAAGTATATTCCATGCTCTAAATCAAAAGGCAGTTGGAAAAAGATATGCAAAAGAAAAAGGAGTCAAATACGAAGATTTAAATCTTATCATTGCTCATATGGGCGGTGGAACATCAGTTGGAGCACATTCTAAGGGAAAAGTAATTGATGTTAACAACGCTCTTACTGGAGAGGGTCCATTCTCACCAGAAAGAAGTGGTGGAGTTCCACTTGGAGATTTAATTGATATTGCTTACAGCGGAAAAGTAACTCATGAAGAAATGAAGAAAAAAATCAACGGAAAAGGTGGAGCAGTTGCATATGCAGGGACAAATGATTTTAAAGTTGTAGCTGACAAAGCTGATGCTGGGGATAAGGATTCAAAACTAATATATGATGCATATATATATCAGATAGCAAAAGAGATTGGTCAGGATGCAGCGGTATTATCAGGAAAAGTTGATGCTGTACTACTTACTGGTGGAATATCATATAACAAAGGTATCACAGGTAAAATCGCAGCAAGAGTTTCATTTATTGCTCCAGTAGTAGTTTACCCAGGAGAAGACGAACTTTTAGCGTTAACTCAAGGTGCTCTTAGAGTATTAAACGGAGAAGAAAAAGCTAAAATATATAAATAAGTCGCAGCCAACAAAATAACAAGTATAGTTACAAACTTTTAACTAAAAAGCTTTGGTCTAATAGTAAGATATTAGACCAAAGTTTTTATTTTTTGGAAAATTTTCAATAAAGGTATTTACAGTGTAACAATGTTTTGTTACACTAAATTAAGAAGCCAATAATTAATTGTAGATTTAGAATACTGATTTAATAAAATGGCTCCAAAATGTAAAGAGAAAAATGGAATTAAAAAAAAATAGTATAGGAGGAGTTACATGGAAGAAAATTTAATATCCAAGAAAGAACTTTTGGAATTAACTAAAATTTCTTACGGTCAGCTTTATAGATGGAAAAGGAAAAAAATAATTCCTGAAGATTGGTTTATAAAAAAGTCTTCATTTACGGGACAGGAAACTTTTTTTCCAAGAGATAAAATTCTAGAAAGAGTTAAAAGAATTAAAAATATGAAAGATGAGGCGTCCCTTGACGATTTAGCAGAAATTTTTTCTCCCAAATCGTCAGATGTAATGTTAACAGGTAGTGAACTTTCAAATAGGAAAATCATTATAAAGAATGTAATACAAATATGCTATCCCAGTGAAAATATGGATAAAACTTATAGTTTTAATGAAGTCTTATATATGGACGTGGTACAAAGATATCTTATGGACGGTGGTATATCCATTGAAGAAAGTAAAATTGTATTTGAAACTATAAAAAGCAGTTATAGTAATTATCTTGAAAAAAATTGTGAAATAGTATTTATACGAAAAATGGGTGTAGGCATAAGCATGATTTTAGCGTTACCAAATCAGATATATTTTGAGAGCTTGGCAAAAATTATAATGAGATTGCAAATAAATAAATGTATTGAAGAATTAAAATTAAAATTAGAGGAGTTGTTTTAAATGGATGGTACAAGACAAAATTTTAAAATATCAGGAGCTGGTAGTTGTAGCGGTGGAATATACGATGAAGTGAAAATAAGTGGATCAGGAGTAATTAATGGCGATATAGATTGCAATACTTTAAAATCTAGCGGATCATCAGATATAAAAGGAAATATAAAATCGCAGCTAATAAAATGTAGTGGATCGTCTTCGGTAAAGGGAAATGTTGAAACTGAAACTTTGGAAATTAGCGGATCATCAGATATTAAAGGAAATCTTACTGCCAGTGATGTAAAGATTAGTGGTAGTTCTGGTGTAGATGGTGATGTTAGAGTAAAAAAACTAAAAATATCAGGTGGCTCAGATGTTAAGGGAAATTTATATGGTGGAGAGATAAGAGTATCTGGAGGAACGAAAATAGGCAAAGATTGTGAATGTGAAAGTTTTATAGCTACAGGAAAGTTTGATATAAAAGGATTATTAAATGCAGATGAAATTGATATCCAGTTGTATGGAAGATGCAAAGTTCGTGAAATAGGTGGACGTAATATAAATATAAGTTTTTCTTCAAATCATGGAGGGATTATATCTCAATTTGTAATGGATATGTTTGTTGGCATTAAAGAGCTTATTACAGATTCTGTAGAAGGTGATGATATCTTTTTAGAAGGAACAACGGCAAAAATAGTAAGAGGAACAAATGTAACCATTGGTGAAGGCTCAAATATTGAAAAGGTTGAATATACTGGAGTCCTTAAAGTAATAAATGGGGGAAGGGTTCAAAATGAAGTCAAATTGTGATGAAAGATTATGGACGCGAAGTTTATTTATTTTATGGCAGGGACAATTAGTTTCCAGTCTAGGAGATGCAGCTTATAGCATAGCCTTAGGCTTCTGGGTTCTAAAGGTTACTGGATCAACTGCACTAATGGGAACACTTATGGCAGTATCCACTCTGCCAGGAGTTATAATAGCACCTTTTGCAGGAACCCTGATCGATAGAAATAATAGAAAAAAATTATTAATTTTAATGGATTTATTAAGAGGGTGTAGCATTGTATTATTGGGTATTCTAGCATATAATAACAATATTAAGGTTTGGATGGTATTTATAGCTGGAATCATTTTAAGCATATGCGGGGCAATATTTAGTCCTGGAATCAATTCATCAATACCAGACTTAGTGCCTAAGTCAAAAATTACAAATGCAAATTCTGTATTTGCAATTGTAACTAATGGAGCTAATATGATGGGTAATATTGCAGGAGGTTTTTTATTTCAGATTATTGGTGCGCCATTAATGTTTCTTTTTAATGGATTATCATTTGTGTTTTCTGGGCTTTCCATATTGCTAGTAAAAATTCCAGCCATAGAAAAGAAAAATAATCAATGCTTTTTAGAGGATCTTAAAGATGGGTTTAGTTTTGTATGGCGATTAAAAGGCCTAAGATATACTCTTTTAATTGCAGCAGTTGATAATTTTTTTGCTAATATTGCAATAATATTATTATTGCCTTTATTCCAAAAGACACCTAATTTAGGGCCAGCTAAATATGGTATTGTTATGGCATGTTTTATGGGAGGAATGTTTGTGGGGTTTATCCTTACATCAATAATTAATATTCCTGCTTTAAAAAAGCTTAAGATTTTTATAATTTCAGGTATCATATATAATGTATGCCTTATAATTGCAGTAAGCCAAAGTATACTCATTATAATGGCAGTAATGATATTTGTTGGAGGAACATTTAATGCTATATTTAATGTTTTAATCATGTCATCAGTGCAATTGGCAACGCCTCAAGAAAAAAGAGGCAAGGTAATATCATTTATAACTATGGTGACACAAGGATTAACACCTTTTGCCATGGCACTTGGGGGTGTATTAGGTAGTTTTTTGCCAATAAGAAGTGTTATGTCAACATGTTTTATAATAACTCTTTTATTGGTGATTCCATTTGCATTTAATAAGCATTTTAAGAGATTCATCAATTTTGATTATGAAAATGAAACAGTGGAGGATATAATGTTATGAACTTTTTAGTCTTAAAGAAAAAAGACCTAGGTTTACTAATGTTAAGCGAGTTTATATCTTTAATTGGGACTCAAATGCAGGAACTTGCATTATCATTATATGTATTAAAAACAACTGGTTCTGCAACTCTATTTGCATCAGTATTAGCCATATCTATAATTCCGCAACTAATACTGGGACCACTTGCAGGGGTTTTTGCAGATTGGTATGACAGGAAAAAAATGATTGTATATCTAGATTTATTAAATGGAATAATTGTAGGAATATTTACAATTATATTTATATTAAATGGTTCATTATCAATGACCGAGATTTATATTTATGTAATAATATTATCAGTAATTACGGCATTCTACAGGCCGGTAATAGGAACTATTCTGCCAAGTATAGTTAATGGAGAGGAACTAGTTGCTGCAACTAGCCTTAGCTCATTCATTTCAAATTTATCCACTTTGATAGGACCTGTAATAGGAGCTATGCTTTTCGGCATTTTTGGTATTTTCATAATATTATTAATAAATTCATTTAGTTATATTTTTGCAAGCATATTTGAAATGTTTATAAATGTTCCGAAGAATAATAAAAAGCCAGAAAAGGTTAATCTTCAGGTTTTTAAAAATGATTTTATTGGTGGAATTAAATTTATAATAGGAAAAAAATTTATATTGACTGTAGTTATTATGGCAGTAATAGTAAATTTTACATTAGCTCCACTTACCATAGGATTGGTTTATCTATCAAAGACAATTTTAAAAGTATCTGATTTTCAATATGGGTTGTTAGAAGGATGTTTTGCTGCATCAATGATGATGGCACCAATTATTATGGGGCCAATCCATAAAAAAATGAAGACAGGAACAATTCTATTTTTCAGTATATTTACAGTAGGAATATTAATAATAATAATGGGAATTATACCAACAAATATTTACTTGTGTCTTTTTAGTGGAAATATAATTCCATATTTAAGCGTACTATTCTTATGTTTTCTAGTAGGGATAATGGCAACTATGGCAAATATTGCACTAAGCATTGCCTTTCAGAAAACTGTACCTTTAGAAATTATGGGGAGAGTGGGGGCAGTAATATCTACGGGATCTTTAGCATCAGTACCCCTTGGACAAATGTTATTTGGAGTATTGTTTGATAAAGTTAACACTAGTATTTGCC
Organism: Clostridium akagii DSM 12554; assembly: GCF_000686725.1. GTDB lineage: Bacteria > Bacillota > Clostridia > Clostridiales > Clostridiaceae > Clostridium_I > Clostridium_I akagii. The sequence continues at coordinate 9,284 of NZ_JMLK01000023.1, read as the reverse complement.
TAGTAATTATGGGTATTATACCTGTGATTACAATGATGATTTTCAGAAAAAATCTAATGAAATACAGTGATGCTCTGCCACCGGAGTCAAATGATATAGTAACATCGGATGAAGTTACGACTTAGCCCTGACAAAGTTACAGTTAACAGGTTATTAGTTGCGATTGTAATAATTGTTAGTATACGGTTACTATGATATAATAGGGCTATGAGTGCAAAGTTAGGCTCATCAAATAAAAGGAAATATAGTGAGGTAAATATATGAGCAGAATGTTTGGTACAGATGGTGTTAGGGGAATAGCTAACGAAGAACTAACACCACAAATAGCATATGATTTAGGTAGAGCTGGAGCATATGTATTATCAAAAGGATCACATAAACCTAGAATATTAGTTGGAACAGATACGAGAATATCAAAAGATATGCTTGAAAATGCTTTGGTAGCTGGAATACTATCAGTAGGTGCAGAAGCAATGTGCGTAGGGGTTATACCAACGCCAGCAATAGCATATCTTACTAGAAAATATAAATTAGATGCAGGTGTAGTAATATCCGCTTCTCATAATCCAGTAGAATATAATGGTATAAAATTTTTTAATTCACAAGGGTATAAACTTTCAGACGAACTTGAAGACCAAATACAGAGTACAATCGAAGGCAAATTTATCGGTGTTCCATCACCAACTTATGGAAATGTAGGAAAAAAAGTAGTAGAAGATTCTGCTTTTGAAGATTATATTGAGTTTGCAAAGGGAACTATAGATTGTGATCTTAAAGGACTTAGAGTAGCTCTTGACTGTGCAAATGGATCTAGTTATAAATCAGCCGTTAGAACTTTCAGAGAACTTGGTGCTGAAGTAGTCGTTATAAACAATGATCCTGATGGAATAAATATAAATGACAGTTGTGGGTCTACACATCCAGAGGAACTTATGGAATATGTGATCAAAAAGAAATGTGATTTAGGACTTGCGTTTGATGGGGATGCTGACAGATGTCTTGCAGTAGATGAAAAAGGTAAGCTTATAGATGGAGACTTTATCATGGCAATCTGTGGCAAAGATTTAAAAGATAAAGGAAAATTAAATGAAAATGTTGTTGTTACTACAGTAATGAGTAACATGGGACTTTTTATTGCACTTGATAAGGAAAATATAAATACTATAAAAACAAGAGTTGGAGACAGATATGTGCTTGAAGAAATGCTAAAGCAAGGTTATAAACTTGGCGGAGAGCAGTCAGGTCACATAATATTTTTAGATCACAATACAACAGGAGATGGTCTTGTAACAGGGCTTCAAATATCTTCAGTTGTTAAGAATAGCACAAAAACTTTGTCGGAACTTGCTTCAATTATGAAGAAACTCCCACAAATATTAGCAAATGCAACAGTTCCAAATGATAAAAAGAACATATATAATGAGGATGAAGAAATTAAGTCTGAAATCAAAAGCATAGAAGCTAGGCTTAATGGCTGTGGAAGAGTATTAATAAGACCTTCAGGAACAGAACCATTAGTAAGAGTAATGCTGGAAGGTGAAGATCAAGTAGAACTTAATAAACTAGCACATTCACTAGCAAAACTTATTGAAGAAAAAGCAAACCTTTAATAGGGTACAAGGGGTAAGGGGCCGCCTTGAAAATAGAATTTAATTTCTATCTTCAGGCGGCCCCTTCCATTTTGCAGAGGGCTTTTGTGCTTTATTCCAAAAATCATCTGCAACTTGTAACTGTTCATTTTACCTTACTTGCATCCTCTTCAAATATAAACTTATGAAGATCAGCATTATTTAAAGCTTTATTCCAACCTAAAAAATAAGTGCCTTTTATAGTTGTAGTGTAATTATAGCCTGGTTTGTCTTCAGGCAGTCTAAACTGCTCTATTGTTTTAGTTTTGTTAATTATAATAGATGAAGTTTCTGATAGCATATCAGTTTTTGAAAGTGAAGTTTCAACATCAGGTAATATTGTATCAAGCATTGAAGACGCCTGAACAAGATTAAGACTGGATAACTTTTTGAAAACTGCAGTTAAAACGGTCCTTTGTCTTTCGGTTCTTTGGAAATCTTCGTTTCCAACATATCTTATTCTACAGTAGCCCAAAGCCTGTATACCATTTAAATGTTGTAATCCTCCATGAGTTAAGTGTTGTGGAGTTACATTCTGTAATTTTGATACTTCGTCAATATATCCATTGGCTACTTTTACTTCGTCAGAAGATATATCAATGTCAACGCCACCGACTGCATCTACGATTTTGTCAAAATCTCCAAAATTTACTTTTATGTAGTCCTTTATATTCATATCAAAATTGTCATTAATTGCTTTGATTGAATACTGCCCACCGCCTTCTTTATAGATAACGTTTATTCTATCTTGAGTAGTTCCGGCAGTAACCCCTTCGCCTCTAATATTGTCAATAAGCATGTCCCTCATTAGTGAAGTGATTTTTATCTTATTATGAGTTTTGTCAATAGTTAGAATCATTATTGAATCAGCAAGTCCAAGATTAGTATTAGGATCACGGGTATCCACGCCTAAAAGTAATATGTTAGTATAATTTTTATCAATGTTGCTATCATCAAAGTTTTGTGTCTTTATTCCTAAATCACTAGGTTTTTTAGATATGCTAACTCCATTTACTTTCGATAATTTACTGTTTATAAATAAAAGAGTTCCTGATGCTCCTATCGCTAAAATTATTAATATGACTACAGGAATAATTATTATTTTCTTTTTCTTCTTTTTAGCCTTAATATTTTTTTTCATTGAAAATTCCTCCGATAACTGTTTTAGTTAAATAACATCCAATTTATATCATACATTTATATGAAAAACCTGTCAATTAAATCAAAGTTTTTACCAATGAAACCAATATATTGACGATAGTAATAAAAGTACATATAATAAGGGTATGAAAAAAATAACATAAATGTTCAATTGGATTTTCACAGATAAAATATAGTATTATGTTGAATTTATAGTTGAAATTTAAAATAAAAGGGAGAATAATTAATATGGGAAAATTTAAGATTGGAACACATAACGGAACATTTCATTCAGACGAAGTTTTTGCATCTGCAATAATTCTTGGAATTTTCGAAGAAGCTGAAATTCTTAGAAGTAGAAAACCTGAATTATTGGAGTCTTGTGATATTGTTTTTGATGTGGGTGGTGGTAAATATGATCATCATATAGTTGGTAAGCAATATAGGGAGAATAAAGTTCCGTATGCAAGTGCAGGATTAATTTGGAGAGATTTCGGAAAACAATACCTTTCCCAAAATGCTAAGGATTTAAATGAAGATGAAACAAATAAGGTATTACAATCTGTTGATGATTCTTTATTTGTAACTATTGATGCATTGGATAACGGAGAGGATATTTTCACTTCAGAACTTAAAATTAAAACCATATCAGCTGTTATTTCTGATTTTAATTCTAGTTGGAATGAGTCCACATTATCTGATGAAAAATTTAATGATGCAGTTTCTTTGGCCAAAATTGTTTTGAAAAATCAAGTGAATAGGGTTGTTTCACAGATAAAGGCAAAAACAATTATTGTGGATGCATTTAAAAATAGAGAACAACCTGAACTTTTGATTTTGACAACGTTTTGTCCATGGCAAGAACACCTAATATCCATGGATAAAAATCATGAAGTTTTATTTGCTATATATAAGGATGTTAATAACGGATATAGAATTCAGGTTGTCCCTAAAAAATTAGGAGAATTTGCAGCAATAAAAGATCTTCCAAAAGAATGGGCAGGTAAATCTGATGAAGAAATTGTGAAGGCTACAGGTGTAGAGGATGCCATATTCTGTCATCCTGGTAGATTTATAGCAGGCTGTGCATCTTATTCTGGCATTATGAGAATGGCTCAAATGGCAATTGAAGCTAAAGTCTAATAAAATTAAATAGTAGTTATTTATGGCAAAAGATATTAGTATTAAGGATTTTTCCTTATGCTGATATCTTTTTTTATTTACCCAAAAATATTCAAGCCATCTTTGACTTGTTATTTTCTTGAGGATGATTAATCACACACAGTTCACATATATATTCCATATTTCCATTGAAATTTCAGTTTATAATTACATTATTGAATAAGAACAAAAAGAAAACACTACAATTAGTGGGAGGTAAATAATGAAAAGTAAAATAATGAAAGCAATAATAATAGGTATAGTAGTGATTGTAATTGGTGCTGGTGGTTATTTAGGATATAATAAATTTTTTAAGAAAACAGTATCAACGTTAGCAACAAAATATTATAGCTCAACTGTTAAAAGTATGAATCTATCAAAAACTATTCAAGGTACAGGAGCTGCTTATGCGGGTACAACATCTGCAGTATCACCTAATAATAACGGTACTATTTCAGGGTTAACTGTTAAAGTTGGCGATACGGTAAAAGCAGCACAAAAACTTTTTGTTAGCTCAAGTTCTGATCTCACAAAGGCAGTAACTGATAATACAAAAAAATTGACCAAAGCTGAGGCGCAGCTTACAAGTGATGAAACTGCACTAACGGATGCAAATACACAACTTACAACTGATGAAAGTGCTACCAAGGTTGATGCTACTAAAGTTTCCTCTGATAAAAAGACAATAACGGATACTAATAGTAAAATATCAGATGATAAAGATTCAGTAACTGATGCGAGCACTGCACTAGCAGATGCTAATACCGCAGTAAATAATCAAACTGTAACATCGCCTATAGCTGGTCTTGTAACATCAGTAGATAGTGTTAACGGAGATTCTGGACAAAGTGGTAAAAGTGTAGTCACAGTAACTGATATGAACACAATGAAAGTTAAAGTTTCAGTGGATGAATTAGATATTTCATCTGTGGCAGCAGGTCAAAAGGCTACTATTAAATTTGATGCCTTAACAGATAAAACTTTTACAGGTACCGTTGAATCAGTAGCCCAGGCAGGAACCACAACTAGTAATGTTACAACCTATGATGTTGTTGTAAATATTAGTAATCCAGTAGGAATAAGACTTGGAATGAATGCGGATGTTACCATTGCAGTACAAAGTAAAGACAATGCAATTGTAATACCTGAGGAAGCTTTGGTTGAAAGCAATAGTAAAAAATATGTAAGAGTTGAAGATAGCACAACTTCTAATGGTGGACAAAATACTAATAGTTCTTCAGTTTCAGCGTCAAATAGTAAATTAGTAGAAATTACAACAGGTATGGAAACTGAAGATTATATTGAAGTTACAAAAGGGGTTACAACAGGAGAGGCTATACTAGTCCAATTACCTTCAAGTAGCAGTAGTACTAGTACTCAAGGTGGTATGGGTGGACCAAGCGGCAGTGGTGGCGGAATGCCAAGTGGCAGTGGTGGTGGAATGCCAGGTGGCAGTGGTAGCAGTTCTAAATCAACAACTACAAAATAAATTGAAATAGACTAGTTAAAAGCTAAAATTGAAATTGAAATAGAGCTGCCTAGCGGTATCTTACTACTATGAAAAAGAATGGAGGTAAGCAGTATGTCAGAAATATTAAATGATCATAACTTAATCCAGATGGTTAATATAGAAAAATCATATAAGATGGGCGGAAGCACTTTTAAAGCTATAGAAAATGTTAACCTGAAAATAGATAAAGGCGAATATGTAGCCATTGTTGGACCATCGGGTGCAGGTAAGTCAACGCTTATGAATATTATTGGGTGTTTAGATAATGCAACATCTGGAGAATATTCTTTAGATGGTCAAAATACAAAATGTAATGATAATAAGCTAGCAGAAATAAGAAATAAGAAAATAGGGTTTATTTTTCAAAATTATAATTTGATTGCAAAGTTAAGTATATTGGACAATGTAGTATTACCACTCCTTTATTTAGGATATACGGGTAAAGCTGCAAAAGAAAAGGCAAAAACACAATTGGAGAAAGTAGGACTAGGCAAGCATATAAAACACAAACCAACAGAATTATCTGGTGGTCAAATGCAAAGAGTTGCTATTGCAAGGGCCCTAGTTACAGATCCACAGATTATATTAGCAGATGAACCAACAGGTGCACTTGATAGTAAAACTGGAAGAGAAGTACTTAAAATGTTAGAGGATTTGAATAGTGAAGGAAATACAATTGTAATGATTACCCATGATAGGGATATAGCTAATAATGCAAAAAGAATTATTACAGTTAGGGATGGTCACATAACTTCTGATGAATTGAATAACAAAGAGGTGACGGCATGAAAATAACACAATTATTTAAAATGGCACTTTATTCTGTGTGGAATAACAAAGTACGTTCATTTCTTACAATGCTTGGAATAATTATAGGTATATCATCGGTAATTATTCTTGTGGGAATGGGCCAAGGTACAGAAAAGGAAGTAAGTGATGAAATAAGCAGTTTGGGAACAAATCTTATTACGGTATCCCTTACAAAGACTTTAAATATTACTGAGGCAGATTTAACCGAGCTTAAATCTAAACCGGGTATAAAAGCAGTAGCACCAGAAGTTTCATCAAATAATGTAAATATAAAGGCTGGAAGTAAATCCAGTACCACATCAATAGAGGCATCAAATGCAAGCTATGCAGCTATAAAAAATTACACAGTAAGTTCAGGGAGATTTATAACTGATAGAGATGTTAAAAACAGATATAATGTATTGGTAATAGGAACCGAAACTGCAAATAATATTTTTGGATATACAAATGTTGTTGGTCAGTATATGTATGTTAGTGGTATTCAGTATAAAATAGTGGGAGTTTTAACAGCGGCAGGAACATCTACTACTGGTAGTAGTGATGATAAAATAATACTTCCAATATCCTCGGCGCAAAGGTTGTTAAAGACATCTACTATAAGTACCTATTATGTTGAGGGTGAAAGTCAAGTAAAAATAGATACAGCTATGTCTTATTTGAAAATGTTTCTAAATAAAAAATATGGACTTAGAAATTTGGCAACTAGTACAACTACAAATACTTATTATAGGGTGCTCAGCCAAACAAGTTTAATTACCACAGCTACGTCAACGTCTACAAGTATGAGTAATATGCTAGCTGGAGTTGGAGCTATATCACTTCTAGTTGGTGGAATTGGAATTATGAATATAATGCTTGTTTCGGTAATTGAACGAACTAAAGAAATAGGAACAAGAAAAGCAATTGGGGCCAAACGAAGAACGATACTAATACAATTCTTGATTGAAGCATCAACTGTTAGTGGCGTAGGTGGTATTATTGGTGTACTTTGTGGTTATGCAGGAGCATATATTGCAAAAACATTCTTCTCCACATCCATAGTAATTTCAAATAATATAGTATTAGGAGCTTTTGTATTTTCAGTTCTTGTAGGTTTAATTTTTGGAATTTATCCTGCAAACAAAGCATCAAAGTTGAATCCTATAGAAGCATTAAGATTCGAATAATATTATTGAAAGAACAAAACAGATTTTGTAATAATAATTAATTGTATAAATGTATTTCTTAATCTACTAAAGGACAAAGCACCTCGAATTTCATATTATATAATGAGAAATTGAGGAGAGTGAATTACATGATTACTATTAGTTTGTGCATGATAGTTAAAAATGAAGAAGATGTAATAGAAAGATGCTTAAAATCTGTAAAAAACATTGCTGATGAAATAATAATAGTAGATACAGGATCAAAGGATAGCACTAAAGAAATTTGTAGAAAGTATACAGACAAGATATATAATTTTAAGTGGAATAGTAATTTTTCATCTGCAAGGAACTATTCATTTTCAAAAGCTACAAAGGAATATATACTATGGTTAGATGCGGATGATGTTATTGTTGATGAAGATATAGAAAAATTTGAAAATTTGAAATATGACTTAGATGAAAAAGTAGATGTGGTAATGATGAAATATAATGTTGGCTTTGATAATAATGGCAATATAACACTGTCATATTACAGAGAGCGTTTGTTAAAAAGAAGTAGTGAATTTCAATGGAAAGAACCTGTGCATGAATATCTAGAAATAAGTGGTAATATAATAAATTCTGATATTTGTATAACACATAAAAAAGAACGTGCCTATGTATCAGATAGAAATTTATCAATATATAAAAAAATGATATATAAAGGTAAAGAATTGTCCCCTAGAGGAATTTTTTATTTTGCTAGAGAATTATATTATAATAGAATGTATGATAGTGCCATTAAATATTTTAGAAAGTTCTTAGATACAAAACAGGGGTGGATTGAAGACAATATAAATGCTTGTTTTAACCTTTCGCAATGTTATGATTATAAAAATGATAGAAAAAGCATGTTAAGAGTATTACTGAAAAGTTTTGAATATGATAACCCACGAGCTGAAATTTGCTGTCAACTTGGATATTTCTATTTTCAAAATATGGATTATGAAAAAGCAATTTTTTGGTATGAATTAGCAACCCAAATAAAAAAACCGGAAAATGGCTGGGGATTCATATCCCATGACTATTTTGGATACTTACCAAACATACAATTGGCAGTATGTTATGATAAGGTTGGAAATATAGAAGAGGCAATTAGATGCAATAATAAGGCGGGAGAATTTAAAGCAAATGATGAGGCAGTGAATTATAATAAGAAATATTTTGAAAAAATTTTAGCTGAAAAATAGATGCTATTAAAAGTACATTAAGAAGCAGCAGTAAAACTTTTGTTTTTAAAAGTTTTACTGCTGCTTAATTTTATCTATTAATGTTAACACTAAGGTGGAAACTCTACCTTAGGTTAACTTAGTTAATTTTATTAGCCTAGCCTTTCGATTACAATAGATGCACTTACTACTGGTTCACTGCTAAATGCAGGGGTATTGTTTAAAGTAATATTACCACCTATATTTCTAAGGGTAAGAATACTACCCGAAATTAAATGAGTTATCACATGACCACTGAATGTTTGACTTCCAGATCCTATACCAAAATTAGATCCATTTATCAAACTACCACCAACATATAGGCCCAATGCTGCAGTACTTTGTTGTACATATGCTTCCCAAGAAATAAGATAGTCACCAGTTTGATTGATGGTTATATCTGAAGCACCAGCAGTATGTGATATGAATCCAGCTGGTGAGATAATACCATTATTACTAAATACAACTGGATCTTCAAAACCTAAACTTTGAGTGTTGATATCGAAGAAGTTAGCGTACCCTAAAGGACCACCATCTGCACCAGTAGCACCAGTAGAGCCGGTAGCGCCAGTAGAGCCAGTGGCACCAGTAATACCAGTAGCCCCAGTAGAGCCGGTGGCACCAGTAATACCAGTAGCCCCGG
>NZ_JMLK01000022.1 GCF_000686725.1 Clostridium akagii DSM 12554 | reverse complement strand
TTATGTTATGGAACGTTATTATTAAAAGTTTAGCTTTTCCAAAACAAAACGAATAATAAAATGCAAGTGAAGGGTTGATATACGTAAGTTTGTGGATGGAGTACTGTTCGGAAAGTTACTATTAAAAGGTTACAATAAAAGGAACGTTAGCATTTATGAAACACTTTTTAAGCAGTGATATATAAGGTGTTTACGTGCGTTATAGGCACGTATATTAACAAATATTGCATATACAAAAACATATGCAATTCAATTAATGGTATTGCATAGAAAATCAAAGTAATTTATAGGAATTTCAAGTTTGATTTTCCTAATTTTAAAACAAATTATCCTGGTAAAAAGACAAGCAATCAACTGAGAAGGGCAATTATAACTTAAAATCAGTTTTGGCTATTTACATAATTGGTGAAAATAAATGTTATGTTTATATTTAAGTATCAGAACGAACGTTTTTAGAACTATATTAAAAGCCTTAAAAACAGCTTGTTTATGAGTGGTTTTTAGTTCCAAAACTATTACCAAAAACAACGATAAAGTACCCTTTATGGTACTTTCTTTTGGTTATAATTGGCTTAAAGGGGGTAAAAACTTTAACTTATATCCAATTTTTGTCTTAGCGTGGGTTTTGTCGGAAATGTTGGCGACATCCCTTATAAAAAATAAAGAAGTTGATATAATTGTTTTAGATATGCATTTGCTTAATACAACAAAATATAAGGATATGAAAGGTATAGAAGGTTTAATTGTTGATTTGATACTACAGCTACTAAGTTATATGGCAGAGGATGAACGTACAAGAATAAAAGAAAGACAAAAGGAAGGCATTAGCATTGCTATGAAAAAAGAAATCAAATTTGGACGAAAAAAAATACATATTGATGAAAACTTTAAAGCTGTTTATAGGAAGTGGAAGCAAGGTAATATAACTGATGTAAAAGCTATGGAGCTTGTTTCCATGAAAAATAATACTTTTTATAGAAGAGTTAAAGAATATGAATCACTTTGAAAATATTTAAAAAATTCCTTGGATAATTTGTCTATTCCACCTTTTCGGGGGGGATGGGCAAAAACACCCATACCCATACTCATAATCACTTATATTCCTAAGATTGAAGATATTTTTTAATTCATGTTGGTGTGATTCAGAGAAATATTGTCGAGAGTCCTATATGATCAATTCCCAAATGAAAAGCTTAAAAAGCCACATAATGGACATAAAATCCACTATGTGGCTTGGTTTTGCACGTATGTAGGCTTTACTCGTAGTTACAAAAAGTTAGAGATAATCTAGTTAGTTTGACACACCAGCATGGAAAAGATAAAATATTTTCCCCCATGTGTTTGGTCCAACAATTCCATCAGCACTTATAGGTTGATAAGTGCCAGTATTCCAACCGATTGGGCTTGAAGTAGCGTTTTGAGCAGCTATTACAGCTGCTTCTGTTTGAGAACCAAAATAGCCATCTTCAGATACATTATACCCGCAATTTCTTAACTCGTACTGAAGCGTATGAACAAGTTGATTATAACTATTACTTGGATAAAGTGTTGGATATGAGTTAGCAACGGTAGACCATCTAGCATAATACATTGATGTAGTAAAACTATATGACGCAGTTTCTATAGTTCTAGGTATAGTAGGCGTTTTACTAGCACTAGTTGTATTACTTGTAGCAATTGTTTTAGTAGTAGTACTAGCATTGCTTGTACTAGTTTTAGTTGCAGCAAAAACTGGTGTTGAAGACATTATTACAGTAGCTAAAACTCCTAAAGTTAATAATTTCATTTTTAACTTTTTCATTTTTAAATCCCCCTTTAAATTTTCACTCAAATGTATTATATATCAAAATTTACAAATATGTTGTCGAACTGTGTCAATTTTTAAAAATATATGATATTATTTTAATTGATAATATATTTACCAATTAAAATAAGGTCGTTTTATAAAAAAAATTAAAAATTTTGCTCTTATTTTATTATTTATTGTAATATCGTCACTAAATAGTAATGTTTATGCACAAAGTAGTAGTACCACCATTCCCGCGTCTTCTACTATTACCTTAATTATTACATGCAAAAATAATAGTATTGATAGCAATGTAGAGAAAGTTGTATCTAATTCAGGAGGACAAGTCCTTTCAGAAATATCTGAATTAGGTGCTACAGAAGTAAAATGTAGTCCTAGTTTAATACCTGCAATTCAAGGTCATTCAATTGTTGAATCAATATCACTAAATCATATAATTAAATTGCAACAAACAAAACAAGGTTCTTTTACTGATTACTCAAAAGTTGATACAAAAAAAGCTGATTTATATAATTAATATCAATGGGATATAAAACAGGTTACAAACAATGGTAAAAGCTTGAATTTGCAATCTGGAAATCACAATGTTGTTGTAGGTATTATTGATACTGGCGTTGATGAAAATCATCCAGATTTGGGTTAATACCAGCCAACGTGTCACCAGGGGCAAAGTAAATCATTAACGTGGATTTTAGGGATTCCCAATGTTACATAACTCATTTGAGTAACATTGGGAATCCCTATTTAACAACGATTTTCAGTATTTTACATGAAAAGGCTAAATTGAATGTTACTTAATGATAAGAATTAGTAGCATTATGTAATATATTCTCTGCTTTGCCCCTGGTTACAGAGATGCTGGTACTAGGCCATCTTGTCGAAGGTGGTTGCTTCCAACGATTTCCGTCTTAACGTTGTAAATCCGTATTTTGTTGTTGGGACCCATACTAAAAGAAATCATACAACTGGAATTATAAACAAAAGTTAGTAGCATGCAATCTATTAAGCTTAATAGATTGCATGCTACTAACTTTTGTTTATAATTGAAATAATGTGTTTTGTGTCGGTTTAACTTGCTGTATCCCAAATACTAAAATAAATAAACAGGCAACATAAAATTTATTTACTTTGATTTTAAATTTTATCAAAAGATAAGTACATTATCACAGCATATTTTGTTTTAATAAAAATAAATATGTAGGAGCCTATGATATTAGTTATAAATTGATGAATAACCAAAAAATAGGATTTCTAATTTTCCCCATGTATATGGACCTGCAACTCCATCTGCACTTATTGATTGCAAACCATACCCTTTATAACTATTATATGTAGCATTTTGTAAAGCTTTTACGGCAGCTACTGTTGCAGCTCCATAGTAACCATCTGGGGTTCCACAATTATAACCTACTTGATTTAAATGCGTTTGTAGAACTTCAACCCATCCACTAGAATCATGGCTACTACTTGGATAAATCGTTGGGTATTGTCCCATGTTTTGGTTGTGATAATAAGACCAGCAACCATAATAATTTGATGAATTGTAATACGGTGCTGCTTCTACTTTAACTGTTTTAGAAATCTGAGGAAGTAGCAATGAGCTTGTACCTATTGTTACAAATGCAAGTAACAATATAAAAATTTTTTTCAATGAAAGTATTTTTTTCATTTATTTTCCTCCCTTTTATAATATAAATTTTGGTTTAAATGTATTATATATTATAGATAAACCAATTACAATCTATTATAGATAAATATAATTATAATAATAAAATATACCATTCTGTTGTTTAAATCTAAAAATAGCATTTATTTTTACCATTTTTTAGATTATACTGTTTGTTTTTTAAGATTATTTCTTTAAAATCTAAATTTTGTTGTACACTTTAATAATATGGGTTTCACAAAATAGTATTAGTTCACAATTAATAAAATAAGCATGAAGTCTTAATTTATAAGGTTTCATGCTTATTTTATTATAAGTTTCCTTCAATTTTAAAATATCGAATTTATGGACATAGGTTGCATAATGTGTAACATCTCTCTTATTTATATATTACTAGACAAAGAAGGGGGAAATATTTTGAATGAATTAGGGGATATAGTGATAAAAGCACAAAATGGTGACAGTAACTGTATGTTTAATATTATTGAAAAGTTCTTGCCATTAATTAAAAAGTATAGTAGAAAATTAAATTATGATGGTGCAGATAGTGATCTAATGGTAAGCATCATAGACATTGTAAAAAGTATACCAGTTAATAAAAGCTTAAGATTTGAAGAAGATAAATATATAGTTGGATATATAAATACATCTATTAAACATAAATACATACATCTTTTAAGCATAAATATAAGTATATTGAAGGCAGAAGGAGAGCTATATTTGGACACATTTTGGAATTACGAATATAAAGACAATGAAAATGCAATAGATGACCATATACTTTTATTAAATATATTAGACAAATTACCATTACATCAAAAGAATATCATTAAAGAAATTTTTTTTTATAATTTTTCAGAAGTGGAATTATCTGAAAAATTAAATGTATCTAGACAGGCTATAAATAGAACTAAAAATAGGGCATTGAAAAATCTAAGAAAATTTGCTATTGAATAACGGAGTGAATAGAAATGGAAAATATTTTGTTTAAATTAGCAACATCCCAAGGCATATGGGCCACATTATCTATAATGTTGGTATTTTATATATTAAAAACACAGGAAAAGAGGGATTTGAAACAGGAACTTAGAGAAAAAAATTATCAAAAAATTATTTTAAAGTTAACAAAGGAATTCGAACTTATAGAAGACATACAAAAAAACATTACTGAAATTAGAAATAACATAGATAATAGAAACTAAACTAAACTAATTTAAAAATACAGAGGGGATTAACATGATAGCAGAAATAGGAACTCAAGTATTACCAATAATAACAAACAGTATCATTTCTATACTAGGTATAATTATTGCAGTTATATGTTCCTATATAATTAATTTTATCAAATTGAAAAACAATCAAATAATTAAAGATATCGGTGTATCTCAATATAATTCAGATAAAACATTAGCGTTAGATATATGGAATATAGTTGAGGAATATTTCAGAGTAAATCAATCAATTGAAAATCTTATTGAAAATAAAATCAAGCTATTTAATAATGAGTTAAAAAAGAAATGCCCATATTTAACACAAGAACAAATTGATTTTTTAAGACAATCAATTGCTGGTGAATTTAATAAATGCAAGAGTCAGATATGAATGCAGATAATTAAAAGACTTAAGAATAAATATTAATTGTCGATATTAAAAAATTTTTTTAATAAAAATCAAAATCTGTGTATATTTATTTTTATATACAGGTTTACAATTACAACTTTTTTTCCCCTGTAGTATATGTAAATAAAAATAAGGAAAGAGGTTTTATAAAATGGATCAAATGGTTTTAGAAGTTCAATCATGGTTAAATACCACTTATAGTGGTAATGCAAATTACACATCAATAAAAGTAGATGGAATAACCGGAGGAACAACAGTAGCAGCATTAATAACAGCTCTTCAAATTGAAATTGGTATTTCATCACCTGATGGAGTTTTTGGACCTCAGATGCTGTCAACATGTCCAACATTATCGAGTACAAGTACTTCAAAAAATGAGATTTGTATTCTTCAGGGTGCATTATATTGTAAAGGGTATAATCCAAATGGTATTGATGGTACATATGGGAATGGAGTTATTACTGCTATTAAGAAGTTTCAATCTGATGCAGGATTAACAACACAAACTGGAATTACAACTCCTATGATTTTTCAAGCTATATTAAATACAGATGCATATACATTAATTTCTGGTGGAGATTCCAATATTAGAACTATTCAACAAAATCTTAATCGTGATTATAACAGTATAATTGGGTTAATACCTTCTAATGGAGTATATTCAAAGTCAACTAATGTAGCATTAATAAAGGCACTTCAGCATGAACAAGGAAACTCTGTAGATGGTTTATGGGGTACAAATACAATGAATGCATGTCCAACAATCCCCGGAACTAAAGCTACAAAAAACTTTATCTTATTACTTCAGTACTCCTTATATTGTAATGGGTATAATCCAAATGGTTTCGATGGTCTATTTGGTAATGGATTAAAGACAGCAATAACAGAATTTCAAGCGTTTGTAGGATTAACCGCTGACGGTTATGCAGGACCTCAAGTATGGGCATCACTTTTAGTAAGTACTGGTGATAAAACTAGAAAAGGTACTGCATGTGATTGTTCAACAACTATCACAGCAGCAATGGCTGCAACACTTAAATCTAATGGATATCAAATAGTGGGAAGATACCTTACTGGAAAATACGCAATGACATCATCAGAATTACAAACTATATTTTCTAATGGATTAAAGGTATTCCCAATATTTGAATATGGGGCAGGCTTACTTGATTTTTTACCAGCACAAGGTGCAGCAAATGCATCTATAGCAAGTGTAGCTGCTACGTATCTTGGATTTAAAGATGGAACAACAATTTATTTTGCTGTTGATTTTGATGCATTAGATTCAGATGTTACAGATTTTATTATTCCATATTTTGAAGCTATTAGTAATGCATTTGCTACTAATAATAATAAGTATTCAATAGGTATCTATGGTCCTAGAAATGTTTGTAGCCGTGTTGCTGCTGCTGGATATTCAGTTCATAGTTTTGCTTGTGATATGTCTACTGGATTCAGCGGAAACCTTGGATATAAGCTTCCATCTGATTGGTCATTTGATCAAATTGCAACTATTACTATTGGTAGTGGAGCAGGTGCAATAGAAATTGATAACGACATTTGTCATGGAACTGACTTGGGTGTTAGTAGTGTTACGTCACCTGCAGTTATAATAGATGCAGTGAATAGTACAGGATTAGCTAAGCTGCTAAAGGAGACATTTGATGCTGCTGGAGATCCTATACAATTAGTAAATACAGCTAATGTAAAAGTTAATTTAGAATTTTCACTTGGAGCTAGTGAAGGAAATGGTTCTAGTACACTAAAATTCAAAAATGGTGAATTTGAAGATGCAACAGTTCAAACAGCATTTGAAGGTATTTCAGCAGGATTAAGTGCAACTGGAGCTGCAGAGTTAACGACAACATTAGCTAAACTAGGTAATACCGAATTATCAATTCAGTTATCTTATACTGCTAATTCTATAACAATATCAATTGAAACCGAAACAACAGAAGAAATAGATGGAATATTATCTGAAGAAGTATCTATAATTCAAACGTTAACCATTGAATTATCATTTAATTTAAGTGACACGGGTGATTTGTTAGTACAAGATGCTAAAGATGTTGCAAGTTCCATAGAAATTGAAGTGGAAAAATATCCAGTATTAGAAGTTGTAGTTGTACTAGCCGTAATTGCTGGAGTACTATCAGGCGCTTTGGAAGTAGGTTTTCTCGTAGCACTAATTGCATAGGTAATGTATATTGTTATAAAAATAATATGTGAGTTAGTTAAGACAATATAACTTTTATATTATAAAAGAAACATATCCTAGTTAAAATCAATAGGGTATGTTTTTTTTAATTGTAAACCAGTGTTCTTAACAATACTATTCAGAAAAAGTTTCTCAACTTCAAATGATTTAAAAGACCTCATAGGAATAAATATATCATTTTTAGTACTAGTTCTAATCCAAAGAAAACTATCTATTAAGTATAAATCTTTTATGGATACCCATTTATAATTTTTTTCAGCTAAATCAGTAATTGACTTTAAGCCATATTCATTAATAATTATTTTAGTAGGTTCAAAAAAGTCAGTATATTTTTCAGTTGAATAAATATTTTTTATTTTTTTTCTAAATTCATGTAATATATATTTTTTTCTAAATAATAATATAATAATCCATATAATAAAAATAGTAAGGAGGTTATATTTGTTTTTGCTGAGAATAATAGTAAGTATGCTCAGCAAAAACATGGTAATTGTAATAATATTAATTAAATGTTTATACTGCTTAGTTTCAGTAATGTTCCTCATTTTAAAATCTAAGAAATCTTCTTTTGAAACAGTAAAATTTATCTCCATAATAAAAACTCCAATCTAATATATTATTTAATTCTGCAACAAATATTTACCAATAATTATTATACTACAATATTAATACTTAAAACATATGGTAAATTGTAAACTTTTCTAGTCGTAACTAGTTCCACACAATATGAATTGTGTGGAATTGGATAAATAAGCGTAAAATCTTAATTTATAAGGCTTTACGCTTATTTTTTTTCTATATAAAGGTTAAAATTGCAAAAATGAGTTCCACATATTATACTTGCATCAATATTATGTAGAGTTAAAACATACGTTAAATGTTTATATATAAGGTGTTGTGGTACTATATTGGCAATTGTTATTCATAATGTTTGTCAAAGCACACCACAATTTTTTTATTCCTATGTTTATACATTTATGTTATAGTTTAATTCAAGATAACTATTGTATTTATTTGGATTAAATACTTAATTTGTGAGTATCAGAAATATTATAGATCTGTGACATTATTGGTATGTAGGAGCCATAATAAAATAAGGAGTTAAAATATTTTGGAATTTAAAAATTTTAGCAATATACTAACACTTTCTTTTGGAGTTATTTCTACAATTGTAACATTGGTTGGATTATCCGCTATTTTTATATCTATAAATATGCAGCAGAACATTCAAAAATTAAGAGATATATACTGGCTGATTTTCAATTTTTCAAGAACTCCTAATGAATTCAATAACCTTGGAAATGAAAGAGAATTGTACAAGCTATTTTTTCAATATAAGCATATCTATAATAATAAAAGTCACTCTACTAAAACTATATTGTATTTAGTTTTGTTTTCATTAAATATAGTAATAGCAATATTCATAGCAATCTTATATTTTATTAAGCCACCAGTATCGAACAATTCAGAGTATGCTGTTGCCGTTATACTTGTTATTATAATTAGTATTGTACTAATATTTTTCATGTATATATTTTGGATGCTCAATAATACAGAAAAATCAAGTGAATTGCCTCCTCCAAAACAATTATTATCAGGTTCTCCTAAAAAAGATATAAATACGTTACTAATTGCAGGACAATTTATGAAATTAAAAATAATTAGGTGGGACCATAAGAATACATATCAGTTAATGGTTGGGTTTCCGTTACCATTTACAAATATTAAAATTACTAATGAAATATATTTTGGAATGGATGATGTAAAATTAGAAGAAGACTATTATTCAAATATATTAATATTGCCGACCGCTAGTATTAATGGAGAAAGAAACATTTCACATATGTATTCCCCATTTGAGGGTCTAAATGATTATTATTGGTATAATGTCTCCACTGGTATAAAAATACCTAAGGACAGAGATTATATGAGGGTAGAATTAGATTTAATAAATGATGATAATGAAGATGATATAAGTGTTTATTATGAATATATTAAAATACAGGACTTGTATAAAGAGTATAAAGATTCACATGACCCACTTAATACGGTTATTAAGTTTCCAGAGAAAGTTACTATAACAAACACTCATGCTACATTGAGAGGGAACACAACAAGAGAACTCGCAATAGATATGATTTATGGGGGAGTTGAAGATTTAGACATTTAGACATAGAAAACAGTAAAGAATTTTGATTTTAATGCTGTATATTATAAATTGAAGGAAAAGTTTCTAAAAAGGCTATTTTATCTATACACCTTTTTTATTTGAGCCATTTATTGCATCCAATTTAGGTTTTAGACAGATATAATTTAAAGGGTAATAAACAAAACACTTGCTGAAAATAGCAGGTGTTTTAATTTCGTAGGTATTATAGAATTATTAATAACATGCCTATGAGCCTTTAAATTAGATTTAGAAGCATATAGTACAAAGACGCTTAAGACGTAGTTGCAACATTATAGAACCAAGCCAAAATTGGACTGGTTAAGTATTCATCATGATAACTAGTGCTATTTATAATTAGTAGGGCATAGGTACAATATGCATATTATATGGTAGTAACTTGAAATTACTAGGGTAACCATAAAATTATGGGGGCTGGAAAGTAAGCATATCAAATTTCAAAGATTTGCTACCATTTTAAAAAGGAACCTAAAGTATTGTAACAGATGAAGATAAGATGATAGAATAAAATATATTAAAATCGGTGTTTAAGCAGTCAAAATTATATTTAAGAGCCTAGTGGGATTAAATTCTCAGTAGGATTTATTTTTTGTTATTAATAGTATTTTAATAAACATTTTGTAAAATATAAAAATCACGATAAAGTAATAATAAAATACAGTCGAGGGCTTGGTATAGCTTGATTTGCTAGTGGAATACTGTTTGAAATATTACTATGTAGGTTATCTAAAAGGAGCAACAACTTTAATTCATAATAAAAATAATAAATTTGGTATAGGAATGATGCAATTTCAAACAAAAGGTACCTGGAAGCAAAGGCAAATAAAATTAAATATTATTTACCTAGAAGCAACCAATCCAAAGTAACTCCTAAGGAGTTTGCAAGAGCAACAACTTCGTAGTCAGATACGAATCTATCACCTGATTCAATTCTTGAAATAGATATTCTATCAAGCTTAATATCCATAAAATCAAGTTTTGCCGCTAAATTTTCTTGAGTTAGAGCAGGTTTGTTCATCTTACGAGCTTCTTTAACTCTAGCTCCAATTATATTTTTACTTCCTTTATACCAATAAATTTTCAAAATAATACACCGTCCTATGTGCTAAAGGTTAACTTTTTATGTTGATTTTACATTTTTATACTGCTATAATGTTGCTAAAGATGAACATTTTGGCAACGCATAAAATTTGTTTGGGATGTGATTTTACGAAAAATTCGGCGGATAAATTAAAAATTGAAATGAGAATAGAACTTTTAAGAGATAAACTTAATAAGTGCATTGATAATAATTCATTTAGTATTGTCAATGAAGAAATCTTAAATATAAGCGAAGAGCTTGATATGATAATAATAGAATATATTAAAGACAGGTAAATATTATAGAAAATGATTAATAATAGATTCAGAATAATATTTCCTTTCATTAAAGAGCGAAATGGTGTTTAAAGGATTATTTTATATATAGTTATACGTTAATAGAACAGTATTAAAATTTTTTGTCATTGTTACTACAATTTCTTATGTTTTTTAATTAGCATCACAAAATTCTCCATTTCTCTAAAGAACTTGGTTCCTACATTCTATCACACTTATGGAAAATCAGATTTAAATAGGAAGTACCTAAGGCTGAAAAATTGCTTCTTGAGATTTTATATCAGTAATTGTTATAGGAAATAAATATTTATACTATAGCTATAAAAAATTACCGATTAAAGTAGAGTTTAATACACCAGATGCAATCAAATTAAATTTGTTTGTTTAGGGTTATATTTATAGTTCATAAATATATGTTTTTTGTGAAAAAAATTCAATACAATATATGTCAAAAATAGGAAAGAACATATAGTCTTGGTAATTCGTCTTTTAAGAATAATGATATTTACTCCGTCCGTCGATTATCTACCTCCTTATGTAATCAAAAAATCCATAATATGGACTAATACCAGCATAGCTGCTGTGTGATGAAAATTAAGAATTAGAATCCAGTGAAATGGACTATTAATGCTGTACTTGTTTAGTATGTTTTTAAATATATTCTTCCCAAATTGCAAGTGTATCAAAGGCTTATATTATTGTATATTAATGCTTTACTTTGCACTTTATGATACGGATGCAGGTACTATGCTATATATTAAATGTTTTATCATATTGCCCGAATGTGGTACCGTAGATTAATTGTTAAGTGAAATAGGAAAGGACTATGAATAACGATTGTCTATGTGTATTTTACCATTAGATAGAAAAAATTTGTCGTTAAATATATTATATTTAATACACAGTTCGACACAATAGATTGAACATATGGGATATAATACTAAATATAGACAAGCTTGCTATAATAATATTTATATATGATATACCATATATAAACAAAGGAGTGTTTAAATTGGAAATTGTAAAATCATCTAATTCTATTAAAATGAAATCCATACAAAAATTTTATTTATGTGCACTAATGGCATTCGTTTTTACAGCTATTACTGTCATTTCTGGAGCTACAAATGTACATGCAGATACTTGGTCAGTAACATTACCAGCAGCTAAATTTACTGCATCAGAAAACGGTTATTATTGCACTAACTCTAACTCCGGAAGAATATCATTAACTCGTATAGTAAATGGACCATCCTATGATGTAGCCGCTCAGATGGTTAATTCAAATGGTGAGCCTAGGACTAATGAAGTAGATGTTCATCAAGGTAGTGGATATAAAAATTTTCCCAATAGCTCTATGAGTTATTCATATTACTATAATTTAATTGTATTGAATCAAACTTTTGAAGTAAGTTCTAGATCGGCATATGGATATATAGACATAAATTCTACAAACTAGTTATATATTTGGATAACTTCACTGTTAAAAAAATAGCATTAATATGCGTATTTTGTTGATGTTATCCTTATTTCACTAGAAAATTATAGAATTTTTAGATATTATATAAGTGTTGAGAAATACAAGGTAAAAAGATATATCAATAAATGGTATTGCTTTTTACCTTGTTTATTAGTAAGTAAATATATTATACAATAATATATAAATTTTTATTAAGAAGAGGAATGAGATATGATAAAAAGCCAATTAAAAAAAGCAATTTTAAGTAAAAAATTTTTAATTATTATTTTCATAGGAATACTAATTCACATTTTAGGTGGGTACAATGAAATTCATAAATATCTTTTTTTTGATTATAGTAGTGCTGATATTCAAACACCACAACTTCAAGCAAAATCTAGATTGATGGTTAAAAATGGACTTAATATGTATTCAGTTTGGTTTGATTCATTACTATTATATACACCTTTTATGCCAATAATGGCTGCGCTGCCGTTTTCATTATCATATCTAGATGATGTTAAAAATGGTATGATAAAATACATTGATGTAAGAATTAATCATAAAAAATATTTAGTTGCAAAATTACTTACTAATGGATTGGCAGGGGGTATAGCTGTTTCATTCCCAACAATTATTTTAACAATAATTGTAAAAATATTTTTTGGTGGAAGTATAGATACCTTTTGGGCAAAAGGTATTTATGGAGGATTTTTTTCAAAGTTACTTATATATAATTTTAATTTATATGTAATAGTACATATATTTATTGAATTTATGTTTGGTTTTGCATATGCTGGTATTGCATTAGCAGTATCTTCATTTATAAAAAATACAATTGCAGTAATGATTTCTCCATTTTTATTTTGGATTGGAGGAGATTTAATATTGCAATCTTTTGGAATACAGTCGTATTTACCTACAGTAATAAACCAGTTCTATCTACTACCTACAGTAACTTTTAATGAAATCATAATTGAACTTGGATGTATTACATTATTTTTTTCTGCTATATTTATTTTTAAATCGCGAAAGAAGAATATTTATGAATAATAACTTGAAAAAATGTACGATCTTTAACTTAATTAAATTAAATTTACAAGTATGTAAAATTTCAAAAATCTTAGGCTTTAGTATTATGTTTTTTTTATTTATATCTTATAAGGTCATAGAGCAATTGAATGTGTTTACTTCAAAAAACAATTTAGCTATTAATGTTTGGGATGGATTTTTTAGTGTTATAACTTATCCAGCAATAATATTATGTGTTTACCTTCCGGTTGTTGTAATTGTAACTTCTATTATAAATAAAAAAATTGGATGTAACCAACATCTAATTGTAAGAAGTAGAAAAAAAATTTTATGGATAGCAAGTAGATTAGTAGTAAATTTAATTATAGGTTTATTACTTACAACTATATTTTTTCTGTCAACATTTGTAATAAGTTATATATTTTTTGGTTTTGAAGCTAATTGGAGTTCAACAGCTACAAATATAAAACCCTTAGATATATTCTTTTTGTCAAATTTTGTATCAGTTTTAACACCTGTACAAGCTACATTAATTTCTTTCTCGGAAATATATATTGCTACGGCTATAATTATTAGTTTTAGAGATGCATTATCAAATTATATTTCAAGTATTTATATTTGTGATTTAATTGTAATTATATATATTTTTGCAAGTATAATCGAATATATGTATTCCATGACAATAGGAATATTTAAAATATTCAATTATATTTCATTAAATACAATTGCAATTATATATTTTCATAAGTTTGGTAATACAAAGATGTATAATATTACATTAACACAGTCGTTTATAATTAGTTTAATACTTTTAAGTATTTTTATATCAACTAATTTAATATTTATTAGAAAATTAGAGGTTAAATGTGATTAAAAAATTATTAAAGATAAATTTAAAAGGTACAAATAACAAAAAACATATATTAATATTAATAATAATATCAATTATGATAACAAATATACAGTTAAGCATTCTAAATATAACAGGTTTGCATTCAGTTTCTATGGGGGATATATTAATATTGGCTTTTGGTGGGTTAAATACAAGTTTTAATATTACAAAAGATTTGTCGCTATTTGTAACTTGGATGGTGCCCAATATTATGATTGTATATTTGATTAACACTGGTATTATACATAAATTTAGAGAGAGAACTATTTTAATTTTGCCTAGAGTAAAATTAAAATTGAACTGGAGTATATCCTATAACATTACTATTTGGATTATTGTTGTGAGATATTATTTAGTATTATTTAGTGCTTCATTTATCACAATATTCATACGTATGGGGTATAAATCTTTTCTAAACACTAATATTCTAATTAATAATTACAACCAATTAACTGCGGATAAGAACCAGTATTTAATAGTATTATATATAATACTATTAAATACTGGTACTATGATATGTTTAATAAGCTTTATTAATAATATATATTATATTTTTTTCAATTCAAATCATGCAGCTGTAATTTGTATGATGATTTGTTTTATTACTGTAATTACAACAAAGTTCAATAATATAAATAAGTTCATATTGATGAATCAACAAATGTTAATAAGACATGATTTTTTTAAAGGCGGATTTAAAGATTTTAATTTATCGTTTTCAATTTTGTATTTATGCATTTTTTTAATTATTAATTTTATTTTTAATATATTAATAGTCAAGAAAAGAGATATTGATAATATTTAATAAGAGAGGTGTTTTTATGGATTCTACTGAAAATGTAATAGAAATTATAAATTTAACAAAACAATACAAAAGTATAAAAGTATTAAATAATATTAATTTAACTATAAAAAAAGGTAAGTGCTATGGATTTATTGGAAGAAATGGTTCAGGGAAGAGTCTACTTTTTAAAGCTATAGCTGGATTTATAAGACCTACATTAGGATATGTTACTGTTAATGGCAAAAAAGTTGGATCAGATATAGATTTTCCTGAAAATATCGGGGTTTTAATTGAACATCCTGGTTTTTTACCTCAGTATACTGCATTTGAAAATCTTAAGTTTTTAGCTGATATAAATAATAAAATAGGAAATGTAGAAATAGAAAATGCAATGAAATATGTTGATTTAGACATAAATAATAATAAAAAGTTAAAAACATATTCATTAGGAATGAAACAGCGATTGGGCATTGCTCAAGCTATCATGGAAGATCCTGAAATATTGATTTTAGATGAACCAATGAATGGTTTAGATAAAGAAGGTGTTCAATTAATAAAAGAAAAATTAATTGAATTTAAAAAAAATGGTAAGACAATACTTATAACCAGCCATATTTCACAAGATGTAGAAGAAATAAGCGATTATATTTATGAATTTGATAATGGCAATTTGTCTCGGAAATTATAATAAAATTTTATATGTATCAAACTGAGGTGTATCTATGGAAAAAAATAAAACAAAAAATGAACGAGTAAAAATCATAAAAATAATAAGTGTAACTATAATTATATCTTTATTATTCAAAGCGTATATTTTTTCAAGGGCACATGTCAGCGGTCCATCAATGATGCCAACACTTATTAATAATGATAGTGTTATTGTTGAAAAAATTTCATTATTAACACATAATTTTAAGAGAGGACAAATTATTGTTTTTGATTCTCAAGATACAAATCACGATATATATATAAAAAGAATTATAGGTATTGAAGGCGATGAAATAGAACTTAATGATGGTAATGTTTATTTAAATGGGGCCAAATTAAAAGAAACTTATATTAAGGAAAAGGTTGCTACACATGGTGGCACCTTTTTACATGAAAATCAAAAGATTATAATTAGTAAAGGCTTTGTTTTTGTACTTGGTGATAACAGAGCCGTAAGTGAGGATAGTAGATATTTGGGAGATATTAATATCGAGTCAATTAAAGGTCATGTTATATTAAAAATGTTCCCATTAAATGGTATTAAAATTTTTTGATTGCTGTTTATGTGACTAGGTATAAAGTAGCTTAATAAACCAATTCTTACTCATTCCCAGTGTACACAACTTGGATGACAGTTGGTATGACATTTAGTTTTTCACAAAAATAAGAATAACCTAAGAACCATATGAATAATATTCAGACAACTATAATTACAGTGAGTACGAAATTCATACTAAGATAAGATCCATTGTACAGATAATATTCCACCAAAGATGGTGGAAACTTCATTTCCTAAAAAAGAGAAATATGAATTCTGTAATCATATTTTATAGAAGCCATGCGTTTCACATTAAAACCATAGTGTGATTTATTAAAGCAATGGGTGTGTATGGTTATCATACACAATATGTACAATTAATGTATATTGATGTATAACTACCATTTAAAATATAAGAATACTGCATAGGGTGAAAATCTATGCAGTATTTTCTGTTCGAAAAAAATGAAATTAGTATTTAAATTATAGACAATAACACCTAGCGTTTTAATCTTTTAGCCAATATTAGGTGTTCTAGCAATTTGCTAGAGCCTCTTTATAGAGTTCTTTCCTTTATGTATGTGACTAGTTACCTCAAAACTATTCGAAAACCAGATGCTAGTAGAGTTTTATTTTGTAATTTTTTCAAACTGTTTTGATAAAGAATAAAGGTATTTTAGGATTTGTAACGAATTATGTAATAAATATATAGCAAAATTAATTTTTTGAATTTAGTAAGAGTGAATATGTTAATAGATATGAATTTTGGAAAACATGAAGAAAAACCTGGAGATTGGGTACTATTGGAATATTTTTCATGAATGGATGATAATGGATTAAATGGAAGACTTAAATTTGTATTTGCATTACAATTAGTTAATGCTTTTGATAAATTACCTTTTAAAAATGTAAGGTGTCACATAAATTGTGGGGGACAAAATCTGGTAACAAGAGTATCATTGTATGCAGGTAATTATAATGGTAAATATTGGGTTTATGATAAGTGTGACCCCTATAATGATGGTGCATGTTCAGGAAAGTTAGCATATGTAAGTAAATTTTCACAAGTTATTGGGTTTATTATAAAAAAGCATATGAAGTATAAGAATAAAGCTAAAGAAGATTATTTGGCAGAAGATAAAGATTTGTATTTATCCTATACTAAATGCTATCCGATTTTTAGATGAGGTATTAAACAAAGTATTAGTTTGGGTATAGAGACTAATATATAATGGAGAACTGATAAGTTAGAGTCATTGAAGGAAAAGCTTCAAGAGAGGCACTAATAGTAATAGAGGTATAATTTAATTAAGCTATTAATTTTACTATAGTGAAATAACATTCTTTTATCTGAGATAAATATGTAAAAAACAAAACATATGGTACAACTATACATTTAAAATATTACATAACCATAACATTAGTATACAAAAACAGAGTTATTAACCTAAAAATACTTACTGTGAAGGTATAAGATTAGAGCACTAATTTTTAAATAACTATATGAGTGTGTATAATGGAATAATAGGGGGATATACTTGAATATTACAAATGACATTAGAAAATTGAGGAAAATTCATTCTGAAAAAAGAATGGTGCCATTCATTGGAGCTGGATTATCTATTCCGTTTAACATCCCTAGCTGGGAAAAATTGATCTTAATGCTAAGTGAAGATTTAATAGATGATAAAGATATTAAATCTGTTATTGAACAAGAAGTAATAAATAAAAAATATTGGGATGCGATCGAAACAATTAAAAGATATAGTATTAAAAATGATTTTTACATACAGAAAACAGTTGTAGATATAATTAATAGGGAAAAGAAGGAAGCTACGGAACATAATTATTCGGATTTAGCTAATTTGAATGCTCCTCATTACTTAACAACGAATTATGATAACTACTTATCAAACAATATGAAAAGTGGATTTCAACCGATAGTATTAAGTGATTCGGATAATAGTACACAGGATTTGGCCATGGAGAAGGATGGTAAGAGAATTGTTCATTTGCATGGAATTTTGTCAAATCCAGGATCTATAGTATTAGCAAAAGCGAAATATGATGAGGTATATTCAGACGAAAAATATGTATCTCTTTTTAACTTTTTTAGAAGTGGTTATACTTTTTTATTTATAGGTTTCTCATATTCAGATATATACATAGAATATTTAATGAAAAAATATAACTCCATATTTAATGATTATCATTATATACTATTAGCAAATCCAACAGATGAAATAAAACATAAATTTATGAATAAATTTAATTTAACAGTGATTCCATACACTGTAACAAATACAAATGATACTCAAGAACATATTTCTGCAATTAGAGAAATTTTGAGTGCTATTAATTCAGATCGGGTAATTGGAAATTTTTTGTAGCTCCTCCAACTAGAGATGAACTAAAAGAGTTAGAAGGAGCGATCTTTGTAAAAAAGTTAAAAAAAGAAAAAATCGATAATGAAACAATAGGCTATAGTAAGAAAAGTTTTTTTATGCAGAAGGTTATTTAAGAAAGTTAGAAAGATACAATTTACCAATTGAATTGGTAGATGATGCCTTTAGCGTATGTTACAACGTATATTCAGATATCAGATATAGAATATATAGGAAAAGCAAGAATAGCCAAAAACTTGTTGAAAAAGTCATGGATAATTTAGGACACTGTAACTTTAGCAATTTAAACATTTATGTTCAGCCCAAACCTGTGCAAAAAACAGGATTAATTCATATACTAGCAAATGACGAAAAAAGAGATGTATTTTGGGGAGATGTAGATACAAATGATTAGTGTAGATGTACCTAGTTCTATAAGACTAGTTTTCGAAAATAAGAAATTATTAACTATTGATTTTCTTGTAGCTGCATATGTTCTTACATTAAGAAAAAAGAAAATAAATATATATGAACGTTTATTTTATTATATACTATCTTTAATAGATATTAACGAAGAAAATGAATCCAAAGTTGACAAAAATGAGTTCCAATATCATTATTTTAAAATTGATAAGAGTTTGAAGGATATATTAATTTATCTTTCTAATAGTGAGCTTATAGAGCTAGAAAGTAATAGTGGTAAAAATTTTTCAGATGTATCACTAATATTAACTGATAGAGGGAAAACAGTAATCAATGAATTGAAGGGAGCATATTTCATTGATCTAAAGGAAAAAATAAAAGTGAGTTCTTCAATAATTAAGTATAAAAACAAATATTATAGGAAGTTTGTGGGTGAGGTTTATGAAAGGAATTTATATAAGTAAACTAAGGGTAGAGGGCGAAAATTATAGAAGAACCCTCAAATTTGATAGAGGATTAAATATTATATCTGGAGATATTTATTCAGGAAAATCATTAGTATTAAGATTAATTGATTACATCTTTGGAAAAGAGAAGATTAATTTAAATGTTCAAAAGGCGCTAGATTTATATTGTGATAAAGTTTTTCTAGAGATTGAAATAAACGGTAGAATATATACATTTAGAAGGAATTTGAAGAGGCTTAATTCTAAATTTTATATCTACTTTTGTGATTTAAATCAAATTTCAGATTTTACGCCCAAGGTAATAGATAAGAGTTCGTTCAGTAGTTTTATATTAGATTTATTAGGTATGCCTTCATGCAAAATATTAAAGCATAAGATAAACAGTCCTGATAGGCAATTGGAGACGATTAGTATCAGGGATGCTTTTAGATTTGTTTATGTAGATCAACACGATTTAGGCACAAATAATTTTTTGAAAAATGGAGATAATAACAAAGCAAGAAAGAATAAGCCTACTTTTGAGCTAATAACAAATTTTATTGTTGAAGATAAAGAAGGTATTAAAGAAAAAATTGTTGGAGAGACTAGCGAAATAAATAACATAGCCAAGATAGTTGCCGGATTGAACATATATTTAGGCGAGTCGGATTTTATGACATTAGAAGATATTAAAATAAAAAGAATATTAGAACAAGAAAAGCTAGATTGTTTAATTAAAAAAAAAGAGAATATTATAAGAAGTATAAAGGAAAAGAAAAGTGAGGTTAGCCCTGTTTATAAAAAAATAGCGGAAGATATAAGAGAAATTATAGATAATATAGGGAATATAAACAAGGACATAAATGATCTAGAGCTAGATTTTAGCGCTAAAAACCATTTGTTGAATACATATATTAATGAGAAAAAAGAAATTCAGGCTACAAAAGAGGCTAACTACTACTTAGAGGATATAAAGCATGAATTACAGTGTCCATTGTGTAATTCAAAATTAGTAAATATAAAGGATTCTGGCATTAATGAGAGTATACTTTTCAATGTAGACCATGAGTTAGATGAAAAAATACTAATGTTAAAACATTTAATTGAAGGAATACATGTAAATAAAGAAGAACAGATTAATGAAAGAAAATATTTACAGACGAAAGAACAGTTTCTTCAGAATGCAGCTGAAAAGTATAAAAAAAATGATGAAATTGAGTTGCCCTATATAACTGAAATTGAAAATATTAATATACTTATTGAAGAGCATAGAAAGAATATTGTTGAATTCTCAGAAGTTATGAAAATTTATAATAAAATTGATGAGAAAGAAAAAGAGCGAGAGCGTAAGCAAAAACTATTAGATAATCTTAATGATAGTTTGAACTTGTTGCTTAAAGATATTAAGTTTAAAGACAATATATTAGAGAAAATGAATGACTCATATATTTCTTTGCTTGATAAATTGGGATACTCTATAGACAAAGACAAAACATATATCTCCACCCAAAATTATATGCCATACTATGATGAGGCTAGTGTTTTTGAACACGATAGCGGAGGTGTTTTGGTTTGCATCCAAATCGCTTTCTTAGGGGCTATACTCACGACGCAAAACTGTTTCCCTGAATTTGGATTAAAACATCCTAATTTCCTGATGCTCGATACAATAGGAAAGTACCTTGGAGCATATAAATCTATATATACTGAGACTGATGAAGAATTTCAAATTATGGATGAAGAATTATATAAAAATTTATATGAATTATTAAAAATTATATCAAATAGTAGTCAAATTATAATAGTAGACAATACACCTCCTGCAGAGGAGAAAAAATACATTAAATATATTTTTAAAAATGAAGATACGAAAAAAAAGACGATTAGTAAAAATGGGTTGATAGATTTAAGCAAAAATGAAATTTAGATGTTGATAATGGGTATAACTCATAACTAAATGAGACATTATCTTTTGATAAATTTTAGTGATAAAAAATATCAAATAGAATATGCTTATAGGCAATGTCAAAGTATGCTTTGCATATTATAAATCAACACAGGATACATCATGTGCGTTAAAAACAAGAAAATTATAATCTACTTTTAAATATAAAGTAGTGGATGATTGAGTTTAGAAAGTTTATGCATACCTAAATAAGTTTTGATACCATTTGAGAACTGAATAATATGGTATATGAGAATAAAATATTTACTGATTTATACTAAAATGGTAATATATTAATTTTTTTAAATAAAACAGAGTTGTAGTATTTTTATGAAGGTGAGGGTTTATGAAAAAAACATTAATTATATTTAGGAATCCAATATTTTGCCTAAGAAAAGACATTATTATACTATTAACAATATCACTTGCTATTATTATTTTAATTGAGTTTTGATTAAGTGGATATCCTGCATTAAGTGATTTTTAATATCATTTGGGTGGATTTCTAGTAAAATTTAGTTATTTGTATACTTCAGCATCTATTTTTTAATTTTTAGTTGTACATATTCCTAGAGAAAAAAGAAAACTTAACGTAAGTATGCAATTACAGTTAAAAGTGGGTGAAATAAAAAATCAAGTTAAATTTTTGGTAACAGAAATATATAAAGATGCAAAACGAGACATTAAAAAAGCAATATTCACAAAAGAAGAAATAGGTGAGGTATGTTCGATCGTTAAATCATATTCACCTGTAAATTCTGTGATGGATTCACATCTGCCATTTGAAGATTGCTATGCCTTTTTGACATTTAAAACAAAAAAGACAAAAAGAAGTATTTCTGAAATTATCACTTTGAATGAAGGTTTGGATTCAGACTTGATTTTGCCAATTTCAGAAATAGATAAGTGGACTTCTATGTATATGTCATATGAAAATGATAAAATTGGTGATGGTACCATAGAATTTCTAATTGAACCAATACATCATTTAAGAGAAGCACTAGCTGAATTAAATAATATTTATGATGAAAAATACAAAATTTATAAAGAGAAAATTTTATATAAAGATATACCTATTCACGCACCTAATACGATATGAAACAATATAATTATATGGTGCTAAACATAATATGAATAGCTACTAGAGTTGATAGAATATAACATCATGTAATCAGATATAACCCCATAAATACTACGTGTTCGGATTTGTAATCAGTAGGTGAGTGTTTAAATCATTAATACAAGTATGGAAAAACAATATAGAATCAAATATTCAGTTGGAGACTACTCACACAAAGTAGTCTCCAATTTTAATGTAATCAAATCTGATAATTGATAAATCCCATTGGGTTTTATTTGGGATTTACCGACATGAAAAACAACTAAATTATACGATGAGACACATTAAGAAAAATTTGTAAAATGGCTATTTATAAGGGATTAAGATAAGCAACTATAGTATGAATAAAGCAAACCAGCACACTACGAACCAGTTGGTCATGGGTTCGAATCCCTTCTGACGCACCAAAGAAAAGCCTGTAATCTCAGCGGATTACAGGCTTTTGATTTTTTTGAAAATTTATTTAAAATACCTCTTCTTTAGCAAAATCTCGTTAATTGAGAAAACGAATTCTACGTACTAAGATTTAATACTATATGTTAAGAATCTATTTAAATATTACGATAATATAATAACAGGTGAATGTGTATTACTTGGACCGGATCCACAAAATGTTTCATAGGAGGAATAGACGCATGGAAAAAATAATTGAATCATTTCTGGATATTATGCCTGTGTTAAAAGATGTATTACAAGATGATATATCAGTGGCTGTAGTAGATACAACTAATTTTTTGTATTATCGTGCTAGTGATACGATTGATTTACATATTGAAATTGGTAAAAAGCTTACGAGTGCTGATCCAATATATACAGCAATGCAAGAGGGCAAGATAAAAAGTGTAATGGTGCCCAAAGAAGTATATGGAGTACCTTTTAAGTCTGTTGTATATCCAATTAATGATTCACAAGGAAATATTATTGGTGCTGTAGCTACCGGTAAAAGCTTAGGTAAACAATTAAAAGCAGAAGAAGCATCAGAAAATGTGCTTAGTTCATTACAACAGACAAATGCAAGTATTGAAGAACTCTCTTCAAATTCACAAAACCTAGTATCATCCATGGATAATATTACAGGGTATACTAATATCACTAATGAAAAGATAAAGAAGATAGATTTATTACTTAATGCAATTCAAAACATTTCTTCTAAGTCAAATCTATTAGCTTTAAATGCTGCAATAGAAGCAGCCAGAGCCGGTGATGCAGGAAAAGGGTTTTCAGTAGTTGCAAATGAAATGAAGAAACTTTCTGTACTTAGCAAAAACTCTGCCATAGAGGTTTCTAAAACACTTGTGGAGATTAAGGACTCCATAGATGAGATTATAAAGGAAATTACATCCACGAGCCTAATGGCAGAGTCACAATCTGCTGCAACTCAAGAAATCACGGCTACAATAGAAGAAATTACATCATCTTCGCAAGTATTAGCTGAAATGACAAGGATAGTTTAAAATAATTCATATAAAAAAACTGCATATACATAAGCCAACATATTGGATATTAATTCAATTTGTTGGCTTTTCTAATTTTATTAAGATGCATCATTCATATTGTGTAAAGGATTAACACCGGTATACGAAAATAATAGTAGGGATCTACGGAAACTTTAATGATATATTGAAAATGATTATAAATAATTTTATAATTCCTGTAAGATTACGAAAAAAGAGACAACATAAGGGGGATTCAATTTGAATCTGTTGGAGAAACTAAAATCAAGTATTGGTTACAAAATAGTAGCATCTATTACTATTTGCTGTTTGTTGACATCATTTATTATAGCTACAGTGTGTACTATACAGAGTAAGTCAGTTATACAAAGTGAAGCCGAATCAAGGCTTACAGATATCGCTGCTAATAAAGCGAATGATGTAAATAAGCTGTTACTTAACACTGAGAATACTGCAAACAATGTAGGAAATATATTTTCATCAACTTTTGATGAAAATCGAGCAAATACAGACCCAGAATATGCTAAGGCTTATGTAGCATCCCTGGATCCTACAATTAAAAAAATAGGGGAGACTCAGGAAAAGGGTTTAGGAATTACATTAATATTTAATCCTGAAGTCACAAAGGATCTATACCAAATTTGTTACGAAGGGACAAGCAAAGATAAACAATTTGTAAAAACTAGCAAGTTTACTTTAGCAGATTTCAATGAGAATAAAACTAGTATGTCGTGGTACTATAACCCTGTGAAAAATAAAAAGGGTATATGGAGTGACCCACATGTTGACGCAAGTGGAAAAGCTGCGAGTAAAGATATGAGAATTTCTTATACAAAACCAATTTATAAGGATAATAAATTAGTAGCAGTTCTTGCTGTGGACCTATTCTTTAGCGATTATGTTAAGATGATAAATGGCGTAAGTGTTTATAATAGTGGTTATGCATTTTTGCTGAATGATAAATATGATTTTTTAGTAGATAAGACATATACGTCTAAAGATAATTTACAAAAAATTCAAAATGGAGATTTGAAATCCGTTGCAACAACCATGGGGAATAATACAAATGGTTATACATATGGAAAAATTGATGGTGAAGAAAATGTTTTTGGTTATAGTAAGTTAATAAATGGTAATATCATGGTTATAGACGTTAAAAGCTCTGATATCTTCAGTAGGATAAACAACCTAGAGAAGATTATTATTGGTCTTGCTTTATTTCTTACAATTATATTCGCCATAATAGGGTGGTGGATAAGCAAAAAAATATCACGACCTATTATTTTGACCACGAAACTTGTTAAAAGGACAGCAGATTTTGACTTATCAGGGGATGACAGTTGTGATCATTTACTAAAATCAAAGGATGAGGTAGGGCAGCTTGTAAATGCATTTATACTTATGAAGACAGAATTAGTTACTCTAATAAAAAGCATATCAGGAAACTCCCAAGACTTAAGTGCATCAAGTGAAGAACTTTCTGCCACAGTTGAAGAATTGACATCAAAATTCCAACAGATAAATAATGAGACAAAACAGATAGCTATTAAAGTTAAAGATACTAGTATAACTTCAGATAAAATAACTGCATCTGCTAAGGCGGTGGATTCTAAGATAAATGTATTGTCAGGAAAATCAATTGAAGGAAAGAATAACTCAACGAAAGCAAAAGAAAGAGCAGTTGGAGTTCAAAAAGAAGGAAAAGAAGCTATTGATAGCATAGAAAAGGTATTTACAGAAAAAGAAAAAAGTATTTTGAAAGCTATCCAAGAGGGTAGTGTGGTTGAAGATATACTGGTAATGGCAGACACTATTGCAAGTATTTCTGAGCAAACGAATTTATTAGCATTAAATGCTGCTATCGAGGCTGCTAGAGCTGGAGTACAGGGAAGAGGATTTGCTGTTGTGGCTGAAGAAGTTAGGAAACTTGCAGAACAGAGTTCAGAGGCTGTTATAAGTATTCAAAATACAATTGGTGGAGTACAAACAGCATTTAAGAATCTTTCACAAAATAGCAATGAAGTATTGACGTTTATTAATCAAAATGTTAAACCAAGCCTTGAAGGTATGGGTAAAATGGGAATCCAATACTATGATGATTCTAGCTTTATGAGCACAATGTCCGGGGAGATAGCCTTAATGACTGAAGAACTTACTACAACTATTAGTGAAGTTAATGATGGAATGCAGAGCATGTCTGTGCTTGCACAAAGTTCATCTGAAAGTACAGATGTCATAAAAGGAAGTATAGAAGAAGTATCTCAAGGAGTAGAACAGATTGCATTCACAGCTCAAAGTCAAGCTGAAATGGCACAAAAGCTAAACGAAATGGTACTTAAATTTAAATTGTAGATGATATATAAAAACATTGACACATATGAATTTTACGCATATTATAAAAATATAAGATTAAAACTAATTGGGAATAACAATTTAATATTCTTGTTAGGTGAGGTTACTGTATAAGAAATACGCTACTGCCCAGAAATGTCGAGAGACGCCAATGGGTCAGCAGGTACTACCGGATTAAGGTTTTACCTAATGTAGCTGACAATATTCATAAATAGTATGAATATTTATGTTCTACGCTGTACAGTGCTAAAACTCAACGAGTGAAGAAGACTTTATTTGATTCGTATTGAATCTCTTCACTTGTTGTGGAGAGATTTTTTTATTTTAAGGAGGTGATTGGCATGGATGATGACCCTGCGAGTGATGATTTATTAATAGTTATGGAACAAATTTATAACATTACCATAGCCAATTGCTATATAGGTATTAAAATTACTTAAGCTTAATTATGATGAATAATTTAAGTTATAATAACAAAAACGTAATATAATTAAATTTATATAGAAAGATTGACTCTGGTTTAAAGGAGGGTAAATCATGAAAAACAATTTTTATTTAAGTAGAATATTAGGAAACAAAGTATATTCTCCTGAAATGAAGGTGCTTGGCAATCTAGTGGACCTTGGTATTGTAAACGAGTTAAAAAGTCCGCATGTAACAACTGCTAAGGTAAAAACCAAAAAAGGCATCAAGGATTATAATTTTAAGAATTTTTCAATTTCAAAGCAAAATGGTCAATATGTTTTAGAATGTGACAAATTAGAAGAAAACCCATCTAAAACTACATTGTTTTTAAAAAAATATATTTTAGATCAACAAATTATTGATGTGAATGGAAGAAAAGTAGTTCGCGTAAATGATGTTTCTCTTGCCACGTTAGAAGCTGGAGCCTATGTGGTTGCAGTGGACATTGGCATGGAAGGTATTTTGAGACGAATTGGTATTTCAAAGCCTTTAACAAAGCTTGGACTTAAATTTTCAACTAGGCTAATGCTTTGGAAGGATGTTCAAGCAGTTGTGTCTTCTAATGAAAATATTGTTCTTTCAAAAACTTATGATTCTTTATCCATTTTTCATCCATCAGATCTTGCAGATATTATTGAAGACTTTGATGCTAAAACAGGTCTTACTATTTTCTCATCACTAGATAATGCAACAGCGGCAGAAGTTCTAGAAGAAATGGAAGCAGATGCTCAAGTTAGTTTTATTGAAAGTTTATCAGTAGATAAGGCTGCAGAAGTTTTAAAAGAAATGCCTGCAGATGAAGCTACGGATATTCTTGATGGTATGGATGCAGCAAAAGTAGAAGAACTGCTAAATACTATGGATAAAGATTCTTCTGATGAAATTAGAGAATTACTTGAGTATGATTTGAATGTGGTGGGAAGTCTTATGAGTACAGACTTTGTTTCATTTAAAGATAATTTTACTGTAGAGCAAACAGTTGAGAACCTAAGACAATTAAAACCTGAAGAAGATGAAATTTATAATATTTATGTGGTGGATGAAGGGGATAAGTTAATAGGTACGCTTTCACTACGAGATATTATTGTTTCTGGACCTGATGAAAAATTGGGTGATATTATGAACAAAAAATTTATATCAGTGTTTGATACTGACCACATTGATGTTTTAATAAAAAATATTTCAAAATATAACTTAGTGGCAGTTCCTGTTACTAGTGAAGAAATGAAACTAATTGGTAATGTAATAATAAATGATATAATTTATGAATTGCTTAAAAATAAAAGGAACAATGGTTAAATAAGGAGGGGGAATAATGAGCGAAAATTTAAAAGCTAAGAAAAATAAAGCACCTTGGGTTGTAGGGTTAATGATGTTTTTAACTGTACTTGGACCAGGGCTCATAACTGGAAGTGTAGATAATGATGCAGGTGGTATTACAGCATACTCTGTAGCAGGTGCTACCTATGGATATAGGCTTCTTTGGACGCTAATACCATGCTTTATTGCATTACTGGTAGTACAAGAAATGAATGCCCGAATGGGTATAGTAACTCAAAAGGGGCTAGCTGATCTTATAAGAGAAAACTTTGGTGTAAAGATCACCTTCTTTATCTTCTTAGGTTTAATCATAGCAGACATTGGTAATACTGCCACTGAATTCGCAGGAGTAGCAGGAAGTTTGCAAGTATTTAGTCTTTCAAAATATATTACAGTTCCATTTGCGGCTATAGCAGTATGGATTTTAGTAGTAAAAGGAACTTATAGATCTGTGGAGAAAATTTTCCTTGTATTTAGTGTTTTTTTACTTTCTTATGTTTTTTCTGCAGTACTTGCCCATCCTGATTGGCATCAGATAGGTACATCAATAATTAGGCCTGATCTTACGGGCATTGATGAGGGGTGGATCAGTACAGTAATTGGATTAATTGGTACTACTATTGCGCCTTGGATGCAGTTTTATATGCAATCATCAGTTATAGAGAAGGGAATAAAAATAACTGAATACAAATACGAACTCATGGATGTTATACTTGGATGCACCGTGACAGTAGTAGTAGCTTTTTTCATAATAGTAGCTTGCGCAGCTACTCTAAATAAAAGTGGGATTAAAATAAATGAAGCTAAAGATGCGGCTATTGCGCTTGGACCATTGGCTGGAAATTTTGCTTCAAGTATATTTGCTTTTGGACTTTTAGTTGCATCCTTATTTTCAGCAACAATTCTACCATTAGCTACAGCCTTTTATATCTGTGAAGCCTTTGGTTTTGAAGCTGGAATCAATAATAAATTAAAAGAAGCTCCTGAGTTTTATGGATTATTTACTGGAATAATAATTATCGGCGCCCTAATAATATTAATTCCAGGTGTACCATTAGTTGAGGTTTCACTAGGATCTCAAGTAATTAACGGTATGCTTCTACCAGTAGTACTTATTTGTATGATGCTAATGGTTAATAAAAAAGATCTCATGGGAGAATATGTTAATACAAAACTTAAAAATGGTATTGGGTGGATAACTATTACCATCTTAGTAGTTTTAACTGTGATAATGATTTTTCTACCTGTGGTGGAACATATAATAAAATAACGTTGTAGTCTCTATTTGGTTTCTTATATTGATGGATTCTATATATTCTGCTATTATTATCATAGACAATATAGTGTCTATAAAGAAGGAGAAAATTATGGATGATTATAG
Source organism: Clostridium akagii DSM 12554 (assembly GCF_000686725.1). GTDB lineage: Bacteria > Bacillota > Clostridia > Clostridiales > Clostridiaceae > Clostridium_I > Clostridium_I akagii. The sequence goes on along the minus strand of NZ_JMLK01000022.1, from coordinate 31,741 downwards.
AGAAATATTTTTAATGCAACAAACCTATGCAACATTATTTTCTCTTGCAAATAAAATTCAAGTAAAAGCAGATAAATATCTTGGGGCAATGACATCAAGACAGATTATGACAATGGTAGCCATTGGTCATTTGCAAGAAGATCAAACAACACTTAATAATATTGCTAGAAAATTGGGTACTACAAAACAAAGTGTAAAACAAGTAATAACCATTATGGAGAGAAAAGGTTATGTAGTAACAGTACCAAGTCAGCAGGATAAACGTGCGGTGAACGTTAAAATTACAGAGTACGGGAAACAGGCTTGCGTGGAAGTATCTGAGAGAAGTGTGTATTTTTTTGCAAATGTTTTTAAGGATTTAAAAACTGAAGAAATTGAAACGTTGTGGGGATTGTTGAAAAAATTGTACCGTTTTGATGGTGAAGAGCAGGATGGATTTGAAGAGGAAGGAAATGTCGGTATTGAAGTAGACCAAGAAGAACTAACTAGAGTAATAAAGGAAGTTGGACGACTAAGGCAAGAGACAAATGGCAAGTGACAAGCTAAGAGGGATGGAAGTGAATTTGTACAAACAAATTCATTTTCATCCCTCTTTTTTTTATTAATATTAGTAATGGATTTATGGAATTAATGTAATGTTAAAAATAAATAAAGACAGTATATTGACTAAAATTAAATGTTGTGTTACTATTCTTTTAGACAGTATATTGTCCAAAAGAAGGGGGATAAAAATGAATAATATCGTTATAGTTAAAAATTTAAAAAAAAGTTATGATACTAAAAAAGCTGTTGATGGAATCAACTTTGTAGTAAATAAGGGAGAAATATTAGGGCTATTAGGTCCTAACGGGGCAGGGAAAAGCACGATTATCAATATTTTGGCCACAATACTGACCCCTGATAATGGTGAAATAACTATTTTAGGGCATGATCTAAAAAAAGAAGGAAAGATGGTAAAGCTTGGAATTGGAATTGTTCCTCAGGACCTAGCTATTTATGAAGAAATTACTGCAGAGCAAAATGTAAGTTTTTTTGCAGGCCTGTATAAACTCAAAGGAAAACAGCTGAAAGACCATGCAAAAGAGGCATTGGAACTAGTAGGTCTTTATGATAAAAAAGATGACAAGCCAAAAACCTTTTCTGGAGGCATGAAAAGAAGACTAAATATTGCTTGTGCCATTGCTCATAACCCAAAACTTATTATTATGGATGAGCCTACGGTTGGTATAGACCCCCAATCAAGAAACCATATATTGGAATCTATCAAAATTCTGAAAAATAGAGGTGCAACAGTTATATACTCCACACATTACATGGAGGAAGTGGAGGAGATTTCTGATCGAATCATTATTATGGATGAAGGAAAAATTATTGCAGAAGGAACAAAAGAGGAATTAAAACAGAAAGTGAATGATGAAGTTACCTATTCTTTTCACTTAAATAATATAAGAAAATTAAGCAAGGATCAGTTCACTGGAATTGATGGTGTAACAAAAGTTAATATAACTGAAAATGAAGCGTCCATAACTATGGAGAAGTCCAAAGATAATCTGAATGAAATCATATCTTCTATTATAGAAAAGGGATGCAAAATTGAAAATATGAGTAGTGTTGAGACATCACTTGAAACTGTATTTTTAGAACTTACCGGCAAAAAGCTGAGGGACTAGGAGGAAAAAAATGAACTTTATAAAAATAGTAAAATTTGATTTTATGAATATCATTAGAAATCCAATGCTGCTAATCGTTAATACTGTACTTCCACTAATAATGATTGGGATTATGGGCTTTGTTACAAAAAACAGTTATACAGCAGGTAGCGTGAGCTCCTATGATTATTATGGCGTAACAATGATGATTTTTACGGCTCTAATGATTGCAATCACAGCTACGAATACATTCATGGAGGAAACGGTAAAAAGAGGTAACGGTCGTATTGTCTTTGCACCGGTTTCAAAAACAGAAATATATTTATCTAAATTGCTTTCCACGTATATTTTGGCTACCATTTCTTACAGCGTTATATTGCTTTTAGGACAATTTGTTTTTAATATTAACTTTGGCGGAAAAAATATTGTGTACATTATGCTACTAATCAATATAATTTCATTATTTGGATGCTCAATTGGTACTATGTTTTGTTGTATTTTAAAAAGTGAGGAGGGAGCAAATGCTGTAATAAATATTCCAATAATGGTGTTTGTGTTTTTCGGAGGTCTATTTTTTCCTGTAGCTAGTCTTGGAAAAGTGGTAGAGACAATATCCTATGTTTCACCAGTTAAGTGGATTACGGAATGCGCATTCAAGGTTATATATGATAATGACTTCAGCATATATCTACTAGCTGTGATAATTGGGCTAGTAGGATCCATTGTTTGCATACTAATATGCCAAATCACTTTTAAACCGGAGGAATATGTATAATGAATATAATAAATTTATTGAAAAATAATTTCCTAAGGATTTTAGCCAAGAAAGAGATTATTGTAGTGGCACTGGTTATTGTACCGCTTATGATTGGGGTTGGCATTTTATTTTCTGGAAAAATGGATAGAAGTGCAAATATTGCGTTGGTTTCAAATAGCACGGAGATTGTTTCCAAAGATAGCAGAATTAAAATTCACGTAATGAAAGAAAAACCAGCAATTTCAGATCTTCTTTTGTCTAAATACGATGCCATTGTAGAAGAAAAAAAGCCTGGAATTTATGATGTAACATCTATAAAGAGTAAAGCAGATAAAAAAAGCATAAAAAACTTTTTTGAAGTAGGTAAACTTTTGCCAGGTGACCAAAGTGAACAATCTACAAGAGGCGCAGGAGCAAGAATCATAGGAATTATTTTAATGATTCTATTAATGCAGGGGGTTGCTTTGATAACACTTTTCCCTGAGGATAGAAACTTAAAAACCTTCAGACGTATTTTAACGGCACCTGTCAGCGAAAGATTATATATTTTTGCACAGGGAATTATGACATTTTTATTTATTTTCTTGCCCACATATATTGCGCTTGTTATAACAAAGCTATGTTTTGATGCAGACATCGGATACGGACTTTTAATGCTAGCAATATTGATTGGAATTCTTAGTGTATTAGCAACATCACTTGCGTTATTTTTCGTAGCGGTTATCGAGAGGGAGGCATCTGTAACTGCCAGTGGAATTTATATGATAACTTGCATATTAGCAGGCTGTTTTTATTCCTTTACGGGAAACAACAAAATTCTTGATTTGCTTTGCAGCATATTACCGCAAAAACAATATATGACTATGATTCAAGGAATAGAAAATGGGAATGGCATATTACAATTCAAAGGACAACTTATTTATTTACTTATATGGATTGTTGTTCTATGGCTATTAGGTAGTAGTGTTACTAAAATGAAAATGAAGAAGGGTGCATTTTAAAGGCTAACCTAGTGGTATAAATATGATCTCTTATTAATCAAAAAAAAGCACATTATTTTATTAGTGTGCCTTTTTTTTCTAAATACAAAGCTATCATATACCTTTAATTAATTATATTTGAATAATTGACAATTTAAAACATGATATGGTATGCTTTTACCGCGCAATAATATATTCTAAACTTAAATATTAATTTCAGGAGGCATGTTATGACTAATGTAGTATTAAAAATTGATAAGTTAAAAAAAGTAATTGGCAAGCGAGCCATTGTTTCAGACATTTCTATGGAACTTAATACTGGAGAAATATTTGGTTTTCTTGGACCCAACGGTGCAGGTAAATCTACAACTATAAAAATGATTGTTGGTTTATCAAAAATAACTGAAGGGGACGTATTCGTAAATGGACTTTCAGTAAAAGATGACTTTAAAGGTGCAATGCGCAACATTGGATGTATTGTTGAGAATCCAGATATGTACAAGTATATGTCTGGACTAGACAACCTACGAGTATTTGGCAAAATGTATAAAAATGTAGATGAAGCGAGGATTAACGAGGTTGTGAAAATTGTTGATCTTGAAAAAGCTATAAATGACAAGGTGAAAACTTATTCGCTAGGCATGAAGCAGCGGTTAGGTATTGGTCAAGCACTTTTGCACAGGCCAAAGTTACTTATACTTGATGAACCTACAAATGGACTTGATCCAGCAGGAATTAAAGACATGCGTAATCTGCTTAAAAAACTTGCAAAAGAAACTGACCTTACAGTTCTCATTTCTAGTCATATACTAGGAGAAATGCAGCAAATGTGTGATCGTGTGGGCATAATTAACAATGGTAAGATAATAACTGTTAAAACTGTTGAAGAGATCATTAATATGACTGCTGAGGATGGTAAAACTGTTTTGCTTGTAAAAACTGATAATAATGAAAAAGCTGCAGAACTACTGTTGAGTGTAAATATTAATAGTAGTGTTATGAGTGATGGAGTACATGTTGAAACTACTCAGGAGCATGTCCCTGAAATAATTACAACATTAACAACTGCAGGCATATCTGTTTATGGTATGGACAAACAAGATGCACAATCACTTGAAGATGTATTTATGAAGCTTACAGGGGAGGAAAAATAATATGGGAAACTTTTTTACACTTATTTCCATAGAAAATATGAAGTTATGGAAAAGAATTTCTGCAAAAGTAATGCTAATAATAATGATTGTACTAATAGTTCTGGCCACTGGTATTTATAAATATTATACTGCAAGTAACCATATTTCAGATACTACCACTACGAGTACTACGACCGTTACTACTGATGGTTCACAAAATTGGAAACAGGATTTACAGAAAAAAATTCAGGCAGAAAAGGTTCAGCTAACTCAGGCGGAAAATTCAACAAATAAAATGGTAGTAGCAACGAGTGTAGGCCCTATGAAAAAGACTATAGCTGAAGATGAATATAGAATTAACAATAATATAAAACCAGAGTCAAAAGAAAGTATTTGGACAAGAGTGACTTATTTTTATACTAATGGTTTTAGTGGACTTGTTATACTGTTTACAGTAATCGCATGCACAGCTTCGGTAGCAGGTGAATTTTCAGAAGGTACCATGAAAATGATGATATCACGTCCTTTCAGCCGTTCTCAGATTCTTTCTGCAAAATTAATAGCTATAATAATTTATGGCATTGTTCTTGTAGTAACAACATTTGTTCTAAATTTCTTGCTTTTAGGTATATTGTTCGGGTTTGATGGAATAAGTTCAAAGGAAATGATTTGGACGAGTGGCAAAATATCCTATGAACCTGCCGCGTTAAAATCCCTTATTTTATTGGGTCTTGATTCTCTTCAAGCTATTGTATTTATAATAGTAGCTTTTGCAATTTCAGCAATATCCAGATCTCGTTCTATAGCAACAGGATTCTCAATATTCTTGGTTCTAGTGGGTGCGGGAATTATTTCCCTACTAGCCGAATTCTTTACATGGGGTAAATATTTACCTTTTGCAGTTACAAGTTTTGCGTCCTATATATCTAGCGGTACAGCAATTGGGGGTACGAGCCTTTCTTTTGCTATTATAATATCGCTTTTATATAGTGCACTTTTCTGTTTTTTAGGATATTTTATTTTTCAAAAACGAGATATTTAAAAACAGTTAAAAGGTAATAAAATATTTGGGGAGAAAATAAAAAATCAATAAAAGGGATGTAAGTAAAATTGTGCAACAAATTTACTTACATCCCTTTTAATTATTAATAAAATCCAAAGGGGCAAGTGTTCTGTCTATTCATACTCATAGATTTCATTAAAGAAATATATTTTTGAAACCTTTGGTTCAAAATGGCCCAGTTTATATTTTGAATAAAAGTATTGATATACTTTTTCCTATCCGTTCCGAAATCCATGAAATAAGCATGTTCATAGACATCCATAACTAGTATTGGATAAGAAAGCCATACTGAACCAGTATCATGCAAATCACTACCTATTATATGAAACTTATTATCAATTGAATCAATAGTTAGAATTGCCCATCCTCTCATGGATAAGCCCACGTTTGTAATATAAGATATAAAATTATCAAGAGTTGAAAACTGTTTTGTTATAGCATTGAGTACAGGACCATAAGGCGTATTATTGCCATTTGTCATGTTTTGAAAATAAAGATTGTGAAGTTTTGTGCCGTTAAGAGCATAGGTTTCACCTAGTTTTAGGCTTCGCATTTTTGAATAAGTTGGATTACTGTCATTATAATTACTTGGTAAGTATGGAATATTCCATATTTCATTTAATTTGCTTACGTAACCTACATACAATTTATAATGTTCATCCAATTGTCTCATAGAAATGCCTTTAACTGATTTAAAATTAAAGGTTTCAGGTTTTAGATTGTACATTGAACCACCTTAATTAAAATTATTATAATATATACTATGAAATTACTAAAATATAATTTACCAAGTAATGGATTGTATGATAATATATTAGATGTAATAAATAACGGGGAGAGATGTGTTTTATGAGTAATTTAGAAAAGCAAAGACAGAAAGTTGGCGTAGGAATAAAAACAATATCAGTTATTAATTTAGCGATTTATTGTGTAATGTTTTTATTTTCATTATTTGGATTATTATTTAAAGATCAGTTAAATTCTGAATTAGTGAAGCAAGGAGTAAAAAAAACATATTATTCAAGTAACTTTGTACCGATTATAATTGTTTCAACACTTATAGTTATTTCAGTTATATTAATTTTACTAAAAAATATCAGTGGTGTAATTTTATATTTTATTGTATGCTTTTTCAATATATTATACTCAATTATACAATCTGGAGTTGGCGTTAATACATTGACTGGATTAATATTGCCATTAATTATGGGTGTATTTGTATATAGAAAAAGGGACATATTTAAGAGAAAAAGGCAGCAATAATATGGAATCAGAACACATAAGAGTTAAGATTTATATTTAAAATCTTAACTCTTAATTTTAAATATTTAGGAGTTCAAGCAATAATTTTAATATTTTGTTAATTTAATAATATAGTCCAGCTATATACTTTAATAATACATCTTAATAATGTATTATAGTATTATTATGTTAAAGAAAGGTAAATATCAAATATGAATACTATGGAAAAAATAAGTAAAATAAAAAACACGAAATCCGCAAAAATATTAAAATTAATATTTAATAAATTAGTAGTAAACAATTTAGATATTATTTGGTTTTTAATTATAATTTCTATAAAAGAAATTAACTATAACAAATTAATATCACCTTATTTCTTAGATTATAAGACCGCTATTATATCTTCAGTAATTGTAATCGGAAGTATTTCTTTATTATTTAAAAACAAAAATCGAATAAAATATTTATATATAATGGACATACTGTTAAGCATAATTGCTTTTGCAGACACATTATATTATAGATATAGCAAAGGTGCTATATCTATAGGAACAATACAAAATGCTACCATGCTTGGAGACGTATCTTCTGGCGTTCAGAGTCTTCTAAAGTTTTCAGATATCTTTTATTTTGCGGATATAATTATCTTAATACCTGTACTATTTTTATATAAAAAATTATCTAGGACTGATACTTTTTTTTATAGAAGATTTATTATTTTTTTGGTGGTATTTGGAATTGGAGTTACAGGCGATGCGCGATGCATTAATGCTTTAGATGTTGAACAACCAGGATTAATTCATACAATGTCCAATAAAATGTATTTGCTAAGCAAAATTGGTAATATTAATTTTCATGTAATTGATGCCTATAACGAAACATCCACAAAATTATCTAATATGCAATCAGTTCCCGCTTCAAAGCAAAAGGAGATAAAACAATATTTACAAAAAAAAGATGCTACAAAGGGAACAGTACTAAAAGATGCAGGGAAAGGTAAAAATTTAATTGTAATTCAGGTTGAAGCTCTTCAACAATTCGTTATTGGTAAAAAGATTAACGGTGAGGAAATCACACCTAATTTAAACAGATGGCTTGGAAAGAGTTTATATTTTAACAATTATTATTACCAAGCTGCAGCGGGGACTACTGCAGATGCCGAATTTTTATCACTAAATTCGCTATATCCTGCAGCTACTGGTGCTGCCTATGAACTTTATCCAGGGGACACCTTTGATTCTACTGCAAAACAATTTAATGACAAAGGATATTTTACGGTAGCTTTAAACGGCTATGAAAATGGATTTTGGAATAGAAATGTAATGTACAAGGCCGAGGATTTTAGTAAATATTTTTCTGCAAAAGATTATAATAATGATGAACAGGTAGGACTTGGTTTAAGTGACAAGTCATTTTTAAATCAGACTTTACAAAAGCTTAAAACCTATAAAGAGCCTTATTATTCTTTTATGATTACTTTAAGTAGCCATATGCCTTACGATGATCAAAAGGGTTATGGTAGTGATTTTAATCTTGGGAAATATAAGGGAAGCTACATTGGTAACTATATGAATGGAATTCATTACACGGATGCTCAACTTGGTATGTTTTTAGATAAGCTTGATAATGAGGGAATCTTAAAAAATTCTATAGTTGTACTTTATGGAGATCATTTCGCAATTCCTAAATATGAAGCAGAAGGTTTATATGACGTTGAAGGTATACAAAATGCCACAGATTTAGATTGGGATAAACTTCAAAAAGTGCCAATGATGATTCATTTTCCAGATGACGCTAATAAGGGAGTTAATACCCTACCTGCAGGGCAAGTAGATCTTTATCCAACCATTGCGAACCTTTTTAATCTAGATAAAAAATATATGTTTGGAACTGATTTATTAAATACTAATGCTAATGTGGTATCATTTAGAGATAGCTCGTTCACTGATGGAAATGATTTTTATGTAGCTGGTACAGATACATATTATGATATTAAATCTGGGAAAAAAATACCACAAACAAATATTCTTCTAAATGAGAAAAAAGATACTACCAAACAGTTAGAATATAATGATGAAATTTTAAATCATAACCTTATAAAAAGTTTTGAGAAATGATTATAGAAATTATGAATCAGTATATTTTTATAAAAAAAGAAGAGTGTGACACTGGATATATGCCAGCATGTCACACTCTTTGTATTTATCTCAGTAGTTATATGTTAATGTATTGTTAGTGCATTTATCATAGAATCTTCTTGAGATTGAGTTATGTTCCCCGATTTAACAAGGGTATCAAGCTTTGCTTTTCTTCCATCATTTTGTTTAGTGGGAGTTAAAAGTTTAACTATAGTATCTTCCTGAGCCTGAGTTATAGTACCTGCCTTAACAAGGTTATCAACTTCAGCCTTTAGACCACCTTTAACTGGCTTTTCAGTTTTAAGATTAACTAAAGCATCTTCTTGAGCCTGAGTTATAGTACCTGAAGTAACAAGACTATCAAGCTTTGTTTTTATTTCATCATTTCCTTTTATAGGAGTTAAATTTTCAATTATAGAATTCTCTTGAGTTTGATTTATGGTACCTGTCTTAACAAGCCCGTCAAGCTGTGTCTTTAGATCACCATTAGCAGGACATGTAGCTGCGAGTTTAACTATAGAGTCTTCCTCAGCCTGAGTTATGGCGCCTGAAGTAACAAGGCTATCAAGTTTTGATTTTACCTTATCATTCCCTTTAGTAGTAGTTAAAAGTTTCATTGCAGCATCTTCTTGAACTTGAGTTATAGTTCCTGCGGCAACGAGACCATCAAGTTTGCTTTTAAAATTACAATTTCCTTTATTATTGTGTCCAGATTTACAACTGTAATTATTACTAGTTGATGTTGTACCCGTCTGTAGTGTTGATGCAAATACTGATGAACCCATCACCATTGATAATGTAAGTGTTAAAGCGGCAATTTTGTAAAATTTAGTTTTTGCCATTTAATTTACCTCCAATATGTTTTAGTAATATTCATTAATAGTTGTTGTTTAAACTATTAACGTGGTTACACCTTAACAATTGTTTATGAATGTAGGGTTGCCTGCATGTTATCAATTTGTAAACAGGCGAAAGGCTACAAATCAATGTATTAGACAAACAGGAGGTTGGAGACACTGAGAACAAAGGACATAAGGAAAATTTTATTATTTGTATTTTCAATAAAAAAAGTTGAAAATTTATTTTGTTTTATTCGATATAATTGACATACATACCATTTTACCCAGGATGCCTAAAATGGCATGTATGTTTACTTATTAAGCCTTAACATCAATTATGTTTGATGAACTAGAACTTGATGAACTGCTAGTTTCGGCTTGTGTTATTTCAGTTTCAATTGTTTGTAGCTGTGTTTGTAATGCTTTGATTTTTATTTGTTTAGTTTTTTCATCTCCACCACTGCTATTAGCTTCTTGTATTTGTTTCTGAATTGATGCCTTCTGACTCTCTAAGGCAGAAGTAGTACTTGAACTAGTACTAGTAGTGCTACTGCTGGCACTTCCAGCACTTTTAGCGTTACTAGTGGTACTTTTACTGCTTGAAACTACTGATTTAGTTAAATTTGATAAGGATGAAATAGATGAAATACTCATTTTTAATGCCTCCTAAAATTTTAATATTATTTGTTATCTAAGGCTATTATATATTGTAAATGTGGTATAAATATGTTATTTGTTATTATTTACCTTAAATTTCAACTAAAAAAGACAGCTACAATTAAGTAACTGCCTTTGTATATAATCCTAGAGAAAAAAATAGCACTTGGAAATAACCAAGTGCTTATAAACGTATTTTAAGAGGGGGTAATCTCTATATTTATATATTAATCTTAATTTATGACAATGCTATGAAAATATTAAATACTATTTGTAAATAATTTTATGCTAAAGAAAATACTTTAGCATGTACACACTTATGTTTTAAGGTAGTAGCATTATTATTGTTGTTCAATCATATAATATGTATTGGGAGTGGTTTGTATGTTAATAAATACTGGTAAGATGATTTCTTTATCTGAAGCTAATGAAAAATTTTCGAGAATAGCCCAAATAGTTGACCAAGAAAAAACATTGATAATAATGAAAAATAATAAGCCTAAATATGTAATTTTAGATTTTGAGCAATTCAGCAGTGAAGCTACTTCAGATGAGGACAAGTTAGATATTATTGCGGATAAAATTCTAAAGGAAAATATGCTAGCATTTAAAACATATTGAGTTTGGGATAAATTACATAAGTTAAAAGAAGCTATACCAGGATGTATTATCCATGATATGGCTTCTTTCTTATACTTATTTAATTAATGCTATTATTTCGTCAGTTGTTCTTATTTTACCAATTTTAGGGAATATATAATTACAAACAAATTCATGTTCACCCTCAGTTGAAGCTGTCATAGCATCTTCTACAAAGTATTGATTAAAGCCTCTAGAAAATGCTTCTCTTGCGGTGGTATCCACCCCAATGCCTGTAGAAACACCACAAAGCACAATTGTACTTATGTTACGTCTCCTTAACTGTAAATCTAGATCAGTACCATAAAATGCCCCCCATTGCCTTTTAGTTATCTTGTAAGTATTCGGTATTTCTGCTATTTCTGGTACGTAAGCATCAAAGCCCTTTGGAAGACTAAAATTTCTTGGTGGTAAATCAGTCGCTGGCTTTACCATATCTTTTCCATCCAAACTTGAAACCCTTACGAGGACAATAAATGCACCTTTAGTTTTGAAATCCTCTATTAACTTTCTTGAGTTTTCTACAATTTCCTGTCCACTATATGGTGTAAGTTTTCTATTTACTATACCTTGTTGAAGATCAATAACAACTAATGCAACTTTATTACTTTCAATGAATTCATTTTTCATGATATTTTCGCCCCCATTATTCTTTTCTTATCTATTAAAGCTAATTTTTTAAAAACTTTTTTATAAACCCAAATTGCATTTAAGAGAAGCAAGCTACTTGTAATAAAAAATACATATTTGATGCCAAGACGTGATGCTATTTGTCCTCCAATAACAGAGCCTGAAAAGGTTCCTAGGTAAAACGCAGACATATTAAACCCAAATATTCTACCAGTAAGATTCTTGGGTGTTATTTTTTTTATCAGAGTATTAATTGATGGCGCAAGGCCTGCTGTGGCAAATCCAAGTAAAAATCTTAATGCCATTAATTGCCATGGATTTTGTGCGAAGGCTTGAGGTATAAATACAATGCCGGCCACAATAAGTGCTATAAGCATAACTTTTTCAGGTCCAATTTTATCTGACAATTTTCCAAGTTTTGGAGCCGCTATTATATTAGCAAGTCCTGACGCTGAAAATGCCAAACCAGAAATAAGCGCAATATGAGCAGAACTAGTTGATATCTGAGTTATATATACAGTCATTATAGGCTCAATGGAATAATAAGCAAGTTGTAGTACAAATGATGTTACAAACATAGTTACAATAAGGCTAGGATAAGGCAATTGTTTCCATACTTCTTTAATGCTTAAAATATTTTTCCTTTGTGGTACAAATTTTTCTTTAACAAATAGCAAAGTTGTAATGAACACAAATAGCATTAATATGCCGGTTAGGAAAAATGTAAATTGTAATCCTAAAAATTCATCCAAAAATCCACCAAGGGATGGTCCAATGAGGAGTCCTGTAACAGATGCTGTTGAAAGTACTCCAAGAGCCCATCCAGCATGTTTTTCTTCAGTTTGAGTTGCTATGAGTATAATGCAAGCTGTAGTATATCCAGTTATAACCCCTTGGAGGGTTCTAAGACCAATAAGTTCATAGACATTTTGTGCAAAACCCATGCTTCCAATTACAAGAGACATTCCAAGGCTTGCCCTCAGGAGCATAGGTTTTCTTCCAAACTTGTCTGCTGCGGCTCCCCATATTGGCGAAAAAATAGCTGATACAATAAATGTTATGCCAAAAGCAATCCCTGATATTTGTTCAATTGAACTGGTGTTATGCACTCCGAGCTGTCTTATATATAGAGGCATAATAGGTGCTATTTGACTCATTCCAAGGCCTGTAACAAATGTTCCAAACCAACATACTATTAAATTTCTTTTCCATATTTTCATTAATATTATCTCCTTAAAATATTTAAATTGCACACCTTTGTTACTGAGAAAATCAGTATAATATTTCTATCTATATTGATTATTTTTTATACTTGAAATAAAACTTAATATTAATAATCTAAAACTTTCTTCTAAATCAGCAGGACCTTTAAAAAAACCGTCATTTTCAAGAGAAACAAAGCCATGAATAATGCTTCTAAATCCACGGGTTATATGAATTTCTTCCTCTTTGCTATAGTTGTTATACGGTTCTAATATTTTATTCATAATTCCAGTTATGCCCCCAGACTGTTTAATCTCACCCTTATCGAGTTTAGGTGCTTTCATTAGGGCTTTATATAATTCAGGATTTTCCTTAACAAATTTTCTATAGGCATAAGCAACAGCTTCCATAGCGTCTTCTTTTGATATACCTATTGCAGAATTTCTAAGACATTCACCTAGTCTTCCCATGCCAAAATCCACAAGTCCAGCATATAAAGCGTTTAAACCTTCCAGATGGTTATATAATGAAGGGGTTTTTATTGCCAATTTTTCAGCCAATTTATTAAGAGTTAAATTTTTAAGGCCAATCTCTTCTATTAACTCAGCAGCAGAGGAAATTATTTTATCTCTATTTAACATATTTTTATATCTCCTTTGTTTAGATACCTTATTCAATTTATAAAACTAATATACATATATAATAAACTAATGCTATTAGTTTGTCAATAAGTTCAATTAGTTTGCAGAACAATAAAGAAGTTCTTGAGCATCTTGAAGTTTATGGTTTTTAGGCACTACAATTGAATTGTAAATTTAATAAAAGCTTTACTTTTTCATCACAGTATATTATAATGAAATTGAAATTGGTATATACAACATATGAACATGTGATTATGTTCATATATAAATATGGAGGTAAGATATGAAAAAGATTGAAAAACATAATCCTCTTCCTATGTATTTTCAAATAAAAGAGATATTAAAAGAATTGATAGAAAATGAAGAATTAAAACCTGGAGATATGATTCCACCTGAAAGGGAAATATGTAGCATACAGCAGGTAAGCAGGATGACCGTAAACAAAGCTATTATGTCTCTAGTTAATGAGGGCATATTATATAGAGAACAAGGGAAAGGTACTTTTGTGTCAAAGCCTAAAAAAAAGCAAGTTTTGACTAAACTAAAAGGGTTTACAGAAGAAATGTTAGATAGAGGGTTAAGAACAGAGACAAAGATTATTTCTTTCACAGTAAATGAAGTTACTAAACAAATAAAGTCCATACTAGAAATGCCAGATTCAGAAACCAAAGTTATTCAAATAACTAGACTTAGAATTTTTAACGGAGAACCTATGGGAATAGAGATCGTTTGGCTTCCCTACAACCTTTTTCCTAATATGACAGAAGAGATGGTGAGTGGACAATCGCTATATGGAATATTTAAGGAAAAATATAATTATCAACCTAAAAAAGCAAAACAGACTATAGAACCTATAATTTTGAATGATTATGAGTGTGATTTATTAAATCAAAAAAAAGGTTCTGTTGCCATGTTATTTTGGAGAAACACATATACAGCAGAGGGTATTCAAATTGAATACAATAAATCTATTTATAGAAGTGATATATATAAATATGAAATTATAATTGAAGATAATCAGTAAAAATTCATAAAGGATGTGGATACATGAAAGCAATTATAAATGGAAAAATAATTTTAGAGGATTGTATATTAGATACAGGTGTTGTGATATTTGATAAAAATATAAAGAGTATAATATCCACAGAAAACTTTAAAAGAACAAGCAATGATAACATTGAAATAATAGATGCAAAGGGTAACTTTGTATCTCCGGGATTTATAGATATTCATATCCATGGTGCAGGGGGACACGATGCTATGGATGGGACATTAGAAGATCTTAATGTTATAAGTAAATCCATAAGTGAACACGGCATTACGGGTTTTTTACCAACTACTATGACTATGGATAAAACTAAAATTCACGTGGCACTAGATGCAGTTAAAACAGCTATGAACAGCACTTTGACAGGAGCTAAAGTTCTAGGAGCGCATATGGAAGGTCCTTTTATAAGTGAAAAGTACAAAGGGGCACAGAAAAAAGATTATATTCTAAAACCTAATATTGATTTTATTAAGGGTTATGAAGAGGTTATAAAAATAATAACCTTAGCACCAGAAGAGGATGAAGACTTTAAATTTATAAAGTGGATAAAGGCTAATACAAATATAACCTTATCCATTGGCCATACTAATGCAGATTATAGCACTGCCATGGAAGCCATTAAAAACGGTATAACTCATGCTACACACATGTTTAACGCCATGACGCCACTTAATCATAGGGAACCAGGTGTAGTTGGGGCAATAATGAAAAGTTTTGTTAGTGCAGAGTTAATAGCTGATAAAATTCATGTTAATCCAGCTATATTTCAAATATTAGTGGATGTTAAAGGAAAAGATGAATTAGTTTTAATAAGTGATTCCATGAGAGCTGCCTGCATGGAAGACGGAATTTCAGAACTGGGAGGACAAAAAGTTTTTGTGAAAAACAATTCTGCAAGGCTTGAAGATGGTACATTAGCCGGGAGCATATTAACACTGGAAAAGGCGGTTAAAAACGTCTATGAAAATACTAGTTTAAAACTCTATGAAGCAGTAGCACTGGCTTCATCAAATCCATCAAAAGAGATTAATATTTATAAGCATAAGGGAAGCATAACACAAGGTAAAGATGCAGATATGGTGATTTTCGATAAAAATTTCAATGTAATACAGACCATTGTAGAAGGTAACATAGTTTATACCAAATTAGAACCATAGACTTAAGGGGGATTTAAAATGAAAATTGTAATAGTAGAAAATTATGAAGAAATGAGCAAAAGAGCAGCAGTTATTTTTGCAAGTCAAATAGTGTTAAAACCAGATAGTGTACTAGGTCTAGCTACGGGAAGTACTACTATTGGTATGTATAAAGAGCTTATAAATATCTACGGAAGAGATGCTTTGGACTTTTCTAAAGTATCTACCTTTAACCTTGATGAATATTACAAGCTAGATGAAGATAATGAGCAGAGTTATAATTATTTTATGAATGAAAATTTCTTTAATCATGTAAATATAAAAAGAGATAATATAAATATGCCTAATGGCAAATCAGAAGACACGGTCCGTGATTGTGCAAGGTATGATAAAAAGATAGTGGATCTTGGAGGAATAGATCTTCAAGTTCTTGGAATAGGAGCAAATGGACATATAGGTTTTAATGAACCCAATACAAACTTTGAAGCTGAAACTCGTCTTGTAGAACTTGAAAAACAAACTATTAAGGCAAATTCTAGATTTTTTAATTCAATAGGGGAAGTTCCAACTAAGGCAGTAAGTATGGGCATCAAAACAATAATGCAGTCAAAAAAAATAATACTTCTTGCTAGTGGCATAGAAAAAGCTGATGCCATAGAAAAAGCCGTAAATGGTAAAATAACTCCAGAACTTCCTGCTTCAATATTAAACTTGCACAAAGATGTAATCATCATAGTAGATAGAGACGCAGCAAGCCTTTTAAATAAGTAAATAGCGGAGTAAGGGAAATATATTAATAAATATTTATATCACCGACATGTAAAAAGGGTAGCTATGGATTTGTTATTTAACAAATCTGTTGCTACTCTTTTTAATATTTTGATTCTAAGGTGAGTAACATTTAAATACCACTTATGGATAAAAAAGTATTGAAATAATGGATAAATATGGTAAAATATATTATATCAGTGATAGTTAAGTGTCACTGATATAATATTAGTGATATGAGGAGAATGGGTATGAATATCAAGAGACTGAATTGTGATTTTGGAAATAGTACAAATAATTTTATGGTAGATGGATATTACTTTGAACTTCCAACTAATGTAGTTGAAATTACAGAGCAGAGGGCAAATGAATTACAGGTCAATGTAATAACGGATCCAAAGGAATTGCTAGAAAGATTAGTAGTATCAATAGAAAGAGTAAATGAGAAAAAGTATTATCTTGTGGGAGAAATGGCGGAGCTATCTAAACTAAGTAATAGCCATGTTGGAAATATGCATGACAAGATAAAAAGTGTTATACCTTATGTAAGTTTTTTAAGTGCTATAGGATATTATGATGCAATAAAAGGGGACGGAAAAGGGAAAGATATAGAAATAGAATATATGAGCTGTATGCTACCTATATGGTTACTTAAGAGGGAACAAAAATTTAGTGGAGCACAAAAAAGAATGGAGGGAAGATTTATAGGAGAACATACAGTAAAAATAATGACTTTTGGTATGGAAAAGGAGTTAAAAATTATTGTTAAAAATGTTAAATGCAGAATTGAATCAGAAGTAGCAAGACATGCAATAAAATATAAAATGGTAAAGGGTGCAGCGGATAAAAATACTATAACGATCGAAAAGAGAAATAATATAGATTTTGCAGATGATCCAATAGTTCTTGCGGATATTGGTGGAGGATCAACAGATACAGTAAAGCTTGGAAAAGGTCTTACAGCTCCTCAGTCAAGAGAATCCTTTCAGGTAATAGATATTGAACCATTTCTAGGGGAGATAGAGCGGCTTCGTAAAGAAAAATTACTAGAGAACTTCCATGATTTAAGAGGTCTTGAGAAATTTATAATTAGAAATTACAGCAAAGAAAAGTATATATTTAGAGATGAAAACACAGGGAAATATTATGAGTTTACAGATCAAATTAATGAAGTATTACAGGAGTATGCCAGTGTTCTTGTTACGAAGTTTTTGAATGCATTTGTACCTGAAAACGGAGAAACTATAAAATTTGTTTATTTTGGAGGTGAAACACCTATTTTAAAGCCTTTTATTAAAATTGCATTGTTAAAGCACATGAGTGAATTAGCAGCAGAAAAAAATCATTTGTTTTTAGATGAAATAATAGAAGATGATAGAAAGGAAATATTTAAACCCAATGATAGGACAATTAATTTAACCGCATTAGAAATATTATCAATAGACGAAATGAGAACCGTGTAATGAATGAAGAAAAAAGAGGACGGATGGTAATAAATGCGAAAGATTTACCTAATGATGTATATGAAATTTTAAATAAAAAGGCTTCGAGGAGAGCATTAACTCCATTTATTGTTGAGCTTGTACGAGAGAAGGAAAACACAAAATTAGTATTAGAGAAACTTAGGGACATAGAAGATAAAATAGATAAAATTAATTCATGTAAAACGGTTAAAAATGAAAATTATATTGAGCCAGTAGACGAAGCATTGATGGAAGGTGTAATGGTGGAAAATATCAAGGAAGTAATTGGGGGTATCGACCAAGAGGATAAAGTTGATTATGATTTCTAGTTAATAAGCCACTATGCTATTATATTTGACTTGTTATTTTTTTAGATGCCTAATGGTATTATGTACTTTGGGTTGTTATAAGAATTACTTGACATAACAAACACACTTATAGTATCATGGTTACATAAAGTAAGTACAATGAAATTGAGAAAGTTTATTTTTATGTAATTATAAAAGGAGGTTGTTATTATGAGTGAAAAATTACCAGTATTATTCATAGCACATGGAAGCCCTATGAACGCGTTGGAAAATAATGATTATACACAGTCTATTAAGGCTTTAGCACAAAGTATAGATAAACCAAAGGCAATAATGGTTATATCAGCACATTGGACAACTAAAGGCACGTATATTACGTCTGAGGATCAACCTAAAACAATTCACGATTTTTATGGATTTCCTGAGGAGTTATATAATATAAAATATAGCCCTAAAGGTTCAGAAAAATATTCTAAGATAGCACTTGAACTTTTAGCCAAGGATAATGTGAAAGGTACTACTTCATGGGGATTAGACCACGGTGCATGGACGGTATTAAGGCATATGTATCCAGATGCAGATATACCTGTATTTCAAATGAGCCTTAATGTATTATTTAATGATGAGGAACATTATAAACTTGGAAAGAAACTAGCTTCACTTAGGGAAAAGGGAATCCTTATAATAGGCAGTGGAAATATAGTTCATAATTTAAGAGAAATAGATTTTGCAGAAGATGCAAGACCTGCTGAGTGGGCAATAGAATTCGATAAATATGTAGCAGATGCAATAAGAGATAAAAAACATGAAGATTTGATTAATTATAAAAGTGTAGGACAAGCAGCAGCTTTGGCAGTACCAACAGATGAGCATTATTTGCCTTTATTATACATATTGGCTATGCAGGAAGAAGGAGAGAAAGCTAAATTTGTATACGAAGGAATTCTAAATAGATCCTTATCTATGAGATCAGTGGAGATTACAAGCTAAACCTAGTGACAAGTTAAGATGATTTTGCCTTAGGGAAAATTAAAATAATATAAAAAAACAATCAATCAAATAACAGTATATTTGATTGATTGTTTTTTTCATGATGCCTTAAGCCTGTTCTTTGATCAATCCTTTTTTGTAAGCTAAAAGCAAAAGTTTTAGTTCACAAAGTTGGTATTTTAATTCAATACCTATATCGGTGTCTTCAACCATTTTTCGTTTTGTCACATGCTCGAGTACAATGGTTGAAGACAATATATCAGTTTCCTCAGTTATTGCTTTTTCTGTAGACTCAAAGGGCTGATGTGATACCAGCTGTAGTCCAAAGGAATTGTATATTAAAGTGTAGCCTGCAATTCCTGTTTTACTTTGATAGGCTTTGGAGAATCCCCCATCTATTACCATGAGTTTTCCATGTGCTTTTATTGGATTTTCACCATTT
Source organism: Clostridium akagii DSM 12554 (assembly GCF_000686725.1). Taxonomy (GTDB): domain Bacteria; phylum Bacillota; class Clostridia; order Clostridiales; family Clostridiaceae; genus Clostridium_I; species Clostridium_I akagii. Next base: position 12,015 of record NZ_JMLK01000022.1, on the reverse strand, counting down.
TTCTTTTCCACAGGTATATGTCCATTTACTATATGAGATTCATCAGGGTTCAAGCCAAATTCTATTAGTATGTTATCACAAATTTTCTCATCATTTCTGAAATCATAATATGGATCTTTTTTCTCATAGTGTGTGGCTTCTTCAGCTATAAAGTATCTTTCAAAGGTAGTCATCTTTTCTTTACCAAAAAGAGGAGAAAAGGGGCCAGTCCATAGGTACCACATCATATCAGAACCAAATTGTTTTTCAGGCGTATTTTCTTTATAAAAGAAACCTTCTCTAGTGAGTATATCCAATCTGTCCATAAGAGCTTTTCCCTTATACTTTTTATTTTGCAAAAGTACTTCTCTAAAGCTTCCATCCTCATTTAAAGGTATACATCCATGATACAGCAGATTAGAGTTAAATTTTAAATATAAGCTGCCATTTGAAAATAAGAAACGAACATGTTTATTTAATTTTTGGCTGTTAATAAAGGATGATTTTAACTTATCTATAAGTTCTACTTCTACATCTAAAAGTTTATAAGGATCTTTTGGGTCTATAGTTGGGAAATTAGTGTCTACTAAATCATATTTGTTTCCTTCTAAAGTAATGGTGCCGGTTTCAAAGTCTATGTTATTTAAAAGAAGTCTGTAATCCATTTTAAACTCTGGATGTCTTTTTATAATCTGGCCTTCAAGTTTAAATTGAATAATTGCAATAGCTTTATGCATCTTAGCAATTAATTGAAGCTCCCTTACAGTATAATTTTTATCTGATTCAATTTTAGGTAAAAAATTTTCACAAGGGTCATCCCCATAAAAGTCTACTGCAAAGGTAGCAAGAGGCAGTAGATTTATGCCATAACTGTCTTCGATGGTTGACAAGTTTGCATATCTGGCTGAATTTCTTATTACGTTAGCCATGCAAACCTCAGAACCAGAGGCAGCACCCATCCAGAGAATATCATGATTTCCCCATTGAATATCAACTGCGTGATATTCTGAAAGTATGTCCATAATGATATCTGCGCCAGGACCTCTATCAAATATATCACCTATTATATGCAGTCTATCTATAACTAATCTTTGAATAAGTTTTGAGAGGGCAATTATGAAATCTTTTGCTCTGTCTATACTTATGATTGTATTTATTATTTCACCATAGTATTTTTCTTTGTCTATTCCTTCTGCTTCTTCGTGTAATAATTCTTCTATGATGTAAGCAAAATCTTTTGGAAGTGCCTTTCTAACTTTGGAACGGGTGTATTTTGAGGAAACATTTCTACAAACTTCAATTAATCTGTAAAGTGTTATTTTATACCAATCATCAATATTGGGTTGCTGCTTTAAAATTATATCAAGTTTTTGCTCTGGATAATAAATTAGTGTGGCAAATTTCTTCTTATCACTTTGAACTAGCCTATTACCGAAAATATCATCAATTTTTCTTTTTATAACCCCAGAAGCATTTTTTAACACGTGTATAAATTGCTCATGCTCTCCATGGACATCAGTAAGAAAATGTTCTGTACCTTTTGGAAGGTTTAGGATTGCTTGAAGATTTATTATTTCAGTTGAGGCTTCGTTAATAGTAGGATATTGTTTGGAGAGTAGAGAGAGATATTTTAAGTTATTTTCAAAGTCTTTATTAATAAGCTTATCTTCTAATAGCATAGCACATTACCCCCTAAAGTTAGCATAATATGATGCCTATTTTGATTAAATAAACATATAGTATACTATATATAATAATTATTATAGCATAAACATATATAAAATATAAATACTAATTACAATATATTACCAAGCAGTTTATTTTATTTAGCTAGCTTTTAACTTTACCTATTTTCTCGCCCATAACAACTTTAGTCTCAAAGCCCATTTCTGATTGTTTTAGAATATCATCGTCAATTTTCACCTTACCATTTTCAAAAAACAATACTATTGTGGAGCCTCCAAATTTAAAATATCCTTTTTCCTGACCCTTTGAAACTTTACTTTCAGGTGTGTAAGTTTGAATTATAGATCCAACACAGGTTGCACCAACTTCAACATAAAGTACATCACCAAAATTATCAGAATGTAGTGTGTTCCACTGTCTTTTGTTTTCACAAAATAGAGTAGGTACTTTTTTTAATGCTATAGGATTAACAGAATAATAATCTCCTTTAATTTCATGACTAGCGTGGCAAATACCACTATCTAAGAAATGAAATCTATGATAATCAGTAGGACAAAGTCTTAGTATAAGACAAGTTCCATTAGCATATTTTTTAGCAACAGCATCATTCTTAATAAAATCATATAAACTATAGGTCATGCCTTTAACCTGAATAAGTTTATTAAGATCTATTTCTGTAAAAGCTGTAAGTCTTCCATCTCCAGGGGATATGAGAGAAGAAGTGTCGCAAGGCACAGGTCTTGCATCAGATGTAAGTTTTCTTGAAAAAAAATCATTGAAGGATTGGAAATTATCAATTGACTTTTCAGAGTGTGACATATTTACACTAAAATCATCTACAAATTTTTTGATTTTCAATTTGCTGAATTTCGTATTGCAGTAACAACCATAGAGTTTTGAAAATACTTTCTTTTTTATTAGTTTTTCTAGCAAAAACATTCCTACCACTGAGGAATATGTCCAAGTTAAATACTTGTCACCTGCTATTTTTTCTATACTGTAATTTTTAGTTGCTCTATTATAATATTTAATCATATTTAACCTCACCATAATTTTTATCAACTTTGATTATAAGTTGTTTTAATTTATATGTCAAAAATGAATTAATATACAAAAACTATTATAATATATTGTTTTATGTAGTTTTTTAATAGTATAATAAAGTATAAATAAATTATGCTAGAGTTAAGAGCATTATTTATACAAGATAAGTATGCGATATCAGTGTGCTAGCTTCTGGGGTGAACTTATGAACAAAACTAAAAATTTAATTTTTTTATCAGCAGTTAAGGTTTTTTCAAGTAATGGGTATGATGGTGCCACTATGGATGAAATAGCAATGAATGCAGGGGTAGCCAAAGGGACGTTATATTACCATTTTAAAAGTAAAGAAGAAATATTTAAGTACATAATATCTGAAGGCATGAAAGTAATGCAAGATGAGATCGATACGGTAGCCAGTAACGAAGATACAGCAATTGATAGATTGAAATCTGTCTTTAGGGCTCAGCTATCTCTTGTACATAGGAATAGGGATTTCTTTAAGGTTATTGCATGTCAGGTTTGGGGAAAAGAGCTAAGACAATTTGAATTAAGGGATATAATGAAAAATTATATAAAGTGCATTGAAGTCTTAATAGATGGTGCGATGAAGTCAAAAAATGTAAAAAAAGGCAAATCAATGCTTATGGCATATTCATTCGTTTGTAACCTTTGTGCATCATCAATTTATGAAATTTCTAATTGTGATGAAAACATGGATGATATAGTTGAAAGTATGTTGGACTATATATTAAATGGAGTAGCATACAAAGAAAGTTAAAAACTTCACAATTTAAAAGTTAGAATGTAAGAGTAAACATAGTGGGAAGATTTTTTCGTAGGATTAGAAAAATGAATAAAAGCAGGAAGACAGGTAGAATTGTGTAACAAATCCACCTGCCTTCCTGCTTTTTTAGAAAATATTTTATTTAGTATATTTTATGTGCAAAAGCTCATGTGCAAGACCTTCGCCAGGTTTTCCAAAATAGCTATCATACATTTTTATTATAGCAGTGTTTTTATGAGATTTTCTCCTCTGGAGATGTTTATCTTGATTGTACAATACAGAGGCTCTTAAAGTTTTATAATTTATGGTTTCTCTATTTAGAGCAGTAATGTGAGGTTGACCACCACCATTTACGCATCCGCCAGGACAAGCCATTACTTCTATAAAGTGGTATTGTTTTTCTTTTATTCTTGATTTCATAAATTCAAATACATTTGCAGCACCATTTATTACAGCAACATTGTATTTATTTCCAGCTATCTCAACAGTAGCTTCTTTTATTCCTTTTAAACCTCTTACTTCAGTGTATTCTATATTATCAAGCTCAGCATGCTCAGCAAAATCTTTAGCAGATCTAAGAGATGCTTCCATAACCCCACCTGTTGCACCAAAAATGGCACCTGCACCGCTATATTCACCCATGGCTGGATCCGCTATGCTATCTTCAAGGTCTGCAAATTTAATTTTCGCATCTTTAATCATTTTAGCAAGTTCTCTTGTTGTGAGTACTGCATCGATTTGTCTTAGTCCGTTTACTTCATTGCCAGGTAAATCAGCTTCATATTTTTTATCATTACATGGCATTATTGTAACGGTATATACGTCTTTAGGATCAAGTCCTTCTAGTTTAGGATAATAAGTTTTAGTTGCAGTACCATATATTTGCTGTGGTGATTTTGCAGTTGAAAGATTTTCTAGTAATTCAGGGAAATAAATCTGTGCCTGTCTTACCCAAGATGCACAACAAGATGTAAACATAGGGAATGGTCCATTGTTTTTTATTCTCCCTAGTAATTCAGTTGCTTCTTCCATAATTGTCATATCAGCACCAAAGTTTATATCAAATATTTTATCGAAGCCAAGAAGCCTTAAAGATGTATAAAGCTTACCAGTTACGTCTTTTCCAAAACCCATGTTAAATAATTCACCCATTGCAGTTCTTATTGAAGGTGCCATAGCCACAATCACATGTTTTTTAGGATCGGCTAAAGCGGCCGCTACTTTATCTATGTGAGGCTGTTCTTTAAGTGCAGCAACAGGACATGCAATGACACATTGCCCACATAGTAAACATGTAGAATCATCAAAACACTTATCATCTATAGTTCCAACGGCTCTTTTACCGTCTTTCTTAATGAATTGAATGGAATTAGTTGCTGTGAACTCTTTGCAAGCTGCAACACATCTGCCGCATAATACACATTTAGATCTATCTAAAACAATAGCTGAACTTCTAGCATCAACATATTCAGATTTATCTTGTGGTAAAAAGGGTGTTGTGGCTCTTGCTTTAGTTTTTATAACAAGTTTTAGAAATTCACAATCCTGCCTACGGACACATGGTCCACACTTAAATTCATGTTTATCTAAAAGCATAGAAACTCTCTTTTTTATTCGTTCATTTACAGTTTCAGTATTAGTTTGTACCACCATGCCTTCTTTAACCTTAGTGATGCAAGCTAATAAATATTTTCCATCTGCGTCTACAACGCATACACCACATTTACCAAAGTTACCACAATCTTTTAAATAACATAAAGTAGGTATATCTACTCCATTATCTCTTGCTACTTGTAGTATAGTGTTGGTTTCTTCAGTTTGTACTTCTTTACCATTTATAACTACTGTAATCATTTTTACCCTCCCGAAAGTAATTTCAAAATACCAAGTTATTATAACATATTTATTTGCAGTATAATCATCTATACAAAAGATTGTTAAAAAAAATACTAACTACCACAAAATTCATTATATTGGAGTTCTGAATAGTTGTGACCAAAATAATGTATTTATTAAAAAAGTATAGCTGAAACTTTCGGGGCCATTTTTTACAGGGTTCCAGATTTCAAAATTGAAATCATAAGGTAAAAGCCCATCAAGGCCGCAATAATAAAACCACTTACACCAATAATGGACATATCGTAGATTTTGGGACCGATATTTGTCCTTAATATAAGTGAGGAACCAACTATCATAGAGGAAATTATAATGGCAAAAACCATTCGATTAACCATTCGGTGTAGATTTTTAATTGGCTGGTCTAAGTTTTTGTGATTAAGTTGAATTTTTGCTCTTCCACTAATGAGACTATCTGAAAGTTCAATAAATTTTGAGGGTGCAGAAGAGGAATCTCTTAGGAATTTAAAGCTATGTAATAAAAGTTCATCTAAATTAAAATTTTCAAAAATAAGATTCTTATTGTGGGATTTAATATATGGAATGATCATATCAACTAAAGCTAAATCTGGAGATATTTTAGATAATACACCTTCTGTTATAACAACACCTCTAACAAGTATAGTTAATTCTTTAGGTAGTTGTATGTTATTACGTTTTGTTATATCAAAAATATCTTTAAACATTAAGGATATTTTCAAGTTCTTTAGTGAGGTTGAAAGATACATACTAAGCATATAATCTACATCTTCATAAAGCGAGTTTCGATTGATATATCCTTGTCGTATACCCATGGACATAAGTATGGATACAAGCATATTAACATCACCATAGGCTATGGCTAAAATAGCTTTATTAAGTGAATTTTTAAGTGATGATGATAGACTTCCCATCATACCAAAATCTATATAACATATTTGATTTTCACGAATAATAATATTACCAGGATGAGGATCAGCATGAAAAAATCCGTCTTCGAAAATTTGTTTAAAATATGATAGAGCAAGCTTTTTTCCAATATCCTCTAAAATATAATCATTTTTAACAAGATTTTCTGCATCATCAATTTTGAAACCCACTATCTTTTCCATAGTTATTATTTTTTTAGTGCAAAACTCTTCGACTATATATGGACTTGATATATAAGAAACGTTTTTATTTAAATTCTTAAATTTAACTAAATTAGTAGCTTCATTTTTAAAGTTTAATTCTTGTTCTATGGATTTTAGTAGTTCATCAATTGCGTCTTTTAAATCGATAACGGTATCTGGTAACCTGGTTTTAGTAAGCCTAACAATCCTACTTAAAATAGACAAATCCATATGCATAGCTTCTGCTATATTGGGACGCTGGATTTTAACAATTACAAATCTGCCGTCATTTAATATAGCATCATGAACTTGAGCCATTGAGGCAGAACCAATAGGATCTTTATCAAAAAATAAAAAGCTGTCAGAGATTGTTTTATGAAATTCACTAATAAAAAACTTATCTATGTTAGTAAAATCTTCGATGGGTACACTGTCTTGAAGTTTGGATAGTTCTTCAATATATGCATCCGGTAAAGTATCTGCCCGAGTACTTAAAATTTGTCCTATTTTTATGAACGTAGGTCCAAGTTCCTCGAAGGCTTTTCTTAAATTCACAGGAGAGTTTTGATTTTTATTTAATTTAGAGCCAACAAAAAAACCAAAGCCATAAGTAACAAAAACTTTAACAATTTGTCTTAGCCTAGTTACTGAATTTTTATGCATCATTATCTCCCCTTTAGTTTATAAGTAAAAGCCCTAACATAGGTTGGGGCTTTCTTCTAGACGTCTTAAGTATATTTTAAATTATTACAAAAGCTTTTCTTCAAGTTTTGCAAGTCTGTTTTTAATGTCAATAATTTCATCTTTTGTAGCGAAGTTAGTAGATTCTAAAATGTCAGCGATATCATCTTTTGTCACAGGTCTAATCTTTTCACCCTTTTCAGTAATATTCTTTTTTAATTCTTGGGATAGCTCCTTGCCTTCTTCTAGAGTGAGTTTTCCTTTCACAACCATTTCATCTATTACTTTTGATGCTTTTTCATAGGTGTAAGCAGCTGAACCAAGTCCTGCAAGGAGAGCATTTTTTAATTGATTTACCATAATTAATACACCTCCATTATATAATAATTATACCACAATCATATTAAATACATACATATTTGCGAATTTAAAATGTTATATATAAATGCACTTTCAGAGTGAATGGAAAATATAAAAATATAAAAACAAATACTGCTTAATGTTTAGAAAAAATATGCGATAATATTCTCATATACATAATTCGTTTTTGATTTTATGTAAGATATATATAAGTTCTACATATTATAGATGGGGTAAAGGGCAAATGCTAATGTATTTGTGGGGGTATTTTAATGAAAATCAATAAAAGCGAAATGGATGTAAATGATTTAGAAGTAGGAATGGTAGCTGCAAATGACATTATGTGTGAAGGTAAGATATTAATAGCAGAAGGAATACCTATTACAGAGCGTGCCATTGAAAGATTAAAACAAATATATTTTTATAATAAAATACAAATATATACAGACCCAGATGAGAATGAGATAAAAAATGATGAGATGGAAAGCCTAGAACAAAGCTTTAATGAACTTACTGGAGATCTACATATGATTTTTAGGGGTATGGAAAATCTACAAATTTCAGGAATAGATGAACTTAGAAATTTTGCACTGAGAGTAAAAAGTGAATTAGATCCAACTAGCAATGTTGTAAAAAACATTGTACTTAAAGGAAGTGGAGAAGATACTATATACAGACATGGTGTTAACGTTTCAGCTCTAAGTTTAATTCTTGGGAGATGGCTTAATCTTGATGATGTACAGCTTAATTTATTAGTATATAGTGCGATTTTACACGATTTTGGTAAATTAAAAATAAATCAAAATATTTTATCTAAGCAGGGACAATTAAATAAAAATGACCTTAAGGCAATAAAATCCCATCCTGTACTTGGATATAATTATATTAGTAAAATTCCTTTTTTAGATAAATCAGTTAGTAATGGAATACTGCTGCATCACGAAAGAGAAGATGGTTCTGGTTATCCATTTGGTTTAAAATCAGATAAAATCCCACAATTTGCAAAGATTATAGCAATCGCAGATGTTTTTGATGCAATTAATTCAAAAAGAGCTTATAGGGAAAAAAAGGGACCTTTTGAAGCACTACAAATAATTCAAAAGGATGAACTTGGGAAATTAGACTTTGAATACTGCAAGGTATTTATAAATCATGTTGTAAATTTTTATATGGGTGAGAGCGTTATACTTAATGATGGTAGGGTATGTAAGATAATTCAAGTTGACCCAAATGATTTGCAAACGCCACTTTTATTAGATGGTTCAGAGTTTGTGGATCTTAAAAATAGAAAAGATTTATATGTAAAGGAAATGATTATATAGTTTGAATTTTAAATTACCTAGGTGCTTGTAGCAAAGAACTTTACGGGTGTTAGTAGTGAGTTAATTAACATAAAATATTGACATTACATATAAATTGTTATAAGATACTAAGGTAAAAGGTATGCATCTATAGCTCAGTCGGATAGAGCAACGGTTTCCTAAACCGTGGGCCGGAGGTTCGAATCCTCTTAGGTGCACCAAAATAAAACCCAGCAGTCTTAACGGATTGTGGGGTTTTTAATTTTGCGTATAATTAGTGTGCAAATGGTAATTTGGAGACTATTTGGAGACTACTCACATTAAAAGTTACTTGAAAATAGAATAATTTACAGTGAACTATACAAAGATTTGTTCATTATTATTGTTTTTTGTTTTTATAATCGTCCCAATCATTAAGAATAATATGCAAGTAATCATCAGTAGTACATGTAGTATTTTTGTATCCTAGATCTTTCCTTATCGAAATTATCAATTCAGCTAAGAGTATAACTAAACGTTTATTATCAAAATCAGAAGAGATTGAAGATATTAAAAGTGATGTAGGATGGACAGAAAATCACACAAGTGGATCAGAATCAAGGTTAGAAGGTATAGAAAAAATATTAGAGAACAAAGAAAATAATAGTTAAAAGAGAATTCTTAACAGAGTTCTTTTTTTATGCAACAAAACAAAACGAATAACCAACTGGTGTAGGTAAGGTTATTAATGGCAAGTGAGTTTGTAAAGTAGTTTTACAAAAGCAAAGCATGGCATAGGTGTAGAAGTGGATTCATTATATCAGTGTATGGTTTATGCATCAGATGTAGTAAAACTGGTAAGATAGTATATCACAAAGAAACACTTTAGTAAGTACAGTTCAATGCAGTAATCTACTAAACGCTGAGGTAGGGGTTTTTAAAAAGTTTTGAGGGTATTGCTTGCGACCGCATCTCCAGTTTTCATTCCACAAAATTCTAAATACTAAGGGTAAGGGGGTAAAAATCCTTTGGCTTATTTACGGGGGACCGTGTTACCCAGATTTTCTCGTGAAATATTCCCTTTATCAGATTTTTAGGAGGTGAGGTCATGGGTAGAAATGCGAAACTGTGCAGACTCATATTATTGTAAAGCTATAAACATAAGAAAAAATAGGATACTACAGTATGTTATTAAAGGTTATGTTCACCAGAAATCTCATTAATATTAGTTATGAAAATAAAGTAGTAAGCATAATTGACATAAGGTATATTTTAGGAGTACCGTTAAATTGGTCATTTATTATCATATTAGCACTAAAAATATTCTGGTATCATGTTGTTTATACAATTTTAGCAACTGAAAATGATGGAATAAAAATTAAGTGGCTATTAAACTTATTATATGAGGAGAGAATACCATGATAGTTAATGAATTTGATGTATTTTTGTTTGATTTAGATGGGATGATTTAGGAGAAGAGGCACTTCCAGAAGCAGTAGAATATCTTAAACTTCTTCGGCAAAATAGGAAAACAATTCGATTTTTAACGAACAATCCATGTACAACACGTAGAAAAATAGCCATACGATTAAATGTGCTTGGAATAGAAGCAACAAGTGAAGAAGTAGTTACATCAAGTTGGGCAACAGCACAATATTTACAGGATGAAAATATAAAAAATGTATTTGTTCTTGGCGATGAAAATTTAAAGTGGGAATGTCAACAAGTAGGTATTAATATTGATGAACCAATCAACACTGAAGCTGTTGTTGTCGGTTGGGACGGTAAGTTATGTTTTAATGACATTAAGGAAGCAGTAAAATTAATTAATAATGGTGCAAAATTTGTTGGGACAAACGTTGATAGAACTTTTCCCAGTGCAGAGGGACCTTTACCAGCAGTTGGAACAATTGTAGAGGCAATTCGGGTAGCAACAGAAAAGAGACCTATAATTATAGGAAAACCGTATTCATATATGTTTAACAAAACCATTGAAAATTTAAAAAAGTCATCTAGAATAGTAATGGTTGGCGACAATCATTATACGGATATTTTGGGAGCACATCAGATAGGAATACCAGCTATTTTAATATCAGATGAAAAGACAAATAAATTCCCATCTGTCAGAGATTTTCGTAATCCAGATGCCACGATTCAAAATTTAAAGAGTTTATTTGATAGTAGTATAAGCATAAAAAAGTGGATTTTACCTTCTTTTTCATGGCCTAAAGATGGTGTTAAAGCAGGGGTGGCAGGAATTGTATTTGATAAGTCTCAGCAAGTTCTTTTAATGCGGCGTGTAGATAATGGTCTATGGGGTATTCCATCGGGGCACGTTGAACCTGGAGAAAGCGTAGAAGAGGCAATAATCAGAGAAATTTGTGAGGAAACTGGCCTAATAGTTAAAGTTAAGCGATTAATAGGAGTTTATTCTGACCCTGGTTCACAAGTTTTTTCATATCCAAACGGCGAAGTGAGCCACTTTATTACAACTTGTTTTGAATGTGAAGTTGTGGGAGGTACTCTAATTAAAGAGGGTGAAGAAACATTGGATGTAGATTATTTTGATTTTAATTGTTTACCAAAAAATATTTTAAATATGCATCCAAGATGGCTTAAAGATGCATTAGAAAAAGAAAAGATTTCATATATACGTTAAATTAATATATGAATTATCCAAAGATGAGATTTAAGGATACCTGAAGATTAGTATAAATAGGGCAACAGATTAGAATAGAATTTAAGATTGATGATGTTATTAAAAGATATGTTGCACACAATGCTCCGAAAAAAATGCAATGTTTTTGGAATGCTACAAACCAAATGGTACAAGTATAAAACCATGATATTAAAAGGTTTTAGTCTTTTTTATGTTATGGAATGTTACTATTAAAAGGTTACAATAAAAGGAACGTTAGCATTTATGAAACACTTTTTAAGCAGTGATATATAAGGTGTTTACGTGCGTTATAGGCACGTATATTAACAAATATTGCATATACAAAAACATATGCAATTCAATTAATGGTATTGCATAGAAAATCAAAGTAATTTATAGGAATTTCAAGTTTGATTTTCCTAATTTTAAAACAAATTATCCTGGTAAAAAAACAAGCAATCAACTGAGAAGGGCAATTATAAATTAAAATCAGTTTTGGCTATTTACATAATTGGTGAAAATAAATGTTATGTCCATATTGAAATATCAAAACTT
>NZ_JMLK01000021.1 GCF_000686725.1 Clostridium akagii DSM 12554 | reverse complement strand
GCCGCTAGAAACCCGAAGGTTTCTCGCTCGACTTGCATGTGTTAAGCACGCCGCCAGCGTTCGTCCTGAGCCAGGATCAAACTCTCATAAAAAAGTGTTTGATTAAGCTCATTTCGCTTAATATAAATATTTTAAATCTTATTTCTAAGATTCAAAGAAATTTGCTGGTTTACTTAATTCTTATTCTCTGTTTAATTTTCAAAGATCACTGTGTTGCCGTTAGGCAACTTTTATATAATATCACAAGTTCAAACCCTTTGTCAATACTTTTTTTCAGTATCAATTTCAGTTTGCTGTTTCTTTTTTTTCTCGTTTGTTTCTTGCGACGTGTTCTATAATAACATTATTATAGTCACTAGTTTACTAACTATACCTCAATAAACTAAATTAAAGCCCCTATCCTTTGTTTCCTTATATATATTCATTGATTTCTTATATAGGATACACACGGTAATGTATAACATTACTATGGGATAATTTCATGTAAAATATGCAATTTTTCATTACTAAATACTAATTTCCAGTGGACAACTTTTTCATATACTTACTTAAATCATATTGTTCTGTGCGTTTAATTTCAATTCTTCTATCTACTCAATGTAGTTTATAATAATACAAGTTTCAAGGACATAGATAAAAAGCCAAAATAAAAAAGCTGTCGATATATTTTAATATATACAAAACAGCTTGAAAAATTATATACGAAATGTAAAAACCCATGATGGTATACTCACCAATTATTTTATTGAAATGGTGATGTTATACAAAATCTATAATACTAGTTTAAATACTATGAGGAATATAACCCCTGGTACACCAAAGAAACCAGCTATAAGTGACGTTACTATATTAATACCAATGACAAATCCAAAGTGAATTCCAATTAAATTCACAAGAAATAATAGTATAGTTCCAAGTACAGCATTTATTATTAACTTAATCAATATCTTTAATGGCCATGCTAATAATTTAACTACAATAAACAGGGCTATTATGGCAATTAAAAAATAACCAACGTATTCCATTTAATCATCCCCTCATTGATAGATTATTCTACATACTCCTCGTCTATATGCATACTAAACCCATTTACCTTTATGCCAAGCTTTTTAGCTTGTTCAATAAGATATGCATACTTTGATTTGGCTGCTGCTTCTTTATATATAGCATAATCAACAAGCACAGGTTCGTCTACAAATTCAAAATAGTCTCTACATTCCTGTAGTTCTTTCTTAGCTTCTTCTATGGCTGCAATTATATTCTTCTTATCATCGTTATAACCTATTTCATTACTAGTAATTTTAGTGCTTTTTTTCCTGATCATAAGAAAACCTCCCATTTCATATCTCCTTACAATTATAGATATAAAATGGGACAAATATTACTTATATTTGTTTTCTACCTTCAAGAGCTTTTGATAAAGTCACTTCATCAGCATACTCAAGATCCCCGCCAACCGGTATCCCATGTGCAATCCTAGTAACTTTGATTCCTAATGGATTAAGTAATTTAGATATATACATGGCTGTAGCTTCTCCGTTAACATTGGCATTAGTTGCAACGATAACTTCCTTGACATCATCCTTCATTCTAGTTACTAGTTCTCTTAGTTTTATTGAATCTGGTCCTATTCCTGCCATCGGTGATATGACACCATGTAACACATGATACACGCCATTATATTCTCTAACTCTTTCCACTGACATAATATCTTTAGGCTCTTCTACCACACAGATAGTTCCTTTATCCCTACTTGGATTGGAGCAAATAGCACATGGATCAGAATCCGTAAAATTTCCACATACTGAACAATACTTAATGGTCCCACGAGCCTTAATAAGGGCATTTGCAAAACCATCAACCTCATCCTTAGGTAGATTTAATACATATAGTGCTAGTCTTTGTGCAGTTTTATATCCTATACCTGGGAGCTTAGCAAACTCTTCAATCAATTTTTCTATTGCCACTGGATAAAAATCCAACACATTCACCTCAATTGTTTTTGGTAATACATCTGAAATAAAATAACAAGTCAAATATATCATAATAATGACTTGTTATTTTTTAGAAGATACCTTAAATTTATTTCTTAATTAAAACATTCCAGGCATGCTCATTCCGCCTGTCATCTTTTTCATTCCTTCTGAAGATTCATCCTCTGCCTTCTTCATTGCTTCATTGCATGCTGATATAATTAGATCTTGAAGCATTTCTACATCATCAGGATCAACTACTTCTGGCTTTATTTTTATATCAATCAATTGTTTTTTACCACTTACTATAGCTGTAACAGCTCCACCACCAACACTTGCTTCATAATTCTTAGTTTCAAGGTCCTTCTGCATATCCTCCATCTGTTTTTGCATTTTCTGCGCCTGCTTTAATAAGTTGTTCATGTTTCCTCCGCCCATTCCTGGGAATCCACCTTTTGGCATATATAAAACCTCCTAAAATATTTTTTTAATTTAAATTTAGCATTCAAATTATTTTACCATTTATAGTATCATTCATCAATAATATCAACAATTTCTTCACCAAACGCTTGCTTTAGTATATCTTCTGGAGAAGTATCTTCTGGCTCATCCGACTCAACACTATATTTTATTTTTACCTTTTCTTTAAGTATTTCTGAAAAAATTTCCTCAACCACTTTATTATTTTCTGTTCTTTGCAGGTTTTGCTTACTAAAATTATAATTTTTGTGGAATCTTATTTCTATAATACTCCCACTACAACTCACCGGCTCTCCATTTGTAAGATGGGCTCCTAAAACTCTAAATCTTCTTGCCTTAAACGTTTCAAGGATGTCTTTCCAAACCTTTTTCACATCCTCTAAACTTATCTTAGAATCACTATTTATAGCTTGCTCAATTAATTGTTCATTAATTTGTGGTTTTTTAACTTGCTTAGTTATTCTTTTCAGTTCTTCTTTAGCATTTCCAATAGTACTCTCTTTACTAAAGTTCATTTCTCCCTGCTTTATAGTTTGCTCAACTTTATTAAGTCTTACCAATATAACCTCGTTAGATGTATCATATTCTGACTTGCACATTTTTATAATTGCAAGTTCCAAATATATTCTACTCTGTTTACTCCATTTTGACTGTTCTTCTGTTTCCTGCAATATTCTAATACATCTCATTATTTCTTCTATTCTTATTTTACTTGATTGATCTTTTAATATTTTAATATTTTCTTCTGACAAATCTATTATTTCTTCTGGATTGTTACTAACCTTTACCATCATAAGATTTCTCATATGAACTATAAAATCTTTAATAAATATATTTATGTCCTTACCATTTATAACTACATCTTCCACTACCCTCATTGCAGTTTCAACGTTTTTTTCTATTAGTGCATCAGTTATTTTTACAAGATAATCATTGGTTACAAGTCCAAGCATATTTATAATATCATCATATTCAACCTTGCCACTACCTACTGCTATAGCCTGATCTAACATGCTAAGTGCATCTCTCATGGCCCCATCTGATATTCTAGCTACTAAATACAAACTTTTATCATCTGCAGAGAATCCTTGTTTTGTAACAATTTCCCTAAGCCTTTGAAACATATCCTCTTTTTTTATTCTTTTAAAATCAAATCTCTGACATCTTGAAAGAATAGTTGCAGGAAGTCTTTGTGGATCCGTTGTTGCTAAAATAAATATAACATTTTTAGGAGGTTCCTCCAGTGTTTTTAAAAACGCATTTACTGCTCCAACTGAAAGCATGTGAACCTCATCTATTATATAAACCTTAAAACGACTCTCATGTGGTGGATATTGCACTTCATCGATTATGTTTCTTATGTCTTCTACCCCATTATGTGATGCTGCATCGAGTTCCGTAACATCTATAGCAAGGCCAGCATCTATTTTTTTACACATCTCACACTCATTACATGGCTCTCCATCAATTGGATTCAAACAATTTACAGCCTTAGAAAGTATTTTAGCCGTTGAGGTTTTTCCAGTACCCCTAGTTCCACATAAAAGATACGCGTGGGCTATTCTATCATTTTCAACTTGATTTTTTAATGTTATGGTAACGTGTTTTTGACCAACTACTTCTTCAAATGTTTTAGGTCTCCACTCTCTGTATAGTGCTTTGTACCCCACTTTTTCACCCTCTTTGTCGTTAAACATGTTTTCCTTCTATTATATTATACTACGTTATAATCATTTATTTAAGTTAATTATATAACAAAAAAGATGCTTTATTAAGCATCTTAACTTTTTTTCTTAATTAAATGTCGTGCACCTTGATTCGACAATAGCCTATAAGCGTTACTTATCTAGTTAGCTCAAATCAGGTTTTTCCACGGCACACGAAAGGATTCACTTACCGCTGCTTCCTTCCGGACCTGACGGATTTCATGAACTTCCATTGCGTGGGACCCAACTCTCAACACCACTTTTATAAGGCAGACCTTACAGACCAAAGCCTACACAAGGATTTCAACCCTGCTATAGCGGATTGCAGGTTACAAGGCACCGCTGACTCCCCGTCTAGCACAACAAAGTTTTAATGGCGGAGAAAGGGGGATTCGAACCCCCGGTTGGGTTTCCCCAACACTCGCTTTCCAGGCGGGCTCCATAAACCACTCGAACATCTCTCCACATTTACATTCTTTATCTGCGACTATCTGGTGAAATAATCACACAACTTGTTTTATTAATTTGTCACGAAGTCTATTATATCCTTTAAATGCTGATTCGTCAAGAATGAAATTTTTAATTAGAATTTCTATACACATTTCCACCCTCTGAGGTATAAAAAATCGTCTATAGTCCCCATTAAATTTGTGGTAGCAAAAGAATGTGGCTTTACTCACATTCTTTTGCTACCATGATTTTTTTATTGATAACGGCTATATTATTGCCTCAAAATTAAGTATACTTTTCACTAATTGCTCTGATTCTATATTATCCCTATCACTGCCAATATCCATCATATATGTTTCTAAAACGTTTACATTGATTTTAGAATTTTTTCTCAGCTTATTCCATTCATCAATCATTTGAATTGTATCTGTACCTAATACGCGTAGTGATTTAATATACAAGGTATCCCCTTGGCTCATTATACTTTTCAATTTTTCATATTCACTAAATTCCCCATATTTTTCATCAGAAAAAATATTTTTTTTATCTACTCCTAGTTCAATAAAATTACAGGTTTGTTTAGTGGAAGATTGCTCCTGAAATAAAGGTCTTAGGTAGGCGAACTTGGTTTTTGCCATATGTATACCACCTTTCTTCTCATTATACTTATATTATACTCTCTTAATTTTTGAAAAACAATTAGCAGATTTGTGAAAAAAATAAGCAAGGTTTCTAAATAACCCTGCTCATTTAAATTCATTTTAGTTCACTACACATCTGCTTAGACTCATTTTTAAGTTGATTAACTTCATCTTCTGGAGCATCTTTTGTTGGATACCAACCCTTTTGCCTCATGGCATCAAAAACTTTGTATTGTACATCTTGAACACTTTTAAAATTATTTACTAGGGTATCTCTTAAATTTGGGCATGATGATTCTGTAATTCCTGTACTATAAGAAGATACTACTTGTTTTTCTGTTGCCAATAAATCTTGCATCAATTCTTTTTCACTAAAATTACCTGCACTTGCCATAATAAAAAACCTCCTACTCTATTATTGATGAGAATCCAAATATGTCTTTAAATTATTAAAGTTGTTTTTATGAATATTGCTTGCTTCATTGCAAAGTTGCTTTAGTCCTCCATCTGTACAGTATTGACCATATTGATAAAATTTCTTATTCATAAGTAACTCATAACCTATTTCGTCTTTAATTACTTTTAAATTGCTAGCCTCTAATTGTTTTGACGCCGTAGCTTCCATATTATAGTACCTCCTTATCATATTAAAATTTCAATTTGCTACTTAATTATAGTTATCATTTTTTTATGATTTTATCCGTATAATAAAATTTTTTTATTTTGATATCTATCCCATAATTGAAAAAAGTCATCAAATACAAAGAACTATGTTTATTTTTCTACAACTATGTTGTAAAATTGATTTTGGATATGCTTTTAAAGAAAGCTTATAAAAGGAGTGATAAAATGAATCCAATAGCATTTTCAGTATTTGGTCTTGGTATACGCTGGTATGGAATAATAATCGCCTGCGGTATGTTGCTTGCAATTGTAATTTCAAGTTATACGTCAAAATTAAAAAACGTTAATTATGATGAACTTTTAAATATGATTTTAATATCCTTACCATTGGCTATAATAGGTGCAAGACTCTATTATGTTATTTTTAGTTTCGGTGACTATGTTAATAATCCAATAGAAATATTAAACATTAGACAAGGTGGCCTTGCGATTCATGGTGGCGTAATCGTAGGTCTCCTATCTTCTTTCACCTATTGTTATAGACGAAAGCTACGATTCATGGATTATGCTGATGTAATTGCTCCTTCAATTATAATTGCACAATCCATAGGAAGGTGGGGTAACTTTTTTAATCAAGAAGCCCATGGTGGTCCCGTTTCTTATAGTTTCATACAACATTTTCCTATGTTTATTCAGAATGGAATGCACATAGATGGCACTTACTATCATCCTACCTTTTTATATGAATCAATTTGGGATCTTTGTATATTCTTCATCCTTTTAGCCATATTGAAACGATCAAAACGTTCTGGTATTGTTATTTTCAGTTATATAGGTTTATATTCAGTGGGTAGATTTTTCATTGAAGGCCTAAGAACTGATAGTCTTATGATTGGACCATTAAGAATAGCACAAGTTGTTAGCTTAATTGGAATCTTATCTTGGATAGTTTTTATATTTTACTACTTTAGAAAGAAAAAACAATCCGCTACTTAAAATATTAGATAGTGTTTTTTTGTTAAAATAGAAAAAATAATAAAATGGGGATGTAGGTAGCTTTGCACCAAAGCTACCTACATCCCCAAACATTCATATCAATCATGAATTTTTTAACTTAACTCTATTGATTTCCTTGTCCATTTTGGTTATTACCACCATTTTGCCTATTTCCCATTACGCTTTTTGTTACTGTATCTGCTTGAGCCTGAGTAATAACTTTTTGAGTTACTAGTTCGCTTAATGGATTAAATGAGCCCTTTCCTTGTCCACCCCCATTACCGTTTGGTGGATTTCCGCCTGTACTATTGCCACTATTTTTAGCAGTGTTACCGCCTGCTTGTCCGCCTTTTCCTTGTGACTTTTTATCGAATCTAGCAGTAAGAGCAGTCAATATTTTACCCGATTGATCTTGGTTTATAGTTCCTTCCTTCACAAGTGCGGCTAGCTTATCTTTGTAGTTTTTCTCCATAGTACTCTTATCGAATGTCTTCCTCTGGCCAGTTCCTCCATTACCTGAATCTGAACTATCTTTGCTTTGACATCCTGCAAATAGGAACAATGTCATACTTAATATTGCTAGAACAACAGCAATCTTATTGAATTTTTTCATCTTATTATCACCCTTTTTTAAATATTTGATCATAATAAGAGTTTATATTTTATTTGTGTAAATCCCTTGCCAACTTTGTGAACAGTCCGTGAAGAATCTCATTGCTGCAAAGTAATCATTAACTATTGATAAATACTCCCAACAAAATTTAAGCCTGATTTGGTTTTAAAACATTTATTTTTTATATGTTCTATGGCTTGCTTATCCATCTTATCTTCAAATATATTTACTAAACAATCTGCCTCAACTAATATTTGAAATTCATTTCCATCTATTTTATTGTAGCTATGGTGATTACCTATTATATATAATATTCTGCTAAGCACATCCTCGGGTAAATTATATTTTTCTAACAGTCCCTTTGCTACTGCTGGTCCTTCTATTTCTTGATACTTTCCAGAAGAAGAATTATACTTTTCTTCACTTACTTTTATACCTATATCATGCAAGATAGCTGTGACTTCTAAAATCAACTGTTCTTTCTTATCTAAGTTTTCCAGTTCACCTATAGTTTTAGAAAACCCATAAACCTTAATAGCATGATTTATCCGAGTAACATCACATCCAAAATAAATAATCATATCTATCATTACTTTATCAACCATTTTTGCACCTCTTTTAAATTTAATAAAAAAAGACTATAGCTAAATTGAAATCTAACTAAGCTATAGTCTAAAAAGTTATTTAGTTATTTAAGATACTTCCAGAGGACTGAATCTAAAATTTTGGCGGAGGGAAAGGGATTCGAACCCTTGGCGGAGTCTCCCCCGCAGCAGTTTTCGAGGCTGCCACCTTCGACCTCTCGGACATCCCTCCACATATTTTTACTTAGATATATAATAAAAACGAACTAACATTCTCATAACTTTTCTAAACATGCCTTATCCATTATACTATTACCTATACGTAAATCTCAAGTATAAAATTAAAATTAATTATAACTTTAATGACATTAAGGCATCTGACAAAAGATAGACTATCATTTAGGACAGTTATGGCCTATCTGATTTTTCTAAAAAAATTTGTGATTATACTACTACAATTTTCAGAATACATCCATTTAACATCAATATTATAGTTCAAATAATCATTTTGTAAAAGATTTATTACAGAACCACATGCCCCCATAATAGGATCAAATGTGCCAATATATATTCGTTTTATTCTCGACGCCGCTATTACTGACGCACACATAGGGCATGGCTCAAGCGTTACATACATTTCACAATCATTTAATCTCCAATTTTTAAGTTTCTGTGATGCTTCTTTTATAGCTAATACCTCGGCATGAGCAGTACAATCATTAAATAATTCTTTTCTATTAAAAGCTCTTGCTATTATTTGCCCATCTTTAACTAGCACAGCCCCCACAGGAACTTCACCCAGTTTACTTGCTTTTTCTGCTTCTATCAACGCTTCTTCTAAAAATTTTTTTTCCATGATTTCTCTCCTGTGATCTACAGCCTCTACATTTTGCTTGTTATTATTTATTATATCATATAAAAATGCACAAAAAAATATGCCAGCTTTACACTGGCATAAAACAAATTTTAAAGGGGTAATCTTTATAATATTATATTACATTATATTTGTTACGATTATGTTGATTTTTTGTTACAAATCCATAATATTATAAGAATATTTTGTTAACTAAGTTTTAATTTTGTTCTAAAGACAATATTTGGGGTTAAATAGATATTTGAAATATCTATTTGAAATATCTATTTAATCAAGGTGTAGAACCCTTAAACTGTTTCAATAGGTCTTTTTAAGATTCTTAGTAAAATGCAAGTTACTATGGCACCTATGAGAATTGATAATATATAAAGTAATGGGTTACCTTTAACTAATGCAATTACAAATACACCACCGTGTGGAACTGGTAGTCCTATATTAAAGAACAATGCAAGTCCTCCTGCTACTGCAGAACCAACTGCAGTTGCTGGAATAACTCTTGCTGGATCTGCGGCTGCAAAAGGTATTGCACCCTCTGTTATAAAGCAGGCTCCCATTACATAGCAGCTAAGACCGGTTTCTCTCTCTTGTTTTGTAAATCTATTTTTAAAGAATGTAGTAGCAAGAGCAATTCCCAGTGGTGCAGACATACCTCCAGCCATAACAGCTGCATGTGGGTAATAATTTTTTGAAGCTATCATTGCAATTCCAAATGCAAAAGCAGCCTTGTTTATGGGGCCGCCCATATCTATTGCCATCATTCCACCAAGAATCACTCCAAGTAGCACTTTATTTCCTGTTCCCATGTTGCCTAACCAATGTTGTAGTAAAAGATTTATTTCGATAACAGGTCCGTCTATACAAATATACATTATAGCCCCGGTTATAAAAATGCCTAGTAATGGATATATAAGCACTGGCTTTATGCTCTCAAGTGACTCCGGTAATTTTGCGAAAGCCTTCTTAAGAAGCAATACTACATAACCACCAAGAAATCCTGCAATAAGTCCTCCAAGAAATCCTGCTTTACTTTGATATGCTAAAAATCCACCCACCATTGCAGGAGCAAACCCTGGTCTGTCTGCAATGCTCATGCCAATAAATCCAGCCAGTACTGGTACCATAAGTGCAAATGCATTATCGCCTCCAACAACTGAAAGTAGTTTAGACAAATATAACAAGTTTGGATTTGTACTCTTTTCAAATATAAATGATAAAGCTATTAATATTCCTCCCCCAACAATGAAAGGAAGCATATTTGAAATACCACTCATAAGATGTTTATAAATACCAGTCTTTTCTCTGGTATTTGTTTTTTCAGAACCACCCTCGTGGTTATATATAGGTGCTTCACCATTCAATGCTTGATTTATAAGTTGTTCTGGCCTTTTTATTCCCTGTACCACAGGAACTATAACTACTTTTTTTCCATTAAATCTTGCCATTTCAACTTGTTTATCAGCAGCTACTATTATACCTGATGCTCTCGATATTTCATCATCAGTTAATCTGTTTTTAACTCCCGTAGCACCATTGGTTTCAACCTTTATGTCTACTCCCATTTCTTTAGCCTTATTCTTCAATGCATCGGCTGCCATGTAAGTATGTGCTATTCCTGTAGGACATGCTGTTACGGCTAAAACTAAACCCTTTGAGCCTTCCGCTATTTCTGCAACGTCCTCTTCAGCATTTTCTTCTTCTAATTTTTCTTCTTCTTGACTATCAATTAAACTTAAAACTTCATCCTCAGTGTCAACAATAAGAAGTTTCTTTTTAAACTCTTCATTCATAAGCATAGTAGACAATCTTGATAATGTTTCTAGGTGTGTATTGTTAGCCCCTTCAGTCGCTGCAATCATAAAAAATATGTTTGCTGGATTACCATCTAGAGAATCAAAATCAATACCCTGCATGGAACGTCCAAAGGCTAAGGCTGGAGTTTTTACAGCTGCAACCTTTGCATGTGGTATAGCTATTCCCTCACCAATTCCAGTTGAGAAGTCTGCTTCTCTTTTTAAAATTGCTTTCTTGTATTCTTCTTTATCATTTAATATTCCAGCACTATCTAATTTTTCTACTAATTCATCAATTACTTCTGCTTTATTTGTAGATTTCAAATCTAGAATTATGGTGTTTTTTCTTAAAAGTTCTGTTATTTTCATCTTTTTCCTCCTGTAATAAATTACATTTCATTAGTTTATATAAACAGCCCAATTAAGGGCCAATTATTAATCTATTTTATTTACACTTACTTGTGCTAAATAATATTCAACGTCTTCTTTTGTACATAAATCCTTTGAAAATGCTGTTGCACTTCCGCATGTAGCACCCCACCTAAAAGCTTCAATTAAATCCTTTGACCCTGAATATTTAGCTAAAAATCCTGCAATAACTGAATCTCCTGCGCCAACCGAATTCTTTACTGTTCCCTTTGCAGGAGTTGCATGATATACTCCTCTTTCACAAATTAAAAGGGCTCCTTTTTCAGCCATAGATATAATTACATTCTGTGCTCCCATAACTATGAGCTTCCTTGCATATTCTATAATTTCATCTTGATCTGTAAGTTCTTTGTTAAAAATTTCACCTAATTCATGATTATTAGGCTTTATTAAAAATGGCTTGTTCTCTAATGTCGCTACCAAAGCATTGCCTGTTGTATCAACTATAACTTTCACATTATTAGAACTACACTTTTTTTGAAGTTTTGCATATATGTCACTGGGAACAGATTTCTGGACATTTCCTGCTAGTACTAGATAATCCTCTGAGTTTAATCCTTCTACTATTTTGAATAATTTGTTCAAATCCTCCTTTTCAATAATTGGACCTGCCCCATTGATTTCTGTTTCTCCCTTTGATTTAAGCTTAACGTTAATTCTTGTATCTCCATTTATCTCAATGAATTCAGTTTCAATGCCTTGCTTTTCTAATGAATCAATGATGAATTTTCCAGTAAAACCTCCGACAAACCCTAATGCCTTACTTTTTACACCCATGTTATTTAAAACTCTTGATACATTTATACCTTTTCCACCAGCAAATTTTTCTTCACTGCTAACCCTGTTAACTATTCCAGCTTTAAAATTGTCTACGTTCACAACATAATCTATGGCGGGATTAAAAGTTACAGTATATATCATCTTTTCATCACTACCTTTTCTATTGGTTTTTAATACCCTTATACACATGATAATATAAAAACGATCACTAAACAACATATATAATCAAATTCAATCATATTATTTTTGATTTCTTTTAATTTCGCTCACATTTAAACATAAATGGATCATTAGTATATGAAATATTAAATTGTTCATGCTGTGACTACAGCTGAGATTGTTGTTAGTCTTGTGTTGGTTGATGTAGCTCTTTAAAGCATAGTCATAAATCCTGGCCTTTTAGAAAAATTTGACCAAGTGATATCCTCTTACATAAGCAATGTATTGTCTCAATGAATGTGATTAAAGCAACTTAAGTTGTATGTTGGTAATGGTATCATTCCCACCTCATTTAGAAAGACTTTTAGCTAATAAATCAGATAATAAACTAAAACTTGCAAACATAGATTTTCTTTCTTCTTGTGACATATTACCTAAGGCTCTTATTTCTGCCACTTTAAGTTCGTCAAGTATGCCTTTTGCATATTCCTCTCCTTGCTCCGTGAACCTAACAATCTTATTTCTACGGTCTTGAGGATTTAATTCCCTCAAAACATACCCTTTCTTTTCAAGCCCAGATAATATTAACGACACTGTCTGCTTTGGTAAAAACAGTTTTCCACAAATTTCATTTTGAGTACAGTAAGGTAATTTTTCGTTTATTTCATGTAGAACAAATAGAACTGTATCCTGAATACCATGATTTTTAGCCCAAACATGATACGTATCGCCAAATTCAAAATAATATTTATAATAAAGATTTATTTCCTCATTAAATTCCTCTTTTTCATTCATTTATTTCTCACTCCTTCCTTATGCAAAACCTAGTGGCTAACACCACTTAGGTTCATGCCTATAACACCCAATATAATAAAAAGTAAAGACAGTATTTTTAAAGCACTAACGCTTTCCTTAAATACAAGTATTCCTATTACTGATACAATAATAATTCCAGTAGCTCCCCATATAGCATATGCCACACTAACAGGTATTTTTTTTAATGCTATTGCTAAAAAAGCAAAACATAAACCATATGCTAGAAATGTTCCTACAATTGGGAATAGTCTTGTAAATCCATTAGACATCTTCATACAAGTTGTTCCTATAGTTTCAAGAATAACAGCTAGAATTAAATAAACCCATTCCATAATATAAAACCCTCTTTCATTAACTACAATTAAATTAGTCCATAAATGGACTAATTTAATTGTAGTTAATGAATTCGATTTTGTCAATAATAAACAAGACTAGTTCCATACAGTTCATAACCCTATGGTGATAAATTTGAATAAGATTTCGTTAGATAAAGAAATAATCCTCAATGCAACAAAAGAAGTCATTCACCGTTTCGGACCCCACAAAGCTAATATAACTGACGTGGCAAAAGCACTAAAAGTAAGTCACGCTGACATGAACCTTCGTCATTGGATCAAAGTAATGACGGAAGCTACATGTCTTAGCTCCATTAATGATCCCAAAATGTTAGCAAATTATATGAAACTATTAAGCGGGCTTAAAAGTGCCAACGCCTGAATCCTTTATGCAAGAAAGGGACCGCCAATAAGGCGGTCCCTTTTAAATTCTAACATAGTAACAGATCAAAAGCCTCATTAGCACGATATAAAGTTATAAATCATCCTAGCTAAATAACTATTCACACATATCTTCTTCTTCTGACAATACTTCTGGTATTGAGACACATCCCCGCCACCATATGTTACCGCAAATAAGACCTTTTTGTCCGAGGAAAGATAAATTAATTTAATCATACTTTTTTACAGACTTACCCTCGGTATTTCCTGCCAAATATCTTCATATTTATATCCAGTAAGATCTTCAACAACTTCCTTTGTTTTAGCATCAACATCTAGTTTTGAACCGTTATTTTTTAATCGTTCAATTTCTTTTGTTAATATAAGATGTGTTTGTTTATTAAGATGGAAGGTTAACGTAAAGAGTAAAGCAATTACAAGTAATCCAATAGATCCACCAACCATAAGGTATGCAATAGTATGCATTACATGAGGTGGTTGAACTGCTCGTCCCTTAACAAATCCTCCATACTCCAATATAACTCCAACAACAAATGTAGCAACGGCTACGCTACTCTTTCTGGTGAAAGTCATAACTGCGGCAAAAAGACCTTCTCTTCTTTGTCTTGTAACAATTTCATCCACATCAGGAATAAATGGGAACACATTCCATGGTGTAAATTCTAATATACTTCTGCCTATTTGGTAAACTCCAGCAATTACAAATAAAATCACAATTTTTGATCCTGGATTAATTACATAAACAGTATAGAAACCTACTAAGCATACAATCATTATAGAGTAAGATATTTTGAATAAATTACCTGGTCCTATCTTAATCATCAAAAATCCTGCAAAGATAGTCATAGGTATGCCCACAATACTAAGTGAAAGCAAATTGGCAGCAAGTGAAGCTGTAACTTTTAAGTCATAAACACAGAAAAATACGAATACTGCATTAAATGTATCTTTAGCTGTAAATGATAGCATATAAATCATTAAATGTTTTCTAAAGCTTTTAATCTTTAATGTAGATATATAATCCATAATTATCTTAACGATAGTTTCCATGCGTTGTCTAACACTTTTATGTTCGTGTGTTTTGATTAATAACTCCTCTTCCATTTCAGGTGAAAGTTCTCTTTCCCAAGTAACTTTATATGATATAAATATACAAATAGCAAATATTATAGCGAAAAGGCATCCATTAAAAAAATAAGCGTATGGGTTTTTTTGACCAAAATGACTAATTAATATTCCCGGAACAAATGTTGCTAGAAATGTACCTGTAGCGGAAACAAACATCCTAGATGTAGAAAGTATAGTTCTTTCATTAAATTTCTTTGTCATTTCAGATGGCAATGTTTCATATGGTATCAATACCATAGCCGCAATAATCTCAAATAATAAATAAGTGATTAGATAATACCAGTAGCCCCTGCCAGTAACCCACAGCATAGCATACACTGCCATTAAAGGTGCTCCAATCAATAAAAAGAAACGACGTCTTCCAAATATTTTTCCTAATCTAGTTTTATAAAAATTGTCTGTTATACTCCCTATGCACAAACTAGAGACTGCATCCACAAGACGAGCAATGGCAATAATAGAAGCTGCTTGTATCGGTGATAGACCTGCAAAAGTGGTATAAAAGAATAGTAAAAAAGCTCCAATAATTGTAAATGCTCCTCCACCCATGGTGTCAACTAGTCCATAACCAAGACCTACTCCTAAAGTGATCTTCCTTGATTTTTTTAACATTTTATTTGCCTCTCTCTCTAATTAATATAGTATTTCATATTTAAATTTCATCTAAATATTAAGGTATGATTTTGCATTGTTATAACAAATATTTTGAACCATCTCTCCAAGCATTTCCATGTCGCCTGGAATCTCTCCATTTTCCACCCATTCTCCAATTAAATTACAAAGAATTCTTCTGAAATATTCGTGTCTAGTATAAGATAAAAAGCTCCTTGAATCCGTTAGCATCCCAATGAATGTGCTTAATAATCCAAGATTACCAAGTGCTTTCATTTGCTCAATCATACCGTCCTTATTGTCATTAAACCACCATGCAGCCCCCAGTTGTATCTTACCTTTTCCTTCACTTGCTTGAAAACATCCAATTAATGCACCTATTGTATAATTGTCATTAGGGTTTAGACTGTATACAATTGTTTTAGGTAATAAATCTTGTGAATCAAGTGAGTTCAATAACATTGAAAGTGAAAAAGATACTCCGCTATCACGAATTGAATCAAATCCAGTATTATGTCCAAT
Organism: Clostridium akagii DSM 12554; assembly: GCF_000686725.1. Classification (GTDB taxonomy): domain Bacteria; phylum Bacillota; class Clostridia; order Clostridiales; family Clostridiaceae; genus Clostridium_I; species Clostridium_I akagii. The sequence continues at coordinate 46,945 of NZ_JMLK01000021.1, read as the reverse complement.
TTTATTAAGCATTTTAGTACTATTATCTCTTTGTGCATTAATATGCAGTTCCATTGACCATCCTAAATTTGAATATAATTTTCCCAGAAATATCAAGGTGAATGTTCTATATTTTTCTTCTTCATCAGAGCTTATAATATCTCCCTTTAATCCTTTTAAAAATATCAGAGAAATTTCTTCCCTTGTGGCTTCCATATATGGTACATAATCAAGTCCATGATCTGAAATTCTACATCCAACTGAATGAAAAAACTTTGCTCTACTTTCAAGTGCCTCTAAAAAGTCATCATAATTTTCTATATTCCTATCAGATACTTTTTTAAGTTTCTCAATCCATTCAATGAAACCTACTTTGTTAATAGCCAGACCCTCATCAGGCCTAAAAGCTGGTAAAACGTTTACATTGAAATGCTTGTCTTCTTTCAATTTTATATGATATTCTAGATTATCTGTAGGATCATCAGTTGTGCATATTGTCTTCACATTTGCTTTTTCAATTAAATCCCTTGTCCTATAACCTTCACTTTTAAGTAAAACGTTTACTTTTTCCCATATAACTTGTGCATTTTTCTCATTTAACACTTCATATATACCGAAGAATCTTTGAAGTTCTAAATGTGTCCAATGATATAGTGGATTTCCTATGGCCATTGATACCGTTTTTGCATATGCGACAAATTTTTCATAGTCTGTTGCGTCGCCCGTAATGTACTTTTCATCAATACCTGCACTTCTCATTGCTCTCCATTTATAATGATCTCCGTAAAGCCATGCCTCAGTGATATTCTTAAATTGTTTGTTTTCAAATATTTCTTTTTCACTTACGTGGCAGTGATAATCAATAATTGGCATATCTTCTGCATAATTGTGAAACAATTTAATTGCTGCATCGCTATTCAATAAAAAATCTTTATCCATAAATTTTCTCATTTCTTAACTCCTCTTAAGTATATTTTAGCTGCTAGAACAACAGCTAAAATATTTATTTAATAAATTATTTTTATTACCTGCACTCCACATACTTTTGAAGTGTTAACCTAACAGCACCAGTTCCAGTAATCATTTCATCAAAATAACCTTCTATTTTTTCTCCCAGGCTAGTATCATAAAGATTTAATCCAAATATTTCTTCATTTGAAAGTATTGGTTTTAACCTTTTACCTGCTTTTTCTTCGCTACCTAATTTAATTTCTGAAACATAAGTTTTAAGTGTGCTAAGTAGTGGATCTGAACTCAATTCCATAACCTGACCATTATCATCTATAGCCATTAGATACCTGCACCACCCTGCAATTACAAGAGGTATATATTTAAGATTATTAGGGTCTAAATCTTCTCTTTGCACATATGATTTAATTGTTTCTCCAAATCTTATTCCGATTTTTTGAGAAGTATCTGATACGATTCTCTGAGGAGTATCAGGCATATAAGGATTTGGTAGTCTTACCTCAAGTACTTCCTTAATAAAATCTTTTGGATCCAATATCTCAGGATTAACAACTACCGGCATTCCTTCGACATATCCAACTTTTTCTACTAATCTTCTCAAATCTTTATCTTTCATTTCATCTGCAATCAAGTTAAATCCGAGTAAACAGCCAAAAATAGCAAGAGAGGTATGAAGTGGATTCAAACATGTACATACTTTCATCTTTTCTACCCTTTCTACAGTTTGTCTATCAGTAAAAAATACTCCGGCATCCTCAAGTGGCAACCTACCATTTGGAAAACTATCTTCTAATACAAGATATTGGGGTCCTTCTGCATTTACAAAAGGTGCAATATACGTATTACACTTTGTAATAACAACATCGGTGTCTGTAAATCCATCTTTATTTAATGTATTTTTAACACTTTCAGAAGGTCTTGGTGTGATTTTATCTATCATGCTCCATGGAAATGATACCTTTTTAGGATTATTAATATATGCTAAAAAGTCTTTCTCAGCTACTCCATTGTTAGCCCACTTAGTTACAATTGTGTTTATTGCATTATATAATTTTTCTCCATTATGTGAACAATTGTCCATACTTACAAGCGCAATGGGAAGTTCTCCACTTTTATACCTTTGGTGCATAAGGGATGCAACTTTCGCTATAACACTTTCAGGATGTTCTAAACCATCCGATATATCATTATCCGAAATATTTTTTAAGCTATATCCTTTTTCAGTTATTGTAAAACTCACCATTTGTAATGATGGTTTTGAAAATATAGTCTTCAATCTTTTAAAATCTTGCTCCCTGGAAAAATCTGCTGTTAGACCTTCACCTATACTCGCTATAACTTTTTTATCTAAACCACCATCAGGTTTCATAGTTACAAGCAAACTTAAATTATTATAAGGGGTATAAATTTTGTCTATGATTTCATAGTCATAACCTTCTACTGCAACAATACCCGTATCCGCTTTACCGGTATTTAATAATGTTTGTTGAAGCGCTGCTATAAATCCTCTGAAAATATTTCCTGCACCAAAATGCACCCATGTAGGGTTATCCATAGTTAAAGCTGACATCTTTTCAACATCAAATTGTGGAAGCTCTATACCTGCTTTTTTCCATGCTTCTGTTTGTTTTATGCTTTTTTCATTTAACTCTAATTTTTCCATCCTAGCTCTTCCCCTTTATAATAGTTATTTTTTATCTACTCTCTCAATCATGTCCCATAGTCCCCAAATATACATAATTCCAAGAGCTCTGTCATACAGTCCGTAACCTGGTCTACATTGTTCATTCCAAATATGTCTTCCATGATCTGGTCTTGCATATCCTGTAAATCCAATTTCATGGAAAGCTTTTACAATATCCGTAATATCCAGTGAGCCATCTTGAGTTCTATGAGAAGTTTCTATGAAATCACCATTTTCATAAATTCTTACATTTCTAATATGAGCAAATGCTATTTTGTCCTTAAAGGTTCTTATCATATCTGGTACATCATTATTTGCATTAGATCCTAGTGCCCCAGTGCAAAGCGTAACACAGTTATATGGGCTATCCACAGCCTTTAGTAATTTTGATATATCCTCTTTATTGCTAACAATTCTAGGTAGTCCAAATACAGAATTAGGTGGATCATCTGGATGTATAGCCATCTTTATATCATTAATTTCAGCTACTGGAATAATTTGTTCTAGAAAATACTTTAAATTTTCTAATAGGTTTTCTTGTGTTACATTTTTATAAGCTTCAAAAAGTGCTGGCAGATGTTTTAATCTTTCAGGCTCCCACCCTGGCATTGTCAACTTGGGATTTGAAGCTATTTTAGTAACTAGTTCCATTGGATCCATATTTTCAATCTTAGCTTTTTCGAAAAAAAGTGCGTTTGATCCGTCTTCTAATTTCTTATGCAAATCAGTCCTAATCCAATCAAATACAGGCATGAAATTATAACAAATTACTTTTACGCCGACCTTAGCTAGTTTTTCTATTGTTTTTTTATAATTTTCTATATACTTGTCTCTACTTGGTAACCCTAGCTTTATATCCTCATGAACATTAACACTTTCAACAACGTCGATATTAAATCCATGTTCATCAGCTATCCTTTTTACTTCAAGGATTTTATCCATTGGCCACTCTTCACCTGCTGGCATGTCATGAAGACCCCAAACTATTCCGCTAACTCCAGGTATTTGTTTTATATCGCCTATCTTTACTGTATCATTTCCTTCTCCATACCATCTAAAACCCATTTTCATAATATTATCCCTCCAAATATAGTTAATTGATTTTTTATATATAACGTTTACACGATTTGTTAAAAATAATTTTGCTAGCTTTAATATTTAGGCTTCATTACACTATCCATAATTCTGAATTTTCTACTTAAAGTACTCTGGAAAATCTTCTTTTAACTGATGTTTATCAAAATTAACCATTGTTAAATGCTCTTTCATGGTTTTTTCGCCTAAATCTGGTTTTTGATTTTTTATAGCATTACAAATATCAAAATGCTGGGAATAAACTATATCCCATCTAAGCTTACTTGTTAGCCTTAGCAATCTTATTCTCTGAAAATCGCTTTCCATGCCACTAATTGTTGCCCAAATATTCTTTTTATTACACCCGTCAAAAATCAGTTCATGAAATTCTTCATCTGCTACAAATATTTTTTTATGATCATGGCTTTCCATATACATTTCTTGAAATTTTAAATTCATCTCTAACTGTAATATTTTTTCCCTGGGAAACTCCTCACAAGCAAGTCTTACTACAGCTCTTTCTAAATGTTCCCTCATAAACCTTGCCTCTTCTACTGAAGATAGATCAATTAAAGAAACAAAACTTCCTTTTTGAGGATAAATATTTAGCAATCCTTCCTGGGATAAACGTACGAATGCTTCTCTAACAGGAGTTCTACTTACTTTGAATTTTTCTGATATATCTTTTTCAGAAATATTAAGTCCAGGAGCTAAATTTAAATTAATTATCTCTTGTCGTAGAAGATTATAAATCCTTCTACTTGTAGAATCTTTGCTTATTTCCAAAATCATACCAACTCCTTTTCCAACTGCCATACTTGTATGGTAGTTCGTATTTAATTGAATTATAACACAATTTCATATAAATTCAACATATTTTTTTTAATACCTAAAAAGAATTATTCAGCATACTTCTATTTACTCATCTAAAAATAAACAACAAAATAGCTCAACTATGGCATAAGAATCCTACGCCATAGTTGAGCTATTTATAATTAGATATTAAATAATGATATTTATTGCCAGAACTCCTATTAATCCCATGACTGAGATTATAGTTTCCATTACTGACCATGAAGATAACGTTTCACCGATAGTAAGACCGAAGTATTCTTTAAACATCCAGAATCCAGGATCGTTTACATGTGAAAATATAAGACTACCTGCTCCAGTTGCCAGTACCATTAGTGCTGGGTTTGCATTTGTTGATGCAATCATTGGTAATACAAGTCCGGCGGCTGTCATAGATGCTACTGTAGCTGATCCTAAAGCTAAACGCAATAGTGCTGCTATTAACCAAGCTAGAAGCAAAGGAGATATATTTGTTCCTACCATAAGTGTAGCTATATATTTACCTACTCCACTATCAATAAGTACTTGCTTAAATGCACCTCCACCTCCTATTATTAATAAGATCATTGCAATTCCGCTTGCCGCATCGGCTATACTTTTCATTATTTCTTCCATTTTTTTGCCTCTGAATATACCTAATGTAAAAATTGAGACTATAACCGATATAAACATTGCCATTAACGGACTACCAATAAACCCTGCAAATCCTCTTACCCCTGATGTCTTTGGCAATACAATCTCACAGACAGCTGAGAACGCCATTAATACGGAAGGGATAATTGCAGTTAAAACACTTATTTTAAAACTTGGCATTTCATCATCTTCAAAAATTCTAGCTTTAAATAAATTATTTGTTGCCTTATGATCAATCTTTTTTAAAAATAGAGTAAAAACTGGTCCCGCTATTATTACTGTAGGTACCGCTATTATTATCCCATAAAATAAAGTCATACTAATACTTGCTTTATATATTGCAGATATTGCCACTGGTCCTGGATGAGGTGGCAAAAATCCATGTGTAACTGAAAGTGCTGCAGCCATAGGAATTCCTATGTATAAAAGTGGTAATTCAGTCATTTCAGCAATTGTAAATACTAGAGGTATAAGTAATACAAATCCTATTTCATAATACATTGCTATTCCAACAATAAAACCTGTCAATACCACTGCCCATTGTATTCTTTTTACTCCGAATTTCGTAATTAAACTTCTTGCAATTCTTTGTGCTGCTCCTGAGTCTGCTATTATCTTTCCAAACATGGCACCAAACCCTAAAATTAAGGCAAGACTACCTAGTGTTCCTCCCACTCCATTTTGAATAGACGTAACTGTATCTATTGGTTTCATTCCCTCAGCTATTCCTACCACTAGTGCTACAAGAATTAATGAGATAAACCCATTCAATTTGAACTTTATCATAAGTAGTAATAATAGTAGAACTCCCATGGCTACAATGAACAATGGCATATTTATTCCCCCTTAGTATCTAAATTAATATAGTTTACTGCATGTATCCACCCTTCATAGGTGATGCTGCACATTTTGTGTAAAGACCTAAAATTCCTTTGGTATATCTAGGTGCTGGTTTAATCCAATTTTCTTTTCTTATCTTTAATATTTCTGTAATTTCTTTTTCAGTTTTCTTAGTCCCAGCTACTCCTATTATGTCAAGGCTTCTTTCAGGTATATCTATTTTTATTAGATCTCCTTCTTCAACTAGCGCAATAGGTCCGCCTTCGCTAGCTTCTGGTGAAACATGTCCTATAGCTGGTCCTCTAGTTGCACCTGAAAATCTTCCATCCGTAATCAATGCTATGGATTCAACTAGCTCTGCATCTGAAGCGATTGCTTCTGTTGTATAGAACATTTCAGGCATTCCTGAACCTTTTGGTCCTTCATATCTTACAAATACAGCTTCTCCTGGCTTTATGTTCTTAGTTAAAACTGCTTCTATGGCTTTTTCTTCGCAGTCAAAAACTCTAGCTTTTAAAACTACTTTCATTAATTTCTTAGAAATGGCAGAATGTTTTACAACGGCTCCTTCTGGTGCCAAATTTCCTTTAAGAATAGCAATAGAACCATGTTTTTGAATAGGATTTTCCTTTGATTTTATTACATCTTCTTTTTTAACTCCAAGCCCACTTATAAGCTTTTCATGTTCTTCATAATATCCACTTTTCTTTATATCTTCCAAATTTTCTCCAAGAGTTTTACCTGTAACAGTTAATACATCTAAATGTAAAAATTCTTTAATCTCTTCCATTATTGCTGGTACTCCCCCTGCATTCCAAAAATATGAGCCGGGATAAAAACCGCTTGGTCTTATATTAAGTATGTATGGAATTTTTTTATGAATTTCATCAAATAATTCTGGTTCTATTTCTATACCAAGTTCATGTGCTATGGCCGGTATATGTAAAAGTGCATTACTAGAACCTGCGATTGCTGCGTGAACCATTATTGCATTTTCAAAAGCGTCTTTTGTCATTATGTCTGATGGTTTTATTCCCAGTTCTACAAGCTTAAGAGCCTGTATTCCCGCATTTTTAGCTGCAATTTTAAGTTCCTTTTGAGTAACAGGAATTAATGCAGTTCCAGGAAGTGCTATTCCCAAGGTTTCTGCCATAACTTGCATAGTTGAGGCTGTACCCATAAATGAACAAGCACCGCAACTTGGACAAGCATTATGTTTGTAATAATCATATTGCTCCTTAGTTATTTCTCCTCTTTTATACTGAGCATCATAAGTACCAATTTGTTCAAGTGTAAGCATATTAGGTCCTGGATTCATGATTCCACCGGGAAGCATTATTGCTGGCATATCCAGTCTTGCAATTGCCATCAAATGTGCTGGTACCGCTTTGTCGCAACTAGTTATAAATACACCTGCATCAAAAGGTGTTGCTTCTACATGTATTTCAATCATGCCAGCCATAATGTCTCTTGATGGAAGTGAAAAATTCATGCCGTCATGTCCTTGGGATTCACCATCACATATGTCTGTTACGAAAAATTTAGCCCCTCTACCTCCATTTTCATTTACAGTCTTAAATGTTTCATTTACCAAAGTATCAAGATGTGCACTACCTGGATGACTATGACCAAAACTACTTTCGATTATTATTTGTGGTTTTGCAAGATCTTCAATTTTCCACCCAGCTCCTAATCTCAACGAATCAATTTCTGGAGCTTTTTCTCTTATTTCTTGACTTTTCAACATATAAATCACCTCATATTTAAATTTAGTTGTATTACAACTATACGTATTTTGTATATTTATTGGCTTTTTTTAGCTTTTATTTTGATTTATGTTTAAAGTTGTACTACAACTTTAGGTACATAATATCGTGAAAACGTTTTTCTGTCAATAGTTTTTTTATAATATAAAAAGGTTTTTCTGTATATCAAAAAACCCCAAGAAGTATTACTACCTCTTGGGGTTTTAAAATTATTTTACCTATTGCAGTTTTTTCAATTCATTTATAGTTCTCTGCGCGTGCCTTCTAGCGTAAATAGACGCAAGCTCCGGATCTCTATTTTTAATTGCCTCTAAAATAAACTTATGCTCATGAATTCCGCCTTCTGGTCCAAGACTTTCATATAAAGTTCTTTGATGGTATTCAAGCACGGATCTTAATAGTTCATTCACCTTTATAATCAGAGAATTTTGTGTTCCCTCTGAAATTTTTGTATGAAATTTCAAGTCTTCTTCTGTGAATTTTCTCATGTCACTTTGATAACTTTTCATTTTTTCATAACTTGATTCTAGTTCTGCCATTAACTCATCACTGCACCTCTCTGCACACAATCTAGCAGTTTCTGGTTCAGTAATAAGTCTAAATTCCAATATATCCATATAATTATCTCTATCCAAAATAAGCATAGGAAGCAGGCTATTTAAATATATTGATGGACCTAGTTCATTTACAAAGGTTCCTCCACCTTGTTTCTTACTTATAATGTTTAATGTAGCCAATTTTTCAATAGCTTCACGAACAGATACCCGGCTTACATCTAATTCCTCTGAAAGTTTTGTTTCAGACATAATTTTTTGGCCAGGTTTCCATTCACCAGAAAAAATTTTCTCTTGAATTTTCTCTAAAACCTTATCACTTGTTCTACCATCTTTCATATGAAATCTCCTATTTTAAGCATCCAGAAGAAAATACACTAGCATCATAACCAGTCATTTTTTAGATGCCTTACTATCTTTGAACACTACCTGAAGTATTTCCACCCGTTATTGCCATTATTTCGCTTTCAATACAAAGATTAAAATCGCCTTCAACTGTGTGCTTTAAGACGCAAGACGCCGTAGCAAATTCTAGAGCATCCTTATAATCTGATCCGTTAACCAACTTATAAACTAAGCCTGCAGCAAACGCATCTCCTGCGCCAACTCTATCTTGAATTGTAAAATCGTATTTCTTAGATTGATACAATTCTTCTCCATTGTATATAAGAGCAGACATTGCGTTATGTGTTGCAGAATAGTTATCTCTTAAGGTAGTTACAACATATTTTACATTAAATCTTTTTTTCATACTTGAAAATATATCCTTGAACCCTTTAAGGTCTACTCCTTGCTTTGCAAAGTCTGCAATTTTATGTCCCTTTTCACTATCATCATCTATCCAACCAAAACAAACGTCTACGTCTTTTATTATTTTCACCATAACTTTTTCAAATTCAGCATAATCCCAAAGTTTATTCCTATAATTTAAATCCACACTTACTGGAATTCCTTTTTTCTTAGCATATTCTACAGCTTTTTCTACTAATTGTATACATTTTTCTCCTAATGCTGGAGTGATCCCTGAAAGGTGGAACCAATCAGCATCTTTAAATACTGAATCAAAATCTATTTCTTCCACTTCTATATCACAAATGGATGAGTTTTTTCTATCATAGACTACCTTGGATGGTCTAACAGAAGTACCCTTTTCAAGAAAATATATTCCTACTCTTTCCCCGCCTCTTACAACATAATCTGTATTGACACCATAAGTTCTTAAAAAATTGATAGCGCTTTGTCCAATCTCATTATCCGGTAATTTGGTTAAGAAATATGACTCCATACCCATATTTGCTAGAAATACAGCAACATTAGCTTCTGATCCACCATATATGGCATCAAAAGATCTAGCCTGAACAAATCTACTATTCCCAGGCGTGGTAAGTCTTAACAATATTTCTCCCATAGTGACTATTTTCTTTGCCATAAACAATCATCCTCCAAATTACTTTCTTGCCTCTTTTACTTTTTCAACAAACTGCTTTGCAACTGCAGTAATCTCTGCATAGTTTCCTGTCTTTGCTCCGCCTGTAAGTTTTCCACCCACACCAACTGCAACGCATCCGTTTTTAATCCATTGATCTACATTTTCAAGACTAACTCCGCCAGTTGGCATAATTGGAACTTGTGGAAGTGGTGCTTTTACATTTTTAACCATACTTGGTCCAAATGCATCTCCTGGGAATAATTTAATTATATCCGTACCAGCTTCCATAGCCTTTATCATCTCAGTGATTGTCATGCATCCAGCCATGTATGGTATTTGATATCTGTTGCAAAGTTTAACAGTTTCTAAATCAAAACCAGGACTTACTATATACTGTGCTCCAGCAAGTATAGCAATTCTAGCTGTCTCACTATCAAGAACAGTTCCTGCACCAACTATTAATTCTTCTTTTGAAAATTTATTTTTTAAAGCAGTTATAACTTTATCTGCTCCAGGTACTGTAAATGTAACCTCAATAGCAGGTATTCCACCCTCAATGCAAGCCTTAGAAATTTTTTCAGCAATTTCTTGACTTTCAGCTCTAACTACTGCAACTACACCAACTTCTTCAATTCTTCTTAATGTTTCAAATTTTTCAATCATATTTGTTCCTCCTCATGTAATGTTGTATTTAGTATTTTATTTTTTTCTATATGTTTCATTATACAAAACTGCGTTTCATTAATCAAAACAAATTTATTCTATATTCGCTATTTAGCGTGAAATATAATAATATAATTGAATATTTCGTCTAGTTACTAGTGGATAGGAGCTAAAAATATATGCTTATTTTTTATAACCCAATTCCTTTGATATCCTTGCTGCAAATTCAGTTACCATCTTTGAAAATTCCTCTATTTTTTCTTCTTTAAAACTTATTATTGATCCAGAAATACTAATTGCGCTACAAACTTCGCCTCTATGGTCTAGTATTGAAGCTGCTGTACACCTTATACCAATCTCATTTTCCTGTTCATCCAGTGCGTATCCATTTTCTTTTACTTTACCAAGCACTTCTTTAAACTTTTCAAAATCCGTTACCGTATATTCTGTTAATTTTTCTATATTACTATTTTGCCAAATATTCAAAACTTCTTTATCTGTCATATAAGCAAGCATTGATTTTCCTACCGCAGTGCAATATACTTGACTCCTCTTTCCAACCTTTGAATACATCCTTATTGGATTTTGAGATTCTACTTTGTCTATATATAAAATATCGCTGCCTTCTCTCACTACCAAATGTATTACTTCGTTGGTTTTTTCCATAAGCTCTTTTAGTATTGGTCTAGCAATGTTTACTATGTTCATTTTTTCTACTTTTCTGCTTCCAAGCTCAAACAATTTTAAAGTTAATCTGTATTTATTAGTACTTTCATTTTGCTCCACATAACCTTTAACCATTAAAGTATATAAAAGTCTATGTACAGTACTTTTATGAAGACCTACCTTTTCACCTATCTCAGTTAATCCTAGGCCTTCATCATATTCAGACAAAACCTCCACAATTGATAAAGTCCTTTCCACCGACTGCACAACTTCCTGCATTTAAATACTTCCCTTCTTATACACAATATAACCATAATATATTTACTTAAAGAATATTACAAGTTTTTATATTAAATTGCCCGTGCACAAAACTCAAAATCTCTGAAAACATTATACTTGGAATAACTATTACTTTAGGTCTTATTTACTGCAGGGCTTTTTTCCACTTCTAAGAATAAAAAATACATTTACGTATTAAAAATTAATACATAAATGTATTTTTTATGTATTATAAATATGATACAATACAATTAATCCAATTTGCGCAAACGATTACACAATCGTTAATAAATTATAATTGGGTATGAAAGGAGTGTGCCCAACATTTATTACTCTAGTTTTTAAACAAATTTATATTGGGAGATGATTTTTAATGAAAAACAAGCTAAAAGTAATACCTAAGAAAATAGCACCAATATTTCTTGGATTGGCCTTACTCTTCTACTTCACGGTTTTTCCATCACAACAATCTAATTTTTTACAAAATAAAACGTCAGTAGTATCTGCTGCCACTATTTTACCATCTACTACAAAGGATGGTGTTATACTTCACGCCTTTGATTGGTCCTTTAATACTATAAAAAATGAACTACCTAATATAGCCGATGCTGGATATAAATCTATTCAAGTATCACCTGTACAAGGCACAAAAAGTTCAAGTACAGCTGCCTCAAATTGGTGGTTATTATATCAGCCAACAAATGAAGCTGTTGGAAATGCACAACTTGGCACTTACGATGATTTTAAAGCACTTTGCACCTCTGCAAAAAGTTATGGAATATCAATAATTGTAGATGTTGTAATGAATCATATGGCTAATAACGGAAATGCGGACCAACTTGATTCTTCTGTTGATTCAAGTTTTCAGGATTCAAGCTTATATCATAATTTAGGTCAATGCACTAATTGGACCAATCGATATGATATAACTCAACAAGGCATTGGTATGCCTGATTTAGATACTCAAAGTTCCGCTGTTCAAAACAAAGCAATTACTTTTTTAAATCAGTGCATAGATGCTGGTGCTAGTGGCTTTCGTTTTGATGCTGCAAAACACATTGAAACAGACATAGGCTTAGATGCAAATCAATCATGGGCGGGCAACTACTGGGAAAACGTTTTAGGTAATTTGCACAATAGATCAAATTTGTTCATTTACGGCGAAGTATTACAAGATGGAACTGTAGACAATGTAGCATCCTATGAAACATTAATGAATGTCACTGCAAGTACTTATGGTTATAACCTTAGAACTGCCATAACTTCAAATAATTTAAGTGGAGCAGGTGGTATGGGTGGTCTTATTCAAGCTGATAGCGTAGATTATGTTGAATCCCATGATAATTACGAAGATGGTACAAGCAGTAGTTTAACTGATTGGCAAAGAAAAATGGGTTGGGCTATCGCAGCTTCAAGGGCAGGCGCTACACCTTTATTTTTTGACCGACCTACAAGCTCAATACAAAATGAAGGGGATGGCTTATGGAAAGATACTGACGTAGTAGCTGTTAACCAATTTCACAATGCAATGGTAGGCCAAAATGAATATTTGAGATGGACAAATAGCAACCAAACAATGTTAATAGATCGTGGAACTGTTGGAACTGTGATTGTGAATGCTGGTGGGAGTATTTCACTCAATTCTTCAACAAATTTAGCAAATGGCACTTACACTAATCATGGTAGTGCAAACGCTACACTAACTGTTTCTAATGGCACCATAACAGGAACTATTCCTGCAAATTCAATTATTACGTTGTATAATACTAGTTCTGCACTTACTGCAACTGCAAGCGCCGCATCTGGTACTTATTCTTCTCCACAAAGTGTAACCTTAACAGCTTCAAGAACTGCAAATATTTATTACACCACTGATGGAAGTACACCAACAGCACTTAGTACTCTATATACAGGAGCTCTTAATGTAGCTAAAAGCCTAACACTTAAGTTTATAGCTATAGATTCAAATGGAGTTTCCTCACCAGTATATACGGATTCCTATGTTATAAGTACAGCTACTACTTATAGTCCACATTCTGGTTATAAAGTGGACTATGATAGCAGTAAACTATTACAAGGTACTAGCTTTACTGTATATTATAATGGATCTTTAGATAGTTCAAGCACTGTATCTTTACATTGGGGATATAATAGCTGGACAAGTGCAACTAATGTAACAATGACTAAACGCTCAGATGGTTTTTGGGCAGCTACTGTAACAATTCCTACTACAGCCACAAAGTTAGATTTTGATTTTACTGATGGAAGTAGTTGGGATAATAACGGCAGTCAAGACTGGCACTTACAAGTATGGTCAGGCTCTGTACCAGTTCAAGTAAGTCCAGCACCAGTTGCTACTAAATCCGTGTCAATATATTATAATGGAACTTTGGCTTCCAGTGCCACTGCTATTACATTACATTGGGGATATAATGGCTACACCTCACCTACAGATGTATTGATGACTAAGCAATCTGACGGGAGATGGTTGGCTACAATTACTGTACCAACTGGAAGCTATGCCTTAAACATGTCATTCAAGAATCAATCTAGTACTTGGGATAGTAATGGCTCCTCAAACTATAATTATTCTTCAGCAGAATAATTATACGTTTGTTAGTTTGTTAATTGGTTATTACTTTATCTACACATAATTTAAAAACTGTCATGAACTATTGTTGATTTTTAAGATTCAAAATAGGCAGCCTCACAGCTGCCTACTTTGAAAAAATTTTATAGATAACGTGAATTGTTTCCATTTCTAATTCTGAAGCAGAAAATTATAATTTTCTTTAATAAATTTTAATATGACATTTGCTATCAATGATTGACCATTAATATTGGGATGTATACCATCTTTGCATAAAAGCCTTGTATAATCACTGTATTTTAAAAATTCTGTTCTTACATCTATTAATGCAGTATTGGTTTCCTTAGCTACATTAGCAATCATTTTACTATAGGAATTATGCCAAGTAAAAAGTCTCTCCTTCGTACCTAACCAATGTAAAATATTTTGTTCTGCAAAAGAATCACCCTTAGTAATCCATTTGAAATATTTTAAAGGGTCTAATGGTGGTAAGGTCATAAGCATAGGAAATATTTGATTATCTTTTAATGTTTCTATCATATTAAGTAATGTTTCACGGAAAGTTGTTATATCAGTATTGGGTTCATATTCCACATGAGAATTTTTAGCTATATCATCCCATTTATAGTCACAATCATTACCCCCAAACTCTATTAAAACTATATCAGGAGATTTTTTGATAACATCATTATACATTTTGCTCATGCCTCTTCTAATAGTATTTCCAAATTTCCCTGCATTATATACTGATCCTTTTATGTTGTTTTCAATGATATTTGTGAAGTTTTCTTTTAAAATTGAATATCTAGATCTTTCATTATCATAAACAATTCCCTTGGTAATGGAGTCCCCATATGCTAAAAAAATATACTTATCTTTTATTTTCATAAATTTCCTCCTTAGTAGGCTTCATGATTAAAATCCATGAAATCACCGCCCATGTTCTTGTTATAATATACTTTTTATTTATAAGTCTATTATACCCCATAATAAAAATTAATAGCCTTTCTTAACCTACTAAACACTTTAATCCATGTTTTTTTGAGATTACTAAAACCACAAAAGGGTAGCATAAGTGATTTATTTATCCCACCTATGCTACCCAGTATTCTCAATAATTATAAATGCTTTTGCCTTGTAACTATTTAATTATTCTTCTTGCACCACAATAATCTGTTCTAGTGCTTAATGTAGCAGTTCTTACATTAGCACCTGTATGTGGTGCTTCTATAAACTGATTTGAACCTATATATATACCAGCATGATATGGTGATGATAAACTACCAAAAAACACCAAATCTCCTGGTTGTAAATTTGATTTAGCTACTGAAGTCCCAACATTAATTTGAGAATAGGTTGTCCTTGGAAGTTGGATTTCATATGAACCATTATGAGCGTATACATACTGAATAAGCCCAGAACAATCAAATCCAGCAGGCGTTGCTCCACCATAAACATAAGGGACCCCTAAAAATTTCTCAGCATAAGCTACAATTTGATTGCTTGTACCTATAAGCGTATTTATTGATTGATTTGTAACTGTTTTTGATAAAACATTAATTTTAACATTTGAACTACCCGTTGATCCGTCATTTCCAGTAGCCTTAATAGTAATCGTATGTATCCCAAGTGTTGATGGTGCTAATATTGAACTTATGTATCCTGAATTATTACCACTTGGATAACCAGGAATAGCAGCATTTACGTCAGGTCTACTTATGTTATATTGTGCTCCAATTAAAAAATTTCCATCAATAATAACTTGTACATTTTTTATTCCTGATTTGTTAACTGCCCATCCTCTAATATTAATAACTCCGCCGCTAGTTATTCCTTGATTACTAGTTGGTCCATCAATAACTGTAGCAGATTGTGGTAAAATAGCAGCTTGAACATGACTTGTATATGTAAATAACATGAAAAAAGTCGCTAAAAACAAAACTAACCTTATGTTTTTTTTCATAAAACTCCTTCGTCTACATTTTTTATAATATATTATTGTTTTATTTAATATATTTTTTAACTATACACTTTCATTGTACCATTTTATAGTATAAATTCATATTAAATTTAATATTTTGTTATAAAACAATTTAATTTCACATTTAATCCGTACTTTATTGTCACATTTTATCCTTTTATATTTCTCTTTAATTAATCAAAAAAATAGCTATCCCAAAATGATCTTTTCATCATTTTGAAATAACCTATTTTTTATCCTATAATTTAAACTTTGAAACCTCAATCATTAAATTTTCTCCTATTTTGGCAAGGGCCTCAGACGCAGTTGCTATTTCATGCATTGCTGCGGTCTGTTCTTCTATACTAGCTGCAATGGTCTGTGATTGAGTTGATACATCTTTGCTTATATCATCAACTTTATCCATGGAAGTTACAACCTTTTCACTTCCAGTTGATATATTTTGTGATGCATTTGATGCATCTTGTATTTGATCCGTGATTTTTTTTACTAAGGATAAGATATCTTGAAATGCCTTTCCTGCTTCATCTACAACATCCATGCCAGTTTTTACTTGATTAGTTCCTTCTAACATTGATGAAACAGCATTATTTGTATCATTTTGAATTTCCCCGATTAATCCTGATATTTTTTCTGTTGCTTTTCTAGAACCTTCTGCAAGCTTTCTAACTTCTTCTGCTACAACTGAAAACCCTTTTCCTTGCTCTCCAGCTCTAGCTGCTTCAATAGCTGCATTTAGTGCTAATAAATTGGTTTGCTGCGCTATACTTGATATAGTCTCTACAATCTCACCAATTTTCAGTGACCTTTCGCCTAGTTTTTTTACTACACCATCAATTGCACTTACTGTACCTTGAATATTATTCATTTGTTCTTTTGTTTTATTAATTGCCTTCTCTCCACCTTTAGTGGCTTCAAGAGTTTTTCCTGCTACCATTACTGTTTGATTTATATTTTCATTTGTTTGATTTATGCTCACAGACATCTCTTTAATTACTTTAGAAGTATCCACAACATTATTAACTTGATTTTCTGCGCCATATGCAATGGTAGAGATTGATTTTGCAGTTTCCTCTACGCCTTTGGAAGATTCTTCTGCGTTAGCATTAAGCTCCTGTGATGAAGCAGCTATCTGCTCAGATGCATCTGATACCTTAGATAAAAGCCCCCACAAATTTTCACGCATAGCAATTATTGAGTTGCCAAGTTTTCCTATTTCATCGTTATATAATTTTGCAGTTCTTGCTTTATTAAGAGTTTCATTACTTAAATCTCCAGAAGATATTTTTTCTATATACTTCTCCATAGCTATTATAGGTAAAACAATTAATCTTATTATAAATAAAGATATAAGTATTGAAGAAATTATAGCTATTATTATTATTATTAAAATTATAGTCTTAGCATTTGTGGAAGCAACTAAATTTTGCTGATTAGCTTGAGCTGCAGTCTTAACATTGTAATTTATTAAATCCGAAAGATTTTTTTCTATTTTTTGATTTACAGGACTTAAATCCTTTATATATTGTGCATAGGCTTCATCATTTTTATTAGCAACTGCTAAAGTCAAAATAGATGTTTTTATATTTGCTGAAATTGCCATATTGCCTTTTAACAATTTTTCATTAGTAACCTCAAAAGAATCTGGTGTTATGGTATCGTACTGGGCTATGCTTTTTTCAATGGCATCCTTTTTATTTTTAATGCTTTGTAGTAATTGACTATTACGACTATCATCTTTTGTAACCATTAATTCAAACAAATCCGCATTTGATGAATTATATGTAGCTTTTAAATCCCCAAGATATTGAATTGCTAGTAAATCGCCCTTGTACATATCATTGATTTTTGAATTTGAACTTTGAATATAATAAAAACCTATTGCCCCAACTAAAATTAAAAAAACAAGAAACGATGCTGACATAAACATCAATTTGTTTCTAACTTTAGCATTTCTTAATAAATTCATAATGCTCCCCCCAATTTTTTATTCCATAATCAAATTATACATTAACAAATACTTTTTACGACATATATTTCTATATTATGATCTTTTTCTTCATTTTTCTTCTGATTTACTTTATTAGATAATAAAAATTAAAAACAAGTAAACTAAAATAAGAGTATCAAATTTGATTTCTCAAAATCCGATACTCTTATTTAATGCTTATTTTATCGTTTCGATAATTCTATTAAGGCGCATCCTTCTACTGCATCCATTCCATTTAGTTCACAAAAGCTAAGTATTTCAGAGCTTTGAGCACCTGGTTGTATAAGTATTTTATCTATTTTTAGCTCCTGTGCTTCCTTTAGAATCTTAATCCCCTTATATGGATTAATGCATAAATCTAAAACATCTACCTTGTATGGTATATCACTTAGACAGTTATAAATTTTGCCATCAGTAACAGATGGATTAACACCTGCAACATTAAATTCCTGTTTTTTTAAGGAATCCAATATTTTATAAGCATATTTTGAAGAATTTAGTACGTCCCCTACTACAACCCAGTTTTTATAATCTAAAAATTCACTAGCATTCACTGTTATCATCTCCTAATATAAAATTAGTGTATTTATATTATACCAAGTTAATAATATATTTGTTAATACTCTTTTATTGTAAATTAATAAAACATATGAAAACGAATACATAACTGTTAATTACTTTCATGTATATTTATATAATAAAAGTGTAACATGATATTATACTATTTTATAAATTAGGAGGAATAAATATGCAAGGAGAAATGTTTTGTTTTCAATGTGAACAAACAGCCTTTGGAAAAGGTTGTACAAAAGTTGGTGTGTGTGGCAAAACACCAGAAATCGCTGCAATGCAAGATTTACTCATTTATCAGTTAAAAGGAATAAGCTGTTATGCTACTAACCTTTTGGCTAAAGGTGAAAAACTTGATAAATCGTGGGTTTCATTTATTGAGAATTCATTATTCATGACATTAACTAATGTAAACTTTGATCCTGAATCTCATATTAGCATGCTAAAAAAATCTCAAGTAATCAAAGAGGAGATTAGGAAAAAACTTGCTGAAGAAAATATTACTGCTAAAGAGGCACTATATAATTTAAGTGATTCTAAGGAACAAATTCTTCAAGATGCCAAAAAAGCAGGCGTTATGTATGATGATGATTTAGATATTGATATTCGTTCAGCTAGAGAAACTATAAAATACGGATTAAAAGGAATTGCAGCTTATGCGCACCAAGCTAGATTTATTAAATATAATAGTGATGAAATAGATGAATATTATGTTAAAGCTCTAGCCGCATTGACTGATGATAGTTTGAATCTTCAAGATCTTATTAAATACATACTTAAAACTGGAGAAATCAGCGTTAAAGTTATGGAGTTATTAGATAAAGCTAATAATGAAAAATACAGTTCTCCTTCACCTGAAAAGGTTAATGTAAATATTAAAAAGGGTCCCTTCATAATAATTTCAGGTCATGACTTAAGAGACTTAGAAATGCTGCTTGAACAAACAGAGGGGAAAGGAATAAATATTTATACCCATGGTGAAATGTTACCTTCTCATGGATATCCTAAATTGAATAAATACCCTCATTTAGTAGGAAATTTTGGAGGAGCATGGCAAAATCAGCAAAAAGAATTTGACGGTATACCTGGTTGTATTTTAATGACAACAAATTGCTTAATGAAGCCAAGAGATTCTTATAAGGATAGAATTTTTTCAACAAGTGTTGTTGGCTGGGATGGCATAAAACATATATCCGCTGATGAAAATGGTCATAAAGATTTCTCTGAAATAATAAGTAAAGCTCTCGCATTAGGTGGATTTGAGAAGGATGAAGAAGTTAAAGAAATTCTTGTAGGTTTTGGCCATAAAGCAACTTTAAGTCATGCTGAAACAATAGTTAATGGGGTCAAAGATGGTAAGATTAGACACTTTTTCTTAATAGGAGGATGTGACGGTGCAAGACCAGGGCGTAATTATTACACCGAATTTGCGCAAAAAGTTCCTAAAGATTGTATTATTCTTACCTTAGCCTGTGGAAAATACCGCTTTAATAAATTAGATTTCGGCGAAGTAGCAGGACTTCCTAGACTACTTGATATTGGGCAATGTAACGATGCATATTCAGCCGTTAAAATAGCACTAGCACTAGCTGATGCATTTAAATGCACTATAAATGATCTACCACTATCATTTATCATAACTTGGTATGAACAAAAAGCTGTTGCTGACTTGCTAGCTTTACTGTCACTAGGAGTAAAAGGAATCTACTTAGGACCAACTTTACCAGCTTTCTTAAGTCCTAATGTATTACAATTTCTAGTTGAAACTTTTAATATTAAACCTATAAGTACACCAGACGATGATTTAAAAGAAATATTGGGATAAAAGTTGTAAATATAGCTCAAATAAAAAATATTTATATTTTAATAATAAGAAACTGTAACTAAAATTTTAGTTACAGTTTCTTATTATTAAAACCATATACTTCAATCTAATACTAGGCTATTATAAATTAAAATATTGAAGTTTTAATTTTACGAATATAACATGCCTACAGTAATTTATCTTTGTAAAAACATAATTATATATTTTATAAAATATTGGTAGGGATAGAATTGCACATATTATAATGGAAAAAATCACAATAATGAGCAGATTACCAGTTAATGAATTTAAAGTTGGTACCCATGTATCAATGAATCTTATAGCATATATATGTCCCAAATAAATTATCATAGTATTTGCTCCTATTTTACTTAGATTAAATTTTCTGTTTGAAACTAGATTAATTATAAAAATACTTACTATTATAGCCAGTATATAAAATAGAGCTCTTAACAGCATTCCTTGAACTACCCCTAGTCCAAAACTCTTATATGATTCTGACATATAGAGAAACCTATAATTTACAACACTATATTTAGTAATTAAAAATGCAAATGAGCCTATGCTTATTAATCCTAAAACTGATATTATCTTTGGGTAGCTTTTAATTTTCTTAATAGTTATATTATTAGAATAATATCCAAATAAGAAAAATGGTAAGAAGGCAAATGTTCTTGTAAACGATAATAGATAAACATACTTATCATCAAACCCAACAAATAAACCCAATATTATGCTTAATCCTAGAAGCCATTTTACTTTAATAATATCTATCAAAAAAAATCTCCAGATAAACAGACTGAGTAAATACCATAATGTCCATCCTGCATAATAAATTGGAAACTTGAAATTACCAACAGATATATACCAAATGATATTAAAAAATATAAATGGTATTAATAAATCTTTAATTGCATTTTTTCTACATTTCTCAACATTCTTAGAGAAATATCCAGATACATATATAAATAATGGCATATGAAACATAAATATAAAAAAATACATACCTCTCAAAACCATATTGTTATCAATGTAATTTTCTAATGAATGGCCTACCACAACTAGAAATATTAATAAAACTTTTAGATTATCGAATAGATAATTACGCTTTATTTCTTTCATTAATTAAGCCCCCTCCATTTTCATCGCCCTAGATTTAGTCTAATCTTATTTTATGGCGATGATATTACGAAGGTAAGAATAATCCATAAAGTATTAATATGGTCAATTAAATAAACATATAAAGACCACGTGATCTATATCTTCCCAACCTATTTGCTTTTTTTATTCAATATCTTCTCATCTAGAATTTCAGGGAAAGTTCCATTTGGGACTTGTTGTTTTTGAGATTCACGAACTTCATAACCCCATTTACCAAGGGATTTCAAAACAACAGTTAGTCTTTGACCAAATTCTGATAATTTATACTCTACTCTTGGTGGAATTTCATTGTATTGATGACGAATAACGAGAGAGTCTTTTTCAAGTTCTTTTAAATTTTTTGAGAGCATTAGACTGGATATGCCATCAACTTTCCTCTGTAAGTCATTAAATCGAATAACTTCATTTTGTGATATAGCCCAAATAATTAAAATTTTCCATTTACCACCTATAGCCTTTAGGGCACCTTCTATATAACAACCTTCTATATAACAACTTTCCATGAAAATAGCCTCCATTACTTATATAAATATTAGTAACTAAATATTTATTGCGTACTTGTTAGTTTATATGTTACTCAATATAATTAGGTTAGTCAATAAGTAATTAGCTTGATTGAAGAAAATTTTGTAGTTAAAAGGAGATATATCAGATGTCAAAAATTGTTGTTTTTAACGGTAGCCCAAGAAAAAATGGGTATACATCAAAATTATTAGAGCAAGTGGTAAAAGGAGCAAAATCTAAGGGTGCTGAGGTTATGGAATTTAATTTAAATGATCCTGGTATTCGTGGATGTCAAGGATGTGGATATTGTCGTACGCATGATGGTTGTGCTGTTAATGATTATCTACAGCCAATGTATGAGGCTATTAATGAGGCAGATGCTATTGTATTTGGTTCTCCAATCTACTATTATCAAATTACAGGTCAAGCAAAAGTTTGGTTAGACCGTACATTTCCAATGGTTGAACATGATGGACATACCGTTACACCTAGACATCCTGGCAAAAAGGTAATAACTATATTTGCTCAAGGCGGCTCAGATCCTAAAATAGGTGCAGAGGGCATTAAATATATTACTAATATTTTTGAATTATATGGTTGGAAATTAGAGGATAGTATTCAGTTCTGTGGAACTAATAATCCTGATTTACAAAAGTTTGAGGAGTTATCTTTAAAAGCATTTAAGGATGGCGAAAATTTAGTTGAATAAATTATGTACTAAATAATTATTATAATATTAAAGAATTTAGAGTATGAATAAAGGCATAAAAAACATAATCTTTCTTGTGAAAACGGACATAGTGATATTTGCTCACTGTGTCCGTTTTCAGCTTTATCTATAGATAATATAATTGTTACAGTTTTGAATTACTTGGTTTATGAGCAGAGATACATTTTCTAAGCTCAAGGATTATACTTACCTGCGCATGGCAGATGGTGATATTTTTTGATATTTTTTAAATAGACGACTGAAATAATTACTATCATCAAAGCCTACAGCCATAGCAACTTCGCTGATATTTAAATCACTCTCGGATAAAAACGTTACTGCCTTATTAATGCGTAGGTAATTCATATAATCAACGGGGCGCTTACCAGTAGTGCCTTTAAAGATACGACAAAAATGTTGATTGCTCATGCTAGCTAAGTTTGCCAGTTGGGTGAGACTAATATTTTCATTGTAATGCTTATCTATATATTCTAATACAGTACGTAATTGGTTCATGCCTTTTTGCTGGCGATCATACCCATTGTTATTGAACATTTCCTGTTTATATTGTCGAAGTAGTAATACGATTATATGATAGATATGCTCTTTGATAGCCAATTCGCACCCTATTTCTTGTTGATTATATTCTTTGACAATCTTCTGGATTTGCTCTGCCAACCGATCATTTTGGGTGATATGATTTTGAAAGCGGATTCGACCTTGCAGCAAGGGATTTATATATTTTGTTTGGCAAAAATCAACCTGGCTGCTGAGCAGGAAGTTAAGATCGACTTTCACAATATAATAAATCAAATGCTTACAGAGAGTTTCACCACAATGTATTTCGTTATTATTTATAATCATTATATCCCCTGTTTTGACTTCGTAAGGACGCCCATTGCAATGAATCAACGATTCACCTTGTTCAAAATACAAAATTTCAAATTGTTCATGCCAGTGACTTTCAAGAACAGGTCCACGTTCTAATTGTTCATAACGGGTTATTTTAACCGGAAAATCATGGTACATATCGTAGTCCCACTGTCGTCTATTAGCAATTGTCAATTTTATCACCTCCTAATGCTAATATTGTGCTAATAGTTAGTAATATAATCCATGAATTATATTACTGATTTGTATTATAATAATACCATCATATAACTAAATAGTAAGGTGTATCGTAGAAATTGATAAATTAATTTTGTGCTACTATATGAGTTTTCACTAATGATCCTGTATTCATGAAGTATCTGAAAGTTCAATTTATAATCTTTGTTTGGTGCTCCAAAAATCAGTAAACTTAAAGGAGAGATGATATCAATGAAAATCGTAGGAATTGAAGAACATTTTCTTACCAATAGTGTTAGAAATGCCTGGTCTGTCGGGGAGCAGGATAGTAGTCAAGGTCTTAACATGGGAGAAGTGGAGAATCGGTTGGATGACCTGAGTGATGGTCGTATAAAGCTCATGGATGAGAGTGGAGTCGATATTCAGGTTCTATCACTCACCTCACCCGGCTTGCACAACCTTGGTAGTGTCAAAAGTGTTGACTTAGCCAGGCAAACCAACGATCTCGTCTCCGCTACAGTGTCACTTCGACCTGATCGTTTTGAAGGATTTGCTACTCTTCCTACCGCTGCTCCACGCGAGGCTACCCTGGAACTTGAGCGAAGCATCCGCCATCTCAGACTGAAAGGAGCTATGCTTTGCGGCCGGACACAAGAAAAGAACCTTGATCATAGTGATTTTCTGCCAATTTTTGAGGCGGCAGAAAGTTTGCACGTCCCACTGTTCATCCATCCTCAAATCCCGCAACGTGCTGTACAAGATGCTTACTATTCTGGTTTCGGCAGTCAAGTAGACCTTGCTTTTGCAACTTTTGGTCTCGGATGGCACTACGAGAGCGGGATCCAATTTCTACGGCTGGTTTTGGCTGGTGTATTTGACCGATTCCCGAACCTACAGGTCATTCTCGGCCACTGGGGTGAAGTCATACTATTCTACACCGAACGTCTCAAAAATTTGGACAGGGTGGCAAAACTGCAACGGCCCATTGTTGACTATATGCGTCACAATCTTTACGTGACATCGAGTGGTATGTTTAGCCAGTCCTATCTCCAACGTTCCATTGAAATCGTTGGTGTTGACCGTATTTTATTCTCAACCGACTATCCTTATCAGTATCGTCCTGGTGGTGGTCCAGGTCACTTCTTGGATGAAGCAGCTCTCAGTCCAGATGAGAAAGATAAGATTGCTCACATAAATTGGGAGCGTCTCTCCAGGCCAAATGAACATCAATAATAACGGCTCATTTAACCTAGATAGATTGTCTAGTAATTATGGTTTTGATGAAAAAGTAAATAGCGAAATAAAACTCATAAAAGGAGAAATGTAAAGTGGAAAAGAAAAAAGCTTTGATCATAGGCGCATCCAGAGGGCTTGGATTAGCTCTTGCCAAGGAGTTTCTGGCACGAAATTGGTCTGTTATGGGAACTGTCCGAAAAGAAAGTGGAACTGCATTACACGATTTATCGCAAAACTCGTCCGATCAGCTTCAAGTGGAGGTGCTAGATATCACATCCATGGACCAAATTTTGTCACTGAAGTATCGACTTCAAGGCCAAAAATTTGATCTGTTATTTGTGAATGCAGGCACTGGTACCTATGAAACTACCATCACCATTACAACAGATGAGTTTGTAAGAGTGATGGTAACCAACGCGTTATCACCAATGAGGGTTGTTGAAACACTTGAGTCAAATGTTGTCGAAGGCGGCACTATCGGAGTGATGTCTTCTGGCCAGGGTAGTGTGGCTGACAACGAGAGAGGTGATTTTGAAGTGTACCGCGCAAGCAAAGCCGCGTTGAATACATTGATGCGCAGCTTTGCAGCTAAACATCCAGAAGACAGTCGGGCGATGCTTTTGATATCTCCAGGCTGGATTAGAACGAAACTTGGAGGCCCCAACGCTACCTACTCAATTGAAGAAGCCATCCCACGAGTTGTAGATACCATTGTTGCTCAGGCTGGTAAAGTTGGCCTTCAGTACCTAGATCAATTCGGAAAAGTTGTGCGTTGGTAAATCTTAACCCTCACTTGTACTTTCCCTAGCCAGGATATGATTCCTTCATTACTAAATTTAACTAGAATAAAATTTAGTTCAACTTATTATTACAATTCAGCATACACAATCTGTCCATTATCCAAATAGAATAATAGATTCTTGGACAGATTGGCAATTAACTGAGTTTGGTAAAGAACAGACTGGTAATATTGTAAGAAAATTATCAGCAGAAATGAAATAAAATTTTTCACTATATCTATTGACATTAACTATCTATGGATATATAATATCTATAGATAGTTAATAGAGAAGGAGAATTAAAAATGCAAATTACAATTGGTGTGGAGCAGGCAATATACGTAATTGCTGTACTAGCAAGACAAAATGATAATCAGCCATTAAAAAGTCATGTGTTAAGTAAAATTTTAGATGTTTCTGATTCATATTTAAGAAAAATCATTCGAAAATTGGTCATTGCAAAAATCGTAAAATCTAGTGCAAGCAAAACAGGTGGAATATCCTTAAATATGGATACAAATAAGATTACATTTCTAGATATTTTTGAAGCTGTCGGAGGGAATTCATCTTTTTTAAAACTCAATAATCTTGGAGAGAAAGTAATAATGAATAGTGTGGAAAATTTTAATAATAACTCAGATAAAGTAGTTTGTGTTTTTAATGAAGCAGAAAATGAATATAAAAAAGTATTAAGCAGATTTACAATTGCAGATTTACTTGCTTATGAGTTTGAGAATCTACCATCCATTGACTGGAACTTAATCGTCAAGTAGATAAGAAATTGTAAAGCAAGTGTTTTTAGTAATTAGAAATTTATGATAATACTATTGGGGGAAAAGCATGTGGGAAATATTAATAATTTTATTAATACTGTTTAAAGGTTTAAAATCAAAAGAAGTTGGTATAAAAACATTTATAGCCTTACCTATAATTATGCTTTATGAATTGTATGATAATTTTAAAGGTGTTACAATTCAACCAACTGAGATTAGCGAATTAATTGTTCTTTTAGTAATAGCAGTAATAGCCGGCATAATACTAGGAAATATGAAGTTGATAGAAGTTGACAATGGTAAATATTACATAAGACATACTTACAAATATATAGCTAGTTGGGTAGTGATAATACTAATAAGAATTTTGGTATCTAAATTCATTTTTAAATCAAGTATGGACGATTTCAATTGGATTTCATGGGCATATTTTTTAGTATATTATTCAACAAGAAGTATTACCATGGTATTAAGATATCCCGAAGTATTAAGCAACCTTATAAAAAATTGAGAAATGAGAACGTACGCTATTCCCGCCTTATAACCTTAGGGGCTTGTACTAAAGGGATACTTAATTTAAAAGAGTCATACTTTTCGATCTTTTCTTTACTTTGAAAATATCTATTAATTGCATTTAATTCTCCGCCTATAAGTATAATTAGGGTACTACCATATAGCCAGCTTATTAAAGCAATAATACCACCTAAACTTCCATAAACTTTTTGATAATTTGAAAAGTTATTTACGTAGAAAGAAAATAACAAAGAAGTTGCAATCCACCCAACTGTGGTAAAAATAGTACCTACTATAACAGTATTAAATTTCAACTTTATATTTGGTACATACCTGTATATTAAAGAGAATGTAGTAAACATTGTCATAAGAGGAATACAATATCTTAAAAATGACCAAATAATATTAAACAATAGAGTTGCTCCTACCAAACCAAAAACATAGGTTCCTATAATTTGTCCAAATACTATCATAAAGAATGACAGTATTATCATAATGGTTATCCCGATTGTGGAAATAATCGCTATCAAATTAAGTTTAATAAAATTACGATTTTCCTTTATTCCATAGGCTTTATTAAGACATTTAATAATAGCGGATATTCCTTTAGAAGCTGCCCAAAGACTTCCTAACATCCCTACAATTAAAAGAGTTTCACTTTTAGATTGTAAAGTCTGTACAACCAAATTCTTTACTAAAACACCTGTGTCATTAGGAAGAAATTTATCAAAGCTTATAATAAGTATCTCACTTGAAAGAGGCGTGAAACTTAATAAATTAATTAGGAAAAGAAGAAATGGGAAAAAAGCCAATATTAAGTAATATGTCATTTGAGCACTCATTGAGGGTAAATCATCATCCTTATACCTGAATATTAGTTGTTCTATATATCTAAATAAAAGTGAGTTTTTAAATTTTTTAATTATGCTTCCCTCCTCTAAGAATAGTAATAATCTACTATTCTATTCTTAGCTATACTATATAATCTTACCTTTTAAAATACAAGATAAAGATAGGCTAAAAATAAATATAAATTGAAAACATATTTCAATTTTCTTCTTATTTATGTATAATGTAAATAAAAAGAAGGAGGAAGTGTCTAATGCGAATTGGTTTTATAATCTCTTTAGTTTTTGCTATTATAGTAACCTTATTTGGTATACAAAATGCTGCAATTATATCTGTTAATTTCTTTATTGCAAAATTTCAAATTTCTTTGGCACTTATAATATTTGTATCTGCAATTATTGGGGCTATAGTAGTTACGTTATTTGGATTTAAAAAGGAATTGAAACTAAGTCGTGGAAATACGCGACTAACAAAAAAATTTGAAAATCATGAAAAAGAAACTTTATCATTAAAGATGGAGAATGAAAACTTTAAAAGCAAAATTGAAGCCTTACAAACTGAAATCCAAGCTTTAGAAATTAAAAATAAAACTTTAAATGATGAAATTCGACGGCTTAATAATATTTAGATAACAAACTAACAAATTAAAATCGGATAGTTATTATTCTAACCCGATTCTAGAATATAGAAAACTCAATTGCATTTTTTGTATTATAAAAAATGTTTTTTTCCATGTTCAAAAGTAAAATTTTACTGATATGTGATGCTATTTTTGATGTAAGGCTCCTTTTTATTTCACTACTTATTATTTTTAGCATAAAACTTTAGGGCCTCGCCAATAAATTTAGATGAACCACTCCCATATTTCTTGTCTATTGCTTTTATATACGTAGGCTTTGATAAATACCAATCTGCCATATACCCCAAATGATTTTCTCCCTCATCTACTTTTAAATCCTCATGGATTTTTCTATTCTCATCTGCTATTTCGGAAACAATTTGTTGAATCTCTTTTGAAGTAGGATCTTTACTTAAGTTAGATCCAAGCTTTTTATATAGAGTTTCTATTTTAGGCTCATAATTCCCCAGATAAATTTTTAAAGCTTTTCCAATAAATTTAGATGCGCCCTCTCCATATTTCTTATCAATTTCTTCTAACCACGATACACCATGTCCCCCATATTTCTTATCAACTTTGTCTATTCCCTTAGGAAATTCTAAGTAAAATTTTACCATAGTGTACCAATAATAGTCTCCCATATTAGTTTTAAAAGCTTCATAATCTTTTTTAGCTATATTAGTTATTTCACCAGCGATATGCTGAATTTCCTCTGAAGAAGGATTCTTTGTTAAGTTAGCCGTAAGTTTTTTATATAGGTCTTTTAATTGTGGATGCTTATCGTAAAGACAGTCTTGTTTAAACTTATCAATTTGTTCCGCTTTAGTTATTGCTAGACTATTATTTAAATTTTTCTTCAAAGCTTCAGTAAATTTTTTTATACTTCCATAATGATCTATAGCCTCTTTAGCAATCTCAGTTTCCTTAGACTTGCATCTTTCAATGAATTCATTATAGTTATCTACACTACCATAAATTCTAATTACTTTATCCTTATTTACGTTCTTAAATTCTTCTAATACATTATAATATTCAGTCATATCAAATTCTTTAAAACTCATCTTTTTCTCTCCCTTTATAGTTTTATTTATAAGCTCTATCAAGCTATTCAATCTATCTCGTTTTAAAACCATTAGCTTTTTATGACTTTCTAGTGCTTTCATCTTATCAAAATGAGGGCTAGTTATGATTTCTTTAATTTCTTTCAGTGGTAAATCAAGTTCTTTAAAAAACAAAATTTGCTGCAAAGTTTCAAGAGCTTCATCATCATAAATCCTGTAGCCTGCTTCTGTTAATTTGGTTGGTTTTAATAATTCGATCTTGTCGTAGTGATGTAGCATACGCACACTTACTCCCGTTAAATCCGAAACTTGTTTTACTGTTTTCATAAACTTTACCTCCAACAATGAGTTTTAGTTTATATCTTCAAACTCTATTTTTATATTACACTATGACACTGTGTTAGGGTCAACACTAAAAAAATTTTTAATTTGAATTAATTTTTACAATTCTAACTTTTATATAGAAAAAATAAGCGTAAAACCTTATAAATTAAGATCTTACACTTATTTGATGAAATCCACATAATTGTTATTATATTGATTTCATTTAGACTATCCTCGTGACAAAATAAAGTTAAGAATATAAAGAGATATACCATAACCTATGATAACAAAAAACAAACAAGGCGTTTATACTTAAAATATTTATTTTTATTTGATGTGTTGTGACATTTTACCAAAAGCCAAATACAACACATTACGATTATTTTGACCAATTATGTAGAATGCAAAAACTGATTTTAGCTTATAATTGCCCTTGCCCGGTGATCAGTTGTTTTTTAGCCTTGATAAAATGTTTTAAAATTAGGAAAATCAAACTTGAAATTTCTTTAGATTACTTTGATTTCCTATATGATACTATCAATTGGATTGATGTGGCTTTTTTCGTAAATATCAATCTATATGGTTATTTTAACTGTTTACAATCAATATTTAATTTTTTCACATCATTTTCATAAATAAAGATTAGTATATAAATATAGCATTGCCTATACGTATAACGGGTGACAGACGACTTACGTATAAAAAAATGAGCCACATCAAGTTGATGTAGCTCATTTTTATTTTGTACTCAATTTCCCAAAAAATAATAAAAGCCCATAACCATTGAGGCTATAAGTTTTGTGTTGGTGCACCTAAGAGGATTCGAACCTCCGGTTCAAGGTTTAGGAATGTGGATGAGTACCTATTTCACTCTTTAGTGCCTTTCGTTAAAGCCTTATATATATCCATTTTATAAATCTTAATTACTGTATTTTATCGTGAAATTGGAGACTATTTTATGTGAGTAGTCTCCAATTAAATATTTGATTCTATACTTGTCTTGATGCTTCCTATATTGTTTTACATTTTTATCCATTACCTTGTTTTTAATTAGTACCTAAATGTATAGGGATTTTAGACTGCAACGAGAACAATCTTATCTTTTAACAATAAAAATATATAAAATATCACTTGGAAATAATTTTTGTATTATACTAAATCCAGCATTTATTAATTCCTCTTCCATAATCGATGAAGGAATTCTTATATGCATTGGGGGGCCATCAGTAGCACTTTCTGTTTTTTCAAATTCGACACATAGAAAATATCCATCTTCTTTAAGCACACGTTTAATTTGCTGTAGCGTCTTAGATAACGGTTTAACTTCATGTAAAACTAATGAAGCTAGTACAATATCAATTGAATTATCTGATAGTGGAATATCATCAATACTTCCTTTAACCAATTGAATATTTGTAATATTTTCATCTTGAGCCTTAGACTCTATAATCCTAAGCATCTTAGAATTCATATCTAGTGCATAAACTAATCCATGAACCATTTGAGCTGCAGTAATTGCTAAATATCCTGTACCTGCACCTAAATCTAAAATATTATCAGTTTTTTTAATAGGGAGCATTTGCAATAGTTCTTTTGGTGGAAAAGCCTTTATTCTTTCAGGACTGTCTAAATATTCTACTGTTCTTGATAATTGTCGCTGGATTTCTTTTAGATTGTGTTGATGTTTTTTCATATTTGTCCTCCTCTTGATAAAATGATTTATTTGTTATATGGCAGTCATCGCCTACTTAATTATATTAAAAGGCTTTGATATTACCTTTAGTATATTTTCTGAAAAATCTGCTCTATAATAGATCTTATTTTATATATTAAAATTTATATCTTTATTGTATACAATAAAGACTCTTATTATCCTTAATTGATATATAAAACATTATACATTAATTAAGGATATATGAAAGGATTATTCCTCACATATTCCATTGGTTGTTGTACTTGGTACTACTTCATATAGCTTTTTATTTTGCAGATACGTTTCCATAACATTTTCTGCTTCTGTCATTACTTTAAAAATATGACACTTGTCGTCCTCTTGTAAGTCACAAGTAAATAACGCCCCAGTTCCTTCGGTTGCATTAATTACATCCATAAATGAAATGTCCTCTTTCTTTTTACGCAAAGTATAACCACCATTTACACCTGGAGTTGACTGAATTATATCAGCCTTTACTAACTGCGTTAAAATCTTTGAAAGATAGGTAGCCGACATATTCAAGTGTTTTGCTAATGGTTGTAAACTCAAATTATCATTTTTATCATATTTAATCATATACGCGACAATATGCAGTGCATAGTTTGTCGCTTTTGTATATTTCATAATATACCCCCTTAAAAGATAATACAGACTCTATTTATCTTTAATAATACCGATATCAATTACTTTTGTCAATCCCTTAAAAAGAAAGTTAATGTAAATAGTTGCTAAAATGATTTTTAAAAATTAAGTGTGTGTACTTGAATCTGATAAATTGAGACCGCTTAATATTAATAATTCATAAAATGGTTTACAATGGGTTTTGTTAAAAATGTTAGCTATATGGTTATTTTAACTGTTTACAATTAATATTCAATTTTTTCACATCATTTTCATAAATAAAGATTAGTATATAAATATAGCACTGCATATACGTATAACGGGTGACAGACGACTTACGTATAAAAAAATAAGCCACATCAAGTTGATGTAGCTCATTTTCATTTTGTATCCAATTTTACAAAAAATAATAAAAGCCTATAACCATTTCGGCTACAAGCTTTTTTTTGGTGCACCTAAAAGGATTCGAACCTCCGGCCCACGATTTAGGAATGTGGATGAATACCTATTTTGTGGTTTAGTGTCTTTGGTCAAACCCTTATATATAGGTATTCTATAAATCTTAATTATTGTATTTTATCGTGAAATTGGAGACTATTTTATGTAAGTAGTCTCCAATGAAATATTTGATTCTATAGTATTTTTCCATACTTTTCTTGATGATCCCAAAATAGTTCTGTCATAAAAAAGTCAGGAAATTTAAATTTAAAAAATATGATTTTGCCAACAAATCTTTTCTAATTTTTTTGAAGATGCCTAATGCAGTTTAATTAATAATTATCAAGCAAATAACTCATTAATTCATTATATTTTTTTAGCTAATTCTTCTAAACTATGTGTAGCAGTATTAAGTTCTTCAATAGATGTGGCAATCTGCTGAATATTCGTTGCTTCATCTGTAAATACTTCATTTGACTTTATTATCATTTTATTTATACTTCCTATTGATAATTTTACTTTTTTTAACACAGAATCTATTTCTTTAATAGACTCCCCAGTTGAACCAGATAGCTTTCTTATTTCTGTGGCCACTACACTGAACCCTCTTCCATATTCACCAGCTCTTGAGGCTTCGATTGCTGCGTTTAAGCCCAACATATTTGTATTAGTAGCTATACCCCTTATAAAATTTAATATTTCATCAGTATTTTTAGCACCAATATCTGATTCATGAACTTTTTCCAATATATCATTATTCATATCCTCCACCTTTTGTATACCAGAGGATAGATTATTGATTGCTATAGATATTTGTTCCACCGCAAAAGCTACAGTATGGATCTGATTATTAACATCATTTTTCTTAACCATACTCTTTGCAAGAACTATACAGCCTGCTAGCTCACCATTCTCATCTTTAATAGGAATTGCATAAGAAGTAAATGGTACTCCATAAATTTCTTTAGGAACATCTTTTGTAATTATTTTACCCGTTCTTAGGGCATCACTAATAGCTCCACCCTTAGGAATTTTGTCACCTACATTAGGTTTCATAGGTATATTATCATTGTTTTTTTGAATAATAAATGTATCTAAGTTTGTAATTGAAAATGATACATCATCTTCAAAAAAATATTGAATATAATCGAGTAAATTATTAAACGAGTTGAATATCTCATTATCAAATATTTCGCCGGTGGTCATGAATCTTTTTCCATTGCCCATATAATTGCTTTTTCAATATATTCATTCCAAAAATCCCAGTTATGAATACCAGTACTTTCAACATACGTATGCTCTATCTTCTGTGAAATTAAGAAATCCCGATAGCTATGATTTACTTCTAGCAAAAAATCTTCAGTACCACAAGCCATATATATTTTAGGAATATAATCATCTTTCTTCTTTAGATTAATTATAAGTGCCTGTGGATCTTTATCACTGCCTAGAAGTTTATTTAAATCACCAAAAACCCTTGTATAATATTTATAGTCTGCAACTTCATCTTTATAATCGCTAGTAATCCCAGCAATATTGTAAGTTATAAGAGCAGAAGATAATGCTATTATGCGACTAAATTTTTGAGAATATTTTAGTCCATTTCGAATTGCTCCATATCCACCCATAGATAATCCACCTATAAATGTA
Source organism: Clostridium akagii DSM 12554 (assembly GCF_000686725.1). GTDB lineage: Bacteria > Bacillota > Clostridia > Clostridiales > Clostridiaceae > Clostridium_I > Clostridium_I akagii. Next base: position 12,582 of record NZ_JMLK01000021.1, on the reverse strand, counting down.
TCTTCTCTTTTATCTGAAAGTAGAAACATCTTACGTGTAAATTCTACTAGCTCATTCCCAACAAATTCTGCAAATAGTTCCCCTTTATCAATATCATCTAAATAAAAATTATTTTCGACAGAGGGCATAAATACTGCTATATTATGTATTAGTGATAATTCTTGGATTTTAGAGCCACAAACCCAGTCCATATGATTTCCCGAGTAACCATGTAAAAGGTATAGAGTTTTCATTGGTCCCCTTTCAATTTTCTCTTGACCCGGTATCTCAAATGTATCAATAGGTATAAGCGCATTAAATGTAACTAGTCTCTTTAAACATTTTGAAAAAAAGTTTACTTGTAAAAAAGCCATTTTATTTCATCTCCTATAATATGTTGAACTATTAATTTATTTTATTTATCACAAATATTTAAATGGTTCTTTTGCATCCACAAATCGTACTGGAGTATCTTTCAGCATTGGAGCTAACCATTCAGCCATATACTTCATTCCAGGTTCTTCGCTGCGTTCATGTCCTAAAACAAGCATAGCTTTATTCATTCCCAAAGAAGTAGCATCACGAATATATGGACATAATGTCCATTCTATGATATCACCGCACACAATAGCATCTAGGTTCTGCTCTTTCATTAGGACCATAGGAATTTCTTCTCCACCTATTCCTAAACTTACCCCACCAACCAAAATACCAACTCTTCTACATTTAGTATTAGGAGATCCTACAATTTGAATCGCATCAATTCCTAATTTTTTTTTGAAATTTTCTGCTAATTCTTTCAAAGATATTTCTGGTATCTCATAGCAATGTGGATTTTCTTTAAAAACTTCTTCCAATCCTTTGAAAGGCATTTTTTTTATCTCCTGACAATGTGAAGATTGTATTCCTTTAATCACGTAATCTTCCCAGCCTAGCTCCTTTAATAAACCATCATAGATTAAATCAGTAGGTGCTGCATGCATATGATCATGGAAACGCCAAATTGCAATACCGTGTTCTTCTAGTATTTTTTTCTTTTCTTCGTATATTGGGTCTCCCTTTAACCATTCCGTTTGATCTAATCCAGTATAGTATGTTGGTTCATGAGTAATAATAAAATTGGCCCCGCAATCAATTGCTTCATTGATTACATCTACCGTAGCCATAAATGTAGTTACAACACCTGTTACTTCTGTATCAAAACTACCGCTCATAAGTTGGTCACAAGTTTGTTCAAATTTAACGCCACCAAACTTGTTTATAATTCCATCTATAATTTGTTTTACCTTCATAATATAAAATCCTTTCAATAAATACTTTTTTAAACAAATTCCTACTACAAACTACTCTACATTTTATAGAGTAGCCCAACTATAAATCAGATATTTATACAAATAAGTTAATGAATTATCATGTTATACAATGACTTCAAAGGGTTTCATCGGATTATCGTTCTTATTATAAAGATTAATTTCATAATAACCTGTCTTAGCAAAATAAACATATACTTTCTCAGGGAATTCTCCCTTAATCAATAAAGCATCCTCAAAAATAGAAACGCCCATTGGAGTGAGTTCTGTTCCATCTACACTCACAATTGACAATGCATTCACCTGTTTACCTTTTACATGTAAACCATCTGCATTTTGGAAGTCAATCCTTATTCCTTCCGGAACCCTCTTGGCATTTAAAAATTCAGGAGGATTACACAATATATTTTCACCATAAATATGTCCTCTTGCCAATAGAGCTAGACGCGTACCGATTGGTTTCTTATGCTTCGGGTGGATATCCCATTCCATACCGGCATCGGAAGAACTAATCATCCAGGTATCAGGTACTGTTTTAGACACAAGTTCCTGTTGCTTACGCAGTTCTGGAAATTGCTTACCGGAAGCTATTAACCATTGGTCAAATGGAGCCAGTTGTACGAACAAGAACGTCAGTTTATCTCCCCATAGGTCACGCCAGCATTCAATCATTTTACTAAAAACCGTGCCATAAATTTCTGGTTTTTCATCATCGCTTTCCCCCTGATACCAAATGACACCTCGAGCGTTATAATGTGCAACCTTTTTCAGCATCACTTCATACAATCCACCAGGACGCCTTTCATAATAAGGTCCTGGTTGTGGTAAAAGCATCTTACCCTGATCACCTGACATCATTTGAATTAATCCTAACTGCTCCTCACGAGAAAGTCCCGGATAAAACATTTTGCTCATCATTTCATCTTGTAATGGATTTGAATGGTCATTCATAGGATTAGCATGAAAATTAGACTTATATTCTTCAACATTAAGATCACTAACAGCTTCTTCATATGATTCAAGCCATGCTTTTCCTTCATTATCCTTTAAATAATCCGGATCCAACCAGGCGCAGGCAGGAGTACCTCCCCAATTACATCCAACTATACCGATAGGGATGTCCAGCATTTTTTGCAAATTCTCCGCAAAATAATAACCTACGGCAGAAAAATAAGGTAAATCCTCTTTAGTACATGTTCTCCAAATGCCAAATCTGGAATAGTCATGTTCCTCAAGCTGTCCTTCATAGGATACTTCTGGATAATCAAAAAAACGGATATCAGTATTCATTTTTTCGTCCAGAACGCTTTCTTTTTCTGCATCATATTGTAAAAAATATTCCATGTTGGATTGTCCACCAGCCACCCACACTTCACCGATACAAATGTTACCATATGTCAATGTCTCGTTGCCATCCGTTATTGTAAGTTCTAAATTCCTCTCAGCTTCTAGTGGCGGAAAAACCAGCATCCAATTACCATTTTTATCTATAATTCCTCCTACCACTTCATTTTTCTTTCCTTTTATCATACCTGTGATAGATTTACCGGATAGACCAGTTCCCCATATATTAAACTTCTTTTGTCGCTGAATCACCATATTGTTACCAAAAATCATCTCAGTTTTTAACATTAACATCACTCCCTCTCCTAATGGATCTTAGTAAATGGTTACACGTTTGAAACCCCTCCTACAGCATATTGGGTACTGAAACTATTCAACCTGTAATTCTAATTTATCTTCATTTTTATTTTCCACCTCAGAAATGGTTGGCAATGAAGAAATAGCACCTAATTTTGTACATACTTTAGCCCCAACTTTATTTCCAAAATAAATAATTCTTTTTAATTTATTGAAATCTTCGCAAATTTCATGTGGATTGTCTAGCTGTGATATTTTATATAGTACCCCCCCTACAAAGGCATCCCCTGCTCCTGTTGAATCAATTGATGTTACATTAATGCTATTAATAATTTCTGTTCTTTTTCCATTAGAAATCATTGTTCCATCTTTTCCCAAGGTCACAGCAACAATTTTATTTTTAACTATGCTTTCAATTCCTTCAGCTAAATTTTCTTTACCCGTTATTAATCTTAATTCCTCATCACTGAGTTTAACGAAATCAGCAATTTCTATACAGGCAAGAGATAGTTCAATAAATTCCTTAGTTCTACAGCCCCAAAGATTGTCTCTAAAGTTAGGATCAAAAGATATAAAAATACCTTTAGCTTTAGCTTTCTTCATAATATCTATATAGGTATTCTTCATTTCGCCACCTAGAAGAGCTGTTGCAGAACCAAAATGTATTATTTTATTTGAAAATATTTTATTAATGTCTAGTTCTTCATATTTTAGTAACTCATCTGCACCTCTATTAAAAACAAAATCTCTTTCGCCATCTGATTTTATTGATACAAAGGCTAGTGTGGTATAAGCATTTTTATCTAATACGATCATTGATGTATCAACCATGTTATGTTCTAATGTGTTTTTTAAAAAAACACCAAAGGCATCATCCCCAACTTTCCCAACAAATGAAGCCTTTCCTCCCAATTTGCAAATAGCAGAAGCAACATTTGCAGGAGCACCTCCAGCTTTCTTCTTGAAATTTCCTCCAGTTATTATGCTCGAATTAATATCTGAACATATAAAATCAATTAGAATTTCACCAATACATAATACATTATTCATACAAATTGCTATGATTTAGTAAAACCATAGCATTCACCTCCCTATATTTAATTCTGATGCAAATTAATAAGTTGCTGGCTAATGATTTCTTTCATCCAACAACTTATTAATATATTATTTCAAGAAAAAGTTTAATGTTTTATTAAATAGTTGTTCTCTTTGATCTACAGTGCCCCAAGAATGATCTGCTCCACTTATTACTTCAAGCTTTGCTTTTGCACCATATTGTTCAATATAAGTTTCCGCATATTTAACTGGTGCAATCCAATCTTTATCTCCATGAATTATTAGAACATCTTTATCAAATTTTTCAGCTCTACCGTAAATATCTAAATTTATAGCATCATCTATTAACTCTTGGCTAACTTTTAAAGTATTGAAATCAAAATATCCTTTTTCTTTAATTTCTTTAGCATATGGTTTTCCTTGTAATGTTTTATTTATTTTAATTTCATCTACAACAACAGCTGCTGGTGACCACATACATAAAGATTGTACATCTTCGATTTTTTCCGCAGCTACAATACTAGCTACAACACTACCAAGACTCATGCCCATTAAATTAATATTATTCGAATCAACAAACTCTAGAGTTTTTACGAAATCAATTATTTGTTTTCCTTCATTAACCTCATTTGATATAGTAACATCAAAGAATTCCCCGTCACTCTCACCATGCCCTGACAAATCAAAGCGTACACTAGCAATATTATTCCTTTCCAATAATCTTGACATGTTAACAAATGAGGAAAAGTATTCAATTCTATTAGCACCAAAGCCATGGAACATAATTACGGTTTTGAATTTACTTTTGCCTTTAATTTCTGGAATATGAACTGTTCCTCTTAACCAATTATCTCCACATTTAAAATTTACATAGTTAATCATTTAAAAATCTCCTTAGTTATTATATAATATTTTAAACTGACTCATTATGTCTCCTTGCAAGTTCTGAGAGCATTTCTTCTCTACATGAATCTAAACGATAAAAACATATTAAAACTATACATATAATTAAAGTTATAACTGGTAACCACACATAGCAAAATGAAATTGCGTTTAGTGCTGAAGATTTTTCAACCACATTTGGGATAAACCCTGCTTTTGATAATATAAATGACATTAACACACCAGCAATACCAGCACCACACTGTACTCCAATTGTTCCAGCAGATGTAACTAGTCCTTGAGCCCGTACTTTAAATTTCCACTCACCGTAATCAACGGTATCAGCAAACATTACAAATACTATACTTTGTGCTCCCCCTAGTCCAAAAGATGCAATAGCTGCTCCCATAAGTGTTATTACTATGGAATGATTTGTTGTTGCTATATATAATATTAATTGTCCAGCAATACTAATAAGTAAACCTAAAATAACTATATTTTTATTTTTTAACTTCTTAGCAATAATTGGAACAAGTGCCATAGCTAAAATCATAGCGAAAGCATTTAAACCATTAGCTATGGAAGCTATATTTTCATTACCAATGTTGTATTTGAAAAAGTATACAGTTGCCTGTAATTTAACAACAATTCCAGTAAAAATTACAAAGTTTAAAATAGCAAGTATCCACCATGGCACATTATGAACAAGTGCCTTAATGCTAATAAATAAAGGTGCTTCTTTTTGTTTCTCTACAATAACCCTTTCTTTTGTGTTTTTAAAAGCTGTAAGTTGTAAACACACTGCAACTACACCATACAAAAGTAATGTTAAAAAGAAACCAGTTTTCTGATTACCATGTCCTAAAATTGACACTAATGGTAATGTTGCCATACTTGCAACAAGAACACTTACTTGACCACATACACATCTAAAAGTATTTGCTTTAATTCTTTCCTGTGGATTAGTTGTTAAGCTAGGCAATAATGCTGTTATTGGCACTCCTACTGCTGATGCCATAATATTCATTAATATGTAAGTTACATACATATAAACTATTTGTCCATTAGCACCAATACTTGGTACAGAAAAAGTCATAACTCCAATAATAGCAAATGGCCAGGTAAACCATAAAAACCAAGGTCTGATTTTTCCCCATCTAGTATTTGTTTTATCGATCAGTGCACCAACAATTGGGCTTACAACTCCATCCAGTACACGAACTACCAAGAAAAGTGTTCCTACCGCTACTATATTGACCCCAGCAACGTCTGTATAATAAAACATTAAGAAACTAGAAATAACAGTAAAAACTAAATTGTATCCAGCGTCACTTGCCCCATAACTAAGCTTTTCCTTTAATGACAGTATAACATTTGAATTTGAACTTGAATTTGACATTTTATAATTCCCCCTTCATCATAAAAAATAGCTTTCCGCAAACGTTTACTTCAATATATTTATTGTATATCAACCGATACCATATGTCAACCGGTTTCATAGTATTGTAATAAAAAAAGATGATGTAAAAGTTTGTGACATCATCTTCTTTATTTAAATTATGTAGTAGTTCCTTCGATAAGTTTCACAGGTAGAATTGTCTGCAAATTTGTATCATTATAGGTACCATCAATTTGTTTTACTAAAATGTTTACTGCCACCTTAGCAATTTCTTCAATTGGTTGCTGTATAGTTGTTAACTGTGGCATGCAGGTCCTAATAGTTTCTGTACCATCATATCCAATTAATTTTAAATCATTAGGGATATTTATATCCCTTTTTCTAGCTTCGTTAATTACTGCCGAAGCAATTAAATCATCACTTGCAAAAATTCCATCAACATCTTTATTTTCATCGAATAGTTTATTTACTGTTGTAATATGCGTGTCTTTTTCAAAGCTAGCTGATATTTCATAAGTAATAGGTATTCTTGCTGCTGCGAGAAGTACATCTTCATATGCTTTTTTTCTCATATTTGCTGGTGTTTTTAATCCATTTGGACCACTAATAAGTATTATTTTTTTACAACCTTTATTCAATAATAATTTAGTTGCCATTTTACCACCTTCATAATTATCACTTGAAACAATAGGAATTTTATCTGATAAATAACGATCTATTGCAACAACGTGTATGTTAGCATTTTCATAATCTAATATTCCTTGATTATGAGTTCCAACAATTATTCCGTCCACTTGATTCCTCTGTAACATATCTAAATACTGTTTTTCTTTATCAATATGATTCAGACTATTGCATAGCATAACCTTATAGCCTAACGACATACATATATTTTCTATGTGAAAAATTAATTGTCCAAAAAATGGATTGCTTGTAGTTGGAAAAATTAATCCAATTATATATGTTCGATTATAAAAAAGTGACCTTGCTAAATCATTTCGATGATAATTTAGTTCCTCCATTACTTTATAAACGCTTTCTCTTGTTTTTGCGCTAATATAACCACGATTATTTAAAATACGAGAAACCGTAGTAGGGGAAACACCTGCTAATTTTGCTACATCTTTTATTTTGGGTTTCAATTGCTTTCCCTCCCTTGAATTATTCACATATTTTATAGTATACTATAAAACATGTGAAAGCAATTGTACATTTTTTAATACATTTGTAGCAAAATTCACATGATATGCTCCAGCAAATGTTAAATCTCTTTTAGTTCTTCAAATCTCCCTGTACTTATATCATAGTAAGTAATTTTATATTCATGAGTGTTTAGATTAGCACTTAAGGTTGTGTTAAACTCATCTTTTTTCCATGTAAGTTCAATGTTACTTATAGCGCAATCTTCATTTATAAACAAATCACCATCAAAAGCTTCATAGGAATTTCTGAATTTCATTAATTTAAACAACCGCTTAAGCACAGGTCTTTGTAAATTAGTCTCAATTTCTTCTTTCGAATAATAATGTCTATTAATATTTCTACCAACCTTAGTTTCTTCAAGTAATTTAATATCATTTTCACCAGCTAATAATCCAACATAATATACTTGTGGAATACCCGGAGTGAAAAACTGAATAGCTCTAGCTAATAGATAAGATCTATCGTTATTTCCTAAAGCAGAATAATAAGTACAATTAACTTGATAAACATCAAGATTGTTATACGCCATTGTATTGTATATTTTCTTTACGTTTGCACCCTTTGAAAACAAATTTTTTTTCGTTTCGTGAATCTCTTCTTCTGTTAATAGGTCAGCAACATCAACCACACCAATTCCATCATGAGTATCAAGAGTAGTAAACTGTTTTCTTGGGCATATTTTAAGCCAATTATTAATCCGTTTGTTAGATCCACTATATAATGTATAAAGCAATATCATTGGCAATGCAAAATCATATACCCAATATCCTTTTTCTGCTAATTTCATTTGTATTGAATAATGTTCATGTATTTCTGGTAATAATTCAACTCCATATGGATTAAGTATTGATTTAACAAAATCAAGAAGTTCCCAGACATCTTTTTCAATAAAAAAGCAATTTGTCCCAGGACGTTTTGTTGCATATGCAAAAGCATCTAGCCTTACAATAGATACTTTCCTTTTGCAAAGATAAACTAGAAAATCTTTAATTAATTGTTTTGTTACATCTGAATATATATTTAAATCTATCTGTTCTTCATCAAATGTACACCACACTTTTTCACTTGTACCATCTGAAAAATCAACATCAATACATGGGGCTTTTGGTTTTCGTTTGTATATCAAATCTATGTCTTTTTCACTTGGCTCACCACTCGGCCAAAATTTTTTGTATCTAATAAATAAATCTGCATAGGGTGATTTGTCTTTGTTCTGCTTGAAATCTTGAAAATACTCGGAACTCTTGGAAATATGATTTATCATAAAATCATACATTAAATAAAAATTTTCACCAATTTGATCTATATCATTCCAATCTCCAAAATTTTTATCTACCTCTTTATAAGTAAGTGGAGCAAACCCACGATCTGATGATGATGGATAAAAGGGTAATATATGAACTCCTTCAACTATTCCTTTAAAATGCTTGTTTAAAATTTCGCCTGCTTCTTTTAAATTTTTTCCAAAGCTATCAGCATAAGTTATTAACATGATTTTATTTTTAATACTCATTAGAATACTCTCCTATCTTTCACAATTTAATGTATGTTATTTATTTATCTAGAAATTAATATAACCATAAATGATTATTTTCTATTTAAGTAGCCTTAGTGATCATACTAATTACCGACACTATTTATAAAACAACCTCCCATAAAATAAAATTTTAAAATCATATTATAATTATATATCGTTTACATATCTATGTCAATCGGTTGACATAGATATTATGACTTTCATCTTAGGCCATATTGTTTAATTTTCACACAATTTTTTAAAGCTATCTAAATAAATGTATATATTATGGATATTTGACAACAAATCAGCTTGCTAATCAATTTCAAAAAAATATAACAAGGCCTGAAACTTAGCATTTTCAGGCCTTGCCTTGGTGCTCCCGAAGTGATTTGAACATTCGGCCAAATAATTCTTTGATAAAAAAGTCAGGAAATTTCAATTTCATATATGAAAAATATTATATTATTCATTAAATTTTTTAAGCAGATTGCTTTATAAACTGAGGATTTATATGTTTTATCACCTGCACACCTTTTATTTTGGATACATCCACTTAATAAATTATATCTGTCTAAAACCTAAATTTGACGCAATAAATGTCAAAAATAAAAAGGCGTATTGATAAGTAGACTTTTGCGAATAGTATGTAATAACTTTATTATCCCATCTTTCTTTCCATAAAATCCTATATATTTTTGAAATACTTCAAAATAAACCTTTATAACTCTAATGAAACACTTTTTCATCATGTTATTAGGGTGTGCTTGTTGAAATATAATAAAATTTAGTATTTAATATGCGGCTAATGAGGTATTTCAGCTATAAGTTTTGACATATCCTCAATACTTTCTCTCTTAGTATTTTTAATCCATGCTAATAATATACTAAGAAGGCCTGCTGAGGCATAATGTGCTAGATAATTATTATACTCTAATTTAAATAAAAAACTGTAAGGTGTGATCATAAAAAATTTTGACATATTAAAACTAAAACGATCGAAAAGAATATAACTTAATCCGGAGTTGACTAATGTTTCAATAATTTCATTTCTATTCATAAAAAAAGAAAAGTACAATAATGCGAAATCATATCTTGTACTAATTTTTGAACACTTGATTTCATTAACAAATTCATTAAATAATTCGTCTAAATATTTAATAATTATATCCTCTTTAGTAATGTAATTCCTGTAAAAAGCCATTCTAGATACCCCTGCAACTTTTGTTAATTGCGTTATAGTTATATCATTAAATGATTCTTTTTTTAACTTAATAATTAAAGCGGTAAATATACTTTCTCTTGTAATTTTCTTTTGAGATTCAGCATACGAATCAGGCATATCAAATTCCCCCTTTCTGTAACAGAACCCTCGAGTTGTATTGATTTCTAACATTAACTACTATATCATATGATTATATCAGTTACAAATGCAACGGACTTAATTACTATTAAGCAACTTTACAATTAACCCAATATAGATAATAAGAGAGGATGATAAATTATGTCAAATGAAGCAAGAATAATAGATGTTCACCATCATGTGTTTCCTAAAAAGGTGGAAACCGGTGGTATACCTTGTCCGGAGTGGAGTATTGAAAGCGATAGAGAAGAAATGAGACTATTAGGAATCACAGGGGCTCTACTTTCATTGCCTAATAGCGATGAAAATTTTGAAACAGTTCGCAAACTCAATACTTACTTAGCAGAGATAAGTGCAAAGTATCCTAAAGAATATGGAGTATTAGCTGGCATCCCATATTTAGACACTGATAAAGCCTTAGAAGAAATAGCATATTCCTATGATATCTTAAAAGTGGATGGATTTTCTCTTGTAAGTAATCATGCTGGAGTTTATTTAAGTGATGATAGTATGGATGTAGTTTTAGCTGAATTAAATAGAAGGTCTGCGGTGGTGTTCGTTCATCCTGGTCATCCTGCAGGAGATAACTTACCCTCATTTGGACGCCATGTATCTGTCTATGAATTTACGTTTGATACAACACGAGTATTTATGGATCTTATTTACAAAGGGAAACTTAAGCGTTATCCCAACATCCGTTGGATTGCTGCTCATGCCGGAGGAACAATTCCATATCTTTCATATCGCTTGAGTATTGCAAGTGAATGGGGTGGGATTACCCAATCTCCAGAGGAAGTATTATCTTCCTTGCGCACATTGTATTACGAACTAGCATTATCAACTTCACTAATTACATTTTCTGCATTGAATGAGCTGGTGGGTCCATCTCATATTCTTTATGGTACGGATTATCCTATACGTGCTAAGAATGGGGTAGAAGCAAGTCTTAATCAACTAAATGACTATAAAGGTTTTAGCGAGGCCGAAAAGCAGATGATCAAATCAGATACGATATGTAAACTCTTCCCTCGTTTTAGCTGAGTTCAATTCGGATGTTATCAACTTTACTGGTTAAATTCAAAATTGTGGTAAAAATCCGATAAACATTTCAGCACTTTTGCTTTTACCAGATTGGCCTAACCCATCCAAAAGGCTATATTAGATGGCGTAATACAAGCATCTCTGTAATCAGGGGCAAAGTAGCATTAATATATTGCCGTAGTTATATAATAACTTACATGGTAGTCACTACCATTGATTAACCATGAAAGGTCATTTTTATTACCTAAACGGTCAAGGAAAGCATAAAAATGGAATTTAAAATACATAAAAGCTTTGATATATAATCAAGTTCTCGGATTTAGAATTTAAAATGACCTTGATAATTATGTTGAATTTGAAAACGATGGAGCAAGATTTGCTATTTGTATGAGAGATGTTATGTATGTGTATAGTAGCGAATATAGGAAAGAATCATTTGGACAGGGGTTTGAACTTGCTTTTCCATGTGAAAATCCTAATGATGTTGATGAATCATTTAAGAAGTTAATCTCTAAAGGAGCAACTTCTGTTCATGAACCACAAGATATGCCTTGGAATCAAAGAACAGCACTATTCGCCGACCCAGATGGCAATATACATGAAATTTTTGCAGAAATTAAATAGTACGTAGTTTTGAAAAAAGGCGAAGTACCAAGACAATACGCCTTTTTTATTTTTTGCCATTTATTGTGTCAAATTTAGGTTTTAGACAGCCATACTACCATACCAAAAGAATATAATTCTATAAACCTAAGTTTTGATATTTCAATATGGACATAACATTTATTTTCACCAATTATGTAAATAGCCAAAACTGATTTTAATTTATAATTGCCCTTCTCAGTTGATTGCTTGTTTTTTTACCAGGATAATTTGTTTTAAAATTAGGAAAATCAAACTTGAAATTCCTATAAATTACTTTGATTTTCTATGCAATACCATTAATTGAATTGCATATGTTTTTGTATATGCAATATTTGTTAATATACGTGCCTATAACGCACGTATACACCTTATATATCACTGCTTAAAAAGTGTTTCATAAATGCTAACGTTCCTTTTATTGTAACCTTTTAATAGTAACATTCCATAACATAAAAAAGACTAAAACCTTTTAATATCATGGTTTTATACTTGTACCATTTGGTTTGTAGCATTCCAAAAACATTGCATTTTTTTCGGAGCATTGTGT
>NZ_JMLK01000020.1 GCF_000686725.1 Clostridium akagii DSM 12554 | reverse complement strand
CGTTGCAAGTAATGCATTTGAGAATTGTAGCAGTTTGCAGAGTGTATCGATACCAGAGGGTGTAACAAGTATAGGAAGTTTTACATTTTATGGATGTAGTGGATTAACAAGCGTTTCAATACCTGAAAGTGTGACAAATGTAGGAAGTTTAGCATTCAGTAACTGTAGGAACTTAAAAACAGTATATTTTGAAGGTTTAGCTCCCCAAATGGGAACGAGTGTCTTTTTAGGTTGCCCAAGTGATATGCAAATCTTTTACAATACATATCCGCCAGCACCTAGTCCTTCAGAAGATAAAATGCCTTCAGACTTATCTTCTGAGGCTTTATGGGCTGATCCAGTAAATACCGATACCGGCGCTCATAAAATTAGCAATGATGTACTGGATGTTAAAGGAGCTCAAGATCTTTCTTTCAATATAAGCTATGATTCTACAAAATTGTCTATGGGAAAGATGGGTAGAGGTTGCTACAATCAATATGAAACGCATCTTTAACAAAAAAGTGATGGTTCGATTTACTATTATTTCACCCCTTCTTCATATAATGTTTTTATGCTCCAAGCTGGTTCTGACAATACGTATACTTGTAATTCGCTTGGCAAGGAAAATTACATATTGACTAAAAATGATGATGGCAGTTACATTTTAAATTGCAATAATGAGAAAACCTTTAGGTTTGATAATAGTGGTAGACTTATACAAATTATAGATAAGACTGGTATGGCATTAAATGTATTGTATAACGATGATGGAAGTATCAGTGTAAACGAACCTATATCTAAAAAATCATTAACTATAAACTACAATACATCTGGTTTAGTTAGTAGTGTATCTGATCAATCCGATAGAAGCGTTACTTTTGATTATAATTCTAATAAGTGTCTCGTAGGCGTAACAGATCCAAATTCAAAAAAGACTGTCTATTCCTATGATAGCGATGGTCATATACTTACAGGTACTGATGGTGATAGTTACTTCAGCGATACTTATAATATTGATGGAAAAATTATAACACAGGATGATGGGGTATCAGGTAATGGCTTAACATATTTTGACTATGATACTACTTCTGTTAGTGGTGAGACTATTGTTACTATTACTGATAGGAATAACAAAATTTTAAAAAATATATTTGATAGTAAAAATCAATTAATTTCTACAACAGATCAAAATGGTGATACAGAAAAATATACTTATGATCAAAATGGAAATGAAACTAGTGAAACGGACCCAAATGGTGGAGTATCTAATAAAACATATGATAATGATAATAATTTATTAACTTCAACAGATCAGATGGGTGCGGTAACTACCTATACATATGATTTGAAAGGAAATATACTGACTCAAACAAATCCTAATAATTCAACTATTGTATATACTTATGATAGTAATAATCGTGTAACTTCAATGGTTGATACAAGGGGAACAAAGACAACATATACTTATGGCGAAAATGGATTATTAATAGAAAAAGATGTAGAATCAAATAAATATACTTATACATATACATATGAAAATGGTCTAGTTAAGACACAAAAGTATCCGAACGGTGGAGCGACAACCTATACATATAATCCGATAGGAAAAGTTACCAGTGAAACGGATGCAAATAGGAATGTGACAAGCTTTATCTATGATGCAAGTGGGAATGTTACAAAATATACTTATGATGCAGCTGGTAATGTTCTAACTACAACAAGTCCAAGTGGAGGAGTAACTACTGATACTTATTATGCTAACAACAAATTAAAGACAGAAACAGATGCTTCAGGAAATACAAGTACTTATAATTATGATTCAGGGTGGAGACTTAATTCTTTAACAGATTCATTAGGAAAGGCAATAACTTATGCATATGATCCACAAGGGAACCTTTTAAGTGAAACTGACAAAATGGGAAATGTAACAAGCTATACCTATGATATACATGGTAACATTCTTACTAAAAAGGATCTAAATGGGAATATAACTACTTATACTTACGATGGGAATAATAAAAGAACCAGATTGACAGATGCCCTTGGAAATACTACAACCATTCGTAAACAGGTAATATTGCAGCTCTTACTGGAGCAGCTGGAGGAGCAACAAATTATACTTATGATAATGCTGGAAGAAAGACATCTGAAAGCACTCCATCAAGTGGGAAAATAACTTATACTTATAATGCTTTAAATTTAGGTTCAGAACTTAAAAATGCAAGAGGACAAAAAAGAGACTATACTTATGATGCAGCAGGAAGGATTGCTAGTTTTACCGATGCTGAAGGCACAACAAGTTATACCTACGATAAAAATGGAAATGTACTTACGGTGACAGATGCACAAGGAACAATAACTCGTCAGTATGATGGTTTAAATCGAGTTATAAAGTATACAGATTAATTATAAAAAATTCTTAGAAATATGCAATGGGGGAGAATTGTTTGCAGTTCCAGCTGGCACTATCTTGTCAGAGGTGTATATTTCATCAAAAGGTTCAATAAAAATAAGCTATAGAAAAAATACTAAATAATAAAATAAAGTTGTTTGAAACTACGCCCTTGCGACCAAAGCTAGATGTAACAACAGTTTGTTATGAACTAAATGCACCCAAATACGTCCTAGCTACAACCTAAATATAAAAAAATCAAGACTAACATTTGATAATAGATTCCTTTGTTAGTCTTTTTACTATGCTTAAAAATAATAATGAAAGGATGATTTTCAATGATGATGTTAGTAGAACAATTCAAAACTAATTTATTTGAGGATGGAAAGAGTGCTAATACAGTACAAAGTTATGTAGGAGATATTTTAGGATTTATCAAGTATCTAAGGAAAATGGGAGTAGAATTCAGAGGTGAGTTAAGAAGATTTCACATAAAAAGCTACAGAAACTATCTGGTTGAAAATAACTATGTAGCAGCTACCATCAACAAGAAAATTAATTGGCTACAATCTTTCAATGGATTTCTAATGAAAAATAATTATACAGAGGAAATTGTAGTAGACCTTAGAAAAGACAGAAGGAAGGGAGCCTTTGGTCCAGAAAAACAGGTAGAAGTATTTTTAGAGAAACAAGTTGAGAGGTTGCTGTTCTATATTCAGAATCGAGATAAAGTAAGCAGTAGGAATAGAATGATAATTTTGCTACTAATGTACACAGAAGAACTAAAATTAGTAATCAAATTCAAAAAATTAATATTATTTGAGTTTAATTATTTATAATATGGTTTTTAAGATATACTGACAACGTAGTAATAATTGTAATAAAAATAAATTTAAAAGTCAGCAATACATTGATATTAAATGAATTGCTGACTTTAGTGATTATAAGCCCTCTTTCTCCGCCAATTTTTATGAATGTGTATGCTCTTTGATGTTGTTGGCATTTTTGTTGGCAAAATTATAAAATATATTTAAACATGTAAAATCATAAGAAGGCTATGAACCTTTTAAAATCAATATTTGAGAGCTTATTGAAATTTATAAAATTAAGTAGAAATTATAAAAATAGTGATTCGTAATCAGTAGGTCGAGTGTTCAAATCACTTCGGGAGCACCAGTATAAAGCTTGTAGCCTCAACGGTTACAAGCTTTATACTGTTTTTTGTAAAATGGGTTATAAAGTGAAAATGGGTTCCCATGATTATTCTTTTCCTTGCTCCATCAAAGCGAGAGAATTCTTCAGCCATGAAGTGTAACCTTGTTCCCTTTCAATTGCCCTAGTTAGTACCAAGTAATTACCGAAATGCTGGGATTTTGGAGATAAATTAAAATCATCATTATTTTGCAAGACATTCATTCGTTCATTCAAATAAGCAAGCTTTTCACTACGCATTTTCAATTGATCAGAAAATTGCTGCTCGGCTTCATCAAGATCCATTGCTGAGAAAAAATAGGCTTTAAGCATAAATGCATCTTTCAAAGTTTGTGGAATTATCATTGAGTGGACTAGCCATTGATGGAGTTCTCGCCTACCGAGAGTTGTGATAGAATACATTTTCTTCTCCAGCTTTACACCTTGGATAAGGGTTTCAAATTGAATGAATCCCTCCTGGGTCAATTTTTTAAGCTCAGGATATATTTGACTGTGGGTTGCACTCCAAAAATGTCCAATCTCTTCTTGAAAGCAGTTGGTAATATCATAACCACTCAAGTTCCCCTTATCAACTAAGCCTAGAATGGCGTATTTCAATATTCTCATAAAAATCCTTCTTTCTTAGTTATAATATTATAATCAAGTATTGACTTATTATATCATAATATTATATAATACAAACATGTCATAATTGACATGTTTGTATTTACGCTATCATTAACTATGGTTAATAAATAAGAGAAGATGTTATACACATAAAAATGAAAGAAGGAATTTTAAGTGAAAAAATTTGTAGGAAGTCATATGATTTATACTTATGAAAATGGATGGGAATACGAAATCTATATTAAAAATGAACATACAATTGATTATCGTATTCACAGTGGAATGGTTGCCGGTCGTTGGGTTCGTGACCAAGAAGTTGATATTGTGAAGCTAATAGAAGGCGTTTATAAAGTTTCGTGGACAGAACCAACAGGAACGGACGTTGCCTTGAACTTTATGCCAAATGAAAAAAGAATGCACGGTATTATCTTCTTCCCAAAGTGGGTTCATGAACACCCTGAAATCACAGTTTGTTATCAAAATGATTATATTGATTTGATGAAAGAATCAAGGGAAAAATATGATACATATCCAAAATATGTTGTTCCAGAATTTGCTGATATAACATTTTTAGAGAATGCAGGTGTTGATAATGAAAAATTAATATCAAAAGCACCTTATAAAGGTATGACTGATGACATCCGATCAGGAAAATTAAAATAAACAAATAAAAATGAAGAGCTGCTACATTAGCGATTTTAAAAATCCCTAATGTAGCAGCTCCTTTTTTTTCCCATAATATAAAACTGTACAAAAAGTATTAATAAGGATTAAAATAGAAATGATTCACTTAACAAGTAAAAAAGCAATTATAAAAGATGAATTTATATGGGGGATCAAGCATGAAGAGAATAGATGTAATATTTGAAAAACTTATAGAACTAAGTGAGAATAATCAAAATGGCATTACCACATCAGAAATTGCAGAATCATTAAATCTGAGTAGAGCTAATGTAAGTAATGATTTAAATAGACTTGTAGAATCTGAAAACGTTTTAAAGATTAAAGGGAAACCAAAGCTCTTTAAACCAATAAAAGAAGTAAGTAAGCAAAGTATGTCAATAATAAATAAATTTGCAGGAACAAACCCTAGTTTGTATTCTGCAATTGAACAGGCTAATGCCGCTATATTGTATCCGCCCAATGGAATGAATATATTGTTACTTGGAGAAACTGGAGTAGGTAAATCTACATTTGCAGGATTGATACATAAATATGCTATTGAAAGGGGAACAAAAAGTGAAAATAGTCCATTTGTAACATTTAATTGTGCAGATTATGCCAATAATCCACAATTATTACTTGGGCAATTATTTGGGGTTAAAAAAGGGGCATATACTGGTGCAGATTCAGATAAGGTTGGATTATTAGAAAAGGCGGATGGAGGAATTCTTTTTTTAGATGAAGTTCATAGACTTCCAGCGGAAGGCCAAGAAATGTTTTTCAATTTTATAGATAAAGGTGTATATAGAAGGCTTGGCGAGACAGATAGTGAAAGAGAGGCAAGGGTTCTTATAATAACAGCAACTACGGAAGATCCTAATACAAATTTGCTGAAGACATTTACTAGAAGAATTCCAATGGTAATAACTATCCCTCCATTAAGAGACAGAGAGATGGGGGAAAGGCTCAATCTTATAAAACAATTTATGATTGAGGAGTCAGGAAGACTTGGTAAGAGTCTTAAGGTATCTATAAATTCCATAAAGGCTTTTTTATCCTATGAATGTAAAAATAATGTGGGTCAGTTAAAGTCTGATATACAGCTTGCCTGTGCGAAGGCCTATGCAGACTTTTTATCCAATAGAAAAGATGATATAAAAATAAATAGTTTAGATTTACCTTCATATGTAAGTGAAGGATTATATAAAGAAATAGAACACAGACAACTATGGACAAAACTAATTGATATAAACAAGAGGTATTATATTTTTGATAAAAATGAAGAAGATTTAGTTTTTGAAAAAAGCGATAAAGATAAAAGTATTTATGGAATGCTAGACACGAAAACTAGAGAACTTAAAACAAGAGGTATAAATGGAACACAATTTGAAGCAGAAATTGATGAAGAAATAGAAGATTACTTTAAAAAATATATGAATAAATTCACTGATAAGATAGATACAACAAATATAGAAAACATCATAGAACCACATATCATGAAGGTTATTGAAAAGGTAATTAATTTTTGTGAACAAGAATTAAAATCAAAGCTTCATAAGCAAATATACTATGGTTTATCTGTACATATTAATAATTCTATAGACAGAATTAGAAGAAATATAAAAATTGAGAATCCAAGATTAAATGCCATACGAAAAGAACATAATAAAGAATTCAATATAGCAGTAGATGCTTTAAAGATAATAGAGCAATCCATTGATATTAGTATGCCAATGGATGAAGCTGGATTTATAACAATGTTTTTAATTTATCCTGATAAAAAAATAAGCAATGTACATAATAATGTAAGGGTAATAATTATAGCCCATGGAATGAGCACAGCCACATCTATGGCTGACGCGGTAAATGGGCTTTTAGGAACAAAATATGCCAAGGGCATAAATGCTCCAATAGAAGAAAAACCAAAAATTATATTAAAAAAAACAAAAGAATATATTCTACAAAATGATATTAAGGAAGATATTTTGTTTTTAGTAGATATGGGTTCATTAACAACATTTGGCAACGAAATAGAAAAAGAATTTGAGTTAAAAACAAGAACAATTCCTTTAGTAAGTACGCTTCATTGCATTGAAGCTACTAGAAAAGCCATGATAGGTTATACATTAGATGAAATTTATAAAGAAACATTAGAGGTTAATAACTTATATGATAATAATGTACTAGACTATATACCAGATGTAGGTGAAGAAAAAAAACTTGCAATAATAACAGTATGTACTACTGGAGAGGGTAGTGCTAAAACAATGAAAAATATATTGGGTAGAGTACTTAAGTTTGAGAGTGATTTATTGGATATTGTGCCTATTAACTTTATAGGTAAAGAAAGTATATATGAAAGATTGGAAAAACTCTCATATAAATATGAGATAATATGTCTAGTTAGTCCTTTTGAATTAGAAGTTGATTATATGCAGTTTACATTAGATGATATTGTTGAAGGAACTTCAATTGATGAAATACAAGATCTAATAAATAGGGAAAGAACCTATGCTAAGATGTCGGAAACATTAGATCATCAATTAAAGAATATTGATGGAAAGACAGTTCTTAAGGATATAAAAACATTTTGTAGAGTTGTTAGAGAAACATTGAACATAAAATTAACTTCCAATGCACTTATAGGAATAACACTCCATATGGCTTGCATGATTGATAGATTATGTGGTAATGAAGAACTGGAAGAAAAATATCCAGACAAAGAGGGTTATATAGAAGAAAATCTAGAATTGTATAGATTAATTAAAAATCGATGTATATCACTAAATACTAAGTATACAATTATTATTTCAGAGGATGAGATATGTTTTCTTATGAATCTCTTTAATATGAAAAGTAGATGAATATAAAACACATGATTAATGTGTTTTAAAAAGTTTTCAAAAAGCAAAACACATAAAAGCTTTTTGAAAACTTTTTTTATACTCTTAAACCTTTGAACATAGAGGAAGAAGAGATTTATAAAAAAAAATATAAGAAAATAAGGATTGGCATGGAAATTGCTATATATAAAGTATAACACTCATTAAATAATTTAAACGGAAGGTGAAAAAATGGATATGACATCTGAGGAACAAATAGTTATGGAACTCATAGTAAATTCTGGTGATGCTAGAAGTAAATCAATGGAGGCCATTAGAGCAGCTAAAACAGGTGATTTAGAACTAGCAGAGGAAAAAATAAAACAAGCTAATGAATCTTTAGGTAAAGCTCATGATTTTCAAACTAATTTAATTCAAAATGAAGCTACAGGAGCTCATGTGCAGGTTAGTTTGCTCATGGTACATGCACAAGATCATTTGATGAATGCTATGACAGTACGTGATTTAGCTAAAGAAATGATTGCCATGTATGAAGAATTCAGAAAATAATAAACTTTTGGAGGATAAAATCATGAAATATATAACTTTAGTATGTGCAGCAGGAATGTCAACAAGTATGTTAATGGTTAAGATGCAAACCAGTGCAAAAAAACAAGGGATTGAAGCAAAAATTATTGCAATGTCAGAAGCAAAATTTGAAGAATATGAAGAGCCTACAGATGTTTTACTTTTAGGACCACAAATTGCATATTTAGAAGAAGATTTAAAAGCACAATATGAACCAAAGGGTATTAAGGTTGCAGTGATAAACATGATGGATTATGGAACAATGAATGGTGAGAAAGTATTGCAAGATGCTCTTGCGTTGCTTGATTAATTTATTAACTAGGATATGTTAATATAACTATTTCTAAAGGGGGATATAATTATGTCAAAATTCAATGTAAAAGATATAGCTAAGAAAGCAGCTCCGATCTTAAATCAAATTCAAAAAAGTAAGGTATCCAATGGTATTTCTGGAGGAATGATGGCAGCGATGCCTATTATACTTTTAGGAGCATTTGCTGCATTATTTTTAAACTTACCAATACCTGTATGGAAAAGTTTTATTGCTTTTTCTGGAATTGCACATGCTTTAAATGTAGCAATAACATTTTCAACAAACTTCTTAGCAGTAGTATTTGTGGTAACTATAGCTTGCAGCTATGCAAAACAGTATAAAGAAGATCCTGTTGTTCCAGCATTAATAGCACTAGTATGTTTTTTCATAGTGACACCGTTTACTACAAATAAAGGAGTTACTACAATTACCATGCAGTGGTTAGGTGCAGCAGGAATTTTCTCTGCTATTATTATAAGTTTAGTATCAACTAGAATATATATATATATTAAGCAAAAAGGCTTTACTATTAAGATGCCAGAAAGTGTACCACCAGTAGTAGCTAGTAGCTTTAGTAGTTTAATTCCTGCATTTGCAGCTATTATTGTATTTTTAACTGTTTCAACAGTTTTTTCTTCAACTCATTTTGGAACTATGCATCAATTTATATATAATTTTATTCAAACCCCATTGCAAGGTGTTGGTGGAAATATTGTGAGTGTAGTAATTTTATGGACGCTTGCACAACTATTATGGTTCGCAGGTATTCATGGAACATTGGTAATTTATTCTGTTGTCCTTCCAATATTTACTGCAATGGATGCTATGCAATTATCTGCTTATTCAGCAGGGCAGGCACTTCCCAATATAACAGGACGTGCTTTTGTAAGTACTTATACAATGTCAGGTAGTGCAATTGGATTTGCAATTCTTATGCTGTTTGTAGCTAGAAGTAAGCAGTATAAAACTTTAGGAAAACTAACAGCGGTACCAGCTCTTTTCGGAATTAGTGAACCACTAGTTTTTGGTACACCTCTAGTTTTCAATTTTAGATTTTTTATACCATTTGTATTTATGAATGGAATTAATCTAACAATTGCTTATGTTTTAACGGTTATAGGAATAGTTCCCAGAGTTGCTGGAATGGCACCAATGAGTGGAATGCCAATTATACTTAATGGTTTGATGGAAGGAAGTTGGAAAATAGCTGCACTTCAAGTTGCGCTTGCGCTTTTATCTATGCTAGTTTGGTACCCATTCTTTAGAAAGGCAGATAATGAGGCTTATAAAATAGAACAAAAGACTTTAGCAGAATAAAATCTGTTGTATATATTTATTTGATTTCAACTTAGTTTGAGCCGCCACTTATATAAATGGTGGTTCAAATTTAATTATAAACAAGGAGGATATATAATGAGAGTATTAAATTTAAGTGATAATTGGTTATTTACCAAAGGGAATAATGAATTTTGTATAGAAAAGGAAATTGATAATGGAGAGCATATAACTTTACCTCATTGCTTTAATGCTATAGATGGACAAAGTGGGGATGGAATGTTTAAGGGAGAATGCTGTTATCAAAGAAAGTTAAATATCAGTAATGAAGATATAAATAAATTTACTTTTTTAGAAATAGGTGCAGCTTCAATTATTTGCAAAGTATATATAAATGGACAATTGGCCGGGGGTAGTGAATGTGGGTTTTCAATGTTCAGAGTGTTTTTAAATCCTTTTTTGAAAGCTGGAGAAAACCTAATTTCCATTATGGTAGACAACAGCAGCCATGATGATATATATCCGTTGATGGCTGATTTCTCGTTTTATGGTGGTCTATATCGTGAAGTGAAGCTTATAATTTCAGAAGCACTTCATTTCAATTTAATGGACAATGGGAAAGATGGTATATATTTAACACAAAGAAATATTGACAAAGATATTTTTGAATTAAAGATAAATGGCAAGATTGTAAACGAATTATCTGATCCTAAAGAAGGAAAAATTCAATTTAAGCTTATTAGTAAGGAAGAAAAAATAGTATTTAGCAAAATACTTGATGTTAAGGTTTTAAAAGAAACTGAATTTTGCTTAGTAGAAGAGATTGCTAAGCCAAATCTTTGGGAAGGATTAGAAAACCCTTATCTTTATAGATTAGAAGCTGAACTATATTATGAAGATAAGATATATGATAAAAAAACTATAGAAGTTGGGTTTAGAACAATAGAAATTACCCCAGATAAAGGTGTGTTTTTAAATGGAAAAGCCATTAAATTAAATGGAGTTAGCCGTCATCAGGATTTTGCAGGGGTTGGTAATGCTTTAACAAAAGAACATATGGATTTAGATATGTCAATTATAAAAGAAATTGGTGCAAACAGCATAAGGCTTTCTCATTATCAACATAATGACTATTTTTATACGCTTTGTGATCGTGAAGGCATATTAGTATGGGCAGAGATTCCTTTTATTAGCGTGCCAACCACCTCTGATAAAGAGAATAAAAATGCGAAGGATCAATTAGAAAGATTAATTAAACAAGCATATAATCACAGTTCTATATATTGCTGGGGTGTCCAAAATGAAATTACTATAGCAATAGAAAATGAAACCATTTATGAAATGGTAAAAGAACTTTCTCATATGGCTAGAAAATTAGATTCAAGCAGGTTTATAGCACAGGCAAATATTCATTCTGTAGCAAATGAAAGTTCCTTAAATGAGTTAACTGATATTGTTGGATACAATCTATATTATGGCTGGTATTACAAGGAAATTCGGGATTTAGAAAAGAGATTGGATGAATTCCATAAGACAAGACCTGATATCCCAGTTATGGTTACAGAATATGGAGTTGACACTAATCCTAAGTTACATTCATATAATCCAGTTGTGAAGGATTATACTGAAGAATATCAACTGCTTTTCCATAATAATGCTCTTAAAACATTCAATGAGAGAGCTTTTGTTTTGGGTGGATATGTATGGGCTATGTTTGATTTTGGTAGTGAAATTAGAAATGAAGGTGGAGAAAAGGGAAGAAATCAAAAGGGATTAGTAACAATAGATAGAAAGATTAAAAAAGATACATTTTATTTATATAAAGCTTACTGGTCAAAGAATTCTTTTGTTAAATTAGCTGGTAGCAGATTTGTTAATAGGCATAAAGAGTTAAATGATATAGTAGTACTTTCTAATCTAGAGAATGTTAAGCTTTACTTGAATAATCAATTTATAAGTGAAATTAATACTAGTGAGCCAATGAAAAAGTTTAATGACATTAAATTGACTTTAGGAAAAAACATAATTAAAGTAGAGGCTTTTGATGATGCTGGAAATATTTACAGCGATGAGATGATTTTAAATCATGTTAAAGAAATTGATGAAAGTTACATCCTCTTGAAGCATGAAGACGAAAAACATGTAGTTAACTGGTTTGAAAAGTTTGATTTATCAAATGTTCAAGAAGTGGCTATTAAAGAAGGTTATTATTCTACATTTGATACTATAGAAAAACTTTATGAAAATGAACAGGCAAAAGAGGTATTTAGGAAATACTTTGGTGAAGTGGCTAAAAGTCAACAATTCAAGGTAATGAAAGGGTTAATGACTATAGATAGTATGTCTAAGCGTTCAAGGTTTAATATACCAAAAGAGTTATTAAGTGCGATTAATAGAGAATTGAATGTCATAGCAAAGAAACAAGATTAATAAATTAATTTCAAATCGATAACCTAAATCTTAAGGCTACCATAGAATGGATTTTAAGAAGAGTTTGCTTAAGATAGGGAAAAAATGGAGGTATATGAATATGAAAATGCAAGACGATTTTTTATGGGGTGGAGCGACGGCAGCAAATCAGTTTGAAGGTGGATGGAATAAGGAGGGCAAGGGGGCAAGTACTTCAGATATGATGACTGGGGGTACACATACTGTGCCAAGACGTATCACACCTGTTTTAGAAGAAAAAACATATTATCCAAGTCATGAGGCTATTGATTTTTACGGACATTATAAAGAAGATATAAAAATGTTTGGAGAAATGGGATTTAAAACTTTTAGGATGTCTATTGCTTGGTCAAGAATATTTCCAAAGGGTTATGAATTAGAACCAAATGAGGAAGGGCTAAAATTTTATGATGATGTATTTGATGAATTAAGAAAAAACAATATTGAGCCATTAGTGACTATTTCTCACTATGAAATGCCGTTTGGTTTAACTGAAAAATATAATGGATGGGGATCTAGAGAGGTAATAGAATGTTACGTAAGGTATTGTGAGGTTATATTTAAAAGATATAAAGATAAAGTAAAGTATTGGTTGACCTTTAATGAAATTAACTGCCTAACACTACCATTTGGAACATTTATGGCTGGTGGAATAATAGCAGAGAAAGATGAAAATACAGACAAAATAAGATTTCAAGCTTTACATCATCAATTTATTGCCAGTGCAGAAGCAGTGAAACTAGGTCATGAGATCAATCCAAATTTTAAAATAGGATGTATGATTGCATATATGTGTTCCTATCCAAATACATGTAATCCAGATGACATATTATTAGCACAGAATAAAGATCAAATAAGTAATATGTTATGTGGTGATGTTCAGGTAAGAGGATACTACCCCAAATTTGCAGCACGTTATTTTGATGAGAAGAAGATTAAAATTGTAATGGAAGAAGGGGACACAGAGATACTAAAAGAAGGATGTGTAGACTTTTATTCATTCAGTTATTATATGTCTTCAGTTGTAAGCTCAGATCCTAATGTAGAAGAGGGTGAAGGTAATATATTTGGGGGAGTTAAAAATCCATATTTAAAAGTTTCTGACTGGGGATGGGCAATCGACCCTAAGGGGTTAAGATGGACCTTAAATAATATTTATGACAGATATCAAATTCCAGTTATGGTAGTTGAAAATGGATTAGGCGCTGCAGATATAGTTAACAAAGATGGAACAATAAGTGATGATTATCGCATAGATTACCTAAGAGATCATATAGTTCAAATGGAGGAAGCCGTTAAAGATGGTGTTGAACTTATGGGATATACTATGTGGGGATGTATAGATTTAGTAAGTGCTTCCACAGGGGAAATGAAGAAGCGTTATGGATTTATATATGTGGATAAAGACAATGATGGTAACGGAGATCTTAGCAGAACACCGAAGAAGAGCTTTTATTGGTACAAAAAAGTTATTGCAACAAATGGAGAAAATTTAGAATAAATACTTAAATAAAAAAGAAGATTTAAAAGAAAGGCACTGATAAGGTTAGCTTTCTCAACAATATTTTAAAATATGAAACAAAATGGAAGAAATATTTAATTCCTTAATTAAAGTAGCGCCATTAATTAAGGAACTTTTTGAAGAGGATACAGCTATTACTGTTGAAGATAATAAAGAGTTTTTGTATATTTTGCGTGGTAAAGATTTGGATATGCCACATAAGGTTAGAGATAAAAGTGAAGACAATGTATCTAGAGATACAATTAGAAAGAATAAAAAGACAGTTAAGATAGTTAATTTCTTCTTGATTCATATTTATAGGCATTCCCATTTCCACCCATTCATCTTTACTTTTAATATTATTCATAGCTGGGGTCTCACTAGCTAAAGCGACAAAACCCACGCTAAGGATATAGGAAGAACTAATTAAGAAAACAGAAGCTTTTATTAATGATTGGGTGAAGTGCTAATTTTTGCAGTAAGAAAAAAATAAAGGGTGAATTGGATAGTAAGGAGCAAGCCATATTTTTTGCATAAAAAAGATGTACTTAATAGCACATCTAATAAATAAGGAGTATTTAAGTATTCATATCTACACCATTCTAATATTATACGCTTTCAAATATAATAATAAAAAATTGAATATTATTCAGATAAACCGTCTACAGCAAGTGCAGTAATAGTGGCATTCGTTATCGTTACGCCAATACCAGCTGTCAAAGTAGTTGGTGCAAGTTGAACTGTGTAAGTACAACATCTTTCACAACAACCAAAATCGCATAACTGAAAATCAAAAGATACAGATTCAATTACTCCAACAGCCAATGAATAAGTGTACGTACCTCCAATTTGTTGAGGTGCACCTCCATCACAGGATTTAATTATAGTAAAGTTTAATGTAACAGCTACAGCTACAGGAATATTAATTTGAGAAGTAAAAATCAATCTTACTGCAGGATTGCATAATTTTGCAGTGTCCACAGTAACACTCACTATAGGTATAGGCGCTGTTAAACTGCCTAATGTAATAAGGGGTAAAGGTCCAGCACCACCTGTTGCACATTTTAGAATAGCTTTACCTGGTTCCGTATGTGAACAACATATTTTGGATCTGTCAGTGCAATTGTAATCATTTATTGAATTCATAAAATTAATTCATCCTCCTATGAGCATCAAAAATAAAATCTGTAAAATGCTCATACCTTATCATATGCTTATACATATTGAATGTGATATTTTGCAATAGATAATGTTTGTCAAACACATACTATGATTACTTTTTCATTCCTATTATTATATATTACGATTTAACTAGTCTGACTCCTAAATTAAATGATTTTTGCAAATTCTCAGCTGCTATTTTTTCGACGCGATTTGATTTTTCTTCTA
The DNA here is from genome assembly GCF_000686725.1 of Clostridium akagii DSM 12554. Taxonomy (GTDB): domain Bacteria; phylum Bacillota; class Clostridia; order Clostridiales; family Clostridiaceae; genus Clostridium_I; species Clostridium_I akagii. Next base: position 55,325 of record NZ_JMLK01000020.1, on the reverse strand, counting down.
TATCCGGCATCTCATAAACGTACTTTGAATAATCGTCAAACATAACGGTATTAGTCAAATTTAGTAATTCACAATTACCCAATGTATGACTAAATATTTCTGTTAAAACATTTAAAGTATCTTTAACACCTCTCTCAATACAATCCTCATCACTCCCATTCATTGTTGTTATCAGCGCTGTTTTAAAGTTTTTGGGTTTAGGACCTGTACCTCTAGCCCCATAATCAAGATATTGGAAAAGCAATCTATCTGTAAATGAACGCATTTGGCCTGATAGATTTCCATAATAAATAGGGGAGCCAATAACAATTGCATCTGATTGTTCAATACGTTCAAATAAGGGCTTAAGTTCATCATTTTGCATACAATGTCCATAAGATTTACTGTTTTTCAATTTACAAGCATAACAACTGGTACAGCCTTTGTAGTTAAGATCAAAAAGATTTACAAATTCAGTTTCAGCTCCTACTGATTTTGCGCCTTCAATTACTTGATGTAACATTTTTGAGGTATTACCTTGTTTTCTTGCACTACCACATATAGCTATAAGTTTCATAAATTATATCCTTCTCTCTATACTTTATTTAATAACTAAATTATATTCCTTTTTTGTTTCCTAGTCAACAATATATATTGCTAAAGCTAACAGTTTGATTCTTCAGCTTTTATAGTTAGTTTCGATATAAGAGGATTACCTCCATATGGTTTTAATATGTGATTTGCTCCATCATTTGCTACTTCATCAATTTTAAGCCTTCTCCATCAAAAGCATCAATCTGAGAAAAACTATCTTTTACTTCATATCTATTTTCATTCAAAATTTCTTATTTTAAATACGTTAAAAATCAAGTTTATACGTATTTTTAACACAAAGCATATATAAAGTTTACATTAACATAATATAATATAAGCGAAGTACTATATTTTTTAGAATTCCAATATATTAATTTAATATTAAAGGGGGTGAGTCTTTATTAAGCTTGTTTTAATATTTTAAGGCTTAATGGAGATACTAAAATGATTAAAAATTATATAATTGACACTAACGTTATGGTGCACGATCCTAATTTCGTATATAATTTTCAAGATAATAATATAATCATTCCAATAATATGTATTGAAGAGCTGGATAATCTCAAAAAAAGAGAAGGTATTGTTGGTTATCATGCACGAATTGCTGCAAGAGAACTAAACAATATAAGAAAACTAGGTAATCTACATGAAGGCGTAAAATTGCCGTCAGGAGGAACCTTAAAAATAGAATTGAATCATAGTGATACTACTTGCTTACCTAATGGCTTTGAATTTTCCAAAAATGATACTAAGATACTAGCAATAGCAAAAAATATAGCTTCCGATGATGATAAAATCCAGACGATTTTGGTTACCAAGGATCTATATATGGCCATTAAAAGTGATGCATTAGGAATAATAACTCAGGATTATGAAAATGATAAAATTAACATAGATGAATTATATAAAGGCAATACTGAAATGATTTTAAGTGAAGAAGAAATATCTGAAATATATTCAGGCGGATTGTTTCTACCTAAAGATATGACTAATTCAATATACCCCAATGAATTTATTACAATAAAAACAAAGGATGATTCAGAATTAGATGTTTTGGCTAAATTCGATGGAAAGAAAATAATTCCCTTAAAATATGAGAATGACCTTGCATGGGGACTTAGACCTATAAATAAAGAGCAAAGAATGGCATTTGAATTACTCATGGACCCAGATATAAACTTTGTGACTATTTCTGGCGGAGCAGGTTCAGGAAAAACAATTCTTTCAACTGCGGTTGCACTACAAAGTGTAATTGAACAAGGATTATACAGAAGAATTATTTTTGTAAAACCAGTTGTACCTGCTGGTGATGATATTGGATATTTACCTGGAACTGAAGAGGAAAAATTGCGTCCGTGGATGGGTAGTTTTTATGATGCAATTGAAAGTTTAATGGATTTTAAAGATTTTAATAAAAAAGAAAAAACAAAGACTAAAAAGCCTAAAAAAAGTGATAATATTGAATTAAATAAACCTGAAATTTCAGTGGATGATTTTATTGACCAATTCAAGAAAAGTGGTGTTATTGAAACTAAAACTTTTACCTATATGAGAGGAAGAACGTTAACAGATGCTTTAGTTATTGTAGATGAAGCTCAGCAAACTACTCCTCATTTAGCAAAACTTATGCTTACAAGAGCGGGTTTTGGGTCTAAATTTGTTTTTATTGGTGATCCAACGGATAATCAGATTGATAACATTCTTGTAGACGAGAAATCAAATGGATTGGTATATGCTATTGAAAAAATGAAACCATTTGATATAACTGGACACGTTACATTAGAACAAGTAGAGAGAAGTCCTCTTGCTGAAATTGCCGAAAAGAATATGTAATCAGTAGGGAGAGTTTAGATTCTTTGTAAGAGTAAAAATAAATGTAGAGATATCAAGGCATAATGGCCTTGGCATCTCTACATTTTTTTCATTAACAAAAATATTATTACACTTTATAAGAGTATCTCTATTTTTCATATAAATCATGGTCCATTTAAGTCAAAAATTTATTTGATCACATCCTAAAATTTAGTTGACAAAGTTAAAGTTATTAATTACAATATAAACATACCAAACGTAGAGGAATACTTTGAATATGCTATTTAGGAGGTTATATGGAGATAAACAATACTTTTGATCTAGTTGGTATATTTGCAAAAGCCTCATTGATAACAATAGAGGTGGCATTTATATCTATTATAATAGCTTTTATTATAGGACTTACATGTAGCACTGCCTTATTTTATAAAATACCTGTTGTAAAAACCATTATCTATATTTATGTTGAATTTTTTAGGAATACACCTTCATTAATACAAGCTTACTTTATTTTTTACGGATTACCTAAAATATTTGTGCAGTTAGATAGTTTTGCTTGTTCAGTAATAGTACTTTCTCTCTTAGGAGGAGCATACATGTGTGAAGCTATTTATTCTGGTATGAAAGCAATTTCAAAAAATGAAAAAGAACTGGCAATGGCAATAGGGTTATCAAGATTTGATACAATAAGATATCTTATTTTTCCTCAATCCATCTCCATTTCAATCGCCGCTATAAACAACAATTCTATATTTTTAACTAAAGAAGTTTCTACTATGAAAATAATTTTGCTACCAGAAATAGTTTATCAAGCTTTTGACATTATAAGTTTACGTGCAGACCTTATTGTTCCTGTTATTATACTGATGACTATTTCCTATTTAGTTATTTTAATACCAATGACACATGTATTTTCTATGTTAGAAAGGAAGGTGCGCTTTGCAGAATTCGGGCATTGATTACATAATAAAAGCCTTTCCGATGCTAATGGATGGTTATGCAATAACTATAAAAATATCCATTATTGCGTTGATATTATCTATCTTTTTAGGATTTATAATTGGTGTAATGATGACTTCTAAAAATAAATTAATAAATGTTCCATTAAAAATATTATTAGAAGCATTTAGATTAATCCATCCCCTAATTTGGTTGTTTGTATTCTTTTTCGGAGTGTCTTATATATTTAATATACAAACTGATAATATAGTTATATCAATTGTAGTTTTCACATTATGGGGTACATTTGAAATAGCTGATTTAGTAAGAAGTTATTTGCAGAGTTTACCAAAAAGTCAGTATGAATCAAGTGCAGCTTTAGGACTTACAAAAATACAAATGTACATATATGTACTTTTGCCGCAAATAATAATAAGGATTACACCATCTATAGTTAATTTGGCAACTCGTCTTATAAAAACTACTACCTTGGTTTTTTTAATAGGTGTGCCAGAAGTATTAAAAGTATCGCAAAATATTATACAGGTTGTATATAACAGCAACCCTAATAGTTATATATCTTTAACTATGTACCTTTTCCTTCTAGTTATATATTTTATTACTTGTTATCCTTTATCATTACTTTCAAAATATTTAGAGAAAAAAGTTTCAGTATTATAAAAAATATTCACACCAGGGGGGAAGATATGCTGCTAAGTGTAAAAAATCTAAAAAAATCATTTAAAGAGAATCTTGTACTTGATGACATTAGCTATGATGTAGAAAAAGGCGAAGTAATTGCTATATTAGGTCGTTCTGGTTGTGGAAAATCAACACTTTTAAGATGTATTAACGGATTAGAACAAATTCAAGGTGGAGAAATTTATTTAAATGAAACCTTAATTACAAAACCTAATGCTAAATATAAGCATTGGAGTGAGGTAAGAAAAAAAATAGGAATGGTATTTCAAAGCTACGATTTGTTTCCACATATGAATGTTTTAAATAATATCATTTTAGGTCCTATGAAAGTAGAAAAAAAAAGCAAAGAGGATGCCACAAAAGAGGCTTTAAAACTTTTAGAAAGAGTAAGTCTATTAGAAAAGAAATTAGCTTATCCCCGGGAACTATCTGGTGGACAAAAACAAAGAGTAGCTATTTGTAGAGCTCTTTCCATGAATCCCGAAATAATCTTGTTTGATGAAGTTACTGCTGCATTAGATCCGGAAATGGTAAGAGAAGTTCTAGACGTAATTAAAGGAGTAAAAGAAGAAGGGCTTACTATGATTGTGGTTACACATGAAATGGCATTTGCAGAAAAAGTAGCTGATAAAATAATATTTATGGAAAAAGGAAAAATTCTAGAAATAAATACGCCAGATAAATTTTTCCATTCGCCAAGAACTATAGAAGCAAGAAGATTTCTAAATTTAGATGATACTGATGCTTATGTACTATAATAAAATGTTTTAAATATTTTTATATAAATTTATAATAGGGGAGACTAAAAAATGAAAAAATTTATTATGGCAATTTCACTTATAATGCTGGTAGGATTTACAGGATGTTCTTCAAATACAAGCAAAACAACAAATGATGCACCTAGTTCATTATCGGCAATTAAGAAAGCAGGTACAATAAAAATAGGTATTTTTTCAGACGATGCACCTTTTTGCTATCAAGATGCTGATGGAAGTTTTAAAGGCTATGATGTAGACCTTGGTAAAAGAATTGCAAAAGAATTGCTTGGCAGTGAAAGTAAAATCACATGGGTATCTATGACCCCAGCTAACAGAGTACCATATTTGCAAACAGGCAAAGTAGACTTAATGCTTGCAGATTTTACAGTTACAGATGAAAGAGCTAAAAATGTAGATTTTACATTACCTTATGAAAAAGTTTCTCTAGGCGTGGTTTCAAGTGAAAAAGCACCTATAAATTCTGTGGATGATTTAAAGGGTAAAACATTAGCTGTTAATACAGGAACTACGGGGGATACATATTTCTCCAAAAATGCACCAGATGTAAAATTGGTAAAAATAGATGCTATTACAGATGGTTATCAAGCTTTAATTTCTGGTAGAACCGCTGCCTTTGCACAAGATAATACATTACTACTTTCATGGGCAAAAAAGAATCCTGGTTATGTAGTTGGTATAAAAGAATTAGGTAGCAAAGATTATATAGCTGGTGCTGTTAAAAAGGGTAATAAAGAATTATTAAGCTATGTAAATGGATTAATTAAAGGTAAATTAAATGATGAACAATTCTTCCATAAAGATTTTAATGATACATTAAAGTCAAGTTTCCCAGCAAATGTTACCGCTGATCAAATTGTAATTGAAGGCGGAAAAACAAAATAATACAAACCTTGTTTTTAGATGCTATAGAAAAAATTGCATAAATCACATTAAAGTACTTTTTATCATAAAAATTTGGAAATTTAATACCAAATTATTATGATAAGAAGTTTTTTTATTTAATATATAAAGCTACATTTCCAATCTGTTCAGTATATGTTTTAGAAAATACGTGCTGGTTAGTCTTGCTATTCAGCACATAATAAAGATAATCAGTTTTTGCAGGATAGATGGCAGCATTTATTGACTTAGTTCCTGGATTGCATATTGGTGATGGTGGCAATCCTTTATTTATATAGGTGTTATATGGGGATTTTATTGTTAAGTCTTTATTATAAAGTTTAGCCTTATGGCCAATTACATAAAGGATAGTTGCATCTATTTGTAATGGCATTTTTTTAGCTAGTCTATTATAAATAACACTTGCTATCTTTGGTCTATCCACATCCTTTGAGGCTTCTTTCTCTATCAAAGAAGCTGTGACTACAATACTTCTTATATTTAGGTTATTCTTAATTATATAATTTTTATCGGGTTGTATATTTGAGTCAAAAGCTTTGAGCATTTCATTTATAATCATTTTACTAGATTCATTTTTTGAAAAAGAATAGGTAGCAGGATATAAGAAACCATCCAATTTGTGTGTGTCATTGGGCACACCATTTAGAAACCAGTAATTATTGTTTGTCCAGCTAGTAACTTCTTTCATAAAATCTTTTTCTGTAACTAATCCTGATTTTTGTAAAGCTTGACCAATTTGTTCACTAGTATATCCCTCAGGTATTGTAATCTTAACGGTAGCACTATTATTTATTGATGAAGGATTCAATTGGTGAAACATTCCAAATAATATTAAAGCTATAACAATAATTATAAATATGATTTTTTTTAATTTCATAATAATAAGGTTCATATTTATACTAACTTATTAGTTTCATAAGAACCAATTTCAACTCCTTTTTATTGCTAAATGTATTTAATGTATATTTAATGTTATATTAATGTTATTAGATTAAAATAACATTAAAGTTTTTATGAATGGATTACTTTGCTTAAAAATATAAGAATAGATTGCTTATTTTATTTATGCAATATAAAGTACTGTAACTTTCAGTATAAATAACATAATAATAACATAATTATTTCATAACTATTTAACATTTGTTTGATATTATATAAATATAGCAATTTAGAAGGAAAGGGATGAAATATATGACTATGATTAAGAATGTGTATAATACATTTTTAAATAATCCAAAACATAAACGTATTATAAGGTTTGGATGTGTTGGATGCTTAAATACTATGTTTGACTTTGGAATATTCTCTTTGCTAAATAGTTTACTCGGAATTAATTATATTATAAGTCAGATAGTATCCTATTCCAGCGGTACTTTAAATAGTTTCCTTTTTAATAAATTTTGGACTTTTGATGATGCGAAAACTGGTAAAAAAACAACAATGGAAATGGTTCAATTTATTGTTGTGAATTCATTGTCACTTGGAGTCAGTTTAATAGGTTTACGAATATTCATGAAAGATAATGCTATGAATGCTTTTTTTGCGAAAATTATCTCAATGGTATTAGCCCAAGTAGTTAATTTTGTAGGATACAGATTTTGGGTCTTTGGTGGAGTTGTAAAATCAGTAGAGGGTAAGAAAAACATAGCTTGAAACTCACAAAACATGACAAAATGTATAAAAAATACAAGAATAAGACAAAATGATAGGTAAACTTAATAAATGATTTGTTTAGCGAAAAATTCAAACACCTAGGTGTTTTTATATTATAGTTATATATCCAAGTTTATTCCATGAAAATCATGGATAGTTACCATGGAGGTTGTAAATTGAAAGAAAAAATAAGGTTTACAAGAGAGAAACTTTTACTAACACTAATTTTAATTTTATCTGCCATATTAAATTTTGCTAATATAGGTATAGAAGGCTATGCAAATACCTTTTATGCTGCTGGTGTAAAAAGCATGATGATGAACTTTAAAAATTTCTTTTTTGCATCATTTGACCCAACGGGATTTGTAACTATTGATAAACCACCGTTGGGTTTTTGGATACAAACTATATTTGCAAAAATATTTGGATTTAATGGATGGAGCCTAATACTTCCACAGGCTCTGGCAGGAGTATTATCGGTTTGGATACTATATTATCTTGTGAAAAGGTCTTTTGGGGGTTATGCAGGACTAATTGCGGCACTATGTCTTGCGGTAACACCTATATTTGTAGCAGCAAGCAGAAATAATACAATTGATAATTTACTGGTGTTATCCTTATTACTCGCTTGTTGGTCACTTTTTATTGCAGCAGAAAAAGGGAAATTCAAATACCTGGTATTAAGCCTCGTAATTGTAGGTATAGGGTTTAATATTAAAATGGTAGAAGCATATATGGTAGCACCTGCTATATATATTACATACCTCATGTCATCAGCTCTGCCTTTGAAAAAAAGGATAAAACATCTTATTTTAGGAACAATTGTTCTTCTCGTTGTATCACTATCCTGGGCTTTAATTGCTGATGCTGTACCATCAGAAGATAGACCGTTTATAGGAAGTAGTACGAACAATACAGTGATAGAACTCATAATAGGTCACAATGGACTGGATAGAATTGGCCTAGGTTCAAAAAATAATGGTAGAGATCAAGGCAAGCAAGGAAAACTTAAAAACTCAGGGAATAGAACTAATTCCCAAAAACCACAGATGGGTACAGTCAATAAGGGAGTTACTAACGGAAAGCTAGTGCAATATGGCACTGCAGGTCAGAGTTCAAATGCTAGTATACTGAGATTATTCTCTAAAAATAATATGTCAGATCAAATATCTTGGCTTCTTCCACTTGCTCTAATAGGATTCATTGTAGCAGCAATGGAGGAAAAATTCAGATTACCCTTTGATAATAAAAGAAAAGTATCTTTATTACTATGGTTCATGTGGCTATTACCTGAATTTATATATTTTAGTTTTTCCAAAAGTATAACTCATACATACTATTTAACTACAATGGCACCATCTATTGCAGCTTTGGTTGGAATAGGATTAACGGCTATGTGGAAGGTCTTTAAAGAAAATGGGTGGAAAAAATGGATTCTAATAGCTGCATTTATTGTAAATGGGATGGCTCAGATCCTTATTTTATCCTATAACTATAGCGCCTCAAATGGATATAAGATTCTAATTTTAATAATAGGAATTCTAGTCATTTTGTTTTCAATAATATTAGGTATAGCTAATATTAATAGAAGTGTAGAAAATCATGGGGATACAAAATTAAATAAAATATTAATTAGTATTGTAGCGGTAGGGCTTTTAGTAGCTCCAACGGTTTGGTCATTTACACCTATTTTCCACAAAATGAATGGAGGTAGTCCTTCTGCTGGATTAGAACTTTTCTCAAAAAAACAGCAAGTGTCAGGAGCTACAACTGTAACTAATAGTTCGAAACTTATAAAATTTTTAAAAGCTAACAGGAAAGATGAAAAATATCTTGTTGAAGTTCCTTCAGCCACCACTTATGGCTCCGATTTAATACTTAAAACTGGTGAACCTGTATTGACACTTGGAGGGTTTAGCGGATCAGATCCAATCCTTACATTAGATCAGTTCAAGCAGTTAGTTAACAAGGGTGAAATAAGATACGCCATGGCAAGCGTAAGTAATAGTAAGGGAATGATGGGTTCTGGAGCAAGGGTAGGAGGTAATGCAAACAGTGCTATTATGAACTGGATTAAAGCAAATGGTAAGTTAGTCCCATATAGTAAATGGAATGCTTCTAAAGCTCCCCAAAAACATAGTTCAAATAAAAAGAGTTCAAATAAAGCATTTTCAGGTGGGGAAAATTCTACTGAATTATATGATTTAAAAGCTCAATAGAGATAAAACCTAAGAAGATATCACTTCTTAGGTTTTAAATATTCCATTGAATCTAAAACGTCTTTAAGTTTAAATTGTGCATATGCCATGGAATCATCAGATACTCCATAATACATGTGAATAACACCATGGTTAACAATTGTACCACAAGAAAAAACAACGTTACCAAAAAATCCTTTTGTTTCATATTCCATAATAGGTTCCAAAATAGGTTCACTGCTTCTTGCGAGGATTTTAGACGGATCGTTTATATCCAAAAGTAAGGCACCCATGCAATATCTATCATTGTCATCCACACCATGGTAAAATTCAAGCCATCCTAAATCAGTTTTTAAAGGAGGCGAACCTGCACCTATTTTTTTACAATCCCATTTTCCATCTCTTGTTTCAATAAGGACCTTATGATTGCCCCAATGCAGAAGATTTGTAGACTCAGAAATCCATATCACAGCATTGCCTATACTTGGGGAAATTGGTCTGTTTAATGCATAATAATTCTCGTTTATTTTTTCTGGAAAAAGGGCAACATCTTTATTTTCCGTTGCAAATATCGCACCTAAATTATTGAATGTTTTAAAATCATCAGTGCTGGAAAGCATAACAACAATTCCAAATTTTGAAACAGCACTGTAAGTAATATAGTAAGAATCATCTATCTTCGTAACTCTTGGATCCTCAATTCCAAAGGATTCATACTTGTTAGCTGGAAATATAAATGGTTTTTCATCAACTTTAAAGTGCTCCCCGTCCGTACTTCTTGCAAGTCTGAAATGAGATATAGAAGTCAAATATTCAAAAGCGGCAACATTTCCTTTTTTATGTATAGCTCTTGAATCACCAAAATCATAATTTTCGTCATTTTTATTAAAAGTTTTTACCTTTAAATTAAGGTTATCATCTAAAAATGGAACCTTGATACTTTTATCATCGCTGTTAATAGGACGTTCAGCTACTCTAAGAATCAGAATGGTTTCACCATTGAATACAGTTACGCCTGCATTAAAGGCACCTATAACCTGAAAATCTTTTCTTGAGGCTAGGACAGTTCCAGGAGTTATTATTGGGTTATCACAATATCTGTTAATATTCATTATAAACTTCCTTTCATACAATTTTTAGTAAAATCAATAAATGGATTGTTTATTTCAATAATTTGTGATTCTGCATCACTTACACCCGTATAAAGAAAAGCTTTTTCGTCATTAAGTATCATACCACCACTAAATATAACGTCATTAAGGTCAGGTCTTTTGCTTTCTCCTGGTAAGAAGTCACTCCTTTCTGCCAATATTTTAACATCTGAATATTTAGACGTTTCAGTGTCAAAAATAAATGACATGGAATAATAGTGACGGTTGTTATTTTCATCTGAGCAGGCTATGTGACCGAGAACACCAACATAATTATCAAATAGAGGATATATTGCATTAGCGCCTCCCCACTCAGAGTCTTCAAATAAGTCGTTAAGAAGAGATGCATTATTTATGATTCCAATACTTAAATGATCAATGGTATCAACCTTTGTAAAACCAATTTTACCTTTTCCACCTTTAATACCTTGAGGTCTTGAAAAAATACCAATTTCACCACTGTTTAGCTCTACTATCCTTAAATCTTTCATGTCATCAGGTCCTATAAAAAACAATTTTAGATTAAAGATATCTTTACCTTTATACATAACGGTTCTCCAAGATTCTATTTTACCATTGATATTATTTGGGAAAATCTGCACACCGCCAATAATAAGGTCACCTTTAATTTTTGTAAAGAAAGGGTCTTGGAGATTAAAAACAGGAGAATTTACTACATGGCACCAATTATTATCATGTCTTTGAAAAAACATTACCTTAGAAAGTTCGCTGTTTCTGTCTTCAACTCTACCTGCTAGAGTTTCAATATCATTATCAAAAAATGGAGCAGTTATATTATATATATCTTTAATGGATACGCCTTTGAATGCAAGTTTTTTAGGGATTTTTTCATAATTATTTTCCCTATAATTTTTAAGAAGTTCTTTACAAGATAAAGCCATTACAATTACACCTCATAATTTTAATTTTATTCATGGTTCATTGTCCCATTAACTATAGTTTAAGTCAACCAAATAATGTAATTATTTTTAAAAATAATTATATTTAATATTGCTAAAAATAATAAGTGAAATAATGTAATCCTTAGCAATAACAAATTTATATCTATATATTATTATAAATGTAGAGAAACGCTTTTTTATTGCCACATTACAATGAAAGATTATAATCTTGTGTAAACTCATGAATATATTATAATGAGATTGTAACCAAAAGAAATATATTAATATTAAAGGGAGAATGATGGTACAACTATGCTGAATAAACGTTGTTCAAAGTTATTATATGAAATTATGAATGCCGACGGGTATATAAGTATTTTACAGTTATCCAAAGTCTTTGGGGTGAGTAATAGAACCATTAGGTACGACCTTGATAGGATAGATGATTTCTTAGAAAGTAGTAATTTGCCACAATTAATAAGAAAACCAAATGAAGGAATAGCTTATGAATGTAGTGAAGTAGAAAAAAGCAAAGTTTTAGATTTGCTTGGTGAAATCGATTTAAATCAATATGTATTATCACAGGATGAAAGAATCACTATGATTCTTACTGAATTACTGGAAAGTAGAAATTATATAACAATGGAAAGGCTCGCAGAAATCATACTTGTAAGCAGAAGTACAATTATAAAAGATATGGAAAAGGTAAAGCAATGGCTTATAAATAGAAATTTGGAACTTAAAGCATGTAAAAATCATGGAGTAAGAATTATTGGAGAAGAAAAATATCTAAGGAAAGCAGCACTTGTTTTACTTACAGACAATGTAGACGTTTATAAGGCACTTAGTCTGATTAAGGCTTCTAAAATTTCAAAATCAGAATATGGGCTAGATAAGTATAAAAAACAGTTTTTTAAAGATATTGATCTTTCTTATATTGAAAATTGTTTGCATATTGCAGAAAAACAATTGGAAACAAAATTCACAGATGAGGCGTATTCAGGATTAGTTATACACATAGCTATTGCTATAAAAAGGATAAAAGAAAATAAAGATATTGTAATGGAAGAAAATGAACTGAAAGCTCTTGAAATCACAAATGAGTTTGTTGTTGCATCAAGTATCGCAAAAATACTTGAAAATAGGTTCCAAGTTGTTATACCAATTGATGAAATAGGATATATGGCAATTCATTTATTAGGAAGTAATGTTTCAATATCAAATAATAATGACGTGGATTGGGGGAGTATTGAATTTATTACTAATAATTTTATCAATAATGTTGGTTCAATTCTTGGCGTTGATTTATTTGATGATAAGCAATTATTTGATGGTTTAATCCAGCACATAAGGCCTACAATATATAGGCTAAAACATGATCTTACATTAAAAAATCCTTTGTTAAGGGAAATAAAAGAATCATATGAAAAAGTATTTTGTGCCATTAAAGGATCAAATTTTGGCATAGAAGAATATGCTGGCAATAAATTAAGTGATGAGGAAATAGGATATCTAACTTTACATTTTGCCGCAGCAATAGAGAGAAAGAAGGGTACTAATAAGAAAATTGTAAACGTTATAGTAGTATGTGCTACAGGAATAGGAACATCAAAACTTGTATCATCAAAAATACAATCCCTTTTTAATATAAATATAATTGATACTATAGCATACCACCACGTAGATGATGTGCTTAAAAATGGGAATGTTGATTTAATCATTACAACGGTACCAATTAAATCAGATACTAACAATATTCCGTGTATTGAGGTAAATCCTTTTTTAACAGAAAAAAATATAAATGATATTAGTACAGCCTTAAGAAAATACAATGGGGGATATGCAAGTAAACGTAATGTTTCATTAGAAAAAATAATTCAAATAATAGGTCATAGTTGCACAATTTTAAATAGTGAAACATTATCACAGGAATTAGCAAGCTATCTTTCAATAGCTAATGACATTAAGAAGGGAGTGTTTGAACCAATGCTAGATGATTTATTGACAAATAAGTTTATAAGATTAAATGTAGATGCAGAAAATTGGGAACAAGCAGTAAGAGTTGGAGGAGAGATTTTAAAAAATAATGATGTAATAGAACAAAAGTATATTGAAGGGATGATTAATAGCGTTAAAACTTTAGGGCCATATATTGTAATTGCTCCGGGAATCGCAATGCCTCATGCAAGACCAGATGAAAGCGTTAAAAAAATAGGTATGAGTCTTATAACTTTGAATAAACCAATTAACTTTGGTAACAAAGATAATGATCCAGTTACTATAGTAGTATGTTTATGTGCAGTAGATCATTCAAGTCATTTGAAGGCATTATCTGAGTTAGTTACATTTTTGGGAGATGAAAAGTTTATAACTATTGTTTCAAATGCAAAGGATTCTAGTGAAATAATAAATTATATTAAAAACAAAGGGGATATGTAAAAATGAATATTGTAACGGTTTGTGGGATGGGAATGGGAACAAGCTTAATACTTAAAATGAATATGGATGATATATTGAAGAAAAATGGAATAAAGGGCGAGGTTGAAGCATGTGATTTAGGATCTTTGGTTGGAAAAGTTGCAGATTTAGTTGTAACAACTTATGAACTAAAATCTCAAATTGAAGATAAAGGATACAATACTGTTTATGTCAAAAATGTTATTGACAAAAAGGCCATAGAGGAAAAAGTTATGGAAGCAATTAATAATTTAAATAAATAACAGGGTTTATCAAATTTAAAGTATACATTTAACAAAAAACGAGGGGGAAAAAAGATGAATTTTATTATTAGTTTTTTCAATGAACCTGCAATTATTGTAGGGATTATGGCACTAATAGGTCTAATTGCACTAAAAAAGCCAGTATCTAAGATAGTTACTGGAACATTTAAAACTATTATTGGTTTTATAATATTCCAAATTGGGTCAAGTGCAATTGCAGATGCTCTTGGAATATTAGGACCAGCGTTTGAAAGCGCATTTCATATGCAAGGAGTTGTCCCAACTAATGAGGCGGTTATTGCATTAGTCCAGAAAAATTTTGGAATGCAAATGGCTTTAATCATGGCATTGGGATTTGTTGTTAACCTTGTAATAGCTAGATTCACATCGTTAAAGTATGTATTTTTGACAGGACATCATATGTTATTTATGGCAGGATTATTAGCAGCTATATTAACAGTGATAGGTTTTAGCGGTCCTGAGCTTATAGTAGTAGGAGCTTTACTTTTAGGAGCCACTATGGTTATAACACCGGCACTTGTTCAGCCTTATTACAGAAAGGTAACAGGAAGTGATTCTGTTGCAATGGGTCATTTTAATGCCCTAACTTATGTTATAGCAGCTGAAGTATCCAAACGAACAGGTAACAAGAAACACTCAACTGAAGATATAAATGTTCCAGAAGGTTTAAGCTTTTTTAAAGACAATGTAATATCTACAGCTATAGTTATGTTGATATTATTTATTGTGACATTACAACTTGCTGAACCTAAAGTTGTAATAAAGCTAGCTGCAGGAGAAAATCTTATAGTATTTTCAATTATGGAAGCATTAAAATTCACCGCAGGATTTGTAATTGTGTTGCAAGGTGTTAGAATGATGCTTGCTGAAATAGTTCCAGCATTTAAGGGAATTTCGGAGCATATAGTTCCAAATGCAATCCCAGCACTTGATTGTCCTGTAATATTCCCATTTGCACCAAACGCTGTAATAATAGGCTTTTTATCATCATTAGCAGGAGCTATAGCAATGTTCGCTATACTACCATTTACTGGACTTGCAGTTATGATTCCCGGATTAATTCCAGCCTTCTTCGTTGGAGCGGCAGCAGGTGTTCTGGCTAATGCCCAGGGTGGATTAAGAGGAACAATAATAGGATGTTTTGTAAATGGGGCGATTTTAAATCTTTTACCGGCGTTTTTACTCCCACTACTTGGAAGTTTAGGATATGCAAATTCAACATTTGGAGATTCTGATTTTGTATTTGACGGGATAGTAGTTGGACACATTGGAAAAGCATTTTCTAAGGGCGGTATTTATGGTCTATTAATTGTAATAACACTAGTGTTCATTGGGCTCACTATAAAATCAAAAGGTAAAAATTCAAAAGAATCCAACGCATAAATTAAATATAAATGGCCAAGTTTTCTTGGTCATTTATATTTTTAAAAAGAATAATCAAAGGAGCGGTTGTTATGAAAATATTTATTGATACAGCAAATGTAGAGGAAATAAAAAAAGCAGCAGAACTAGGAGTTATCGATGGTGTTACTACCAATCCATCACTTATAGCTAGAGAGGGAAGAAACGTTAAAGAAGTAATAAATGAAATATGTGCCATAGTGGACGGACCAATAAGCGGAGAAGTTATAAGCACTGATTCACAGGGGATGATTAAAGAGGGAACAGAGCTTTCAAAAATAAATAAAAATATAATAGTTAAAATACCAATGTGCTTAGAGGGATTAAAAGCTGTATCACAACTTCATAAAAGTGGTATAAAAACTAATGTAACTTTAATCTTTTCTGCGCAACAAGCACTACTTGCGGCTAAAGCAGGGGCAAGTTATGTCAGTCCTTTTGTAGGAAGACTGGATGATGTAGGTAATGGTGGAATAGAAGTTGTAGCTGATATAGCCGAAATATTTAAAATATATGGCATTAAAACAGAAATAATTGCAGCAAGTATAAGAAATCCTATGCAGGTACTACAGGTAGCAAAAGTAGGTTCAGATATAGCTACAATACCGTATAAATTAATAATACAAATGACTAAACATCCATTGACAGATAGTGGCATGGAGAAATTCATGGATGATTATAATAATTCTATAAAATAAATGGTTTAGGTGGGATTTAAAAAATGAATATAGATGAATTAGCGATAAATACCATTAGAATGCTGTCTATAGAAGGTGTAGAAATAGCAAACTCTGGACATCCTGGTACTCCAATGGGAGCAGCTCCTGCTGCTTTTGAATTGTGGGCAAATAATCTAAAACATAATCCAAAAAACCCTAATTGGATAGACCGAGACAGATTCATTTTGTCCTCAGGTCATGCGTCAATGCTTTTATATGCACTGCTAAATGTTTTTGGTTATGACTTATCCATAGAAGATATAAAAAATTATAGACAGTGGGGAAGTAAAACTCCAGGACATCCTGAGCACGAAGTTACTACAGGAGTTGAGGTAAGTACAGGTCCACTAGGACAAGGTGTTGCAAATGGGGTTGGAATGGCAATAGCAGAAGCTTATCTTTCAGAAAAATTTAATAGACCCCAATATAATATAGTAGATCATTATACTTATGTTTTAGCAGGGGATGGGTGCATGATGGAAGGAATCTCCAGCGAAGCAGCATCTCTAGCTGGGACACTAGGACTCGAAAAACTTATACTTCTTTATGATTCAAATAATATATCAATAGAAGGAAGTACAGATATAGCTTTTAGAGAAAATGTTACAGCTAGATTTAAAGCTTATGGATGGCAAACCATTGAAGTTGAAGATGGTAATGATATTGAAGAAATTAATAGTGCTATTCATAAAGCAAAACTTGAAAAGAGTAAACCAAGCCTCATAAAAATTAATACTATTATAGGTTATGGGGCACCAAAGGCTGGAACTTCAGCAGTCCACGGAGAACCCTTAGGTAAAGAAGGAATAAAAAGCACAAAAAAGAATTTAGATTGGGATTACAAAGAAAAGTTTTATGTTCCTTCACAAGTAAAAGAACACATAAATGCTATTCAGGTAAGATTACAAGAAGAAGAAAATAATTGGAATGAGCTGAGAAAGGCTTATGACATGGATTATCCTGAACTTTCAAAGGAATTTAATATGTGGATGAGTGGTAAAATCTCAGAAAAGCCAATCAATATTGAAAGATTAAAGGAATTTGAAAAGCCCATAGCCACAAGAATGGCATCTTATATAACAATAAACAAACTGGCGAAACTAATACCCAATATTATAGGTGGTTCTGCAGATTTATCTCCATCAAATAAAACATATATGGAGGGAGAAGGAGATTTTTCTAAAGAAAATCACGGTGGGAAAAACTTTCATTTTGGAGTAAGAGAACATGCTATGGCGGCTATTGCTAATGGAATCAGTATTCACGGTGGACTTAAAATATTTGTATCTACGTTCTTTGTTTTTAGTGATTATATGAAAGGTGCAATGAGGATGTCAGCTATTATGGGATTACCGGTAATTTATGTTTTGACCCATGACAGTATAGGTGTTGGAGAAGATGGACCTACCCATGAACCTGTTGAACAGTTAGCTTCACTTAGGAGTATCCCCAATTTAATGGTTATAAGACCAGCTGATGCTAAGGAAACTGCAGAAGCTTGGATGTACGCACTTGCTAAAGATGATGGACCCACAGCATTAATTCTTTCAAGACAAACATTACCTTTATATAAGGAAACAGGAGATCAATTAAATAAAGGGGCATATATATTAAAAGACACAGATAAAAGCGAACCGGATCTACTTTTAATGGCATCAGGTTCCGAGGTTGAATTAATATATAAAGCAGCAAGTGAACTTGATAAAATTGGCATTAAGGCTAGAGTTATTAATGTTCCATGTTTTGAAATATTTGATGCACAGAGTGATGAGTATAAAGAAAGTGTAATGCCTAGCAACGTGAGAAAAAGAATTGCTGTTGAAGCGGGTAGTTCATTTGGATGGCATAAATACTCTGGAATTGATGGTAAAGTTATAAGTATAGATCATTTTGGTGCATCTGCACCAGGAAAAATTCTGTTTGAAAAATTTGGGTTTACAGTTGATAATATAGTGGAGAAATCAAAACTGTTATTGAAAAAATAGCAGGTGTTAAAGGGTATATGACAATATTAGTTTTCTTGCATTTATATTTTTATAAAACATATAATGTACTAATATAATGCATTGACTACATTTATTTATAATGGTTTACATATAAATGAGTAGGAGTGGATATTGTGATTGCCCTAAAAAACATAAATAAAAGCTATGCAATAGGACGTGAAAAATTTTATGCATTAAAAGATATAAACTTAAAGTTATATTCAGGTGAATTTGTAGCCATAATTGGTCCTTCAGGTTCAGGGAAAACCACCTTAATGAATATAATTGGTTGTCTTGATACTCCAGATAGTGGAGAATATTACATTGATGATGAAAATGTGGCGAAGTTAAATGATAGTAGATTAGCAGAAATCAGGAACTGTAAAATAGGATTTGTATTTCAACGATTTAACTTGCTACCAAGACTTACAGCTTTTGAAAATGTGGAGCTTCCATTAGTGTATAGAGGTTTAAATAACAATGAGAGATACGAAAAAACTATGAAATCTATTGAGATGGTTGGTATCATAGAAAGAATGAAACATAAACCTAGTGAGATGTCAGGAGGTCAGCAACAAAGAACTGCGATTGCAAGAGCAATCGCTGGAGAACCTGAAATAATACTTGCAGATGAGCCCACTGGAAACCTGGACAGTAAGTCTGGAAAAGAGATAATGAATATCTTAACAAGATTAAATAATCAAGGTAAAACGTTGATGCTAATAACTCACGATAAAGAAATGGCAAAATATGCACAACGAATAATAAGAATTAGTGATGGGAAGATTAATTAATATATGAGTTTTACCAAGGAAAAGACTAGCATTATGCTAGTCTTTTTTGAAATGCGTAAAATAACTTTAAAAAACTATTGTTTTATATTATTATAATAGTATAATAATGACTATAAAGCGATATTGTACTGACTGGTCATTATTGTTTTAGGCAAATGGGTTTTGCTATTAGAATAGATGAAATTTAAGAACTACAGTTCAAATTATATGGAGTGATATTATGAACAAAACAAAAAATGCCATTTTTGAAGCTGCAATAAAGATTTTTTCAAATAGGGGTTATACAGGTGCTACCATGGATGAAATTGCCATAAGTGCTGGTGTGGCTAAAGGTACCTTATATTATCATTTTAAAAGTAAAGAAGAGATTTTCAAATATATTGTTTCAGAAGGAATGAATATTATAAGGGAACAAATAGATACAGTTACAAAAGTTGAAGAGGGTCCTGTTGAAAAATTAAGAGCTATCTGCAAAGTTCAACTTGGGATGGTATATAACAATAGAGATTTTTTTAAGGTTGTAATGAGCCAACTGTGGGGCCAAGAACTTAGGCAGTCAGAGCTTAGAGCGGCTATAAGAGATTATATCAATCATATAGAGAATTATCTTAAAGAGGCTATTAAAGTAGGCTATATAAAGGAAGCAGAAACTTCCTTTATGGCATATACATTTTTTGGAACCATGTGCTCTGCTGCCGTATTTGAGTTAATAAACGGTGAGAACAGTGACGTAGATGAAGTTATCGAGAAAGTAATGTCGTATATTTTACATGGTTTAAGTGTTTAATGTAAACATTTAGATACAATAAAAAGTTATAACTGATGATGCCTAAAGCAAACATGCATATATAATTAGAATACATTTCAAACAGGTCTTTTCTGTGAGTGTATATCAATTATGTGCATGTTTTTTTTATATAAATACAAAAATTACAAATATGATATACAAACTATTGACATATAGTTAAAAAAGAGTTTTAATATAACTGACCAGTCAGTTTATATTTCTTATAATATCAATTTCATTGTTTTTGTATGACTAAAAATAATTATAGAGGTGGATTTATGAATTTTCTTAGAATAGCTTGGAGAGATTTTAAGAGCATGTTAACTAACAGAATTGTTAGAGTATCTGTTATAGGTATTATTGTGATACCCCTGCTGTATAGTTTGCTTTACCTTGCAGCGTTTTGGGATCCATACAGCAGACTACAGGATATGCCTGTAGCGGTAGTAAATCTTGATAAAGGCGGTGAAAAAGACGCCGAATCAGTGAATTATGGGAAAAACTTAGTTAATAAGCTTAAGGAAGATAAGCAATTAGGTTGGAGATTTGTAACTAAGGATGAAGCTGACAAAGGTGTTAAGGGAAGTAAATATTATGCAGAATTTATCATCCCAGAAAATTTTTCCAATGAAGTACTAAGTGCAAAAAATGGGAAACCAGTGCAAGCTAATATTACCTTTTCTGCTAATGAAAAAAGGAATTTTTTAGCAGCACAGATTAATGGAAAAGTTGAGGTACAATTAAAAGCAACTATAGTAAAAACTATTACTAACGAATATGCAACTCAAACATTTGATAGTCTTTATGAAGTTAAAGATGGATTTACTAAGGCAGCAAAAGGAAGTAGTGATCTTAAAGATGGACTAGGTTCTGCTAAAGATGGAGGAGATCAACTTAAAGATGGTATTGGTCAAATCAAAAATAAAATTCCAGATTTAGCAAATGGGATTCAAAAATTATCTGATGGATCAGTTGCTTTAGAAAATGGGGTGGATACCACTGCTGTTGATTCAACTGGTAGTCCTACAGGATTAAAGAGTGGAGTTAATCAACTTAATTCGGGTATTGGAACTATTAATAGTGGGCTTGCGGGTCTAAACACAGCGGTAAATGTGGGAACTAATGGACAACCAAGTTTAAATAGTGGAATAACTTCTTTGTACAATGGAATAACAAAGCAGTTAGCACCAGGAGTGTCTACACTAAACACAGCGGTAAATGCGGGCACTAATGGACAAGCGAGTTTAGTTGCTGGGATAACATTATTAAATAATGGAATAACACAACAATTAGCACCAGGAGTGTCTACACTAAACACAGCGGTAAATGTGGGAACTAATGGACAACCAAGTTTAGTTGCAGGTATAACATCAGTAGATGCCGCAGTAAGTGGAGGAACAAATAATATTTCCAATACATTAGAAAGTGATGCTTCGCTAACAAATAAATTAAAGTCTTTGCAAGAAGAGTATGTAAGTACTACGGATGCAACTCAAAAGAATAATGATTTAACACAAATAATGGCACTAATACCGAGCGTTGATGCAATGACAACAGGTTTAAACAACGCAGTAAACGTAAATACTGATGCTACTCATCCTAGCTTAAAAACGGCTATAGCTTCAATAGATAATGGAATAACAAATTCCAAAACAGGCTTAGCTGTGGGCGTAGGAACATTAAATGCGTCAGTAAATGCAGGAACAACTAAACAGCCAAGTTTAGTTTCAGGAGTTACATCAATATTTAAGGGAATAACAGATTCTAAAACGGGCTTAGCTGTAGGTGTAGGAACATTAAATGCATCAGTAAATGCAGGAACAACTAAACAGCCAAGTTTAGTTTCAGGAGTAACTTCCATATATAATGGAATAACAAATCCAGATCCTAATAAAGGATTAGCAGCAGGAATTACAGCATTAAAGGCTGGTGGAAGTAAGCTTTATAGTGGGTCAAATAGTTTAGTTTCAGGTGTAAATACCTTATCAGATGGTACTGTGCAATTAAAGAATGGGTTAGGTACTTTGAACGGTAGTGTACCTCAGTTAGCTGATGGAACAAATAAATTGTATGATGGTTCAAGTACACTGTCTGACGGTATGAACAAGCTGTATGATGGTTCAGGTACACTTTATACTGGCTTAAACGATGGTTCAGTAAAATTAAATAAAAATCTTATAAACAGTAGCAAAGCCATGGGTGCATTTATTTCAGATCCATTAAGTATAAAGGAACAACCTGTAAATCCAGTTAAAAATTACGGTACAGGTTTTGCACCATACTTTATACCACTTTCATTATGGGTAGGAGCTCTTATGATGTTCTTTGTTATAACTGATAAAGTGGATGATGATATAAGTGCAAGCTCATTATCATTAGTTGCAGGGAAGTATATATCCTATGGTTTTATAGGTACACTACAAGCACTACTTGTAAGTACAGTAGTTTTAACCTTGGGATTACATCCTACTAATATAGTGCTATATTATGTATTTAACATATTTATGTCCTTTACTTTTATAGCCATAATTCAATGTCTTGTATTCTTGCTAGGGCAAGTAGGAAGGGCACTGGCAATAGTGCTATTAATTCTTCAATTAACTGCATGTGCAGGTACATTCCCATTAGAGGTTGTACCAAAGTTATTTAAAGTTCTAAATCCATTTATGCCATTTACCTATTGTGTATCTGCACTTAGAGAAGTAATCTCAGCAACATCAGTAGATTATGGATTACTAGCTAAAGACTTAACAGTTCTAGGGTGTATTTTAGCAGCAGCTTTAGTTATATCTGTATTGTTCAAGGGCCATGCAGATAAAGTGAAAGCAGCAATACATTCAAATAATGAAATGTAAAATATTTTCTATATAAAATATGGCTGCAATTAGTTTGTGTAAACCAATCTATTTGCAGCCATATTTTTATTGGATTTTCTGTTTAGGTAGAAGATGGTCATTAACTTTTCACTGGCTAGGTGCAGTGTTCATAAATAAATATTGCCATTGAAAAAATCATTCTAGAATAATGACTTTTAAAGTTTATATTGCAGAGTTCACTTATTTTGTCTAGTCTATTTTTTAATGTATGTCTATGTATAAATAATTTGCTACAAGTCTCAGCAGTGCTACATTCATTAATTAAATAGAGATTAAGTGTTTCAAGGTAAGAGCTTTTATGTAAAGCATCATAGTCCAGAACAGGACCTAATGTTTCATAGGCAAATTTAAGATCCTGGTCACTGTGATGCAATATCTCAAACATTTTAAACAACTCTATATCTTCAAATGAGCAAATGCCCTTCAAGCCACCAAGTTTCATTAATATTTGCTGGCTCGCCAGTGCATCATTAAACGAAACTATTAAGTTATTAACGCTAATTAAAACACTGGTACCGATTAAAAAAGTCATATTAAATTCTTTAGATAAGTTTGTAAGTATTTTTGAAAGATCAAAATATAGATTTTTAAGGGAAAAATCATGATTTAAGGAAACTATATATAATATCTTTTTACCTGACAATTCTATTTTTGTGGTGCAGTTTATACTAGAAAAATAAGCTTTTATTTTATCTACGCTTTTTACAACAATATCATTTGTCACTATATTTTTATCATTAGAGGAAATGGTAAGTAAAAAAAGGTGCATTGGATAAAGTGTTTCGGTATTTAGCATTTTATTTGTACCATTAGAAATATCTTTCAAAATTACCTCGAGTTTGTTTTTAAGGTTTACAAAATCCGAATCACCATTTAGGTTAAGTTGTAGATTTATGTTATCAATCAAAGTTCGGGTTATGTATGAAAAAGTGAGAGTTTGTGGCAAATTAATTACAGGGAAATTATATTTATTTGCAGCATCTATAATATATTTTGGGATTTCAGATATGTAGTATCCAGTTTGTATAGCAAGTCCAGCAAGGCCCTTGGCTTTAAGTCTTAAAATTATATCTTTATAAAGTTTTTCATTATCCATTTCATAACCAGTTGTGATTAAAAGTTCTCCTTTTTGAAGAGAATCTAAAGCGTCTAATATTTCCATTAGATTTATCCACAACAGCTCATTATCACTGCCATCTATTCCAGCTACAATTGTTGCACCTTCAAGAAGGTTATTTTCTATAATATTTCGAACAAGAAAGGCCAAGGTATTATCCCCCTTAATTAAGGCATATGAAAGAAAATAGACTAGCATACTGACTAGCTATTTTTTTGAAGATGCCTATAGTGATTACTGATATTATATATTAATTATACAAAAAAATAAAGGGAGGCACCGCTCCCTAGAAATGTCTATTAACCATTTCAGTAACTGCAAAAGTTGCCACATCATCTGCAAATTTCCCAGGACCAAAACCAGCATCATATCCAAGTTCTTTTGCTAGCCTTTGAGTTATTCTTGCGCCTCCACATATAAGGACAAATTTATCTCTCAGGTTTTCAGCTTCAAGAAGCTCAACTAAATTTGTTAGGTTTTTAATGTGAACATCTTTTTGAGTTACTGTTTGAGAAACTAAAAGTACATCTGCGTTTAATTCAAGAGCTTTTTTTATAAAGTCTTCATTTTCAACTTGGCTTCCAAGATTATAGGCTTCAATCATAGCATAACGTTCAATTCCATAATGACCAGCATAACCCTTCATGTTCATTATTGCATCTATACCAACAGTATGGGCATCTGTTCCCGTGCTTGCACCAACTATAATGACTTTCCGTTTTATATTAGTTCTAATATACTCATCTGTTTCAGCCATGGTCATAGCACTGGCATCTTGAGTCTTGATATTTATAGAAGTATAATCTACGCTGCAATTAAGGCTTCCATACACAATATAAAAAGTGAAATCTTTATCTAGTTTCTTGTGGCAAACTACATCTGGAGACGTAAGGCCCATTTTTTCCCCTAGAAGTCTAGCTGCTTCTGTAGATCTCTCAGAATCTTCTAGGGGAAGTGTAAAACTAACTTGCACTTTGCCATCATTCATAGTGTCACCATAAGGTTTAACAGATTTTAATTGGAGTGTTTTATCAAATTCTTTTTTTTCCAGAGAATATAATCCACCGCTCATAATAACCTTCCTTTCTATTTGTTATTTCTTAGATGATTCCTTCATTAATTCTAAAAATGGATTAAAATATTCATCATCTTTTACAATAACGCCATCAAGACCTTTACCCATATCTCTTGATCTTTTAATTCCTCCAAAAGCTCCTTTTTCAAGCGTATTAAATAGCCCATCTCTCTCAATATCCATTAAAAGGTTATAGGCTTCATTTAGTACAAAATCTGCTCTCTTTTGGATTAAACCATTCTCTTTAAACTCTATTTCATCACCTAGGTTTTTCATTGAGTTAAACACATAAGAAGCATTTTCAATAGAGAGTGCCCTGTCAGACATAAAAGGGGTATGAAGTGCTTCAGTAAGCATGCCTAAAAGGTGAATCTTTTGGTTTGTCATAACTGATACCATGTTAAATAAGGTGTCTTGGACCTGTCCTTTAAATATATTTCCTGTCATGTATTTTGTTGGAGGCATATATTTTAAAGGAGCCTTAGGAAAGATTTCTCTAGCCATTTGGGCCTGGGATAATTCGTAAACAAAAGCATTTTCCATGTCTGGGTCCATTTCAAATGCATGACCAAGACCCATTTGTTCTTCTTTAAGACCAGCCATAAGTGCAAATTGCTCATTTATAAATTGAGAAGCAAGTACAGTATGAGCTTCTTCAAAGGCGTCAGAAGTAGTCAGATAATTGTCTTCACCTGTGTTTATTATCACTCCTGCATAGCCATTTATAACTCTTGAAAAATATTGATCAACTAAGGTCCTTTTCATGTTTATATCTCTGAAAAGTATACCGTATAGGGCATCATTAAGCATTACATCAAGTCTTTCAAAAGCTCCCATAGCTGCGATTTCACTCATACATAGACCGGAGCAATAATTACAAAGCCTTATATATCTTTTTAGCTTATGACCTACGTCGTCTAGTGCGCTTCTCATTAGTCTAAAATTCTCTTGGGTAGCATAGGTTCCACCAAAGCCTTCAGTAGTGGCGCCATAGGGAACATAATCAAGAAGACTTTGTCCTGTGGTTCTTATTACGGCGATAATATCTGCACCTTGTTTTGCAGCGGCAACAGCTTGGGTTATATCCTCATATATGTTTCCAGTTGCTACAATTACGTATAAATAAGGACCTTCTTTGTCGCCATAAAGTTCTAAAGTCTTATCCCTAATTTCTTTATTATCCTTTATTATTTTTATTGCATTATCAGCTGTTTTTATTGCATTCTGAATTGTATCTATCTCATCTATTGATTTAAACTCAGTAAGATCTATGCGTCCCATGGAAACTTCTTTAGCTATTTCTTCTGGGGTAAGTCCAGTAATTAGCATAGCATTACTTAAATAATAGGCTATACCTTTTGATAGAGCATTTTTACTATAAACATTGTCTACAACAATGTTTGGAAGAGGAACACCGTTTTTATCTACTCCATCAATGCCAAATAGTCTACATATGGTTCTTTCAACTGAAACAGTGGTATGTTTATCTATAAAATTTTGAACTTCTAAAGATATATTATGAGCACAAGCTCTTGCCCTATTTGCTATTTCAAAATTAAGATTCAGTTTGCTTTTCATTTTTTTGCCTCCCTGTATACATTTTCTCAGCAATTTTTATAATTTCGCTATCAATGCCTATAAGTGAACATATATTAAGTGCATCTCTAGGAACTACAGCATTTTTATCCATTTTCTCTAAAGTGTAATCCATAAGGTTATTTATAATTTTAAGATAATTTTCATCCGATGTATAAGAAATTTTAAGGGCAGTAAAATCTATATTTTTAAGCCCTTTTACTTGATAATGTTTTTTTGCAAGGGTGCAAACTCCATCGTAGTGAGTTGTTAACACGGATACCGAAGAAAATTTGTTTAAGTAAGAGACCAAAGCTTTAGTCAAATTACTGCCTTCCACTGGATTAGTCCCTCTTGCAAACTCATCAATTAGTAAGATTCCATTTTCATATTTAAGCTTTTCAAGTGCTTTCTTTACCTGAACTATTTCACTACCAAAACTGCTAAGACCCGTTTGAGGTGAGACAGAATCTTCATATAAAAAATAGATAAAGTCAAAAGGAAAAAATTCAAAAGTTTCAGCAAATGAGAAAAATCCTAGGCTAGCCAGAATGCAATTAAGGGCAATGACGCTTAGAATTACAGTTTTACCACCCATATTTGCACCAGTAATTACAGAACTGCCAAGAGAGACTTCAATGGAGATGGGATAAAAAATCCCGCCACGTTTTGTAACCTCATTTTTTATAATTGGATGAACTCCATTTTTCATCCTTATTGTATTTTTACTCCTAGCAATTGGGCGGCACATGTCATAGTCTATGGCAAGCTTAGCTTTGGAAAATAGAATATCCAGTTTTCCTATGTTTGAAGTGAAATCCAATAATTTCTCTGTATATTTTAAAATTTCCGATGATAACATTTTCCTTATTTTAAATTCTTCTGATTTTTCTTCATTTATCATAGATGCTCTTTCTCTCAAAAGTTCCTTTTGTTTATTTAAATCCTTTTCTTTAAAAAGTAATTTATCTATGGAAGCTTTTTTGATTCGCACTTTTATGAGAAACTGAGAAT
Source organism: Clostridium akagii DSM 12554 (assembly GCF_000686725.1). Lineage (GTDB taxonomy): Bacteria > Bacillota > Clostridia > Clostridiales > Clostridiaceae > Clostridium_I > Clostridium_I akagii. Next base: position 27,632 of record NZ_JMLK01000020.1, on the reverse strand, counting down.
AGTCATTATAAATATAAAAACTGTTCGTTTCACTTTTATGAGGATTAAGTTTTTTATAAACAGCTGAAAGATCAAATAAAGTAATGCCCGTAAGTAAAAGGTTACTGTTTTCATATATTTGTTTTAATTCCATGGATAGTAAGGTGAAATTTTTGATTTCATAAAGTTCAACCTCATCCAGCACTTCTCCTAGGCTACATTTTGTAAATGTATTTCTAATGTCTCTAAATCTCCCCAATAGATCAGTGAAATTATTATAAAATTTATCATTTCTAACCTTTGTAATACATTTTTCTACGTTATCATATTCAGTGCTAAGGGTATTTATATCTGTAATTTGTTTTAGGTTATAGATTAGGCTATGTCCGAAAACAGTAGAAATACACATGCTATCCAATACATTAAAGAAACCAATCTTTTCTAAACTTTTTTTATCTAAATCTATCATATAAATCACATCCTATTGCTGATTTAAAACATTAAAAACAGGGATATTTATGCTACGTTTTAATCTAGATTCAATAGCTTTATAGTCTAAGGAATATCCAGAGATAGACTTTGGATTTATGCTTATACCAATTATATTTATTTTCTTTAAGCACTGAAATTGTCCACCCTTATCTAGAAATCTAGAATAACTGCCCATATCTAAAAATAATTTTGTACCATCCTCAATTATAAATATCACATTACTCACATTGAACTGTGAATTTAATATATCTATGAAAAGTGAATTTGTAATAGCGCCTTTTATAAAAACATATCTTAAGTCATCACTGAAATTGGATATGATTTCCTTTGAAGAACCTAGGTTGGTTTTTGCTTTACTCTTTATTATTTTATTTTTATATACAAAGAGGAGCCTGGCTTGCTCCATATTATTTTTATAAAGCTCTTTGGTTTTATCCTCAGCTTCTGGTAGAGAATAGAAACATATTAATTTTAAAGTTTCGTTTACAAGAGTATTAGTGTTCTCAGAGAATGCAGCTCCAATGCATAAGATTGAGGCATCAGTAATAAGTGGATCTGCAAAGGTTTTTCGTGAAAGAGCACCATCCACAAGGCTTAAATTAGCACCATATTTCTCCATGGCACATATAACTTTTTTTGTTCCATTTTTAGTGGAAGCACCAGATATCTGTGCAAAACCTGGGCTTACACTCTTTGCAATTATTATGGAGCCAAGAGGCGTATTTATATCTAATACTTCTAGTATTTCAAAAGTGACATCACTTAGAAGTAGGCTAGTTTTTGCCGAAGCAACTAGGGTTCCTTTATCAATGTATATCTTTGGTTTATTAGTTCCATATATAGTATCCTTATCTTCACCATCCATGCCTATAGAGGTAATGCCAAGGGTTATATTTTTTAAAGTTCTTATAAGGAAGTTTAGAGTAGTTGTTTTACCAGTATTTTTTTCAAGTCCTATAATGGATAAAGTATTATAGCTATATACTTTGTTAATAAGATCAGTTAATACTTTAGACATCGTCATGCTTTTACGGTTTTAGGATTAAGCTCAGGCTCGCCAGAAAAACATTTTTCTCTAGATTTTCTTTCAGAATTTCCAGATTCAATAGTAATATTTTCTCCATTTAAAAGGCCAGAAACTCCAATTTTGTGAACCTTTTTTCGTCCAGTACATACATCACAGTGACAATCTGGATTATAATTTTTAGGTTCTTGGTATGAGGTTATAACTCCTTCAAAGTTCCTAAGGATGATTTTATCATTACTTTGACTTATTACGTAATTTGGCATTATAGGTATTTTTCCACCACCACCGGGAGCATCCACTACAAAGGTTGGAACACAGTATCCTGACGTATGACCACGAAGACCTTCAATAATTTCTACGCCTTTAGATACAGAAGTTCTAAAATGACTAAGTCCCATGGAAAGATCACATTGATATATATAATATGGTCTAACTCTTATCATAACTAGTTCGTTTACTAATTTTTTCATTACATGGACGCAATCATTAACACCTTTTAACAAAACGGATTGATTTCCAAGGGGAATGCCAGCATCAGCTAATTTTTCGCAGGCTTTTTTTGATTCTTCTGTGATTTCATTTGGGTGATTAAAATGTGTGTTTAACCAAATTGGATGATATTTTTTTAGCATATTTACAAGATCATCAGTTATTCTTTGAGGCATAACAACAGGAACTCTTGAACCTATTCGAATTATTTCTACATGGGGAATTTCTCTCAGCCTTTTTATTATATATTCCAAGTTTTCGTCGCTAATTAAAAGGGCGTCGCCTCCAGAGAGAAGAACATCACGTATAGAAGGATTTAAGGCAATATATTCAATACATTTTTCAATTTGAGCCATGGGAAGACATTTATCTTTGGTGCCTGCAAATCTTCTACGAGTACAATGTCTACAATACATTGCACATTGATCAGTTATAAGTAATAATACTCTGTCAGGATATCTGTGAGTTAAACCAGGTACAGGGGAATCACCATCTTCGTGAAGGGGATCTAAAAGATCTGCACTGGATATATTTAATTCATCTATGGTAGGAACCGCCTGCTTTCTTATAGGATCATGTTTATCATTAGCATCTATTAATGATAAATAATATGGGGTTATGGCCATTCTGAACTTGCCAAGACATTTTTTTGCACCATCCTCTTCTTCTTTTGTAAGATTTAGATATTTTTTAAGCTGGTCGATATCTTCTATTCTGTTTTTTAGTTGCCATTTCCAATCGTTCCAATCGCTTAACGGTACATCTTTAAATAGTTCATAACGCTTGCCACTAATCATTACAATAATCTCCTTTCACAAAAAATTGGGTTAAGCATATCTTGTTTCAAAAATCTTTCGAAGTATGCTGGATTCACGAAGTTCATCCAGGGCAATTTGTGCATGACCCTTTGTATAGCCATTTCCAATATAGAGTTTTATATCTTTACTAACACCTTCAGCACCAAGAGCAGCTCTAGTAAAACTTGTAGCCATTGAGAAAAAATAAGCGATGCCCTCATCTCTTACAGGTAGAATAGTGGACATTTCAGTATTAGTAACATTTACGCAATTAATTGCAATATCGTATTCTTTTCCACCACTAGCAAAAAGAGCACTATCTAAGACTTTTATGGAATTTGTAGCATCGGCTAAAATAACTTCATCACAAAATCCTGTTTTAATTAGATCTTCTTTGTCTTTTTCAAAGGCAACAAGTCCAACAACTTTCCCAGTTTTGCCAGCTCTTTTTTTAGCTTCATAGGAGCATAAAATTCCAGATTTACCGAAGGCTCCTAGAATAAGCACATTGTCACCTTCAGTTACAAGCTTTGATACCTGAGCTGGTGCACCAGCCACATCTAGTACTGCAAGAGCAAGATTTTCACTTAAATCGCTAGGAAGTTTAATGCATTTACCGCTTTCAAAGAGAATAGCTTTTCCTTCTATTTCTACTCTGTCAATGTCCTTATAAATAGCGGTGATTTTTTCTATTTTTAAAGGAGTTAGTGACAATGATACTAAGGTAGCTATTTTGTCTCCAACTTTAAGATCACTTCTTCCTATTAAATCCGAACCAATTTCTTCTATTGTTCCAATAAGCATTCCACCTGAACCTGTAACGGGATTTTGCATTTTACCACTTTTATTTACAATATCCATAATAGTAGTCTTAATTATTTCTAAATCCCCATGAGCAGCTTTTTCCATTTGTGAAAAGCTTGCAGAATCTATATTAAGAGCTTGAACCTTAATTAGAATTTCATTGCTAGTTATATTCATATCATTTGATATTTTAAGAGCAGCCTGTGGAAGTGTACCTTTAGGTACTATAACTCTATGAATACCATATTTAGATGATTTCATCAGTTTTCCTCCTTGATATTTAAAATTTTTCTTGCCTCATTTGGAGTAGCAATATTTCTTCCAAGAATATTTGCAATATGAACAACTTTTTTAACCATATCAGCATTTGAACTTGCCAGAATACCTCGCTTTATATAAAGATTATCTTCAAAACCTACACGCACGTGTCCGCCACTAGCTATAGCAATTGTTGCCATATTAAACTGGTGCCTGCCTATACCAGTTACAGTATAAACTGAATCAAAAGGGATACTTCCAACTAAGAAAGCTAAATCTCTTAGGCTTGCATTTATTCCACCAGGTACCCCTAAAACAAAATTAAATTTAAGAGGTGATTTTAAAGTTCCATTTTTGAGAAGCCTTAAAGCAGTATCAATCATTCCCTTATCAAAAACTTCTATTTCAGGTTTTATATTTAGTTGCTGCATTTTTTCAGCAAAATATATAATGGTGTTTTGTGTATTTAAAAATATTTCATCTTTTCCAAAATTTAATGTTCCGCAATCCAGAGTTGCAATTTCAGGTTTTAATTTTAGAGGGCTTAATCTTTCATCATTACTCATGCCTACAGCACCACCGGTAGATGGCTGAATAATTACATCTTTGCAACACTCTTTAATACCATCAATACATTTTTTAAATATATGATAATCCTGGGTAGGAGTGCCATCATTTTCTCTTACGTGTAGATGGATTATGCTGGCACCTGCTTTATAGGCTAGATTAGCCTCATTTATAATTTCATCCACGGTATAAGGAACATTTGGATTTTGATTCTTAGTTACCTCGGCACCACATATTGCTGCTGTAATAATTAAATTTTCCACATTTTTGGCCTCCAAGATTATTTTTTTCTTTGTTTATCTTTTGGGACAACACAAGTGCCTTTTGCTTTACAAACAACAATAGCCTTATTTAAAAGATCAGCAGCAGAATCGTTAATGTCAGGTCTTGGTGATACGATTTTTCTTGCCTCAAATGTCATGGTTCGAGAAGTATTTCCTGATTTTACGATTTGTCCACTAGCTTCTATGAAATCACCAGCAAAAACAGGTGCTATGAATTCAATACTTTCATAAGCTTTAAAAAGCCCCTCATCTCCATCATATTCAATTAAAAGCTCTGTTGCTATATCACCGAATAGAGCAAGTATTCTTGCTCCATCTACTAAATTTCCACCATAGTGAGCATCACTAGAACTCATTCTTAGCCTTATAATCGATTGGTACAAATTTAAAACCCCCTATAATTTAAATAAAATCAATATATATGTATAATATGATAAAAAAACAGAATGTTTATTATCATATTAATAAATAATCGCTATTTTAATTATAATTTATTTCAAAATTTCATTCAATGAACCAAATGTACGTAATTAACAGATAAATATGGACATAGTGTCCATATTGAAAGGAATTATATAAAAGTGTAGATGAGACAGTAGGAGAAATCGCTTTTAAGCAGTAAAAGAGCAACACAATAAGTCCTATAATAAACAGTAATTATAAGATTAAATAAAAAGGATATATATCAATACGTAAATATTCGTTGAAAACTGGTATATTGAGGAATATAATGTATTTATAATTAGGATTTACGAGGGGATGAATTTTATATGGAGGATAATGTACATAAAACAATATATGAAACGTATATAGATAAGATAAATGAACACATAGAAGACAAAGAAATTTATGAAAGTGCGATTTATCAATGTAATGCACTTGAAAAAACAATGTCATTAAGTCAACAACTATTGTTTCTAGAACTAGAAAAATCTGTTGAAACTATTAAGAATATTCAGTTAGAACATATATATAAAATTGGATTTGAAGATGGTAAAAATGCTAAATAATATTTACTTATTTGTTTAGTATTTTTTTTATGTGGCTATCAAGGGCACCAACTAATATTTGCCTATGAGATTTATCAAGATCTTCAAAGCTTTCATCATTTTTGAAGTAACCTTCATTTGCTAAATCTAATATTATTTTATCCAATAGATTCACGTTATCTAAAGATTTAATTTCGTAGTTCTCGTCTCCAATAAGGTTACTTACTGTAGTATGGTAAAGTTTAGCTAATCTTTCAATTATAACCAGATTAACAGAACGAATATTATTTTCCCAGTGCCCAATGGCTCCTTTGCTAACGCCAATTTCATCTGCAACTTGTTGCTGTGTAACGCCGGATTTCTCTCTATATTCTCTTAGATTTTTACCTATATTAATCATTAATAACATCCTTTCTAAGTAGGTTTATACTACTAATTGTAGACTAAATTTAAATCAAATAAAAGCGAACAGTATGCGAACACAGGAAAAAAATTATATTTTTTTTAATATTATTGACTTTATATATTGCAATGTATACATAACGTATACTATAATGTATATAAAGATACATTATGTATATATTAAATAATAAATATAAAGGGTGATTGTATATGGAGTATATTAATGAAGCTAGTAAATATTTAAGTATATATTTAGATTTAAAAGTGGCGCAGGAAAATCTAGAGGATGAAATAGATACAACTAAATCTGAATTAAGCATATTTAGAAAAGAAGAGAGTATGCATAATAGTGATTTTATATTTAACAAAGTTTTTAAAATAAAAAGGATGGAGATTAATCTGAGTAGTACAAAGAAAACTATGATGGAAATCTCCAATGCACTCAATGATTTAAGTGCGTATGAGAAAAATATATTGATTCTTTATTATATTAATGATTTAAGAAATGATTTAATATATAAAAAATTAAAGTGTAGTGAGCGAAAATTTTATGAAGACAAGGCAAGAGTAATCAGGAAATTTGCAATTAATTTATTTCATATAAGGATTGCAGTGTAATACTTAAATGCAGAAATAGTGCAGTGAATTTGATTTCAAGCGTGATATAATTAGTTATAACGTAATAAGAAATATTCAAGGCGCTGAGATGAGAATCAGTGCCTTTATTGTTTGGAGGGGTAATATGGATTATGTAAGGGAAGCAAGCGAGTATTTAAAGAGTTATTCAGATTTAAAAATATCAGAGAGAAATTTAAAAGAAGAAATAGAGGAAATAGAAGAGGAACTACTAAATGTTAAGGAAGTTCATTATTCGGACATGCCAACTGGTTCTAATAAAAATAGACCTGATGATGAACTAGTTAACAAAATTTTTATTCTGGATAAATATAAAAATAAATTGCAAAAAACAATAGAATCGACAGGGCAAATAGTTTTAGCTCTAGGTAAGCTTCCACAGTATGAAAGGGAATTGTTAACTTATTATTACATAGATGGACTCAGAGACTTTTGTGTTTATGAAAAGTTAAATTGTAGTGAGAGGAAATTTTATTCTGATAAATCAAAAGCAATAAGAAAGTTTGCAATTCAGTTGTTTGGAATTGAAGTTATATATTAAAATTTGCATAAAGTGTGCAGTGAATTTGATTTACAACCTGATATAATATAGCTATAGCGAAAGAAAAACAGTTAGAGCACTGGCAATTGTCAGTGCTCTAACTATTTTTAAGAAACCAGCATGAAAATGCAGGTTTTATTTTTTTCTTAAAAAGAGGGTGCAAAAATGATTAGAGTGTGGTTAGGAGGTAAAGAAATTTATTTAAAGCAAAAAACAAGTTTAGAAAAGTTAATAGAAGTAATAGGTTCCAATGATCAGGTTGTAATAAAACTTATTGATATGAGTGCAGCTAGTTTTGTAATTGGAAATTTTTATGGTGGTAAATATGATTATAATATAAAAGTTTATTATCATAAAAAATGTATTGATAAGTTAAGGGTAAGGGGTTTTGTACAGGATGTGTCAGCTCTGATATTAAATTATTCAGAGATTAAAAGGCTAAAAACATTAGAATTTCAAATAGACAAGATAAGGGCAGGAAGGGGGGAAGTAGCATGTGCGAAGTAAAGTTAAAATCTACTGATGGAATAATATATGAGGGATTTTTAGAAAGTTTTAGCCACGATTGTATTTCACTAACAAACGTAAAAATACAAGATGGAAACAATTTATATACTGTAATGAGTGAAGTCAAATTCTTTAAAAATACTATAGTATGGTTTTATATTATAGAACCATAAATAAAATTGTTTTAGGAGGTGATAATCATGATAATTCGGATTAGAAGTCCATCTTAAAATCAAAGTAATTCTATTGGGTTTAAGAAAAAAATATAAAAAAATAAGGAGTGAGTTTTAATGAGTAATTTTATTAATGTAGACAATTTGTATTATGCAGTATTATCAGGTGATGATAAGAGTGGGGTGCAGTATGCTGCACCAAAACCAATACCAGGAGTAGTTAAATTAAGTGTTGACGCAACAACAGGAAGGGCTTCATTTTATGCAGATGGTATAATTCAGGAATATTCACAGGTATTAGGTGAAGTTAAAGTTTCTTTAGGAGTAAGCACGTTACCACTATCAGTTGTAACAGATCTATTAGGACATAAACTAAACAATGGTGAAATTGTGTATGAATCTAATGATAGAGCACCTTATGTAGCTCTTATGTATAAACGTGAAAAGAGTAATGGAAAGGCTAGATATATAAAAATATTAAAATGCCTATTTGGAGATAGCAAAGATGAGGCAGAGAGTTCAGCTGCAACTCCAAAATTCCAGAGTGACACATTAGATGGAGTAGCTATGCCAAGAGCCTTTGATAAACAGTGGAAAAGAATGGCAGATGAAGAGGAAACCGGATATGTAGATGTTTCAGCAACTTGGTTTACTTCTGTAGAAGATTTAACTTCAACCGCAAAAGCTTAAATAAAGAAAGGGTGATACTAGTATGTTAAAAATAGATTTAGTGATAGATGGAGAGAGCAAAACTTTTTTAGCACCATTTATTAGTGCTAGAATACTAAAAAATACTATAAAACAATTTGGGGATTCAGATGTAAAAACAGATGAAGGTACAATTGATGATATGGTAAATTATATTGTAGATATATTTGGAAAACAATTCACCTATGATCAGTTTTTAGATGGGACTTCAGGAGATACGCTTGTACCTAAGTTTACAGAATGTATACAAGCTGTTACTGGAAACTTAAATGATAAGATGAATCAAATTGCAGATGAAAGCCCAAACGTATAAACGGAGATAATGATAATTTATCTCCGTATGATTTTATATTAGATTTATACTCAAGTCTTATGGAGTCTGGGTTTAGTCTTAGTGAAGTGGATGAATGGGATATATTCTTTTTCTTTGATATCCTATTATATAGAGAAAAGAAGAAAAATTCAGAAAATATAGCTGAATTTGATAACATGGGCTATTAATGAAAATGTGAATGGGACTACTTTATATGAGTGGTCTTTTTTATGTTTATTGTACGAGGAGGTGATTAAATGATAAATGAATTATCATCAATTCAAAGTATTAATTTTAATCCTTTAAAAGAAGCCATTAATTCAATAAAGGAATCTATTTCAATGGTAAATTCAGCCATGGCGTCAACAAAGGAACCAATAGCAAATTTCAAAAGCTCTATTAAGAGTATTGATGATACTACAGGTAAGGTAAAAACAACTTTTAATTCAACAAAAGAATCTATTGGTAATTTTAAAACTTCATTTAGTTCTGCAGGAGAAACTGTATCTAAAACAGGTAATATGTTTAAATCTGGTAATATCTCAATAAAAAACTTAAAAGAAATACTTACTTCTGTAAAAGGGGACATAACAAATTTTAAAGTTGCTTTTAGTTCAGCAAGTTCAGCCATTGGAGACTTTAAGAAAGCCATAAGTGCAATTAAGGATACCATAGACAAACTTAAGACAACATTCAGTTCAATAAAAAAATCAATTGGTGAATTTAAGAAGGCATTTGATTCAATAAAAGCAACTTTTGACAAGGTTAAAACTGCTTTTAGTTCACTTGGAACGACAATGGGCAAATTAAATCCTGTACTTAGCAATTTAGGTAATGTTATAGGAAAAATCAATTTACCTATAGCGTTATGTATAGCGGCAGTGACACTTCTTGCAGTTGCATATACAAAAAATTGGTTTGGAATAAGGGATAAAACCAAGGAAGTTATAAACTTTATTAAGCCATATATAGTCAATGGATTTTCGGCTATAGTAGATTGGGTTAAAGTTAACTGGCCCAAAATTCAAGCAGTATTCCAAATGGTATTTACACAATTACAAAGTATATACAACAAAGTTTTAAAGCCAGTATTAAGTTTTATGGTCAGTGAATTTTCAGTGGTAGTAAATTGGGTTAAAACAAATTGGCCTTTGATTCAAAATACAATAACAATAGTCATGAATACGATAAACTCAATCATTAAAACTGTTCTTACAGCTATAACAGCTTTTTGGCAGGCACATGGTCAAACAATAATGAAAGTTGTAAGTTCAGCCTTTAATATAATAAAAACAGTAGTTGATACGACTATACACAATGTATTAAATATAATAACGCTTGTAATGCAGATTATAAATGGAAATTGGTCTGGAGCTTGGAATACTTTAAAAGATATAGTAAGTACTAGTTTAAATGCAGTAATTTCTATTGTTAGAAGCATAGTAGGTGCAATTGGAAGTGTGTTTGGTGATTTAGCAAGAACAGCTGGTAGTTGGGGAATTAATATGATTAATGGGTTTATTGGTGGAATTAAAAGCATGGCAGGTAAAGCAGCCGATGCAGCTCATAACGTTGTTAAGTCAGTTGCAAACTTTTTAGGATTCCATTCACCAAGTAAAAAAGGTGAAGGACAAAACATAGTTAACTGGGGTTCTAATATGATTAGCGGGTTTATGGATGGTATTAATAAACAATTGCCTCAGCTTGATTCTCTTATGAATTCAGCTATTAAGTCACCAAAGTTTAACAGTAGCCTAAAAGTAGCATACTCGGGTGCTATAGCTAGTAATGCTGGAAATACTGCCGGTTCTGTAATCAATTTTAATGGAAATTACTCTTTTAAGGATAAGAAAGACGTAGATTATATGCTAAATCAAGCTGCATTAGTAACACAAAGAAGGAGGGGGTAGTGAATGCTAGTAAATAACATTGATGTTGCTACCTTTGGGGTTTTGTCTGTAGACAGGGATATACAGCTTTCAGAGGTGACAACTTATGAGGATTGGCTAAGAAAGGGACTTTCTCCTGTGATAAATTATCAGAAGGAGTACTTTAAAAAGATAAAGTGTAAGTTTTTCCTACGAGGTAAAAGTCATGAAGATGTGCTAAGTAATATTAGTAACTTTAGCAGTGAATTAAAGAGATGCACGCTAAAATTTGATGATCTAGATTTTTATTATGATTGTACACTGGAAACTTCAAATATAGTACACCATAATATTTTAGAAAAAACACTAGAGATAGAATTTAAGTGTGCATATACTTATAAAACTGCAATTACTGAAAATATGGATAAGCAGAATACAAAGGTGATTAATTCACCAGGTAATCTTCCATCAGCAGCCATTGTTAGCATTGTTGTGCCTATAGATACAATAAGTTATACAATAAATGGGTTTGAAGATATCATAGTGGTAAACAATCTTCATGCTAATATTCCAGTTTTAATTGATGGAGAAAAATGTATGGTAATTGAAAATGGACAAAATAAATTTGCTGATGTTGATATGTGGAGTTTTCCTGTGGTAAAACCTGGAGAAAACAATATTTCAACTGATAATTCAAATAGCATAGTAACTATTCAATATAAACCTAAATGGTTATAAATATAAAAAAGGGAGAGATATATAATGGTAAATGAAACAACAAGTTTTAATGGAGATATAACACTTAAAAATAGTAATGGGGTGGACACTTTAGTAGCGTATTTAAGTGCAACACTAGATGAAAAAAATGAAAATTTAAATATTAATATGAATGTAGTAAATAAAGAATTATTGAACGCTGATGCTACAGATGCGAAAAATCAATACGCGGAATTTGAAACAGCAGTAAAAAGTAGAGCTAAAGACTTAGGATACGTAATATTTTAATAGGGGGAAACTAAAATGGTAAATGAAAATATAGTAAAAGAGCAAGGAAAAATAATTGAAGCGGAAGGGGTTAAGGAAGTAAATGATGTGAATCCCGGAATTGATAAGAGCAACTATTTAGTTCAGATAATTTCCGATGGGAATGTGATAAAAGAGGTTATAGCAATAAATAGTACTGTAAATATTATTCATATAGGAAACCAATCAGTTGCCGCTGATATTAAATAATCCTTCATAAGGGGGGAATTAAATGCTAATATTTTATGATAAGAATCATAACAAAATAGCTGGTTTAACAAATTATAGGGAATACAATGTAGAGAGGGAATTCAATTCAGAGGATACCCTCTCTTTTCAATACCCAAGTAATGATGTTTACCAGGATTTGATACAAGAAGAATGTTATATTAGAACAAGAGAAAACGAGTATATAGTAAAGGAAGTTAACTATAATGATGATGATTGGGTGGACTATGTATGCAAAATAAACATAGAAAACATAAAAGGACAAAATGTAGATCATTTTGAAATAAAAACTGAAAGTTGCTTTGATGCTGTAAATTTAGCACTTGCTGGAACAGGGTGGACAGTTGGAAGTTGTGATGTATCAAAGATTAGGCCAGTAAGCAAAAGTACATGCACTGCTTATGATGTACTTCAAGAAATACAGAGCTCTTATGATTGTGAAATGAGTTATGATTCAATAAATAAAAAAGTTTATGTTTACAATGAGATGGGAGAGGACAAAGGAGCATACTTTGCAGAACAATTAAACCTGAAAAAATTAGAGGTTCAGGGAAATTCTTACGACTATGTTACAAAACTTGTGCCAATAGGAAAAGATGGGCTGGATATCACTACTGTAAACAATGGAATAAATTATATAGAAAATCATCAGTATAGCAATAAGAGTTTAATTGGTTACTGGGAGGATAATAGATATACGGACCCTACAGCACTTATGGAGGATGCGATAATTCAATTGAATTATCAAAGCAAGCCATTAAAATCCTATAAAGTGGATCTTGTAGATTTAGCAAAAGCTATAGATTCAGAAAATTATGCTGTATATAATCTAATTGATTATAGTCTTGGAGATACAGTTACAATTTTAAGTAGGGAAAAAAATATAAAAGAAAAACAAAGAATAGCAAAGATGACCATATATCCAGAAGAACCAGAAAGAAACGAGATTGAACTTTCAAATAAAAGTCCATCATTGGAATATCTACAGATAAAATTTCAAGATACTTCAGATGTTGTGGATGCTGTTACTACTTCTGATGGAACCATTGACGGGAGCAAGGTTGACAACATTGATTGGGATAATATTCAGCATGTTCATATTGAAATAGCTGACGTAGATAGTCTTAATGCCACCATAGCTAATATAGGAAAATTAAATGCTACAGAAGGTGACTTAACAATTTTAAACGCTGTAAATGGAAACATTAACAGTTTAGTAGCTAACAAAGCTACTATTGATGATTTATCTGTGACAAATGCTAAAATTAAAAATTTAATTTCGGATACTGGGGATATAGATACACTATTAGCTGGGAATATCACAAGTGAAAATATGGCAACTGGTGCTATTCAAGCAGGCGATGCAACTATCGCAAATGGCGCAATAGCATCTGCACAAATTATTGACTTAGATGTAGCAAAGCTGAATGCTGGGAATATATCTACCAATAAATTTGTTGTAACTTCAGATAGTGGTAACTTGAAAATTCAAGGAAATGTAATGAAGGTATGGGATACAACAGGGAAGGAACGTGTTTCCCTAGGGTTAAATGGAACTGACTATAATTTACTTGTAAGAGGTTCAGATGGAAACACTGTTTTATTTGGAACTGATGGAGTAACTCACGAAGGAATAACACAGGGTGCTGTTGATGATAGCAAAATAGATGTAAATGCTAATATCAATGGTAGCAAGCTTAATATAGACTCTGTGTTTGGTTCCATGAATGGTTCAACATCAACTCTATCAACTAGCAAGGTGAAATTTGATGATACTGGACAGACACTACAAGTTGCTTTTACTAATTTATCCAATACAGTGATAGGCACATCACAAACAGTAAGTAGTCAAGGCACTTCTATATCAGTTATACAAGGAAATATTACTAATAAAATATGGCAAACGGATATAAATACAGCTATAAATAATGTTCAAATAGGTGGAAGAAATTTAATAAATAATGCTATATTTAGTGGAACCCAAACTACTGACCCTTATGGGGGTAACAATGCACGTTATATGAATATTAGTGTTGGGCTATGGAGAATTAACAACTGGACTGTACATGATATTGATACTTATTCCTTGGGATTTTGGGCTAAGTCAACTACAGCTGGAAATCTTGAAGTAGATATATGTGACAATACAAACCATATATTTTCAGTTACTACCACATGGCAGTTTTTTAAGATAGAGGGAGAGTATGAATATGCTTCTTATTTAAGTTCATCATCCTATGGTGGTTTTATAGACTTTAATGGAAATTCACTTGGTACTTTATATTTAGCCTTTGTGAAACTTGAGAAGGGTAGCAAATGTACAGATTGGACATCTGCACCAGAGGACACTCAATCACAGATTACTACAATAAATAGTAATTACTCAACAGTAACACAAACACTAAACAGTTTAACCAGTAGTATTGGTAGCCTAAATTCTAAAACAGATACTACAAATGGCAATGTAACTTCTGTAAATAGTCAAGTAAACACATTAAGCCAAACGTTGAATGGCCTAAGTTCTACTGTAGGTAGTGTGCAAACTTCAGTAAGCCAAAAGGCTACTCCATCAGATATAGCTACAGCGGTTAATAATATTCAAGTAGGTGGAGTTAACTACCTTACTCAAGCTTCAATGAAAAATATTCAACAAATTGGAGGAAATTCCATAGCTACTTATAATGGTGGAATTGCTATGGATGGAACACAAACAGCCCTTAGCATAGCCAGTGGAACTAACCCTCAGCGAATGAGATTCAATAGTGTTTTACCATCTATAAATGGGAACTATAATATTTCATTTTGGGCTAAAACTACCGGTGCAGTTAATGTTAATGGAGCAGTTGCATTTACTGACCTTGGTACACATGGTATTTTAATTACACCAAATTGGACTAAAATAAGTATAACTATTAATGTAACCAATCTGCCCTATGATACTAACTTTTTTGAAATTACTGTAACTACTCCAAGTGTAACAGCTTTATTTGATAAGATAATGATAGAAAGTGGTAATAAAGCTTCAGATTGGGTTCCAGCAGTTGCAGACAGTAATGCACAAATCTATAATATATCTTTTAATAATCTAATAGGGTGTGCCATTAGCAATAACACTATTACTAAAACAAGTAACACTTCTGCTTGGGATGCAGGTTGTGGTTCTCCCGAACCCATATCAAATGGAAAATATATAGAGGAGACTATTTCAACTACAAGTTCTTACCATATGATAGGGTTAAGTCATACAAACCCAGATGCTAATTACATCAATATTCAATATGCATGGTATACCTCTAGTTCCAGTAATGATTTACAAGTATATGAAAGTGGTACAAATAAAGGCACTTTTGGCACATGGGCTGTTGGTGATGTCCTTAGAATATCTATGGAAAACAATAACATACTCTACTATAAAAATGGTGTACTGCTGTATACAAGTGCTACAATTCCTACATTATTGCCACTATATTTAGATACTTCTTTATACACATATAATTCAACAATTAATAATATAAATATAGGCACGATGCTAAGTGGAATAGCTACAAGGATTTCTACTGCGGAAAGTTCTATTATACAACTAAATAGTAGTATAAATTTAGATGTAACTACAACAACTTATAATGCTGGGATAGCAGGAGCTAGTACCGATGCAACTAATAAGGCAAATACTGCAGTAATAAGTGCTAAAACCTACACTGACTCACAAATAAGCATAACTGAAGGTCACATTGCTTTACATGTAGCTAAAGACAGCATTATAGCATCAATTAACCTTTCATCTGAAGGCATAGCTATCAAAGCTAATAAAATAGACTTAACTGGTTATGCAACGTTTAATAGTCTAAGTTCACCAGGAAGCACTACTATAAATGGCAATAATATCACAACAGGTAAAATTAGCGCAAGTGTTATTGATACTACTAATCTTACAGCACAAAAGATTAGCACACCAGGCTCCTCTGTTTATGGGATAATTGGGAGTTGGGCTAGTGGAGCATATACAGCTACGGGATTAAAGCTATGTAATACAAGTAATGTTGATTTGTTTAGAGTGGCAAGTGGCAATATTGGAGATGATGGAAATCCAGCAACGCATATAGATGTTAATGGTGCTTTAAGTATTACAAGTAATATAGGTACGACAAATGGAGCCAGTATAACATTGTTTGACCAACTTGACGTCCAAACACAAAGAGTAAATAATCTTGATGCACTTATGATACTTGATTCTACGTCTTTTGCGGTGCAATTTGCAGACCATTCTAATGGCACTAACAAATATTGGAATTATAGCCTGGTAAAGAATACTATAGATACAGCAGGAGCAAACTATTATTTGTTATCTTCAAGAAATATAACTGATTTTATATATGATGGTGGGTCAAATTTAGGAGTTCATGTTCATAATGGAACTAACACTAACACCTATTGGATATATAATATGGCTGGATCAGATGTAAGATTAAAATATGATATTAAAGATACAAGTATAAACGCCTTGGATATCATAAATAGGATAAAACTACATCAATATACTTGGAAGGATGGAACTGGACATGTAGATATGGGGGTAATTGCACAGGAATTGGAAGAAATCAATCCCCTATTTCAAAAAATTTGGTATACAGATGAATGCGGCGTTGATTATTATGCGCCAGATTATAATAATTTAATGCCTTACTTGATAGGGTCTCTACAGGAGCAAAATGATAAAATAACAAGCTTAGAAAATGAAATAACAGAATTAAAAAATAGGGCATCTACTGTTTAGTAAGTGCCTTTTTCAGTCTATGGAATATTTTTATAAACATGATGAAAATTTAACAAAACTCAAGGCGAATATGGAGTTATAATCATGAATATAGATAGTGATTAAAGTTGATGTAAATCATATTAGGAGGTGATTTTATGCAAATAGGTGATATAGGTTTGGATAAAGGAATTGGGTGGATTTCAAAAACTATTGAAGATTTTGAACATAGTCAATATTCTCATGCAACTGCATATGTAGGGGATGGGATATTAATTGAAGCAGATGGATTTGATCCAACTGGGGATGCTCCAATTACAAAATATAAAAACCAATTAGACATATATACCTGTGAAAGTTTGACTGAGGTTCAAAGAGAAGGGATTAAGGATTTTCTTCAAGGGCAAGTAGGTACTAGATATGACTTCCTACTTTTAATAGTTGAAGCAATAAGATATAGCATGCATATAGTGCTTCCATACAAAGAGCCTTTTAAAAGTCATATTTGTAGCACTTTGGTAGCAGATGCTTATAAAGCCGTGGGGGTTGATTTATGTCAAGGAATTAAATATCCAAGTCCAGCGGATTTGAGCCAAAGTAAATTATTAAAGAAAATAGAGAGCTTATAGTGGGGAGGTTCAATGTGGAAAATGAGGTGTTTAAAATGGCAATGCAGCAGGGAATATGGGCAGCACTGTTTGTAGTACTACTTTTTTATATTCTCAAAAAGCAGGAAGAGAGGGATGGAAAAGCAGAAGAAAGAGAAACAAAATATCAGGAGATTATAGGAAAATTAACAGATAAATTTAGCATACTTGAAGATGTTAAAAAAGATATTGAAGAAGTAAAAATAAAAATTTTTAAGTAGGAAGGAGTAGGAATATTAAATTGAAAGGAATAGATATTTATTCAGGGACAATTATTACGGATTGGAATGCAGTTAAAAATGATGGTGTTGATATTGTTTATATTAAACTTACAGATGGATTAACTTATATAAATCCTAAAGCTAGTCAGCAGCACGAAGCCGCAAAGAATTCAGGGCTAAAAGTGGGTGCTTACCACTTCGCAGAACAAAACAATCCAATTGATGAGTACAGTCACTTTATTGGCGAGGTAGCAAAATATAAGTGGGATTTAAAACCTGTTTTAGATTATGAGATAGTGGCGCCTGATTTCAATTTCGTAACTCAGTTTATGAGTAAAAATGCTAACTTATTATATTATGGTTCACATTCAACAGCTGATAGGTCTGGGATAGCAAAAAATAGAATATGGATTGCAGAACCAGCAGATATTCCATATTCAAATTATTCCTTACCATCAACTACAGGTGAATATGCTGGTATTCAGTATGCATGGCATGGAAAAATCAATGGACTTCAAGGGGACGCTGATTTGAATTTGTTTTCAGATTCAGTGCTTAAATGTTCTACAACTGCAGCAACTTTAGAATTTAATCAAGTACAAAATGGCGATTCTACTGTAAGAACAATTCAAATGCAATTAAATACTCTTCTTAAAAAAGGGTTAGCAGTTGATGGAATAATTGGCCCGGCAACTACAGCAGCAATAAAAGAATTCCAGATAACTATGGGTTTAGTAGTAGATGGTATTTGGGGATCAAAAACAACGGCCGCAGTTAATGAAATATTATCAAGGCCGACTGACGGAGTAACATACAAACATTATGAATATGCAACTAGGTATATCCAATATAGGGTAGGCGGTTCAATAGATGGGATATTTGGTAATGCTACAAAGGTTAATGTTCAAAACTGGCAGGCAAGTCATGGATTAATACAAGATGGTGTTGTGGGGCAAGCTACATGGTTAAAAATGTTAGATTAAAATTGCTAGGACTATAGGAAACTATAGTTCTATTTTAATTTAGAAATGAATTTATGGAGGTAATGGTATGACACAATCATTTATTAATAGTATTTTAATTCCTATAGTTGTAACTGGAATAGGTATGATTTTGGATATAGGAAGAATGCAAGTAAAATGTTAACGTTTCCAATTATCTATTGTATTTTTAAGAGCACGTGTTATAATAAAAATATGAAGCAGGGGAAAGGCTAATAATATAGCTAAATAAGTAAAAAAAATTATGGAATAAAGTTATAGGTTAAAATTTGTTCACGTGTTCATTAATAAGAAAAATAAAAATTAGTTTGGAGGAAAACAAATGAAATTAAATAAAGAAACTTATAAAGAGTATAAGAAATATCCTGAAAGGATTTTACAATTTGGAGAAGGTAATTTTTTAAGAGCCTTTGCAGATTGGCAAATAGATATAATGAATAAAAAGGCTAATTTTAACACAGGTATAGTTGTGATTCAACCTTTAGCAACAGGCAGAGTAATTCCTAAATTAATAGAACAAGATGGATTATTCACGGTCTGTTTGCAAGGGATTAAAGGAGGCA
This sequence comes from Clostridium akagii DSM 12554, assembly GCF_000686725.1. Classification (GTDB taxonomy): domain Bacteria; phylum Bacillota; class Clostridia; order Clostridiales; family Clostridiaceae; genus Clostridium_I; species Clostridium_I akagii. The sequence continues at coordinate 8,362 of NZ_JMLK01000020.1, read as the reverse complement.
AACCTATTAAAGAACATTCAGTTGTTAATTGTATAAGCCGATGTATTAATCCCTATGAACAATATGATGAATATTTAAATGTTGCTAAAAATCCTGAATTAAGATTTGTAATTTCTAATACTACTGAGGCAGGAATTGCATTTGATGAAAACGATAAGCTTGGAGATGTGTGTCAAAAAAGTTATCCTGGGAAGCTTACAGCATTATTACATGAAAGATTTAAATTTTTCAATGGACAAAAGGATAAGGGGCTTGTGGTTATTCCATGTGAACTTATTGATAGGAATGGAGAAAAACTTAAGGAAATAATAAAAAAATATGCTGAGATATGGAATTTAGGTGAAAAGTTTGTTTCTTGGATAGATGAAGCAAACACATTCTGCAATACACTTGTAGATAGAATTGTTCCGGGGTACCCAAAGGATAATATTAAAGAAGTCACGGAAGAACTTGGATATGAAGATAAGTTAGTAGCCATAGGTGAACAATTTTATTTATGGGTAATTGAAGGACCAAGTTTTCTTGCAAATGAACTCCCTACAGAGATTGCAGGCCTAAATGTGAAACTAGTTAATGATGTTACGCCATATAGAACAAGAAAGGTGAGAATACTTAATGGAGCACATTCCGCATTAGTTCCAGTAGCGTATCTTTATGGACTCGAAACAGTAGGAGAAGCAGCGGAACATGAAGTTATAGGGAAGTTCATAAGAGAAATTATATATGATGAAATTATTCCATCACTAGTAAATCCCGATATCTCACAAGATGAATTAAAGCATTTTGCAGATTCAGTAATTGATAGATTTAAAAATCCATTTGTGCATCACTATTTAATGAGCATTGCATTAAACTCAATGTCAAAATTTGAAACTAGGGATTTGCCTTCATTACTAAAATACACAGAAATTAAAGGTGAGTTACCTAAAAAATTAGTATTTTCACTTTCATCTCTAATATATTTTTATAAAGGAATAAGAGGCGAAGAACAAATAAAACTTTCAGACGATGATTATATCTTAGAGTTTTATAAAAATTTATGGGAAAACTGTGATGGAACTGTAGAAGGCATAAGAAAATTGGTTGAGGAAGTTTTAGGGTATGAAAATATTTGGAAAATGAATCTAAATAGAATTGAAGGATTAACAGAATCTATAACTAAAAATATATTTAACATTGAAAAATTAGGAATCAAAGAAGCATTAAAATTGATATAAAATTTAAATTAAGTAAGTCCTTATTTTATAATAAGGACTTACTTAATTTAAAGTGAAGCAGTAGATTTACGAACAACAAGCTTAGGTTCATATAGTATAGAGTCACTGTCATCGAATTTGTTATCATTATTAATTAATTTAATAATTAATTTAGCGGCATCTATACCCATTTTTTCTTTTGGATGTGTTACAGAAGTTAATTTGGGATCCATGACTCTTGAGAGTGTTGAGTCATCAAAACCAATAATAGAAAGATCTTGTGGAATCTTTAAATTCAATTTATGCGCAATGTGTAATGTCATGTACGCAATTTCATCATTGTAGCAAAAGATGCCTGTAGGACGTTGTTCTGATTTTAATATAACTTCTATTCTATTAGGTAATATAGCTTCAACTTCTTCAGAAAGATAAGTTAAAATTTGATTTGGAGAAGATGAAATTTCATGTTTTTCACACTGCGTTATAAATCCATTCATTCTGTTAATACCTTGAGAATCATCAACTTTAAAAATACCCATTATATTTTTATGTCCCAAAGAAATAAGGTGTTCAGTGGCTATTTTGCCGCCACTAAAGTCATCAACACGTAAACTTGGAGCTTTAATGTCAGAATATGAGGCGTTTATCATAACAAAAGGGATATTTTGAGACATTATATTATTTAAATAGCCTATATTTTGGCTTTGATAGGCACTTTTTGTTGGTTCTAAAATAAGACCATCTATTTTATGTGCTAACAAATTTTTTAGATTACTATTTTCAAACATTACATTATTGTTAGTTGAAGATAACAAAAGAGAATAAGATTCATCATAAAGAGTATTTTCAACACCTCGAATTATATCTGGGAATATATAGTTAGATATATGAGTTGTAAGTACGCCTACGTTTTTGTTCATCTTTAAATGTAAATCACTTTGTTTCCAATCGGACAGATATATTCCACTGCCTTGTATCCGGTATACATATTGCTGAGTATCTAAATCACTTATGGCTCTTCTTATTGTATGTCTGCTCACGTTAAAAATAGACATTAGCTCGGATTCTGTGGGTATTTTTTCATGAGGTTTATATTTTTCCTCAATTGCCCAATCTATAATTTTTTCTTTAACTTCTTCATATTTATGCTTCATGTCTTTCTCCTATAATAAAACTTATTTAATATTAATATTATAGCAGAGCATAAGGGTTTTAACAATAATTCAAGAAATTTATACGTACAAATTATAAAAATGTATTGACATTGATGCGAATAAATATTATTATTTGTATTGAAAGCGATTACTTAATAGGGAGGTTATTAAAATGACAATGGAATATACAGTGAGAATTGATTTTGGATTATTATCCTCAAGAGCTGTGGTTGTTAATTTAAAAAATGGTGAAGTTATCGTATCGCATCTTATGTAAAGGATTACTCTAATAAAGTAATCTAAGGATCATTAACTAAAACTGAAATGAAATTGGGAATTGCAATAAAATAAGTACGTACTTTTAAAGTATTTTATTAGCATATACGTGTAAAATAGTAATATCTATTATCAAAAAACGTTTGCAACTATTTAAGAGGAGGTTTTTCTATTGGATATAAAAGAGAAAATCGTAGAAGAAATTGAAAATGGTAAAACATCACTAGGAATAGAGTTTGGGTCCACTCGTATTAAAGCTGTTCTTGTTGGAAGTGATTTTCTACCAATAGCTAGTGGCAACTTTGAATGGGAAACAAACCTAGAGGATGGCATTTGGACTTATTCCCTAGAAGAGATTTGGAAGGGATTACAATACAGTTATCAAAAACTTTTTGCGGAGGTAAAAGGAAAATATGGAGTTACAATTTCAAAAATAGGTTCCATTGGCTTTTCAGCAATGATGCATGGATATATGGCATTTGATAAAGAAGGAAATCTTCTTGTCCCTTTTAGGACATGGCGTAATACCATGACAGGAGAAGCAGCAATAAAGTTAACTGAAATTTTTGAATTCAATATTCCTCAGAGATGGAGCATAGCTCATTTATATCAAGCTATTCTCTGTAATGAACCACATATTGAAAAACTTGATTTTCTAACTACTTTAGCTGGTTATGTTCATTGGCAACTAACAGGTGAAAAGGTTCTCGGCATTGGTGATGCATCAGGAATGTTTCCAATTGATATGAAGACACATAATTATGATGAGAATATGTTAAATAAATTCAATCAGCTACCTGAAGTTACAAAACATTCATTAAATGTTGGAGAGATACTACCAAAAGTATTGCTAGCTGGTGAAAATGCGGGCACGTTAACTAAAGAAGGAGCAAAAAAACTTGATGTGAGTGGAAATCTTCAAGCTGGGATTCCAATATGTCCACCTGAAGGAGATGCAGGGACAGGTATGGTTGCGACAAATTCAGTTTCACCGCGAACGGGAAATGTCTCGGCAGGTACATCAATTTTTGCCATGGTCGTTCTTGAGAAGCCACTTACTAAGGTCCATACAGAGATTGATGTGGTAACTACACCTTCAGGAGACTTAGTGGGAATGGTTCATGCAAACAATGGGTATTCTGATATAGAAGCATGGGTAAACATTTTCCAGCAATTTACCGAAGCGATAAATGTGAAGATTCCAACAGATCTTCTTTATATGGGGCTCTATAGTCAAGCACTTCTAGGTGATCCTGATTGTGGAGGAATTCTTATTTATAACTATCTTTCAGGTGAAAATATCACGGGTGTTTCGGAAGGTAGACCTCTAGTTGTAAGGAAACCAAAAAGTAAATTTAACTTACCAAACTTTATGCGAGCACATCTCTTCACTTCGCTAGGTGCATTGAAAATAGGAATGGACATTCTCCTAAAGGATGAGAATGTGAAACTTGATAAATTACTTGGTCATGGTGGATTGTTTAAGACACCTATCGTTGGACAAGAAGCAGTTGCAGCTGCTGTAAACACACCAGTATCGGTTATGAAAACTGCAGGGGAAGGTGGCGCATGGGGAATTGCACTATTAGCCAGCTACTTAAAAAATAAGGAGGCTACTTCCACCTTAGAAGAATTTTTATCAAAAAAGGTCTTCGCTGGTTATGTAGCTGAAGAAGTAAAGCCTGAACCAAAAGATGTTGCTGGTTTTGAGCAATTTATGAATCGTTATAAAAATGGAATTCCTATTGAGCAAGCTGCAGTGGAGCATTTAATATAGGTAAATGATAGATGTATAGCAAGAGATAATTAATGTTTTATAGAATTGAAACGATGATAGTTTACTTGAATAAATATTATTATTTAACTAATTATTAAGGGGGAAGATTAAAATGAAGAAAAAAGTATCACCAACGTTAATTTACTTCTTTGGAGCTTTTGGAGGCTTCATGTTTGGGTATGATATTGGAATAATTAATGGTGCTTTACCTGGAATTAGTGCAACTTGGCATATTAATTCATGGCTTGAAGGGTTTATTACTTCAGGATTGTTTGTTGGAGCCATGGTTGGAGCTTCATTAATGGCTTCATTAGCGGATCATTTTGGTCGTCGCAAAATGATTATGTGGAGTGCCATTGTATTTGGAATTGGTGCATTAGGGTCAGCTTTTTCTAGTAATATCAGCTTTTTGATTATTTCTCGTATTATTCTAGGGGTAGCTGTAGGCGGTGCTTCTGCCTTGGTTCCAATGTATATGGGAGAAATTAGTCCCGCTGAAACACGGGGAAAAATATCAGGTCTGAACCAATTAATGATAACTGTAGGAATGCTTTCTGCATACGGCGTAAATTATGCATTCTTACATGTATTTGAAGGATGGCGCTGGATGCTTGGTGGTGCAATGGTACCAGCAGTTGTATTGCTACTAGGAACATTAGTGTTACCAGAATCACCACGATTCTTAGTTAAAATTGGAAAAAATGAATTGGCACGAAAAGTGTTACAATCATTGCGTTCCCCTGAAGAAGCTCAAAGTGAATATGATGAAATTGTTAATTCAAAGCATTCTAATTCAGGATCATTTAAGGATTTGTTTGCAAAACAAGCTCTACCTGCTATAATTGCAGGTTGTGGGTTAACGCTATTACAACAACTTCAAGGAGCAAATACAATATTTTATTATTCATCACAAATTCTAGCAAAGGTTTTTGGTTCAGCAATTGGTGGAGTTGTTAGTACAGTTGGTATTGGTGTTGTCTTTGTGTTAGCAACGATTGTAACCTTACTGATTGTAGATAAATTCAAACGTCGTACTCTATTTATGTCTGGTTCAATTGGAATGGGAACATGTCTATTATTGGTTGGATTAATTTATCCTGCAGCTAGAGCCAATCATGCATGGGCAACGTGGGCTGTATTTTTCTTTATCTGCGTATATGTTATCTTTTATGCATACTCTTGGGCTGCTGTTACTTGGATTGTAGTTGGAGAATTGTTTCCAAGTAATATTCGAGGTCTTGCTACGGGTATTGCATCAACAGTTAACTGGTTTGGAAATATTTTAGTTGCATTGTTTTTCCCAGTATTACTTGAAAAAATCGGTTTATCTATAATCTTCTTTGGTTTTGCTGGAATTTGTATTATAGGATTTTTATTCGCAAAATATGTTCTTTATGAAACAAAAGGAAAATCATTGGAAGAAATCGAAACGTATCTGTACAATCGTTCTATTGGAAAAATAAGTGGATTAAAGAAGGTAGAGTGAAAGAAGGAAGAGTGAAAGAAGGTTAAATCATGTTAGAAGAATTAAAACAAAAAGTACTTGAAGCCAATTTATTATTACCTGAGTATGGACTTGTAACTTTTACCTGGGGAAATGTTAGTGGAATTGATAGGGAAAAAGGTTTAATTGTTATAAAACCTAGTGGCGTTGATTATAAAACAATGAAAGCTAGCGATATGGTTATTGTTGATATGGATGGAAAGGTAATAGAGGGAAAACTCAATCCTTCAAGCGATACACCCACACATATAGTTTTATACAAAAAATTCCCAAATATTCAAGGTGTGGTTCATACCCATTCGCCTTGGGCTGTCTCTTTTGCTCAGGCAGGAGTATCCATCCCAGCCGCTGGTACAACACACGGTGATTATTTCTACGGTGAAATACCTGTAACACGTGCTATGACTGAGGAAGAAATAATTAAAGACTACGAGAAACAAACAGGTGATGTTATAGTTGAAACTTTTAATAAAAATAATATTAATCCAGACTATGTTCCAGGAGTACTCGTAAATGATCATGGACCATTTACCTGGGGCACAAGTCCAGAAAATGCAGTTCATAATTCAGTTGTATTAGAAGAAGTTGCAAAAATGGCGTATCACTCTTTACAATTGAATGCACATAAAATTACAATGGATCAAGTTTTGTTAGATAAACATTTTAATCGCAAACATGGAAAAAATGCATATTATGGTCAAATTAAAAAATAGAACAGGGGGAATATATTATGTTGAAAAATAAAAAGATGAAATTTTGGTTTATAGTAGGAAGTCAGAACCTATATGGTGAAGAAGCTCTAGCACAAGTAAAGAAGGATTCAGAAGAGATTGCAAAGGCTTTAAATGAAAGCGGAAAATTACCATACCCTATAGAATTTAAATCATTAGCAACATCACCAGATCAAATTACACAATTGATGAAAGATGTAAACTACAATGATGATGTAGCTGGTGTTATTACTTGGATGCATACATTCTCACCTGCTAAAATGTGGATTGCAGGTACAAAATTATTACAGAAACCTCTATTACATTTAGCTACACAATTTTATGAAAACATTCCATGGAAGACAATGGATATGGATTATATGAACTTACATCAAAGTGCTCACGGTGATAGAGAATATGGCTTCATTAACGCAAGATTAAATAAACACAATAAGGTAGTTGTAGGACACTGGAAAAAAGATGAAGTTAAAAAGGAAATTGCTGATTGGATGAACGTAGCTGCTGGATACATTGCAAGCCAACACATTAAGGTTGCACGTTTTGGTGATAATATGAGAAATGTTGCTGTTACTGAAGGAGATAAAATAGAAGCTCAAATTCAATTCGGATGGACAGTCGATTACTTTGCTGTTGGGGATTTAGTGGCACAAATAGCTAAGGTTTCGCAAAAAGAAATTGATTCTACCTACGAAGGGTTTAAGAAAATTTATAATATGGACATAGGAGAAAATGATCCTAAGTTCTATGAAGAACATGTAAAAGAACAAATTAAAATGGAAATTGCATTAAGAACTTTTCTAGAGGCAGGAAATTACACAGCATTTACTACAAATTTTGAAGATTTATATGGCATGAAACAATTACCAGGACTTGCAGTTCAGCGTTTAAATGCTGAAGGATATGGTTTTGCTGGTGAAGGAGACTGGAAGACTGCAGCTCTTAGTAGACTAATTAAAGTTATGACTAGTAATGAAAAGACAGGGTTTATGGAAGATTACACCTATGAATTAAGCACTGGTAATGAAAGAGTTTTAGGTGCACATATGCTTGAAGTTGATCCAACATTTGCATCTGATAAACCTACAGTAATTGTTAAACCACTAGGCATTGGGGATAAAGAAGATCCAGCTCGTTTAACTTTTAATGGTTCAGTTGGAAGCGGAGTTGCTATATCTATGCTTGATTTAGGAACACATTATCGTTTAATTATTAATGAATTAACAGCTGTTGCACCTAATGAAGATATGCCTAACTTACCAGTAGCTAAAATGGTATGGATACCACAACCAAATTTCATTGATGGTGTTAAAGCATGGATTTATGCTGGTGGTGGACATCATACAGTAGTTACTTTAAATTTATCAGTTGATCAAGTTTATGATTGGAGCCGTATGGTGGGCCTAGAAACAGTTATAATAGATCACAACACGAATTTAAGAGACATTATAAGAGATACAACAAAATAAAATTCAACTAACACTTTGCGAATGGGCAAAAATAATATAAAATGATATAGAGGACTTTAAATAACTATAATTTAAAGCCTTCTATTAGGAGGATAAAAGTATGAAATTATTTATTGATACAGCAAATGTAGAAGAAATAAAAGAAGCTAATGATATGGGAGTAATATGTGGAGTTACAACCAATCCATCCCTAATAGCAAGAGAGGGAAGGGACTTTAATGAGGTAATAAAAGAAATTGCGTCTATTGTGGATGGACC
>NZ_JMLK01000019.1 GCF_000686725.1 Clostridium akagii DSM 12554 | reverse complement strand
CAATTTGTACTTCTGTTTGTACTACGGTGTTTTTATCCTTAAATTTAGGTTACAAGTCTTTGTATAATAATAAAAAACAATTCCTATAAAATTAAATTACTAATTGAAATGCGACTTTACAATCTATAACAGGTGATAGCGGAAATAGTTCTTTTAATCCAAATGATTTTTGTGGTTCTCGTTCCTTATTTGTAATAGCATATGATGAAGAGGGAGAAGCAATAGGATGTGGTGGTATACGCCAGATTAATGAAAATATCGCTGAAGTCAAAAGATTGTTTGCTAAGACCTCAAAAATGGGCATAGGAACTGAAGTTCTACTTTATTTAGAAACACAGGCGCGAAAACTGGGATACCATGCTCTTTGCCTTGAAACAAGATTGATAAATGAACAAGCAGTATCATTCTATGAGAATAGGGGTTATTACAACATACGAAACTATGGGAAATACATCAATAATCCTAAAGCAATTTGTTTTGAAAAGAAAATAAATTAATATTTTAAGGAGATGAAATATCATAAAATATTTAGTGTTTAATGGAAGTCCTCATAAAGGTAATACATGGCAGTTAGTTAAATTGATTCAGGAAAACTTAGAAGGAATTTCACCAGAATCTGCTTTCGAAGAAATACAGTTAACAGATTTGCAGCTACCATTTTGTACTGGATGTAGTATTTGTTTTAGAAAAGGGCATGAGTACTGTCCTCATAATAAAATCATGGAGAAAATAATAGATAAAATAGATGAAAGTGATGGCATGATTTTTGCAATGACAACCTTTTATATGCAGCCAAACGCTTTGACTAAAAATTTGATTGATCACCTTAGCTACATGGTTCACAGACCTCACTTTTTCAAAAACAAAGCTATTGTTGTTACCACGGTTGGTGGTGTAGGTGGGAACAGTGCAGCAAACTACCTTGTGGGGTTCCTAAAAGGAATCGGATTTAACTATTGTTATAAATTGTCTGTTGCATCCTATAGCTGGAATAATTATATGCCAGATGATAAAACAAAAATAAAATGCAAAATGTTGGCAGAAAGATTTCATAAGGATGTTTCATCTAAAAAAACACATACACCTTCTTTGGGTGTTTTAATACCTTACAATCTATTTAGAGGAATGAGCCTCGGATATGTAAAAGGAACAGAATATGAAACAGAAGATGGCGTATACTGGATTAATCAATCAAGAAGTAAAAGTACTTATGATCCTTTGGTAACTGTTCCATTTTATAAAAAAATATTTGGAAACTTATTCTATGTTATTGGAAAAACAGCAAGTAAATTTATAACTGTTAAATACAAAAAATGATTGTCAACTATCTGAAATAATAATCTACCTTATAAGAAAACAAAAAGTCTAAATAGAAAAACCAAATAATATGGCAATCTTATTTAGACTTTATATAAATCTATTTAAATACTAGCTGTTTTTCAATTCTGATAAACAACTTTTACAGATTTTTTTACCTTTGTAATTTGTTACATCGTTAGCTTCTCCACAGAAAATACATGCTGGTTGATATTTCTTTAATATTACTGTATCACCATCTACATAAATTTCTAGAGCATCTTTTTCAGCTATATCCAAAGTTCTTCTTAATTCTATAGGAATAACAATTCTTCCCAATTCATCTACTTTTCTTACAACACCTGTTGATTTCATTTTAAACCTCCATAATTACAAAATTCGACTTGTTTACTCATTAAATGATAACAATCATTACATATTAAGTCAATAGTTTTAAAATAAAACACTGAAAAAATGATGAATTAACTAAATAATCAGGATAATTTTAATAAAATGTTATTGTTTAGAGTATTTACATCAACTTTATCAGCGTTATTCCCAATTAATATATAGTATAAATAATTTTAATCATAAGAACTACTATTTTAGAACCATTATTTGCTGTTAGATCAATATCAACAGAAAATTAGGGTATGTACACAGATTTGTTTAGACAAATTTATGTACATACCCTATATTCTTTAATTTTCTAAATCCTCATCTAAGTGAAAATCCACTTTATTTTACGTACATTCCACCAGGTTTTCTTGATAAATTAATTATTATATTTTTCATCTGACTATAATGATCTAATATTACTTTATGAGTCTCTCTACCTATTCCAGACTCTTTATATCCTCCAAATGGTGCACCTGCAGGGAAACTATCGTAAGTGTTTACCCATACACGTCCTGTTCTAATTCCTCGTGCAACTCTGATGGCTTTATTCAAATCCTTTGTAAATACACCACCAGCCAAGCCATAATCACTATCATTAGCCATAGCTATGACTTCTTCTTCAGTTTTGAATTTAATTACAACTCCCACTGGTCCAAAGATCTCTTCTCTAGCTACTCTCATATCATTTGTTACATCTACAAGAAGGGTAGGTTTCATAAAGTATCCTTTGGATGCGTCACCTTCAGTGTATCTTTCACCACCGGTTGCAACTTTTGCTCCTTCTTTTTTACCGATTTCAACGTAACTAAGAATCTTTTTAAGCTGTACCTCACTGACCTGGGCACCCATCTGTGTTTGTCCATCTAATGGATTACCGACCTTAACTTTTTCAAAAGCATTTATTGCATTTGTCATAAATTCATCATAAAAATCTTCTTGTACAAAGATTCTAGAACCTGCTGAGCAAACTTGACCTTGATTAAATAAAATGCCTAATTGAACGCCCTCTATTGCTAGATCCATATCTGCATCTTTGAAAAATATATTAGCGGATTTTCCACCAAGTTCTAGTGTTGAAGGAATAATATTTTGTGCTGCTGAAAGGCCGATTTCTCTACCAACTTGTGTAGAACCTGTAAATGCCAGTTTATTAAGGCCTTTATGATGCTGCAAATATTCACCACTCTTAGATCCTTTGCCTGTAATTAAATTAATAACACCCTTAGGAATAACATTTTCAATTAGCTTAATAAAAGCTAACATACTTAGTGAAGTAGAGCTAGATGGCTTAAATACTGAAACATCTCCAGCTGCTATTAATGGAGCTAGTTTCCATGCTGACATTAAAAATGGGAAATTCCAAGGTACAATTTGTCCAACTACACCAATAGGCTCTCTTAAAATCAGATTTAAGGTATTTTCATCTAACATTGTTGCACTGCCTTCATCTGCTCTAATAACACCTGCGAAATATCTAAAATGATCAGCTGCCAGAGGGATATCGGCTCCTGTTGTTTCTCTGATTGGTTTTCCATTATCCATGGTTTCAATTGTAGCCAAATATTCTGCGTTTTCATCAATAATATCAGCTATTTTATTGAGTACTACTGATCTCTCAGCTGGTGTTGTCTTGCTCCATGTTTTAAAGGCATCCTGGGCAGCCTTAACTGCATCATCCACATCTTCATTAGAAGCATCAGCAATCTCTGCCAATAATTCTCCTGTAGCTGGATTATAAGTTTTAATAGTTGCTTCGTCTGAAGCATATCTCCATTGTCCACCAATGAATAATTGATAGCGTTCTTGTAATTTAATATTCATATAATTTGCTCCTATTTACATTTTATCTATTTTTTTAATATTATAAATTATAGCTTTAGCTTTAGCTTATTTTTATAGTTTTGATTTGTGAATATTTATAATAATATTATTATTGTTCTCCTCTGCATAATAACACTTTAAACATTATTAAACAATAGTCATTATTCGAAGTCTTACTATTAAATTATATATAAAGCTCACTATGAATTACATTATAATTAATATTCCTTATACAATTGTTAAAAAATAGACTTTATAATTTAGATAAAGTATAATAAATTATCTGTTTTTAAATAATTATGTTAAATTTGGAGGATAAATATTAAGATGATTTTTAATCTATTTATTAATTTGTGTGTTTTGATTACATTTATAAGTATTGCTCATTTCTATTTCAGAGATAAAGATGTAAGACAAAATAAGTCAGTACTTATAAAAATAATTAATGGAGTTTGTAGTGGTTCATTAGGGATTTTATTAATGGTATTTAGTATGCATATTACACCAACAGTACTAATAGATTTCCGTGTCATACCAATTATTTTATCTTCACTATATGGGGGACTATTACCCACGATTATAGCTTCTTTGATAACAGGAAATTTTCGTATTTTGTATTTTGGAATTTCCAGAGGTTCTGTATTTGCAGTAATAGTTATTTTGTTAATGGCAATTGGATGCACTGTGATAAATTTGATTAAGACGCAACGAAAAAATAAGTTGGTTTACAATATTATATTTGCTATAATATTGAATTCAATTAAAATGATAATTCTTATTAATAATCCTAAGCTGCTGGCTGAAGGACTTATAGTATATTGTTTTGGGCTCTTATTTGTGTCATATTTTATGTTCAAATTTACTGAATATCTAAGTGAATCTGTTAAATTACATAAAAGATTAGAAAATCAAGCAACTGTTGACTTTTTAACTGGATTAAACAATGTAAGGGAATTTAATACTTCTTTAAATAATATTGAGCAACAAGCAATTAGAAAAGGTGAATCAATATCAATGATATATTTGGATATTGATTATTTTAAAAAAATAAATGATGTCTATGGTCATATTGCAGGGGATATTGTATTAAAAAAATTAGCTGATATTTTAACTAATACATGTAGGAGTTTTGATATTATATCTAGAAATGGTGGAGAAGAATTTTCAGTAATACTATTAGATTGTTCATCTATCTATGCATTTACAATTGCAGAAAGATTAAGAAAAAAAGTTGAAGGTAACCAATTTAATATTTCTAATGAAGTTAGTATTCATATAACAATTTCCATAGGGGTTGCTACATATCCAGATACAACTGATAATGTTAATAAACTGACTAACTATGCTGACATCGCATTATATGAAGCAAAAAGGAATGGTAGGAATAAGGTGGTGGTATATAACAATAACAAAGTAATGCCAAAGTTCCAGCTAGAACAGTTTTTATAAGAGTAAATTATGTGAAATAAAAATGAAAAGAAAAGGGGCGTAAATAAATGAAATATTTTGAATCCAAAATAAAAGAACTTAAAATCAGGTATGCGGTAGAAGAAGATATACCAGTAATATTAGATTTTATAAAGCAAATCGCAATATATGAAAATATGTTAGATAAAGTTGTTGCCACTGAAAAATCATTAAAGGAAACAATATTTGAGAATAATAGGGCAGAAGTGTTATTGATGGAATTTAACAATAAATTTATAGGATATGTAATATATTTCTTCAATTTTTCAACATTTATTGGCAGAGCAGGGATATATGTTGAAGATCTTTATATAAATGAAGAATATAGAGGTAAGGGAATAGGTAAGGAAGTTTTCAAAATACTAGCACATATTGCAAAGAAAAATAAATGTGAAAGAATAGAATGGACATGCCTTGATTGGAATGAACCATCTCTTAAGTTTTATAAAAGTATTGGGGCTAAAAAAAATTCGGAGTGGATCTTGCACAGATTAGATAAAGAGGGAATTGATAAAATTTACAATAAGGAACTTTAGATGTAAAGAAAAAATGTTTATAAATATAAAAGGATACAAGAAATTAGTTGTATTTTTTTCTCGTATCCTTTTATAAAATATTAGTATTTATTTACTCTTAGCATTTTCAACAGTGGCAAGACTTGATATTAAATTGGCTGTAGTGCTTGTATTAGTAAATCCAAAGGTTGAATCCCAAGGCGTATTTATTTCCATTTGCCATGGCAATAAACCATCATAGTCATAGGAACTATTAGTTGCAGTACTATGCCAGGAAGTAAAAACAGAATCTCTGTCGCCATCTGATGCTGACCTACCGTATTCTTCAAGCACAATTGGTTTTACAGCAGTACTATGTGCTAAGGTTGCTCTATCTTGAAGGAAACTTGTACACCATGATAAGCTTTCTCCCCAATTGTCCGGATATAAATGTATGGTTGCAAAATCTATTTTTGAATTTTCAATGTTTTTTAGCCAATTATCTCCTTCGTATCCATTGCTTGTCCAATCACTTCCACCTGTTTTAAAACCTTCATCTCCAACGGATACCATATGGTTTGTATCCACGCCTTTAATATAAGTTGCCATTGTATTTATCCAATTGTAAAGTGTAGTACCTGTAGTATCACTTGTACATCTTGGTTCGTTAGCAAGTTCCCAAGCGAATATTGTAGGATCACTTTTGTATTGTACACCTGTGTAATAATTTGTTCTATTTAAAATGGTATTTACATAATTTTTATAAGCGGTTTCTACGCTACTGTTTGTATAAAATAAATCTTCTGAGCCAGAACCAAGTACTTGATTTACATACCATTGCATACCATTATAATCAGACCAATAGTTTACAAAAGGTAAAATTAATTTTATTCCATTTTTTTGTGCCTGATATACTGCATAATCTAATTGTCTTAATGCAGTTTCGTTATAAACACCAATAGAAGTCTGTAAACCTCCAGAACCATTGTTAAATGCCCATATGCGCATAACTTTCACGCCTTTGGCTGCATTTGCAGAAAATATACTTGCCTGTGTTGCTTGGTCACTTACTAGGCCGGCATAATAAGTATTGTTGCCTGCAAAATAGAATTTAGCCCCATTTAGGTAAAAATACCTTCCACTTCTTTGGACAAAACTAGTAGTAGCAGCGGTAACCGTTTTCACTGGAGCAATAGAAACAAAGGAAAAGGCAGACAATACTGTTACTAGCATTAACGATAAAACCCTTTTCTTTTTCAAAATAATTACCTCCAAAATATTTTTATTAATACATTACTATACTTTTATAACTAAAAGTATAATTATATACCACAATATGTATTATAAACCCAATTATGTATTATTGCAACTTTAAAATATAATTTTTGTATAGGATATTTTATTAAATAATTTTACAAGTGTAAGAGGTTAATCTTTAAAAATTCAAATCACAGCCATAGATATTTTGTAGCAAATGAATGTGATATAATATATTTTAGGAAAAGAGCCTATGCAGCGTATTAATTTACAAGGGAGAAATAATTATGACGGGAAAAACACATGCATCAGTAGGGCTTTGTGGAGCAGCATTTTTATTAGTAACAAATGTTGATATAAAAACATCGTTAATTGGACTTGGATTTGTTGTGTTAGGATCCTATGCACCAGACGCGGATTTAAAAGTATCAAAAGCAGGACGAGTTATAAGTGATTTTGTATATGGAATTATTGTTTTAGTAGCACTGTATTTAATCCTAACATATAGATTTCATTATGACGTTTTAGGACTAATTGGAAATAATAAAATGCCTAGTGAATTAAAGCTATCAGGAGCTGCTTTAATAGTGGTTTCCATTATATTAGGAAGGATTACAGGGCACAGAAAGTATATGCATAGTTTACTTGGCTTTTTTGTTATGAATCTAGGGGTATGGCTAATTGTAGGGAACTTTGTTATTTGGTTTGGACTTGGGTATGCACTACACATGATAATTGATTTGTTAAATGAAAAATCCGAATCATTGCTATTTCCATTTCATCAAGGTGATATTTGCTTTTCTATATGTAATTCAACAGGGATTGCAAATCTCATAATATCAACTGTAGCCTATATTGGATTTCTATATAAAATTCTGAGTATATATAACATTGCATATTTGCAGAAAATCTTTATAAAGTAAAAAAAATTAAATTAATGAGTAAAGGATGTTCTACTAAAGGTTAAAATTTTAGTAGAACATCCTTTTTTTATTGTTTTATGCGAAACATTATTAAATGGAACGAAATGATAAACTTATAATCATCTATAAATTTGATATAAGTTAAATCAATAATGATACCGTTTACTTTATTATCAGTTTGATAATAAAGTGATGATATGATTGATAAATGTTCAACAAAAACATAAATAATACAAAGAAATTAATAAAAAAATGCTTGCATAATTGATAATTTCACATTACAATATATCTAACATACAAATTCGTCACAGTTGATACAAATTAGTACAAGAAATACTTAGAGGAGGATAGAGAATTATTGATTTCTAATTATATTAATTTTCACAAATAAAGTGAAATATTTAATGCCATTTTACATTTATTTAATAATTATATTTAATAAGGGGGCTATAAAAATGAGACAAATAGCGATTTATGGAAAAGGTGGTATTGGGAAGTCAACTACCACTCAAAATCTTACAGCAGGTCTTGCACAAATGGGGAAACAAATTATGGTTGTTGGATGCGATCCAAAAGCGGATTCAACTAGACTACTATTAGGAGGTCTTGCACAGAAAAGTGTACTTGATACTTTAAGGGAGGAAGGTGAAGATGTAGATCTTCCATCAATATTAAAACCAGGTTTTGGTAATATAAGATGTGTTGAATCCGGTGGTCCTGAACCTGGAGTTGGATGTGCAGGTAGAGGAATAATAACATCAATTAATATGCTAGAATCTCTTGGAGCTTATACAGATGATCTTGATTATGTCTTTTATGATGTTTTAGGTGACGTTGTGTGTGGGGGTTTTGCTATGCCAATGCGCGAAGGAAAAGCTCAAGAAATATATATAGTTGCCAGTGGTGAAATGATGGCATTATATGCAGCTAACAATATTGCAAAAGGTGTACTTAAATATGCTCATAGTAGTGGTATTAGATTGGGAGGCATCATTTGCAACTCAAGAAATGTTGATAAAGAAATAAATCTTTTAAAAGCATTTGCTGAGGAGCTAGGCAGTCAACTTATTTATTTTGTACCACGAGACAATATGGTTCAAAGAGCTGAAATACACAAACAAACAGTAATAGAATTTGATCCAGAACAAAAACAGGCGCAAGAATATAGGAATCTTGCAGATGCAATTGACAAAAATAAGCTGTTTGTAATTCCAAAACCAATGGCACAAGAAAGATTAGAAGAAATATTAATGGAGCATGGGTTAATGGATATTTAATAAAGGAGGAATGAATTATGCCAAATCATTTGTTTAAATGTAGTGAATGTATTCCTGAAAGAAAAGATCATGCGGTTATAAAAGGTAAAGGTGAGGATTTAACGTCCTGCCTTCCCCTAGGATATCTTAAGACAATTCCTGGGTCGATTTCAGAACGTGGCTGCGCATATTGTGGAGCAAAACATGTTATTGGTACACCTATGAAGGATGTTATTCATATGAGTCATGGACCTATTGGATGTACTTACGATACTTGGCAAACTAAACGTTATTTAAGTGATAATGATAATTTTCAAATTAAATATACTTATGCTACGGATGTTAAGGAAAAAAATATAGTTTTTGGAGCTGAGAAGCTATTAAAGAAAAATATTATCGAGGCTTTTAAAGCATTTCCAAAGATGAAACGAATGACAATCTATCAAACTTGTGCTACAGCTTTAATCGGAGATGATGTGGAAGCTATTGCAAAACAAGTGATGGAAGAGATGCCAGATGTTGATATCTTTGTCTGTAATTCGCCTGGGTTTGCAGGACCTAGCCAATCAGGAGGACATCACAAAATAAATATTGCATGGATTGATCAAAAAGTTGGAACCTATGAACCTAAAATTACTAGTGATTACGTTATGAATTATGTAGGGGAATATAACATTCAGGGCGATCAGGAAATAATGATAGATTATTTTAAGAGAATGGGCATTCAGGTTCTATCAACCTTTACTGGTAACGGATCCTATGATGATCTAAGAGCTATGGATAAAGCACAACTCAACGTACTTGAATGCGCACGTTCAGCAGAATATATATGTAATGAGTTAAGGAAAAGATATGGTATTCCTCGTCTTGATATAGATGGATTTGGTTTTGAACCTCTATCCACATCACTGAAGAAAATTGGTTTGTTTTTCGGAATTGAAGATAGAGCACAAGCTATTATTGATGAAGAAACAGCAAAATGGAGACCAGAACTTGACTGGTACAAAGAAAGATTAAAAGGTAAAAAAGTATGTTTATGGCCAGGTGGATCAAAGCTTTGGCACTGGGCTAATGCACTTCATGAAGAACTTGGAATTGAGATTGTGTCAATATATTCAAAGTTTGGTCATCAGGGAGATTTTGAAAAGGGTATAGCTAGATGCGAAGAAGGTGTACTTGCAATTGATGATCCTAATGAACTTGAGACTATAGAAGCAATGGAGACACTTAAACCTGATATTATTTTCACTGGAAAACGTCCTGGTGAAGTTGGTAAAAAACTTTTAGTTCCATACATTAATATACACGCATATGACAACGGTCCTTACAAGGGCTTTGAAGGCTGGGTAAGGCTTGCAAGGGATATTTATAATGCAATTTATTCTCCAATTCATCAGCTTGCATATTTAGATATAAGTAAGGACGAAATACCTACAGATAAAGCATTTTTAACACAAAGAATGCTTTCTGATGTGAATTTAAGTGAAGAGGTAATTTCTTCAACCTATCTAAAGGAATATAGTGGGGAGTTTGATATAGTTTCAAAATTACGTGGTAAGACATATCCAAGTTTTCCAAAGGAACCGGAAATTGCGGAGTGCACGGAGTAAAGGAGGAGATATTATGGAAGATAGTATGAAAGACAAAATCGAACAGCTAGTGGACCATATTATGAAAAAATGTTTGTGGCAATTTAATTCTCGTGCCTGGGACAGGAAGACACAAAATGAAGGAATTATAAGTAAAACTACGCAATTATTGTGCGATGAGCATGTAGATGTTGGAACACCAGCGGACAAATGTTTTTGGGTAGAGGCACAAATACTTGCTGATGATTTCAAAGGTCTGTACCCTTGGATAGGCACTATGGATAAGGCGGAGATTAAGGTTCTCATGCAGGGTTTTAAAGATCGTATTGACTACCTAACCATTACAGGTTCCCTTAATGCAGAAATTAATGACCCACTATATTAGGAAGGAGTGATATTATGTCTTGTGAGGTAAAAGCAAAAGAACGTGCTGGAGTTATTAACCCTATATTTACATGTCAGCCTTGCGGTGCTCAGTATGCCAGCATAGGAATAAAAGATTGTATTGCTATAGTTCATGGAGGTCAAGGATGTGTTATGTTTGTCCGTCTGTTGTTCTCACAGCATTTTAAGGAGAGTTTTGAAATTGCATCATCTTCTGTTCATGAGGATGGAGCCGTGTTTGGTGCACTAAAACGTGTGGAACAGGCAGTGGATGTACTTTTGATGAGATATCCGAATGTTAAGGTTATACCAATTATATCAACATGCTCAACGGAGATTATAGGTGATGATATAGATGGTGTTGTTAGTAAACTCAATAGAGGGATTTTGAAAGAAAAATATGGAGATAGAGAAGTTTATCTTATTCCAATGCATACACCTAGTTTTAAGGGAAGTATGGTCAGTGGTTATGATTTAGCGGTGGAGGAGTTTGTAAAGGCATTTGCTAAAAAAGATAAAATCACAGAAAAGCTAAACTTAATTACTGGGTGGGTAAATCCTGGAGACGTAACGGAACTAAAACATCTTTTGTCTGAAATGAATGTAGATGCCACAGTACTTTTTGAAATTGAAAGTTTTGATTCTCCATTAATGCCAGACAAAAGTGAAGTTTCACATGGTAATACTACGATTGCGGATCTTCAAGGCACTGCAAATGCAATTGGAACTATTGCGCTTAACAGGTATGAAGGTGGTAAAGCTGCTGAGTATCTTGAAAATGAATTTCAGGTTCCTGCCATAATAGGACCTACACCTATAGGAATCCGAAATACGGATACATTTTTGCAAAATGTAAAAAAATTCACAGGTAAACCAATACCACAGTCTTTAGTTCGTGAAAGAGGCATTGCTATTGATGCTCTTACCGACATTACACACATGTTTTTGGCTGGTAAAAGGGTAGCTATCTATGGAAATCCAGATTTAGTAATCGGTCTTGCAGAATTTTGTCTAGATCTTGAGATGAAACCTGTATTGCTTTTACTAGGTGATGATAATCAAGGATATAATAAAGATCCGCGTATAAAGGCGCTTAAAGAAAATGTGAATTATGACATGGAAGTAATCACCAATGCAGATTTATGGGAACTGGAAAACCGAATCAAGAATGAGGGACTTGAACTTGATCTTATTTTAGGCCACTCCAAAGGACGATTCATTGCTATTGATAATGATATTCCAATGCTACGTGTAGGTTTCCCAACTTATGACCGTGCAGGATTGTACCGTTATCCAGTAGTTGGATATGCAGGTGCAATGTGGCTGGGAGAACAGATAGCCAATACCTTATTCACTGACATGGAACATAAAAAAAATAAAGAATGGGTATTAAATGTTTGGTAATGTTACAAGAGAAAATTTTTAGAAAGGAGCTATTTGATGAATAAGGTTAGTTATTCGCAAAGGGAATGTGTTGATACGGAAAAAATCGAAACCTTTCTTTTGAAGTCAAGAACTGGCATTATTGGAATGGTAAGCGATATTTTTCCCTATGCCGTTCCGGTGAACTATGTATGGCATAATGGTTCCATTTATTTTCATGGCATGGGTTCTGGTAAAAAGGAAGATATTCTTTCAAAAAGTCCCATGGTTTGTTTCACCATATATGATGAGCATGGTACCGTCACTGATCCAGTGCCATGCCACGCAGATACGGCATATATGAGCGTAATGATTTTTGGAAAGGCTGAGAAAGTCATTGACCCCCAAGAGGCTACTCTGACTCTCCAAAAAGTAATTGATAAATATATGCCTAAATATTATAATCAGCCTTTGACCAGCACGTTAATTGAGAAGTATAAATCCTCAATGGATGGCAATGCTGTTTCAGTTTATAAGGTAACACCTGAGGAAATTACTGCGAAAGAAAACTCGGTGGAACTTGGAAAAATGTTTAATATGGGAAAACGGTAATTATATATTGCAGTTAATTTAAATAAAGGACACTTTGAAATAAAAATTTCAAAGTGTCCTTTATTGGGTGTATAATGTTCACCGAAGCTAACTTGCTACTATATTATTTAAGAACGCTTTTTTCCAATTCATCTATAATTTCTTCCTCGACCAGTTCTATATTTGTTTTTCCTAAATAGCCAAATTTTATTTGGTGAGTTCTTATAAAACTCATAGCTCTATAGTATGTAGCGTGATTCATAAATGCACTGTAAAAAAATACATAATCATAATTAGCTAAAATGCCTGTATCAAAATTCTCATTAAAACCATTTAAGGATCTTAAATCCGGATATTTTTCTCTGAATTTTCGTCGCCATTCTTTAGCTCCTCCAATTATAAGGATTTTAGTGTTAGAAATATAATAGTCCAATGTTTTTTCAGAAGCTAATGATGGAATATAATGAGTATTTACTTTAAAAACATATTCTCGCAGAACATTTAACTCACTTTTATATTCTTTTTCCAATGATAATTGTTTTTCCAAATTATTAATTTTATTTTGCATCTCAGTAACCTGGGAGAGATGAGACTTGTTTAATTTATTAATTTCAGATTTTTGGGTTTCCTCAAATCT
This sequence comes from Clostridium akagii DSM 12554, assembly GCF_000686725.1. Classification (GTDB taxonomy): domain Bacteria; phylum Bacillota; class Clostridia; order Clostridiales; family Clostridiaceae; genus Clostridium_I; species Clostridium_I akagii. The sequence continues at coordinate 63,825 of NZ_JMLK01000019.1, read as the reverse complement.
TGTATTTTCATTATTAATTGTATTTAGCTCAGCAGAAAGATTTGCATTGAAAGTTTCAACATGACTTAACTTATTTTGTAAGGATTCTATTTTAATAAGTAAGGTTTCTTGGCTATTTTCTAAGTTTTGAGCTCTAGATTTTTTATATTCATTAAGCAATGATTTAATAAAAATACCATTTATTAATGTACCTAGTATTTCTTTAAGATCAAAAGATTTATGACCTCTTTTGATATATGCTAATAATATTTCATCAATATTAAGAAAATGTGAATCTGAAAAAAGATGATTCACATCAAGTTTATTGATGATAAACATATTGTCTAAGATTCCACCTAACTCTTCAATTGGTTCTAGTTCACTGTTTAAAACATCTTTATAACTATCTATCTTTCCATACTCTTTTTTCAGTAAAACTTTAATTTCTCGTATTTCAGATTTATGAAGTTCTAATTCCTTACTTATATCTCTTGTCATTGGACTATAAAATTCGAAATTTTTAACATCATCAATAATTGATTTAAAAAAACCTTGATCAACTGAGTTCACAGAACGATATATACCCAAATAGAAGTATACTGCAGCGTCAAGTCTTGCCTCTGTTTTCATGGTAACCTGATCCATTTGAATATATCTTTTAGTCAAATCCTTTTTATCATGGTTTTTTACTGCATTAAAAACTATAGGATAGTACTTTCTTAATAATCTAATTACAGTATTTCTTAAATTATAATCATTTTCCGCAATTAAAAGAATACCAAGTGCTTTTCTTCCGTCAATTTCCTGCTGAAGCGAACCTTGCATCATAATAACATGGTTAATGCAGGAAGAATTTTCAAGAGCCTCATAGTACGTTATTCTATCTAAAAGATAAAGTTTGTTAATATCCTTTTTCATTTGAGAATTTCGAGTCAGAGCTATACTCACATTTGCTAATATATAATTTTTAAGAATATCAGAAGACACATTCCAATTTTCACCTATTAATGTTGAAAATCTTTCTATATTCAAATTTGGTTGATCTACGTTTTCATTAACCAATTCCAATTGTAAAACACCTCGTTTATGGGAAATGTAGTTTTAATAATAATTATTCTAAATTGTGCGGATTTGTATGTAATTTAAACAAAATTGCACTGTATGTTATGAATTTATACATAAATATATTATAATGCTAAAAACAAGATAAATCAACTATTTGATATGAAAATCAACAATATATACAAGTATGTAATATTAATTCGATAATTTACAAGTCTATAATTATTGAATTAACAATAATTGATCGATTGTTTTCCTAAGCACATTAAAACCCAGTACTTGTCAAATATACGTTTTTAGCAGATAATAAAATCAATGAAATTCACATTTTAGAAAAAGATGAAAAGGGGCAGGTGTTCATTATGGAGGCAAATTCGGGTCTAACAACTCAAGAAGTTGCTCAGATTCTAAATATTTCTAAAAATACAGTATATGAATTGATTAAAAGAGGGGAACTACCGTCTTATAGAGTGGGTAGAAAGGTTCGTATAGATGCAATTGATATTGAAGAATATAAAAATAAAAGCAGAACCAATGCTAAACATGCAACAAATACTGTGGCTAAAAATGAAAGTTCAGTTGTTAGTCAAGTAGGCCCCAAAAATTTTTTGCCGGTGTCAAACTATAATAGTGATTTTATAATTTGTGGACAGGATATACTTTTGGACGTTTTAACCAGGCATCTAGAACAACACGCTGATGGACTTCAAGCGCTGAGATGTTATATAGGTAGTTACAATGGACTAGTTGAACTATATAGAGGTAATGTAAATATAGCTACAGCTCACTTATGGGATTCAGATACTGGAGTTTACAACATACCTTATGTCCGAAGAATACTCCCCGGGGTTCACTGTGTTATTGTTCATTTAGTATGTCGCATGCAAGGTTTTTACGTGGCTAAGGGAAACCCTAAAAATATTACTACTTGGAAGGATTTAACTAGACCTGATGTATTAATGATTAATAGGGAACGTGGTTGTGGAGTACGAGTTTTGATAGATGAGCAATTGTGCAAACAAGGTATACATTGGCAGTCCATTAATGGATATGAAAGCGAAGATCTGTCACACCTAGCAGTAGCTAGTACTGTTGCAAGAGGGGATGCTGATGTAGCTGTTGGCAATGAGAAAGCTGCTCTTCAGGTTCAAAACATTGAATTTATACCTCTGCAAAAAGAAAGGTATGATTTAATTATTAAAAAGGATGATATAAATAAGCCTCCATTTCAGGCAATATTAGAAATTCTTAATTCAAAAGAATTTCAAGAAGAACTTCGTGGAATTGGTGGCTATGATCTTAGTGACACTGGAAAAATAGTAGCTGAAACGTAATTTATTCAAAAAAATATGCCTAATTAGTTGTAATGTAGTGATGTAAATGTGGTAAAATATAAAGAAATATTAGGGAGATGAATAAATGGAAATAAATGAGTTTAAAGTAGATAACTCCGAAAAATTTAAAATATCCAAAACAAAAACAAAATATAATGATAAAACTTACACTAATGATGAATTACAATTTCTATTAGATAAAAATATTGAAAAAATCAGTGAATTTCAAAGTAAATTATATGCACAAGGTGAATTTGGGATATTAATTATAATTCAGGCCATGGATGCAGCTGGAAAAGATGGGGCTGTAAAACATGTAATGACAGGATTAAATCCACAAGGGGTACATGTTACTAGTTTTAAACAACCATCAGCGGAAGAATTAGCACATGATTATTTGTGGAAAGCACACAATAGTATGCCTGGAAGAGGTCAGATAGGAATCTTTAATAGATCTTATTACGAAGAACTGCTTGTGGTAAGGGTACATAATCTATTAGAAAATGAAAAAATTCCTGAAAAATTTATTGGTGATGACATATGGAAAAAAAGATATGAACAGGTTAAAGACTTTGAAAAATATTTATATGAAAATGCAATAATACCAATAAAAATATTTTTAAATGTATCAAAAGATGAGCAAAAAAAGCGTCTCCTTGAAAGAATAGATGATAAAGCTAAAAATTGGAAATTTTCTGAAGCTGATATAAAAGAAAGAGAATTTTGGGACGATTATCAGAAATGTTATGAGGAAGTTATAGAGAATACTAATGCAAAAGTTGCACCATGGTATGTAGTTCCTGCTGATAACAAAAAGCTAGCTAGGCTTATAATTTCAGAAATACTCCAAAAAACTTTAAAAGGATTAAATTTAGAATATCCAACTCTCAGCGCGGAGCAAACTGAATTGTTAGATGAATATAAGAAAAAACTCGAAAAGAGTTAATTGATATTAGGATATTGTGATTTTTTATATTAGAAAAATGATTAAACTATTGATTTTTGTAAATACTAGTAAATAGTACTAGATATATAGTAGCAATACTGAATTATTCACAATTAGAATTGGTACTATGTATCTGGTACGTTGTATTTGAAATAATTTTATTTGATATAAATCATTGCAAAGTATATAACAAATTAAATAATCATGTTATAATTTATATGTCTTCTTACCATAAGGTAAGGGGATTTTTTGTTTTTAAATAAATGAAAAAACTTAATTAAAAACATAAAGGTTGGTGAGAATTTGACAAGTGGAATAGGAATATACATAATAATATTTTCATGCAAAATTATAGAAGTATCCTTTGCCACACTTAGAATGGTACTGATAACAAAAGGTGAGAAATTTAAAGGGGCCATTATGGCTTTATTTGAAATTACAATATGGCTTGTAGTATCTGCAAATGTTTTATCAAATCTAGCTACTGACCCCATGAAAGGTGTTATGTATGCCCTAGGATATGTAGTTGGAAATTATATGGGAAGTTTAGTAGAGGAAAAAATAGCTATAGGCGTAATTACAGCTACAATAATTACAAGTTCAAAAATTACCAAGTTGTAACAGATGAATTAAAAAGGCTTGAAATAGGATATACCGTATTAGAATCTCAAGGTCAAAAGGATGAAAATAAATTTATAGTTGCATATATGCCAAGAAAACGCAAAAATGAAGTGTTAAAAAAATTAGAAACTTTAGATGTTAAGTCTTTTATATCAATAAATGAATCCAGAGGTGTTCGAGGTGGGTATGGGCTCACTCGAAAAACAAAATAAAACTGATTATTGTATATGGAATTACTTTAATTAACTGCTAATAAAGCTATCTTGTTGATTTCAATTAAGTCAACGAGGTAGCTTTATTAAGTAAATGAAGGATAAATGGAGATATACAATGATTATTTTTATTTAAATAATGCTTAAGGAACATTTTACTAAAAATAGAGGAAGTATGAAATTTGATTTGTAATTATATCTGTTCTATTATGTATAGAACAGGTATAATAGATTATTTAATAGGGGTGCTTATGTTTGTAAAAATAGATTTTAGTTCAGAGATACCAATATACACACAATTAAAGCAACAAATCATTGAAGGTATAGCAGATGGAAGCCTTAATGAAGGTGAAAGTTTGCCATCCGTAAGACAGATGGCAGAGGATATAGGCATAAATTTACATACTGTTAATAAGGCGTATGCTCTTTTAAGAGATGATAATTTTATAATTATGGACAGAAGAGTGGGAGCAGTTATAAATTCAAAACATAACATGAAACTTGAAGATTATGATGACAAATTTGTAGAGGATATAAAACCAATTATTGCTGAAGCTTTTTGTAGAGGTATGAAAGAAGAAGAAATAACCAGAAAAATACAAGAAATATACCTAAAATTTTTAGAAGCATAAAGGAGTTGTAATTATGGATTACCAGCAGTGGATACTTATATTAGGTGTTGTTTTTATAATAATGCTTCTTTTTTTAAAGCTTTCATTACCATTCATAATGCGGAAGGACATTTTTTTTGGAGTGCGGCTACCAAAAAAACTTCTCAATAATCCTAAACTTATGGTATTCAAGAAATTATATTTAAAAAATAATATTTTTATATGCGGTATTTACGTAATAGGTTTCTGTTATATATTCTTAAAGCATCCTAATAATATTGTTTTATTAACTGGAATTATTGCTTTTTTTATTTTAGCCACTGTAATATATTATTTTTCTTATAAAAGGATAAAAGAGTTTAAAAAATTCAATGAAGAGGAAGTACACAAAAATGGAGTGGTTGTCATTGATACAAGCTTTAGAAATGACATAAAAAAGAGACTAGTACCTATTAGCAGGTGGTTTATACTTCCCATAGCTATAATTTTATTAAATATAATAATAGGTTATTTAGTTTTTGACAGTTTACCTATATTCATTCCAATACATTGGAATGCCAGTGGGATAATTGATGGTTCTGCAATTAAATCCTATGGTTTAATATTTGAATTTCCTGTGCAACAGATATTTATAACAATGTATATGTTTTTGATTTATAAAGTTATAGAGAGATCTAAGCAGCAAATAAATAGTTTTAGACCTCAGCACTCAAAAGAAATAAATAGGGTATTTAGATATAGATGGGCAGCTAATATAATATTTATTAATATAATTATTTTAATCGGTAGTTCCATTGAAAATTTGTATGTTATGCAAGTTATTAACATAAATTTTGCATTGTTAGCACTTATAAATCCTATAATAATAATCTTTATTTTTATAGATGTTTTGATTATATCTTTATGCACAGGACAAGGGGGAAGTCGAGTAAATATTGAATACAATACTTCTGACACAAGTAATTACGAAAATTTAGATGACGACAAATATTGGAAATTAGGGCTTGTTTATTTTAATCCCAAAGATCCAGCATTGTTTATTGAAAAAAGGTTTGGAATAGCATTTGGACTGAATTATGGTAAGAAGAAAGCTTATTTATTAATAATCATAGTAATGATTTCTATTATTTTATTGAATAAGATTAGTTACCTCCTACTTATCATGTATAGCATTTAAGGATGTGAAATTATGAAAATTAAAAAAATATGGATATGTGTAATAGTTATCTTGTTAATTGGTTTAATGAGTGGATGTTCACAAAAGGTGAGTGAAAGTGATGTTAAATTTGCAAATGGTAAGGTGGAAAATATGCTAATAGCTTTAAACAATGACGATTATAATAAATTCACAGAAAATTTTAGTACTAATTCAAAAAAAGCTTTTACTAAAGATGACATGGACAAACAGAATAAAATTATAACAAAAAAGGTAGGAAACTATTTGGAAAATTCGAAGAAGTTCAAAGAAGCAGCAGAAGTATCACAGAATGGTAAAAAATTCATAGTGGTTATATATGATGTGAAATATAAAAATGAACCAGGAGAGACTCTTGCTACAGCTGCTTTTGATGATGATAATAAACATGCAGTAGAATCAATAAATATAAGTTCACCTAAACTTAGAAAAAATTAAATTTAGGCATATATATAAATTCAATAATAACATATTAATTTTTAAAGGTGCATGAGGGGGGATCAATTTGCATATTGCATATATTATATTTATAGCTGTGGGAGCTTTTATCTTTATTTTAGGTTGTATATTATATAAAACCAAGTCTATTGAAATGCTAAGTGGATATGATGCAACAAAAAAGTATGACAGAAATGGACTTGCAGAATTTAACGGTAGGAATCTTATGTATATGGGATCATCTATTTTTATTATATACATAATAGTTGCAGTAATTTCAAAATTATATACTGTTACGCCTGTATTAACCACGAGTATATTTTTTATTGATGTGATATTTTTTTCCCTAAAATCTATTATTTCATCTAAAAAATATGAACTTTCAGAAGGCAGAGGAAAGACGAAAACGCATAGGTATTACGATAAAACAGCCATAGTAGCTATTATTGCATTATTAATTATTATATCGAGTTTAGTAGGTGGATTTGTTGTAGAAGAAAGTCATCAAACTACGGTATTAACTGTTAATAAAATTGAACTAAATGTTAAGGCGGGAACAGTAGAAAGATTTTATGATACAAGTAGTATAAAAAATGTATATATGAAGGAAACAATTAAAGATCATTCCAAAATTTCTGGAGAAGGCATAGGCAGTATTGAACGTGGAACCTATGATGTGGATGGACTTGGAAAGGGTTCAATATTTTTAGAAGGTGAAAAGGGACCATATTTATATGTGATTATGGATAATGATTTTTTAATAATGAGCAATAAGGATGCATCAAAAACCAAAGAATTTTATAAAGAACTTCTAAAATATAAGAAATGAAGAATTGAATAGGAAAGGATGATTTGAGATGACAAAAAATTTATTCAATAAAATAAGCATGATTTTTATTGCTTTAGCTATGATAATTAACATAGCTAGTTATATGTTTTTACCTGGACATGTTGCTATACATATAAATGCTAGTGGCACTGCTGATAGTTACCTGCCCAAAATAATATATCTTATAGCTACTCCTTTAATATTAATTGCAATATCGATGTATTTGTATGTTTGTGAATATAATTTTAAGTTTAAAGCATTAGTTTTAGAATTAATATTTTTTCTATTGAATATATGGATAATATTTTCACAAATCAAGATATAAAGGTTTAAGGCAGCATTCTTGGTATTTCTTTTCAGGTGGCTTATGCCGGATATTCTTAGTTCTACAATTTTTATATTCATTTTTATTTTCTTATGATATAGTATTTGTATAAGATGAGGTAGGTGTTTTCACTAATGGTTCAAATAAAAATAAGAAAAATGAAAATTGAAGACTATGAAACTGTAGTAGAATTGTGGAATAACACTAAAGGGGTTCAGCTAGATGAGGCTGATTCTAAAGAGAATATTTCAAGATATTTAAATAGAAATCCTGGACTCAGTTTGGTAGCCGAAAGAGGAAATGAAATTGTTGGTGCTGTATTATGTGGCCATGATGGAAGGCGAGGATTTATACATCATTTAGCTGTGCATGAAGGACATAGGATGAATGGAATAGGTAAAAAAATAATGGCTGAATGTCTGAATATGCTAAAAAAAGAGCATATTGAATTATGTTATCTATTTGTATTTATAGATAATGATCATGGGATTAAATTTTGGAATACATTAGGCTGTGAAAAAACAGAAGACTTAAATATCATGTCAATAAAAACCCACTGAAAATATGTAGGTTATACCATGTGGGGCTAATTTAAGATAAATGTAATCTAGAATATATACAATAGGAAGCAATTAGATTTGTGAAAATCAATTTAAGTGCTTCCTATATTTATTTAGTGTTAGTCTACATAACAAATATTATGTAGACTAACACTAAAGTAAACCTGTTTATTTTATAATATACTTAAAATTCAAAACTAACTTTTGAAATAAAACTAAAACAATTCAAATAGATAATAAAAAAGTGTGCTGTGAGAATTAGAGTAATGAAATACTCTACCTCTCACAGCACACTTTTAGCATATTAGAAAAATTCACCAGTATAGATTACAGCAAATTTTTTATTATACTGACTAAATTATTTTAATAGATAAATTTATTTTATTATTGACAATGTAATAAGCTGTATCTTCTTCAACCTTGTAGTATACCTTCAAATCTTTAATCTCAGATAAATCATGGCTTTCCAGCCACTTGAATTTAAATTTATCAATTAGTTCATCTTCACTGACTTGATTTCCTGAATACTCAATGTAAAATTTCTTATCAAAACCTTTAATATTGGCAATGTTAGTTTTCACAGCTTTTGCCAAGTCATCAGATGTTTTAGATATTGTTTTTTTAGCATTGTCAGATACTTTTTTTACTCTTTTTGCAGTAGTTTTAGAAACGCCTGTGGCTGCTTCTTTAAGGTCATTGATATTTTTTTTGATATTTTCCTTGGAAATGTTTAAAGAAGAATCTACAATTTCTTTAATAGGTTTAGAAGCCTTAGTAACTCTAGGTGCTTTTTTCACTGGCTTTTTTTCTAAAGGTTCAACGGGTTTAGTACTAGCATTTTTTTCTAAGTCTTGTGCTTTTGTCTTGATATTCATCAAAAGCCCCCCTAAATAATATATGTTTTTATTTTAACATTCATAGCAAATAAATACAATATATATATTGTTAAATGATAATGTTTATAGTTATAATTTAGAAAACTAAAAAGAGGAAATTTCCTCTTTTTAGTTTTCCAAATTAACTAGTTCTTTTTTTTAGATTTTCCGCCTTCTGATTTTTTGTTGTTTTGAGATTGTGTTTGACTAGAATTATTCTCTGAATTTTTTTTGCCCACTTTATAGCACCTCCTTTGTTATATACATAGTATTATTAACCTTATTTTGGTTTTTATACTTATTGAAAATAAAATTTATTTGCTTTTAATGTATTATATATATATAATACTATGTGAAATTTATTAATAAAATTGGGTGATTATATGGAAGAACGACTACAAAAATTTATGGCAAGATGTGGAGTTGCTTCAAGAAGAAATTGTGAAAAGATGATAGAAGCAGGCAAAGTTAAAGTTAATGATACGCTTGTGACAGAACTTGGAAAAAAGGTAGATGGAGATATAGATAAGATTTATGTTAACCAAGTACTTATTGAAGTGGAGAAAAAGAGCATCTACATTATTTTAAATAAACCAGAGGGATATCTCTGTACTTTAAAAGATGAAAGGGGTAGAAAAACCGTACTTGATCTTGTAAAAGAAATTGATGAAAGAATATTTCCAATTGGAAGGCTAGATTATGATACTTCAGGTCTTATAATTATGACTAATGATGGGGATATTTATAATAGCGTTATTCATCCAAGAAAAAAAATTGATAAAGTATATGAAGCTACAGTTAAAGGTACCCCTACAATTGATGAAATGTATGACTTTTGCACGGGATTGGACATTGGAGGTTATATAACAGCAGATGCTGATATATCCGTAATTAGTACTGATGCTGATGTTTCTAAGATAAAGGTAACTATTCATGAAGGAAAAAAGAGACAAATAAGAAAAATGTGTAAGATCATTTCTCATCCAGTAATAACTTTGAGAAGGGTATCCATAGGCGATATAGGTTTATCCAATTTAAAAAAGGGTAAGTGGAGATATTTAGATGAAAAAGAAGTTAATTATTTGAAAAATTTATAGATTGAAAATTTAATCATGTCAGTTTAATAATAATTCATTGATATGTTTTCAATTTGATGATAAAATTAAATGAGATTTTACATCAGCTTGTACGTTCCGGAAAGGACTGATATACATATATGGATAGTGTTTTAGAAAATGAAAAACAAGATTTGATGAGAACAATTCAACAAAAATTTTCAAGACTTAGTAAAGGTCAAAAATTAATTGCTGAATATATTTTAAAACATTATGACAAGGCTGCATTTATGACTGCAGCAAAACTTGGTGTAAGTGTTCAGGTAAGTGAATCCACAGTAGTTAGGTTCGCAAGTGAACTGGGTTTTAGCGGTTATCCCAAATTGCAAAAAGCTCTTCAGGAGTTAATTAAAAATAAATTAACTACGGTTCAAAGATTAGAGATATCTAATAATCTTATATCAGAAGAGAATGCTTTAAAGGGCGTTCTAAAATCAGATATGGAGAATATACGGACAACTCTTGAAAAAATAGATCATAAAGCTTTTGAAGAGGTGGTTGATTCTATATTCGCTGCAAAAAAAATATACATAATTGGGCTTAGAAGTTCAACAGCTCTCTCTGAATTCCTAGGATTTTATCTTAATTTAATACTTGATAATGTAAATATAGTTGCTTATGGTATGAGTGATATATTCGAACAACTAATCAATATTTCAGATAAAGATCTTGTAATTGGAATTGGATTCCCAAGGTATGCCACTAGAACAATAGAAGCACTTAACTATGCTCAGAGCAAAGGAACCAAAGTTGTGGCAATAACTGATAGTTTACTTTCACCACTGGCCACAAAAGCTGATTATACATTAATCGCTCAGAGTAATATGGCATCTTTTGTTGATTCACTTGTAGCGCCTCTAAGTGTTATTAATGCGCTAATAGTTGCAGTGGGACTAAGGGAAAAAGAAAAAATTTCTACTACTTTTGAGAATTTAGAAAACATATGGAAAGAATATCAAGTTTACTCATTCAAAAGTAATGATGAAAAGTAGGAATTTACCTACTTTTTTATTTTGCAATTTGATGAATAAATTATTCGTTTATATTAGATTATAATTATATATTGAAAGGGAAGTGATTTTTTGAAAAAAGTTGTAATTGTTGGCGCAGGGCCAGCAGGTATGATGGCTGCAATAGCAGCCGCTGATAAATATAAGGTAGTGCTCATTGACAGAAACGAGAAGGTTGGTAAAAAATTATATATTACAGGTAAGGGGCGATGTAACCTTACAAATTCAAAGGATATTAGTGAATTTTTTGATTATATACCTGGTAATGCACATTTTTTATATAGTTCACTTTATACATTTACAAATACTAACACCATGGATTTTTTTGAAGGACTAGGCGTTAGCTTAAAAGTAGAAAGAGGAGATAGAGTTTTTCCTGTTTCAAATAAGTCATCAGATATAATCAATGCACTAAGACGTGAATTGGAAAATAAAAATGTAACTATACTTTTAAATACTAGGGTTACAAAAGTTAATATTGAGGATGGTATAGCACTAAGTGTAACTACTGAAAAGGGACATGTAATAACTGGAGATCACTTTATAGTATGTACTGGTGGGCTTTCATATCCACAAACAGGATCAACAGGTGATGGTTATGAATTTGCAAGAGAAGCTGGCCATACAATTATAAAAACTAAACCTTCACTTGTTCCTATAGAAATTAAGGAAGAGTGGATAAAAGAACTTCAAGGTTTATCCCTAAAAAATATTGAGTTAACACTTTTTCAAGATAACAAAATTATATATAGTGAATTTGGAGAAATGATTTTTACTCATTATGGAATATCAGGTCCAATAGTATTAAGCGCCAGTAGATTTGTAAAGGAAAATAAAAACATAAGTATTAAGGCAAGTATTAATCTAAAGCCTGCATTATCGGCTGAAGAACTTGACAAAAGAATTCAAAGAGATTTTTTGAAATTTAATAATAAGGATTTTAAAAATGCTTTAAATGAATTATTACCACAAAAATTAATTGAAACAATTATTAAACTTTCAAACATAGATGAAGAAAAAAAGGTGAATTCTATTACAAAAGAAGAAAGAAAAGAACTTGTTAATTTAATGCAACATTTAGATATGAGTGTTAAGGGTCTAAGACCAATTGCTGAGGCTATTGTGACTTCAGGTGGTGTTGACGTAAAAAAAATTGATCCTTCTACATTAAAATCAAAACTTGTGAATAATTTGTCTTTTGCAGGAGAAGTAATTGATGTAGATGCATTTACAGGTGGTTTTAATATGCAAATAGCATTGTCTACTGGACATATTGCTGGGAAAAATATAGATGATGAATCTTAAAATACATTTAAATAGAAATATCAAAATAATATATAACAAAATTTTTAGTAGTTTAAAGGATTTTAACAATTTATATAGAATATATAATATTAGTTAACTTTTGTCCTAGAAAGGCGGATTAAAATTGAAATTAACTGTAGCTATAGACGGACCAGCAGGAGCAGGCAAAAGTACCATTGCCAAATTAGTTGGAAAAAAATTTAACTTAGTGTATATAAATACAGGGGCGATGTATAGGGCTGTTACAATAATTGCCTTAAGAAATGGGATAACGGCTGAGAATATTTCTAAGCTATGTAATATGATAGATAATTTAGAAATGCATTTTGAAGATGATAATATAATTGTGAATGGAGAAGATCTCAGTAATGAAATAATTACACCTGAAATAAGCGGAAAAGTTTCAAGTTATGCAGCTGTTTTAGAAGTGAGAGAAAGGCTTGTTAATTTACAAAAAAAAATTGCTGAAAACTATAGTGTTGTAATGGATGGTAGAGATATTGGTACTGTAGTTTTAAAAAATGCAGATTTTAAATTTTATCTTACTGCTTTGCCAGAGAAGAGGGCTGAGAGAAGATATAAAGAACTTATTGATAAAGGTATTAATGCAGAGTATAAAAACATATTAAGTGATATAATAAAGAGGGATTATGCAGATTCTCATAGAGAAATAGATCCATTAACAAAAGCAGTGGATGCAATCGAAATTGATTCTTCAACTATGAATATAAAAGAAGTTGTGGATTTGATGGCAGAGTATATATATAGACGTTAATGGACTTAGATTACAGTTTTGAGGTGATAGTATAATGAGACATGTTGTATTAGCAGAAAGCGCAGGCTTTTGTTTTGGAGTAAAAAGAGCTGTGGATTTGACACTTGGATCAAAAAACAACAAACCAAATAAGATATATACCCTTGGTCAATTAATTCACAATAACGATGTTGTTAAGTATTTAGAAAATAAAGATATATATACTGTGGATATTGAGAATATAGGATTATTGAGTTCTAATGATACTATAATAATAAGATCTCATGGCGTTACTCCAGAAGTAATAAAAGTATTAAATGAAAAAGGGTTAAACATAATTGATGCTACTTGTCCTTATGTAAAAAACATACATGAAAAAGTAAAGTACTATAGCGAAAAAGGATATCAAATTGTGATAGTGGGAGACAAAAATCATCCTGAAGTCATAGGCATTAATGGATGGTGTAATGGAACTGCTATTATTTCTAAAAATGGAGAAAATTTAGAAAATTTATCTCAAAAGGTTTGTCTTGTTTCTCAAACAACTGAAAAGCAAGAAAATTGGGAAAAAGTATTAGAGATTATAGGTAAGAAATCAAAAGATTTGGTGGCGTTTAACACAATATGTAGCGCTACTGAAATAAGACAAAAAACAGCTGACAAATTATCAAAAGAATCGGATGCTATAGTTGTTATTGGTGCTCATCATAGTTCAAATACGACCAAGCTTTATGAAATATGTAAAAGCAATTGCACTAATACGATTCATGTTGAAAATTCAGGAGAAATACCAGAAGATTTTTATAAAGGAAAAGATAACATAAAAATTGGTGTCACAGCTGGAGCTTCAACGCCAGATTGGATTATAAAGGAGGCAATAAATAAAATGAGTGATGAACAGAATGTTGAAGGTATGAGTGAAGTAATTAAAATGATGGATGAAAATGAAAAAAAGATTTATGTAGGAGCACTAGTTAAGGGTGAAATAATACAATTAAATGATAAAGAAGTGTATTTAAATATAGGTTATAAGAATGATGGAATATTACCTAGGGGTGAAGTAACTAGCGACCCTAATGTAAAACTCACAGACCTATTTACTTTAGGACAAGAGATAGACGCTAAGATTATAAAATTAAAAAATGAGGACAATTATGTAGTATTGTCTAAAAGTGAACTTCAAAGAGATGAAGGCTTTAACGTTATAAAAAATGCCTTTGAAGAAAAAACAATAATAAAAGCAGTGGTTAAGGAAGCAGTTAATGGTGGACTTGTTTCTGCATATAAAGGTATAAGAGTATTTATACCTGCATCACACATTGAACTTTTTCATGTTGATGATTTAACACAATTCGTTGGCAAGGAGCTTGAACTAAATATTATTGAATTTTCTAAGAAGAGAAATACAGTAAGAATTGTAGGATCAAGAAGAGAGATCCTTAAGGCTATAAAAGATAAAGAAGAAGAAAAAACTTGGGAAACCTTAGAGATTGGTCAAATAATCGAAGGGGAAGTAAAACGATTAACTGATTTTGGTGCTTTTGTATCGGTTAATGGGGTTGATGGGTTATTGCATGTATCTGAAATATCTTGGGGCCGCGTAAATAAGGCATCAGATGTACTTAAAGTTGGAGAAAAAATAAAAGTATGTATTTTAGATGTAGACAAAGATAAAAAGAAATTATCATTAAGTGCAAAAAAACTTGTTGAAGATCCATGGATAACAGTTGAAGAAAAATATCCTGTAGGATCTGTAGTTTTGGGTAAGGTAGTGCGCTTTTCAAACTTTGGTGCATTTATTGAACTAGAACCAGGAGTTGATGCTCTTACTCATATTTCAGAAATAAGCCATAAAAGAATTAACAAACCATCCGATGTTCTTGCTATAGGTGAAGAAATAAAGGCTAAAATTCTTGAAGTAAGTAAAGATAATAAAAAAATAGGATTAAGTATTAAAGAAGTGGAAGACACAGTAGAGTAGTAAGGCATAAAAAATGTGTAACATAGAAAAATATGTTGCACATTTTTAATTTGGTAGTTATAAGAAAACATATAAAGCATATCATAATTTTGTTATATTAAATATGACTTATGGAATAATATAGTATTTGTATTAATATATTTTAATAATGGATCTTCCTTGTATATACAAAAATGAAGTCATATGTCATAATATAGTTATTATTAATAACTATATTATATAAGTATTTAAAAGTTAAGAGGTTTAATATGCATATTTGTGTAAATTTAGATAAAAATAAGATGGAAACATTAAAAAAACTTAATAAACAAAGAAATAATTTTAATAATCTGAACAAGGATTTTTTTGCATTTTATAATGGTTTAAACTTTATACAGAAACATTTCATAAGAAAAACCGTGAAATTGTTAAAAAATAATGGTACTTATACGGGATACATATGGATAAATAACGACTCAAGAAAATATTATAAAATTGAATCCATTAATGCAAAGCAGGATGCAAATTTATCAAAAAGCATTATGACTTTACTAAAATCATTTGCCAAAAAAAGAACATACTTTTACGAGTGTGAAAAAAATGATTTTAATTATAAAGTTCTTAAAGATTTAGGGTTTATAGAAAAACACGGTACAGTGGAAATGTACTGCGTTTTAGAAAATTATATTGATTTTTCAATTCCTAAATCAATAACTATTAGAAAATTTTTGCCCGATGTGGATGAGAAATTGAGATGTGATTTGCAAAATAAGATCTTCAAAAAAGATGATAGAATCCCATTATCTGTTCAGGATATATATTTTGATGAAGCACAAGAATATTATTTTGCTGATGGAAGCTTTTTTATAAAACTAGGTGATAGTACAATAGGTTATGGCCAATTAATTATGAATAATTATATACCAACTATAGTTAACTTTGGAATACTAGACGAATTTAGAGGCCATGGCTATGGAAAATTATTTATAAAGTTTTTTCTTAAACTTGCTGAAGACAATGGATTTGATAAAATATTTTTAAAAGTAGATTATTCTAATAAAATTGCTTTTAAACTTTATGAATCGGTTGGTTTTAAAATCTGTAAAGAAACATATACGTGGAAACTAAAACTTTAAGGCACCTTTCAAAAAACAATAAAGCGGTGAAAACCGCTTTATTGTTTTTTGAAAACGAAACTAAATGGTACATATGAAGTGGGGGTACTCGTAATACTATCGTAGGGAATTCTTCCAAAATAACCTCTGTCTGCTATGGTATTATATTTCAGCTTTTCGTCCTTGCATTGTTTTTTTGCATCATACATATTTGATTACCTCCTGTTCTTCATAATTAAGAACTAATATTATTGTTACCATAAATTTTAAAAAAATTCATAAAAAAATAATAATTCATTGAAAATTGAATAGCTGTCTATTTAAAATCAAATCCAGTAATTCATAAATTTATGCCTTAGTGAATAAGCTATTACTATAATTATTTTTTATTGGAGATTATAAATGGGATACTATGTAAAAGTGGAACCTAATGTAAAAATTTATGTTGAGGATCTTAATCCTGAAGGTAATAAGACAATTTTATTTATACACGGTTGGCCAGGAAACTATAGATTATTTGAATATCAATTTGACCAGCTTCCCAAAATGGGATATAGGTGCATTGGGATAGACACAAGAGGATTCGGTAATTCAGATAAGCCTTGGAATGGCTACAATTTTGATAGACTGGCAGATGATGTTAAATGTGTTATTGATACATTAAAATTACACGAGATTACACTGGCGGGACATTCAAATGGAGGCGCAATTGCAATTAGATATATGGCTAGATATAATGGTTATGGCGTATCAAAGCTAGCCCTTTTTGCTGCAGTGGCACCAAGTCTTATTAAGCGACCTAATTTTCCTTATGGTTTAGATAAAGAAACTGTTTTACAACTTATCCAAGGGACATATACTGATCGTCCTAAAATGCTTCAGGGTTTTGGTGATATTTTTTTCTATCAGCATATAACTAAGGCTTTCTCAGATTGGTTCTTTCAACTGGGATTACAAGCAGCCGGATGGGCCACAGCGGCTATTGCAAACACTTGGATAAATGAAGTACTGTTCTCTGACTTAGGCAAAATAAATGTTCCAACTTTAATTATTCATGGGATTCATGATAAGGTTGTTCCATTTGAGCTAGGTGAAATACAAAACAAAGATATTAAAAATTCGAAGCTTATACCTTTTAATTACAGTGGTCATGCAGCATTTTATGACCAGAAAGATAAATTTAATGAAGAGTTAGTGAGATTTATTGGACCTTGAGTGAAAGACTTACAGAGACAACAGAGAAATTCACTATCTAGAGAGAATAATGGACTGAGGACATGTTATGCGGTCTAAAGCCCATTACATCCTGGCAACAATATCTGCTAATGATCATTATTTTGTTCCGCAAAATAATGGTCTACCGCATACTTAAATGCATTTACAATAAACTGAGTTGCCTTTTTACTCACTTCCGCTTTGGGGCATACCTGATCAAAACCATGATAACATCCTTTATATATTTCAAAATCAACGGTCACTCCCGCTTTTTTTAAGTTTTCTACATATTTAATGGTTTCATCCATGAACGGTTCTATTGAGCCAACAAATGTGGCTGTTGGTGGAAGATTACTGTAATCTTGTGCTCTGGCAGCGGCTGCATAGTAAGGCACATTTGATGTACCAAATAACTCTCCAAGATATAGTTTCCATCCATTAAGGTTAGATTTCCAGTTCCAGACAGGAGCATTATTGTTTTTTGCAGATTCACTTGTCATCCTATCGTCCAGCATTGGATATAATGGCATTTGGAAAGCAATAGCTACTTCCCCCTTATCTCTTGCATAAAGTGTAAGAGCAGCAGTTAATCCTCCTCCTGCACTGTCCCCACCAACCATCAGCTGGTTATCCCTAATTCCTAAATCTTTCCCATGCTTTTTCATCCATAATAGCGCTTCATAGCTGTCTTTTAGCGCTGCCGGATATGGAGATTGAACGGATAAATGGTAATCTGGAGCTACAACAACACAATTGCTAACATCAATAAATTTTTTTGCCATCATTGTTGCCTGTTCCGGTACTCCAATCGCATAGCCTCCTCCATGTAGCCAAAGAATTCCAGAAACATTTTCCTTGGGCGTAAGCGGTTTAAATATACAAATACGCATCTTGGAACCATCCTTACGTGGAATCCACTCTTCTGTGAACTGCATTGTGTCATCTTTAATCTTACCCGTACCTTTACTCATAAGTTTATTAATTAGTCGGAATCTTCGCTCAGTAAAAGTATTATTTAAAATCTTCATTGTTCTTCCATAAGCTCTTAAATCCTTATCAATCATACTAAATTTTACTTTCATTTCCTCATACCCCACTTTTCTTTGCCAATTGACAAATATTCTATTTTAAAATCCTAACAGCATGTTGTATATTATGTTATACTAAAATATCCATTGTTTCAATAAACAATAAAAGTCGCAGCAGAAAATAATATACCTTAGGAAATAGGTGTATTATTTCAGGAGATGGAGTTAAATTGATTAATATTTGACCGAAATAAATTAAAAATGTTATGATAATAACGGTAGGTGATAAACAAATGAAAGATTGTAATTGCAGGACTTGTAATCATAAACTATGTGCTAAGAAGGTACCGATATTTTCATTTCTATCTGATGATGAACTTATAAAAATTATTGATATGACAGGACATAAGAACTATAAAAAAGGTGATATGTTGTGTAGCCAAGGTGAAAAATCGGATACGTTATTTATTATTAATGAAGGCCAAGTGAAAATATCTAAATTAACCAAAGAAGGTAAAGAACAAATTGTTCATATACTTACTAGTGGAGATTTCTTCGGAGAATTAAGTCTGTTTAGTAGTGATGAACTATGTAATTTTGATGCTTATGCTATATCAGATGTAAAAATATGTACACTAACTAAGAAAAATATGGATGAAATCATTATGAGTAACCCGCAGATATCTTTAAAGTTATTACAGGTTATTGCAAGGCGTCTATCTGAGACAGAAAATCTTGCACAAAATCTTGCTACTAATGATGCAGAAATAAGAATTGCATTTATGCTTTTAGAATTTGGTGAAAAGTATGGTGTGGCATCAAATCAAGGCTTACAAATCAACTTACCCATTAATAGAGAAGAAATGGCCAATTATGTTGGAGTTACAAGAGAAACCATAAGTAGAAAACTTAGTATATTTGAGGAATTGGGTATCATTAGTCTTAAGGGGAACAAGGTACTTATTATAAAACAAATAGATATGTTAAGATCATATGTAGGATAATGATTTCAAATCAACCTAAAGCTATTAGATAAGCTTTTAGGTTGATTTTTTTTTCTCATTGATTAGAACCTATAGATCTATTTTTAGGGTTTGATTTAAATCACATTTTTATAGATCAGAATCAATTAGAATTATGTCATGGAAACAATATATTTAAAAATATATTTGTAAAGGAGATTTTAAAATGGATAATAAAAATATAAAAGGCAAAGAAATATGGCAGGATATGAAGATTTCAAGGGTAAACGCCATGTTTCTGTCAGCGGAATCCTTGGTATCTTAGGTGTTTCACGTTCAGGCTACAATTTATGGCTACATCGTCTGCCATCAAATCAACAAATGAGAAGAATTAGGTGAATTGATGATCAATCATATCAAAATTATGGTGCTCATAAAATCATAAAGGAAATACAGAAAGATGGTACAAAAAATATCAGAACGTGCAGTTGGAAAATACATGAAAGAGTTTGGAATAAAAGCCCAGCATTTGAAACCATAGCCCTTAAACATATTACCCCAGTAGAATATAGATTAGAGAAGATGACCGAATAGAAATTGTACAAAAAAATATTAACAATTCAAAGTTGCCGTCTACTTACCTAAAAACAAGACATATTTTGTTTCAAAATGCGTCCAATTCTTATTTCATTGGTAGTTGCATATAAAATGTGCTGTCATGAATATATATTTTTTTGTTCCTTATTTACTTTACTCCCCGGCTATAGAAAGCTCCTTAACTATTATTGTTGGACTTCCAAAACATCCTCTTCCTAAAGGAAAACCGAATTCTATATCTGAGCATAGCTCTTCAATATTTTTTAGAAGTTCATAAAAGTTTCCTGAAACCGTAATTTGTTTTACAGGTCTCTCCACACTGCCATCCTTTATTAATAATCCTTTAGCTGCCAATGAAAAATCTCCTGACATAGGGTTTGCACCTGAATGAAGACCTTCAAGTTCTGTAATAAGTATGCCATTACCTAAAACATTAAGTATTTCTTCATAATTTTTCTTTCCTGGTTTAAAGTAAAAGTTTGATGGAGCAATTTCAACAGGTGAAGAATAAGTTGATTTTGAAGCATTTCCTGTGTTTTTTACTCCTTCTTTTGATGAAGTCCTCAAATTATGAAGGAAGGTTTTAAGCTCTCCGTCTTTTACGACTTCTTTAGTGTAGGTTGCAACACCCTCAGCATCAAAAGGTCTTGAATTTATTCCTCCTTTAAGAAGGGGGTCATCCATAATTGTTACTGACTTACTCCCGATGTATTTCCCCAATTTGCCCTTTAATAGAGACATTCCATTTTGAGCATTATCAGCACTAAATATCCCTGAAAAAGTTTGAAGAAGGTTTGCCGCTGTATCATTTTTTAGAGCGATTCTGTACTTGCCTGATCTTACTGTTTTAGCTCCCTTGTATGATAAAGCACCATTAACAGCCTTTTTGGCGATACTCTTCGCATCTATTCCATCAAGACTTTTAGACGATTTAATTGCATAATCTGTATTCATTCCTTTACCATCTTTAACAACTGCCTCAACAAAACCAAATATAATATTTGATTTAAAGGATAAATTAAGCCCCTTTGAATTTATTATTTGGATACAATTTTCTCCTTCTTCTATTTCACTTTCAACTCTTATAACGCTGCCATCTTGTTTCTTAGCTTCAATTTCCAAATCAAAAGCCAACTTTATTTTTTCACTTAGGTCAGCTTTAGAGAGCTTTTCGTCAAAACCTTCAAACTTGATATACTTATCATCTCCACCATATATAAATTCTTTATCTTTTTTTTCAATAACCAGGGCATTTTCTTTTGCTGAATTTATAAGGAAGTGAACATTTGTTTCGTCTAGTATCTCAGTATACGCATAGCCCATTTTTCCGTTGTACAGCCCTCTAAAGCTGAGACCATAAGTGGCACTTACAATATACTTTTCTATTTCACATTCAAATACATCTATAACAAGAGAATTTTCACTTGAATAATATATTTCATATTCGCTGAAGCCATTAAGCTCAGCCTCTTCAAATACAACTTTCTTAAATTCATATAGTGTCATATTAAATTCCATCTTTTCTTACCTTCCACCAACAATTATTTCCGAAATCCTTATCATTGGTTGCCCAACATTAGTAGGAATGTTTCCACTAATGGAACCGCACATTCCCTGACCTTGTTGCATATCTTTTCCCACCATATCTATGTTCATAAGAACCTCGTCACCTTTACCTGTTAGTGTAGAGCCTCTAACTGGTTTATCAATTTTGCCATCTTTTACAATATAGCCTTCAGCTACTGCAAAGTTAAATTCTCCAGTAACAGGATTTACAGAACCTCCACCCATCTTTTTAGCATAGAGGCCTTTGTTTATAGAAGCAATAATATCATTATTTGAATCCTCACCTGTTGCAATAAAAGTATTAGTCATTCTTGAGGTAGGTGCAAACTTATAAGACTCTCTTCTACTACTTCCTGTTGGAGCCATGTTCATTCTTCTTCCATTAAGCTTGTCTATCATATATCCTTTTAATATACCCTTTTCAATAAGAATATTTCTCCTTGTTGGTGTTCCTTCATCATCAATGTTAAGAGACCCCCAAAGATTTGGCATTGTTCCATCATCTATTGCTGTTACTTTTTCTGAAGCTATCTTTTGCCCTAGTTTTCCTGTAAAAACAGAATTTCCTTTAGCTACAGAAGTTGCTTCTAAGGAATGTCCACAAGCTTCATGGAATAATACACCACCAAAACCATTGTCAATTGCAACGGCCATTTTCCCAGCTGGACAATAATCAGCATGTAGCATAGTTACTGCAGTTTGGCTTGCTTTCCTGGCATATAAAACGGGATCTATAAATTCAAACATTTCAAAACCCATTCTTCTTCCCGGTCCCTCAAAGCCTGTCTGATTTTCCTTTCCACTGCTTGCAATAGAATTTATGCCAAGTCTTGTTCTTATTCTTCTGTCCTCTGTTAAAAGTCCTTGACTGTTTGCAATGATTACCTTTTGATCAACATCTGTATAATAGACAGCTACCTGAATAATCTCACTGCTGTATTCCTTGGCAGCTGTATAAGCCTGCTTCATTATATTTACTTTTTCAGCATTTTCTATTGAAGAAGGTACATGTATTATTGGATGAATATTTGAATTTATTCTTCCAGTAAGATTAATTTCTTTTTTTTCATTGATTTCCCCTAAAGCGTTTGATATTTTATAAGCAACTTCTAAGAGGCCTTCTCTGCTTTTATCGTTAGTATAGGCATATACGCATCTCAACCCTTTAAATATTCTTATCCCTATACCAAAATCTCTACCTGATATGGCATTTTCAATTTTGTCATTAAGCATGTTTATAGTATTGCTAATGGTATCTTCTACGAATATTTCAGCAAAATCACCACCATTAAGTAATGCTTTTGATAATACTTCCTGAAGTATATATTTTGAAATCATACTAGCATCCCCTTTCTAATTCTAAGATTAATATTCTGTATATAATTCAAAAATCCTTCTAAATTTTCAATATAAGGGTTTTATTGTAACGATACTATACAAGTATTACTTTACTAAGTTATATAAATAGTTAAATATTATAAAATAATCACAATATGTATATATAATGTAAAAAAAATACATTAAAAGTCTTGAAAAATGTAATTGATAGTTATATCATATATCTGTAATAAAAAATAATATAAAGAAGGAGAAGTGAAAAAAATGTTAGAAAAATCAAAAGAAGTGGCCTCAAAGAGTAGAATATTCGTTATGGCAAGTGTCATACCAGTAGATTCAGTAAGAGAAGCATTAATGCCTAGATATCCAAACGGAAAAATAATAAATTAACATCAGTATTCAATTCTAGGTAAACACAGGAAATATATAATGCTGAGGCTGTGTTTACCTATTTGCGCTTTAATTTGTTTGTTTGAAAATATATTTTGCATGTATTAAGTTACAATTGAGGGGATTATATGTGAGCAAAAAACATTCTATTCTATAAAAGTAATTGTTCATTACATAATATAAAAAAATATTTGTAAACTATAAAATTTTGACTAATTGAATGAAGGGGATGTATAGATGCTTAATTTAAAAATTGTCAACCTTAATGGTATAGATTATATTTTCAATAAGCTTACAGGAATATTTTTTCACTGCGATCGAGTTACCAAGGAAGAGATATGTAACAATTTAATAGAGGATGATTTAAAAGAAATTTTAAAAGAAAATGATTTTTATAGCATCGATATGCTAGAGATGTACCCTATCGTTTCACAATATTGCATTTGGAGTGATAAGAAGTTAATATATTATGATTTAGATATGAAAATTAATAGTTATGATATTAATTTATCAGAATTTGTTTTTCTAAATAAGTCAGATGGTATGACAAAAATAAAGGATATTATAAATGATAGTTCAATTGATTATAATGAAATTGTACCTTTTATAAATTTTTTGTTGGATATTAATACTCAAGTAATAAAATTATTGAATAAAAAATTTGAATTTAAAACATTAGGCAGTATATTCATTTACAATAATCCTAAACCTTTTATACATAATCAAAACAATATAGTTGAGAATATAGATTATTATAAAGAGCTACAAGCAGAGCAGGTACATAATCAATTTGAAAGCACTGAAACAACAATATCGTATATGTTTAGACGAAAAAATGATATTTTAAACAACAAATCTTATGGAGAAAAGCTTATATATAATTTGGGGAAAAAAAGAGGTAAACCAAATGATATATTAGAAGTAGGCGCTGGGCTTGGGGACGTTGCAGTATCAATTTTAAAATATTATAATAGACAAAAACTTAATTACACTATATATGATTTATCAGGCAGCTTACTTGATTATCAAAGAGAAAAAATAAATAAAGTTGCTACCTCATTACACAATATATCATATTACTGCATTAATGCAGAAAAAATTAATATTAATAATAAATTTGATTTAATAATAAGTAATGAAGTGATTGGTGATTTTACATCAATGAAATATAAAATATTTAAAAATACAGACGAATATAAACAATTATCTAAAGAATTATTCAATAATTATTCGGATGAAGATTACGTAAATACTGGTGCTATAAGCTTTTTGAAGAAAATATATAATGCACTAAAAGAAGATGGACAAGCATTTATTAGCGAATACAGTGAATTAGATGGAAAGCCTCAAATTTCAAATATGATGTTTGATCATAAAGAAATATCTATAGATTTTATTCTACTAAAATCCATATCAGAATGTTTTGGCTTTGAGGTAAAGTTATTACCATTAATGTCTTTTTTGGATATTGATGATTGTAAAATACTTTCTCAACAATCATTTTATCTATTAAATTATTATAATAAAATTCATAAGCAGATGTACTCACAACATTATATTAAAAACTATACAAATGGAAAAATTTTCAATATTAAATATACTAATATTTCTTTTTATATGAAGTTCTTTTATGTGCTTTTGTTAAAAAAACAAAAAATTAAATACATCACTAATTGAAGACTTGATATGGAAATAAGCTTTCAATTAGTAAATTTTAATTGTATTAATCAAAAATATAATATCTTTTTAAAGGTGCATCACATAATGCTATATTATAACATAAATATCTATATTTAACATAAAACATGATGCTATGTAAAATATAGATATGTAATATTTAATAAAAATATGCAAATAAAACTAATAGAATTAATAAAATATGGATATGAAGTTAAGGATATCAAAAAATTAAAAGGAATGTTATCAAAATCCATGAAAGAAGAGTTTTTGGAACTAAAACAAAATATTATGGAAGACATTTGAGGTCAACAGGATATTTTTGCGTGACAGTTAAAGTAGTAAGACAAGATACGATAAAATTTTTTTTCTAAAATAGACTTAAATCTAAAATTTCAGAAGGCTTTAACAATAAATGAGACTTATAGTTGTCAAAGTAACCTAGGTACTTTAGTTCAGGATGGTTGAGTGAAGCATTTTTTTATTAGAAAAATTTTTAATTTAAAGGTAGGTAAAGATAAATGAAATTAAAATATAAATATGAGTTTATTTTAAAAGAAGATAAATGTTTGTGTATATTTCCTGATAAACCTTTTTGGTTTATTGCGGATAAATCTATCATCAATATTGTTAAATTTTATGATGAGTTATTTGATTATGTAAATTTGAGACTATGTTTAGTTAATGAGTATTCATACATCGATGAAGAGGTAGATAAAGTATTACAGGAAGTTAAAGATATGTTCGTTAGTGCAGGATTATTTATAAGTTCAAGAAGTAGAGAATATGACTTACATGTATTTGATAATAATCCACCTAATCCTGTTATTAATGTTACAAGAAATTGTAATCTAAATTGTAAACATTGCTATGCTGATGCAAATAACGATAAATTAGTCGTGAATGATACAATGGATATAAATACAGTTAAGAAAGCAGTTGACATAGTAATTGACTGCTCAACAGATAAACCAGCTAAAGTATTACTATCAGGTGGTGAACCATTTATAAGAAATGATATAATACAAATTTTAGAATATATTCATGAAAAAGGAGGAGTGCCGTATGTAAATACAAATTCACTTTTAATTAGGGAAGATCAAATGGATAAATTATGTAAATATGAAGCAGAGCTACTTGTATCTTTAGATGGTGCTACAAAAGAAACACATGAATTTATTAGAGGAAAAAATACATATGATAGAACAATTGAACAAGTAACAAAGCTAAAGGCTCATAATGTAATTACAAAGTTATCTATTACAATACATAAATTGAATTTATGTGAATTAGAGGCATTTATAAACCTTGCAATAAAGCTTAATGTAGATCAAATAGCCGTAAATCCAATTAATATTTTATCACGTGCATGTGAATTAAACCTGCCAAGGGTTAATATGAAAAATTTTCATGATGAATTAGCAAGAATATCTAAAATATCTAAGGATCACTTTAAATATGTGTCACAAACAGAGTTTGTTAATGTCGCTTCCCTTTTGTTATTAAACTATAAATTTTATTATTGTGGGGTAGGTGCAGCTTCGTTAGTAATTGATTATAATGGAGACTTGTATCCTTGTTACAATACAATGCAACCCGAGTTGAAACTTGGTAATATCAAAAAGGATAATATATTAGATATATGGAAATATTCTTCCAAATTAAAAGAGCTTAGAAAATTAGATATAAATGATTTCTCTGAATTATGTAGAAAATGCTCTGTAAAATATTACTGTGGTGGTGCATGTAGGGGAGAAGCATATTTTCATAATAAAGCATTCAAAAGTAAATGTCCTTATTGTGAAGATATGAAAGAATCAATAATTGCAATGATGTTTAGATTAAGTGAAGGAAATAATAAAATATTTAGTAATAAAATCAAAGAATTACAAGCACAAATGGAACGTGGTCAAATTATACATCAAATATAGATTACTAATTGGAATATTTCATTAGCAAAAATATAAAGTGAATATATAATATTTAGAGGTTTATATTAATAATTAACTGGCACTTATTATGGAGAAGGAAATCACAAGTTGACTTTTAATTTTTCAATTTACAGATAATAGCTTAATGAAAGGATAAAATATGAGCTTAAAAAAAAGCAATATAACAGATATAGTAAACCTTCCATTTAAATATGCGAAAAAAGAAAGTGTACTAATTGGAATTAAAATAATGTTAGATGGATTAGCCCCTGTAATTGAAGCATTAATAATTGCTAAACTTTTAGATATTGCCATTTTAATATTAAAAAATCAAAAGAAAATGTCTGATATTATAATCACAATATTACTTATGACTATTTGTATTGGTTACGATTTATTTTCAGAACAGATAGAAAAAGTTATAAATGTAAGAATGAATAACAAATTAAGACAAAACATTAGAGTGAACTTTGTGGAAAAAATTGCATCTTTAGATTATTGTTATATTGAAAATCAGGATAGTTGGGATTTAATATCAAGAGTCATAAGAGAACCAGAAGTTAAGTGCAATAACGCGTATACTTCAATCTTACGGATAATATCAATGATTATAAATGTACTTGGAGTATTAATTATATTATTTTCTAAGGTTTGGTGGGCGACTATAGTTATATGTATGTTTTCTATACCTGTGTTCTATCTATCACTAAAAGGGGGCAGAGCCATCTATGAAGTGGATAGAAATGTAGAAAAAAATAAAAGAAAAGCAACATATTTAGGAGAAGTTTTAAGAGGAAGGGAGTCTGTAGAAGAGAGGGAGATATTTGAGTTTTGTGAAAAAATTAATAATGAATGGTTTAAGCAATATGAAATAGCGATAAAAGAACAACTTAAAGTGGATGGTAAGTGGTATATAAATGCAAAATTGAGTGGAATCGGTTTAACTATTCTTTTTACGGTAATAGTTTTAATATTAATTTTTCCTGTTGTTAATAGAAAAATTACTATAGGTATGTTTATATCTATAGTAAGTACTCTGTTTAATTTAATTAATGATTTATCATGGTCACTTCCCGAATATGGTAATGAGCTTGCCAAAAGCAAAGAATATTTAGTGGACTTAGATAATTTTATAAATCTTAAAGGAAATAATGAAAATTTAGAAAAACCAGCGGAAGAAAGCATTAAGATAGAAACTTTGGAGTTTAAAAATGTATGTTTTAGGTATCCAGGTATGAAAAAATATGTTTTAAAAGGATTATCTTTTAGAATAGAAGCAGGAAAACATTATTCATTTGTTGGTACTAATGGAGCAGGGAAAACAACTATAATAAAACTTATAACAGGACTTTATGAGGAATTTGAAGGCAAAATATTAATTAATGGGAAATCAATAGAAGAATATAGCAAGGATAAAATAAAATCAATGTTCTCAGTAGAATATCAAGATTTTGCTAAATACTATATATCTCTTAAAGATAATATTTTAATTGGTGATATAAATGGGAAATATAACAATAAAAATGTTAACAATAAGCTGAAAAATTTAATTGAAACTGTGCAATTAGAAGATATAGTTGAAAGGCTTTATGATGGTATAAATTCGAATTTAGGAAAAATAAAAAGTAATGGAGTAGATTTATCTGGAGGCGAATGGCAAAGAGTAGCTATTTCAAGACTGATGATGAATTCTACTTCTTTAACAATATTAGATGAACCTACAGCGGCGTTGGATCCTATAAGTGAAAACAATTTATATGAGAATTTTGAAAAAATAAATGAATCAAAGACCACTATTTTTATAAGTCATAGGCTAGCTTCTACAAAAATTTCAGATAAGATATTTGTATTAGATGATGGTAATATAGTAGAAAGTGGATCATATGAACAACTAATGGAACAAGATGGGATTTATGCTACTATGTATGAAAGTCAGAAAAGTTGGTATACATCATAAATGCGATCTTATAGATATTTGTTATTTATTCCAAAGCTGAAATTATTTTAACTTGAAAATAAAGGGAGATTTATTATGGAAAATAAAAAAGATAGTTTGTCTTTTTTTAAAATAGTTAAGATTATATTATCAATTACATTTAAAGAATGTCCAGTAATATTTCTATTAAACATTATATTTGGAATACTACATGGAGTATCATTCGGAATAAGGACAGTGTTTCTTCAAAAATTTATTGATTCTATTTCTAAAGTTATAATAATGGAATCCCCTCTTAAATCAGCGATAGTTAAGTTGGTATTACTGTGTGTTGTTCTTATAATAAATCAAATATTGAATGGAGTTGCTAATTTTATTACTGGAGAATTATTTTATTATAAGGAGATTGGGCTAATTGGTAAAAAATTAAATGAAAAAAGTTGTAGAATTAGTGCTATAAATTTCGAAAATCCTCGTATCCTTGACGATATTAACAAAGCACAAAAAGGATTAGAAGTAGGGATAGATTTAGTTATAGCTATAAATTCATTCATATGTTTCTACATACCATACTTTTCATTTATGGCAATATATCTCTATAAATTAAAACCTATATTAGCTGTTTCGATAGTTCTTATATTTATTCCGGTGGAACTATCTCAGGTTATTAGGACAAATTTGTTTTCAAAATTGGAGGATAAAATTGCGCCTAGGCGTAGGGCGTATGAATATTATGAAAAATGTATTATTGATAGAGAATTTTTTAAAGATACAAGATCATTAGGCGCATTTTCATTTTTTAGACATTTATATAAAGAAGCACTTAATTTAATGAATATTGACATATGGAATATAGAAAAGAAGTCAGCTATTATTGAGGGATTTATGAGTTTTTTAACTTTATTAGGTTATATTGGAGTAGTAGTACTTTTAATATATTTTCTTTTAAATAAATCTATAAGTATTGGAGCTTTTAGTGCAGTACTTTTTTCTATAGGACTTATGTTTGATATGATGCAACAGATAGTGTGTAAACATATAGGAAAAATTGCTGAGAATATAGGCACAGTTGGCAATTTTGTAAGATTTTTATATATGGAAGAAAAGCAAGGTGAAAAAATTGAAATAGTGCATAACCCTTCTATAACTATTAAAAACGTAAGTTTTAAATATCCTGGGGCTAAAGATTATTCACTTATAAACATAAATTTTACGATTAAACCTATGGAGACTGTTGCTATTGTAGGAGAAAATGGAGCAGGAAAAAGCACATTAGTTAAAATGATACTTGGGATATATAGTCCTTCTGATGGAAAAGTATTAATTAATGGAAAAAGTACTTCGAATTTATCTTGTGAATCATTATATAAAAACATTTCAGTGGTATTTCAAAAGTTTCAGAAGTATAAACTTACTTTAGCAGAAAATATAGCGATAAGTGAAAAAAAAGATTATGATAAGGATGTATTAAATAATGCAGTATTGAAGTCAGATTTAAATATAAATAAAGAAAAGTTTAAAGATGGATATAATACTATATTAAGTCGTGAATTTGATGGTATAGATTTATCTGGTGGACAATGGCAGCGAGTTGCTATTGCAAGAGGGCTTTATAAAAGTCATTCTATGATAGTTTTGGATGAACCTACTTCTGCTATAGACCCTATAGAGGAAACAAAACTTTATATTAAATTTAGCGAACTTTCTAAAGGTAAAACTTCCATCATTGTAACTCATAGATTGGGATCAGCTAAAATTGCAGATAGAATAGTTGTTATGGATAAAGGGAAAGTTGTTCAGATAGGCACACACGATGAGCTTATAAATATTTCAGGAAAATATGCCATTATGTATGCAGCTCAGAGCAAATGGTATGATCAGTAAGATAGTACTCTTTAGAGAGTTTGGCAAAAAAAATTATTTACAATGAATTTAACAATATATGTAAAAATAGCATTGGGATGGTGATAAGGTTATTGAAGTTTTAATTGTATAAATAAGAATAATAAT
Organism: Clostridium akagii DSM 12554; assembly: GCF_000686725.1. GTDB lineage: Bacteria > Bacillota > Clostridia > Clostridiales > Clostridiaceae > Clostridium_I > Clostridium_I akagii. Next base: position 32,929 of record NZ_JMLK01000019.1, on the reverse strand, counting down.
TTAGACTTGAATATTAATGGACAAATGAGAATGTATAAACGTGGGTTGAATCTTTGTAAGTTTCGCCATGCGAAGTTGGGCCAAATATGATTGATAGGCTTATATTATAAGTAGGAAAGAGTGATTTTGTTCAATCGAGGAGTAACCCATATACTTATTGAAATATAGAAGGAGACATAACTAATTCATATCTATTATTAGTGGAACTTGGTAATCACTATATTTTCCTGTGAAGATAGTATAATGGCAAGAAAATTATAATATACAGGGTGTGAAGAAGTATGCTGAAAGCGAAAAGTAACCAATTATCAAAGAGGAGTTTAGTTATGGAAGCTATTATAAAACTTAATAAGTCGGCTACTTCTCCACGTATCACAGAATAGTACGCACTAAATTGGAAGAAAATTAATAATTACGTGCTGAGGTTGCAACAGTGGATTTTTCGTGCTGAGCAATCAAGATAGAGAATGAAAGTAAGAAAACTTCAAAGATTAAGCAGAGAAAGCAACGCCAATTTACTACTTTAAATTAAAAGGGTAAGCCAAATTAATAAGTGGAAGCATACATTTGCAATTTATGGGGTTAGAGCCACTACTGAATTAAACTATTTAATATTTTCAAAGGCTATAGTATTAAAAATATTAAACCTAAATATTGTTAAAAATACTGCTGAGCTACAATGAAAAAATGAGTTTGAATCCATATCATATGGATTTAGCCCCAAAAGAAGTGCTCATGATGCTATAGAGTAACCGTATAACTGTATCTTAAATTAAACAAAGGTAGTGAATGGCGGTGGATATTTGAAGGAGACTTCAAACTAGAATTCGAAAATACTTTGGAGAATTTTGAAAGATACCTGATAGAAAAATTGTATGTATATTAAAGAAGGGAAATGATAATTATGGAAGATAGCGGTTATGCAATTGGACGCAATGTCTTTTTAAATGTAAACACAAGCAGATATGATTTTTATAAAAGAATATTAGAATATTCAAATAAAAATGATGTGATTAGCTATGTTGAATTGTTAAGACTAGGATATAAAGTTCCTATGTCAACTAAATACATTGACAGTGAGATAATCGGATGTTTATACGCAAATTTTTTAGTTCCTGAATTTACTAATAATATTAAAAACGGAACATTCAGAATTACTGAACGTGCAAAAAGAGATTTTTCAGTTTATCATAATGATGCGAAAACTAAAACAAATGAAATTACATTAACAATTATTTTTAGGGAAAAGGATATAAAAGCTGTATTTTTTACGATGGATACAGTGTCAGAGAAAAATATTTTGGCCTTAAAAGATTTTGGATGGACACATAATAAAAGTCAATTTACATGTATGCGTAGGTGTAAAAATTTAGATAAGCTACGTAGTAACATTGAATTATTGGTATCTACGTTTGACCCAGATTTATATGAGTATAGTGAATCTTTTTCAGATGTTATTAAAAAGTATGGTCATAGGAGAAAAATATATAAAGACTATGCAGCTAATTTAAGTCATAGAGGGGTATTTGCATGTAAAACTTTTTTCAAATATAAAGAAATCTATGTTCAGCTTAAGAGATTGACTAGAAATCCTGTGGATTGGGGTGGAGACATATTTCATAAAAATTTAGTTGAAACTATTTGTAAAGATTATGATATCAATATAGAAGTTGATAAGTTTTTGATTGAGGCTATGAAAGATGGAATGATTAGAACTGTAAATGGCACTTCATATTCTATAACTGGGCATGCTGCTTCTATAATTAATTCAATTGTAGATTTAAGCTATAAAAGAAGAATTCCAGTAATTATTAGAAAATATAATGAAAAATATTGTTTGTTAATTGGTTATAATACTTCATATGATAAAGTTTTTATAAGTGAACTTAAATCAAAAGGATTTAAGTTAAAGGATTACTGGTTCTGGTCAGAGCTTCAACCTAATAAGGATGCAGTAGTAGATTTATTAAATAAAATGATTAAAGCTTTTTATGATATTAACAAAGTCATGTACCACCAGCTAAGCTTGTGGCTTGATTAAGCCATATACGTTACACCATAAATTAGATGATAATTTAAGTGGAGTAAAGTCAAACAATTGTGCTCATTTAGATAAAAAGCTGTGAAGCATTGATATAAAATGCTTCACGGCTTTTTTATTGCATGAAAATATAAAATTTTTAAATTAATTTTTTAATACACAATATTTATACCAATATATTGAATGATTAATAGAAATATTATAGGTAAAAAGAAGAGATAATGATAAAATTTGGAGTATAATGAGATTATGAATATTGCAACAAAAAATTGAAATTATAATTACTAATTTTATGTTTTACTAAGCCATAATCGGATACTGAGTTATGTGAAATGAAAACAGTATAGTAATTCATGGAGGACTTCCATTGTAATCTATGTTTGAACCACAAATACTAATCAAACGCAGCGAAGCAAATTAAGGAGGGTATTTTATGATACCTAGATGTATAAAAACATACAATAAAGAACATCAAATTCACAAGTTTTGTAGTCAACTTAGGGTTTAGCTTGAAATTCCATAGGGGTTGTTCCTGATTGAATATGGAAAAAACAAGATGCATTGAAGCTGAGGAGTAAAAGTTTTAATGACTATAAAATTCAAGTATAGATTATGTCTATAAGTTGCAGTTCAAAATGAATGAATAATTTGTGAGTGTTTGGAATTTTGTAGTTATACACCGTAAATAATGAGAGAAATATTCAATGGTAAAATGAGATGGATAAAGATAGGTATTTTAAAAAAAGAGAGAGAGCGAAAAAAATGGAAAAGTTTTTTAAAACAATAGAGGAAAAGATAAGAAAGTCAGGATATCCTGGTAAAGTAAGTGGCGAAAAAATCTACGTTGAAATAAGTGATGAGGCCGAGGCGCAAGAAGAAGGAAGTTACTTATACATGAAGAAGCAAAATGATGATATCATGTTCGAGTACAGAGTGGATATTTTAGAGGACAATATTAATTTAGCAACCCTTAGGATACATACATCAGAGAAAAATTACTTTATTGATTTTGATTCTGAATAGATAGACGTATTTTGGATTAAGTATGTTATTGGTAAAGTAAAATTAAGGGTTAGTTTTGTTATAATAACTATGGTGTGATTACACAGAAAGGAAACTTATTTCCAGTTAGAAAGCCTAACGACAGGTGCAGTAATAATATAGAGGCAATCAGGACTAGAGTGACTTTTAATTATTTATAGAATTGAATATGCTGCAGAACTTCTAATTAGGCTAATAATATGAAGCTGGATTGAGTAGAAAAGAGAGACATAGTTAAATAATGAGAAAAGTTTAGAATAAGTAATGGTGAACCGTATCATAAATAAGTGAGGTTTTAAAAAGAAACACCTAAAATGTTTGAATTATGCGTTTCAGATGGTTTTTGATATTGATTTAAAAGGGATTTACTCTGTATTAATGAAATATATAAAGAATTATATAAAATTTTAATATATATGATAATGGGAGATAGAACATGAATAAAAGAGAAGATATTTTAAATGCATGGATTACAATAGAGCAGTTATCGGAAGGTTCAATTAATAAAAAAGACAAATTATTAAAGTCGTTACATACCTTGGAAGAAAATTGGAAGAAGTTTTTTTTAGATTTTTTAAATAATCAAAAGGAACAAAAAAATATTTCAGATAAGGTCTTTAAAAAGTCGGGCATAGTATTATATTTTGGTATTTTCAATTTTCAAGAAGTTATTGATATATTGAGAGAGAGATACAAGATTAATAAAACTTATCAAGAAGTCAGTAATTCTGAAAAATTTACTTTTGCTTTATATTTTGATAATCAACTAAATATTATAGCCGATAAATTGTTTTTAACAATGAGCGGTTATATTCGTGAACATGGTAATTTACCCGAAGATTTTTTAAAAGTTGAAACTTCATTTAGAGAAGCTTTGAATCGAAAATTTGATGAAGATTTTAATAAGACAATTTCTGAACTTTTACAAAAATGTAATGTTTCAGTAGATAACTTTCGCTATACATTCGTGCAAAATTTGGATAATGACGATATAAATCTACATTCTTTCTTTATTGAAGATCTAAAAATAGCAAAGATAATTAATAGTGAAAATTTAAATCGATATTTTAATGGGTTTTCTGGATATAGGAAAAATCTAGATAGCAATAAAGAATCAGAACATTTTAACGCACATATTTTCGAGGGAATTGCTTTAAAACCCAAATTTTATCCATTAGGACGTTTCCCAACTAACCCTGCTTATGCACTTTCATTCATGCAACAGGTTGCGGTAAATCTAGCTTTAAACGACGAAAATGATATTCGTAGTGTCAACGGTCCACCAGGAACAGGGAAAACAACATTGTTGAAGGATATTTTCGCTGATTTAGTAGTACAACAGGCACTAGAAATTTCGAAACTTTCTAACAAAAGTATTCAAGGGAGTCTGCTTTATTGGCAAAATGCTAAACTTGGCGTTTTACCACAATCTATTTCAGATAAAAATATTATTGTGGCAAGTTCAAATAATGGGGCAGTCCAAAACATTGTTAAGGAGTTACCAAAGAGAAAAGGGATTGCTAAAGATTTTCAAAACCAATTAGGGGAAGCGAATTATTTCAAAGATATTTCTAATTCCCAATTAACTGGTGAAGGATTCGGAAAAAATCGTAACATTAAAAGTGAACTGTTAAATGAGGAAAATTGGAGTGTCTTTTCGTTAGAAGGTGGAAAGTCAAGCAATATTAATAATTTACTTCTAAACATTGAAGCAATTGAAAAAGATTTAGAAGAAAATTATCAATCGAATACTGATGTATATCAGGAATTCTCACGTCTTTATAATGGATTGAAAATTGAAAGAGACAAAGTAGAAGAATATAGTCAAAAAATATATTATCTACGCAAACTAAAAGTCAAACATAAAGAGCAAGTTAATGAATTTGAAAAAGAAAAAAAGGAAAAACGAACTGATTTGATTAGACAGGAAAAAGAAGCTAAAGCTGAAATTGAAAGACTGAGACAAGAAAGCATAAATCTTCAAAAAGATGTATCGAATGCTTCTATTGAACTTAAAAATTTAACTAATGAACAATTTCAAGCTGAAAGAAATTTTAATGTAGTTACTTCACAAAAGCCGAGCTTTTTATGGTTTCAGAAAATATTTAATAAATCAAAGGTTGAACAGTATTTCAAGAATCTCAATAGCGCGAATGACCACTTAAATTATCTTTCTCAACAAAAAAGTAAATTGTTGAATGACTGTAGGCAATTTGAAAATGAGCTAAAGGGAACTGCTGATAAGAATGAGTTTATTCAAAAACAAATGAAGGACAGAAAATCTGCCTTCGAACGATGGATGACTACTAAGAATAATAATTTGAAAAAATTAGAAAAAGAAATCGAGTCATTGGAAAAAATCAAGTTACAAAGAGGCATAGAGGAAATAGATTTTTCACTATCATATGAAGAACTTCAAAAGTCTAATCCTTGGTTTACAAAGGAGTTCCGTATTTTACAATCAGAATTATTTATTTCAGCTTTAAAAGTTAGAAAGCAATTCCTCTATGAAAACATAAGAAGTTTAAAAGCGGCAAGGATTATTTGGAATAAACAATCTGATTACATTGTGAAAGAGAATGGTCATCAGTTAATTTTAGAATCATGGCAATGGCTGAATTTTACTGTTCCTGTTATCAGCACCACTTTTGCTAGTTTTGGTCGAATGTTTAAAAATCTTAAAGAAAATTCAATAGGCAACCTATTCATAGACGAGGCTGGTCAAGCACTACCACAGGCTAGTGTTGGGGCAATTTTTAGAAGTAAAAAAGTTATGGTTGTTGGGGATCCCTTACAAATAAGACCAGTATTAACCTTAGATTCGAATGTTCTAACCTTAATTGGAAGACATTATAAAGTAGACGAAAAATTTGTATCTGCTGATGCCTCTACTCAAACAATTGTAGATGATGCCAGTCAGTATGGGCTCCAAAAAAATGATGATGAATGGATTGGTATACCACTTTGGGTACACAGGCGTTCGGACTATCCGATGTTTACAATTTCAAATGAAATATCTTATGATGGTTTAATGGTACAAGGCAAAAAAGAAGATGAGGCGCAAGGGAAATCACAGTGGTTAGATTCTGTTGGAAAGGCAAATGATAAATATGTTAAAGAACAAGCTGACTTACTGAAAAGGCTAATTGCTAAACGGTTACAAGGGAATCCAGATTTAGCAAATGAAATCTATGTTATATCTCCATTTAAAAATGTGGCTTATAAAATTGCACGAGTTTTAGATGAAATTAACTTTACTAAACGACAAGACGGTAAAATAACAAATGTTGGAACTGTTCATACTTTTCAAGGAAAAGAAGCGAAAATTGTCTATTTTGTCCTTGGAGCAGACTCTAGTAGCAGTGGGGCAGCAAGATGGGCTGTTTCTGATTCAAATATAATGAATGTTGCGGCTACACGAGCTAAAGAAGAATTTTATATTATTGGCGATAAGAAATTGTATACATCACTTGGTAGTGAAGTGGCAAATAAAACTATTTCGATTATTAACGACTATAACATGGAGTAATTATACCTAATATACTATGAGATTCTTAGAATTAATGAGCAACGGAATTCGATATACTTAGTAAGTAGTAAATCGCACTTATACTAGTTACGGAGAGCTGTACAATAAGTAATATAATAACATAAGATTTATATGAATTATTTTTGAAAAATATTATAAAAAGTATGTTTTGAGGGGATAGTAGTCAATCTTTCAAGTATAAGATAAATAGTAATTTAAATAGGAGAAAGAATTAGATATGAATTTATTTGTTATAGGCAATGGATTTGATAGAGCACATGGATTAAATACTTCATATTTTGATTTTAGACATTATCTAGAAGAACAAGATTGGGAGTATCTAACATGTATCGAGAGAATGTATAATTTTGTACCAGAGAGCAAAAGAGAAATGGTAGAAGAACATTTATGGAAAGAATTTGAAAAAAATTTATCCTCAGCAAATGAAGATGAAATTATAGATTTAGGAATGTCTATTGATATGGGGTTAGAGGGTGGAGATATAGGAATTGAAGATACACTTAATGACTATTGGGAAGAGCGATATGGATATATTGAAAGGCTGAATGGATTTATTAAGTTATGGATTGATCAAATTAATATAAATACATCCAAAAAGACAAATAGAATAAAAAATGATACAAATGACTTATTTTTAACATTTAATTATACATTATTATTGGAAAGAATTTATGAAATAGATAAATATAATATATTACACATACATGGTTCTATTGATGAAGAAAATGATTTACCTCCAGTTATTGGACATGGTGATTATTTGAAAATTAGTAAAATGAGAAGACGTGCGGATGAAGCTGGAGAAGAATTTGATGAAAAGGAATCTAGTATTTGTAATGCATTAGCAAAATATTATGAACGAACATTTAAAGACGTAAATTATTACATATCAATTCATAGAGATTTCTTTGGAAGGTTGAGTTGTGTTGATAAAATATTTATTATAGGACATTCATTTGGTGATGTTGATATGCTGTATTTCAAAGAAATAAAAGAAAATACAAAACAAGATATTATTTGGAATATTTATTATCATGATGATAGAGATAAGATTAATTTCATGAATAAAATTATATCTATAGGTGTAAAAATAGAAAATATTAAAATGTTAAAGTCGGTAGAATTTTTTAAATAGTACGATTATAAGATAATATAATTATATGGCAGGTGAGGTTTATAAGAAGATTTTAACTACCAATTATCCATAAAATGAGAAGTTGAGTTCCTGTCATGTTAAATCAATAACAGGAAGTTAAAAAAATAAGACAAGAAATAGTGCGTACATGTCACGTATATAGAATAACAACTGTGCCAAATTATTTAATGAGTTTTTAGGAGCGCAAATACTATGTCCATTCCGGTTACAAAGCTTTTCGATTCTAGGTAAAATGGATTGGTTTGGACAATTTCTTGAAATATGCAGATGTATTAGGGTTAGAAGTAAAACTTGAAAAAAAGCAATGAATTAGAAGAAAAAAGTTTGGAATTAGCATAGTTATATAAATAAGCGGCGAGAAGTATTTTATATGCTATCTCGCTATTTTTATTTATAAAATTAGTGCTGATACTTCTGATGTTGAGCATTGCTTTAGTTGTAGATTATATTAGGTATGTGTAGCTTCTTCAGTACCTGTATTAGTAAAATGGTATAATTGTTTTAGTAGATGAAATCTCACGGGGAGGAGTGTATATGGATTTATTAGAGCGTAATCAATATTTAAGGAGTATAGAGCTTAAAAAAGAAAAAATCGAATCATTTGTAAGATACCCATTTTGTTTACCTGTTATAAAAAATTTAATTTTGCATCAAAAGAAACACATTCAGATTTAAACCAGTATCTCAAGTTAGTTAAGGGTTTTATTAAACCTAAAGATGCTTTTTTCTTTCGTGCAGAAAGTTTCTATAATTTTGCAACAAATGTGGATGAACTTGAAGTTTCAGCATCATATGGTGGACGATCACTACATAGCCAATCACATGGCGAATCTTTTTTTTCAGTTTTTATGAATAGGTTAAGCGGAAAAAGCTTGTATATACTTGATGAACCTGAGGCAGCATTATCACCTGCAAGACAAATGTCTATTATTACACGAATGCATGACTTAGTTCAGAATGATTCACAATTTATTATTGCTACCCATTCTCCAATTATAATGGCTTATCCTGATTCAATTATATATGAAATAAAAGATGAATTTAGGATAGTTAAATATGAAGAAACAGAGAATTATAATGTTATGAAAAGTTTTGTTAATAATACTGAAAGATTTTTAAATATTCTAATGGGGTGAAATCAATGTTGAAAAAGCGCAAAAACCTATGGCTAAAGTTACTACTTAAAATGCCTTCCTTATTTTTTGGTTTCTTTTTATTTGCACTAGCAATGCTTTTAGCACTTTATTCAAAGCTTGGAATGAGCCCATGGGATGTATTTCATATGGGTATAGTTGCTCATTCAATGATAACATTGGGACGTGCAGCACAATTAGTAGGGTTTTGTGTAATATTATTATCTATTTTTCTGGGAGTAATTCCTGGAATTGGGAGCATATTTAATATGATTTTTATTGGCATTTTTGTTGATCTAATTAATAATATGGGAATAATCAAAACTCCAGAAAGCATGTTACTAAAAATACTAATGCTTCTATCAGCGATTTTAATTATGGGAATCGCTACATATTTTTATTTGAATGTTGAACTTGGCGCTGGGCCTAGAGACGGATTAATGGAAGGTCTTGTAATAAAACTAAATAGGCCGGTTTGGTGTGTAAGAGGTTCCATAGAAATTACTGTTTTAATAATAGGTTTCTTTTTAGGCGGACCAGTGGGAGTTGGAACGTTACTGTTAGCAGTGGCAATTGGACCTTCCGTACAATTGGCATTTAAAATAGGAAAATATGATTCTAAAAAAGCTCAACATAAGAATTTAGTTGACTTATATAGAAATATTAAATTTAGACCATTTTCATAAGGTTATACCAAAATATTAAATTAAGTTATAATATTGTAAAGTAGAGTTAATAATCTATGGAAGTGGGGCGCATTATGCCAAAAAATGATAATATGCTAGCAATTTTATGGATGCTGAATTCAGGTACAAAAATAACTGCAAAGCAAATATCCGAAAGGTTAGAAATTAATATACGATCAGTTTATCGTTATATGGATGCACTGTGTGTTAGTGGAGTGCCAATAATATCGGAGCCTGGTCATAACGGCGGATATAGTTTGCTTAACAATTTTATCCGAGCACCCCTGATTTTTGATCTTGAAGAGAAGAAATCACTTTTGCATGCTGCTGTTTTTGCAATGGAATCAGGATATCCTTTTATGGAATCACTAAATAGTGCAACATCGAAGTTAAAGATGTTTTCCAATCAAGAACAAGAAAAAGTTCTCAATCGTCATTTAGTTGGATTTGAAGTAGTGAGCCGTATTTGCGATCCAGCTGTCAAACCAATACTAATGGAACTCGAGCAAGCTGTTGCAAATGAATGCTCTATGGAAATTGAATACTGTACAGGTTATGAAGGTCATCCCAAGCATAGGGTTGTTGACCCCTACGGGATGCTTTACTGGAACGATAAATGGTACGTTATTGCATTTTGCCATCTTAGGAATGAAATTCGCAGCTTTAGGGTAGATAGAGTAGTAAATATTATAAGCACTAAAAATACGTTTAAACGTCCTGAAGCTTTTTCGGCGCGTGAGTTTTTTACAAAAAACTTATTATCAAATCTGGAAAGCAAAGTAGGACTTTGCACTTTAGTAATTGAGGGCAAATCAGAAGCATTGAATGACCTTTGTGCACATTGGTTTTTAGGATATCATCTGATAGAACGAACTGAATGTAGAGCGAATTTTTTAATGGATGAAAACTCAATCCATACCTATGTTCCTCATATTCTACTTCCATATGGTAAATCAATAAAGGTGCTTGAACCAAATAGTTTTAAAGCTGCTATGGCATCAATTCTTAAAGATTTGATGACTCATTATCTTCACTGACCGAATTTGTCAGTAAAGATAATATATAATAGGTCAAGATGGAGTTTGAAACCATCCTGTAATAAATAGTAGCAATAAAATGAATGTGGGGGAATAGAAAATGAAAAATATAGTATATCTTTATGTATTTGATACAATGGCAGACTGGGAAATAGGTTATTTAAGCGCTGAAATCAATTCGGGAAGGTACTACAAAAAGGGATTAATGCCTCTAAAAATAGTAACTGTAGCAATTAACAAGAACCCTATTACTACAATGGGAGGTCTGAAAATATTGCCAGAAATTGAACTTAAGGAGTGTAGTGTTAAAGATACTGCTGCGTTGATTCTACCAGGTGGGAATACATGGACAGAAGCAATTCATGCTCCCATTATAAGAATAGCTGAAAAATATTTAGAGAAAGGTATTGTTGTAGGGGCAATTTGTGGTGCTACAATAGGACTTGCTATGGGTGGAGTACTGAATAAGCGAGATCATACAAGCAATGACCTGGGGTATCTTAAAATGGTCTGTCCAAGCTATGATGGAGAGAAGTATTATAAGCAGGAATGTGTAGTAACTGATGGATGTTTGATTACTGCTTCTGGAATAGCTCCCCTTGAATTTGCTTTGCATATGTTGAGAATTCTAGAAGTGTTTTCACCACAAACCCTAGATTCTTGGTACAATCTTTATAAAACTCAAGATGCAAAATATTTCTTTAAGCTTATGAACTCAATTGAATAAAGTGGCTAAGATAGGTACTTTTCACCACCTTTTACTTTAGCGTGGATTAATACTACTGTTTTTAAATGAACAGTTAGTCTTTGAAATGCGACATTAAAACACCCCAAAATCCATTTATGAATAATGCGGTGTTTTAAATAATTGTTCAGTTTTTATAGTTGTGACGTTTTATTTGAATATTGTGCATTAAGTTTACTGTAGATTATGCTTATATCGTGCCCTTATAGTTTTCTTGCTTTGATTACAAAAGTTACAGGAAGCATCTTTGCTTTTTTTGCAAAATCGCTGTTTTTGTTCCGCATAATGTCATCATCAGATTCCTCAATCATTTGTTCAATGATAAATCCCGCCTTTGCCAACGCATTCACATAGGTTGATAGTTTACGATCTGATAATGATAGTGCACTTCCATCAAGAGATACCGAATACCAAGATTCATCGAAATAACATTTTTTAAAAGCAAGCATATTATTTTCTATAGCAACACATTTATGTATAGGGTGAGACCAACTAAAAATAAATATGCCATCTTTTTTAAGGTAAGAAGCAATTCGGCAAAAAGTACACTCAAGGTCGGTAGTCCAGCCTATGGCATAAACTGAATAAGCATAGTCAAAATAATTCTCTGGTATACCACATTCTTCCTCCATGGGAGAACAAATCAATTTAACTGAAAGACCACATTCAGTTAAACGTCGTGTTGTTTTTTCAATTTGTTTTTCTGATATGTCCATACCCCACAGCTCAGATGCTTTGTGTTCTCCCAGATACTGCAAGGATTGACCACTTCCGCAGCCTATCTCCAGCACCTTTTTTCTTGAAACATCGTCGAAAAATTGGCATTTTTCTTCTGAAACAAACGCTCCATAAAGCGGAAGTGCGATTGTTCCTAAAGCATCATTCCCTTTTGTATCCCAAAAGAAGCTGTTTGTATTATGAATAGCACTCTTGTCCATGTCGACTGAGATGGCACAGCCAACCTCGCCAGCACCTATAATGTTTGTTCTATAATCAGATTTATTGTCCATGCAGACACCCTCCATTAATATTAAATAGTCTCTCGGCATTCACCGGTGATTGATTTTCAAGTTCCCATTAAAATATTTTATATCACTTTTTCTAACTTAAAGGTACCTTAGCCTCATGCACTTCTGTCAATCCATAACCTCACCTCGTGTAATAATTATATCAAGGAGTTGGAAGAAGTTCTTTACATTAGGTGTATTTAAATGCAAAGTATTATATAAATAATCTGTAGTTCTACTTAATTTACTAATATGACTTAACTAATGGTAATTATATCATATTTACATAGCAATATACTCTTATTTTTGTATAAAATGGATATTTTCAACACTGTATTGTTCGATTTTCAAAGTACATTGTTCGTATTTTTACTTTCACTAGTTACGTGGCATCATTTTCAGATTATGACATAATACCTAAACTAAACGATGGAAATCCTAAAACTCAAAGAGAAATTGCAGCACAGCTTGGAATCTCAAGATTTTATGTGTCAAGGATAGAAAAACTAGCTCTAAAAAACTGTTTAACCAATTAAATGTTACAAATAAATAAAAGCTAACATTAACATTTTATTTATAAATTAAGTGTTAGTGCTAGCTTTTTATATGTAAAAAATGCTAAAATTAGAAATAAGTTCAGAAAAAATGTAGGCCATCAATGAAGTTATCTTTCGCCGAAATACATGATGTGGCATGGATGGGAACTGTTTATGATGATACCATTTGATAAATTGTAAAATTATCTTGACACCAAGCCATTTGTCACAGAAGAAGTTACATTTAATTTAATGCATCTTATTAAGGATTCTGCAAATCCTATTATTCAGTGATACCTGAATACGTTTATAGGTTGGATAGTTATGTGCAAATTGAAAAAAATGACATATGAAGAAGTAAAATAAATAGAAATTTGAAGGGGGATTTTACAATGGAAAATCTGAAAGTAGCTTTATTGCAGCTTATGCCTGAAGATACTTTAGACGCCAACATACAAAAAGGATTGAAATATTGCAGAAAATCCAAGGAAATGGGTGCAGACATTGCATTGTTTCCTGAAATGTGGAGCGTTGGCTATAATATTCCTAAAGATATTGCTGAATTGAAAGCAAGCGCTGTATCTGCTAATAGTACTTTTGTTAATTCATTTAGTAAACTTGCAAAAGATCTTAATATGGCTATTGGAATAACCTTTCTTGAAAAGTATGATCCATTACCAAGGAACACCCTTTGCCTGTTTGATCGTTTGGGAAACAATGTACTTACCTATGCAAAGGTACATACCTGTGATTTTGGCGATGAATGCCGATTAACAGCAGGCAATGATTTTTATGTTGCTGATTTAGACACTGCGCAAGGCAATGTGAAAGTAGGTTCAATGATTTGCTATGATAGGGAATTTCCAGAAAGTGCGAGAATTCTTATGCTAAAAGGCGCTGAGATTATTTTAGTACCAAACGCTTGCCCTATGGAGATAAATCGCATTTCACAGTTGCGGGCAAGAGCATATGAAAATATGGTGGGCATTGCAACCGTAAATTATCCAAAAGGCAAACCTGATTGCAATGGTCATTCTTCTGCATTTGATGGGATTGCGTACAGAACTTCTGACTTTGGTTCAAGAGATACGCTTATTATTGAAGCTGGTGAACGAGAGGAAATTTATATAGCTGATTTTCCTATTGATGAAATCAGAGAGTATAGAAGTCGTGAAGTACATGGCAACGCATACCGCCAGCCTCAGAAATACAAATTACTTATTTCTGAAAGTATTGAAGAACCATTCATCAGGAAGGATTACAGAAAATAGTAAAAGGAAAGTAAAAAATTAAAATGCAATCTCAATTACAGGTAGAGTTTTGCTAACTTGTGATAATATATATAACTTTTTTCATAAAAACCTGGTTAAGCAACTTAATAATAAGAGTCTAAAAAAGAACAAATTTATTATACGATTATTTATATCTTGACATTTACTAAATCTAGTAGTAAGTTGTAATTAGTTAAGTACTTAACTATTAAGTACTTAACTAATTACAACGCAACGTCAGCTGTAGAAATCATTGAAGGGGGGAATAATGTGCAAGACGATGAAATATTATTAATGCTTAAGGAATTTTCAAATGTTTTTCATGAATTTAACAGTAAAGCCCTTAAATTTATTGATGACAAACTAAATAAAACAGGACTAGTTAGAACACATTTTGTAATTTTACATGAGTTGATAGATGGAAAAGAACTTTCAATGAGTGATTTAAGTGAAATCCTCCATGTTACAAAACCAAATATAACAGTTTTAATTGATAAGCTTGTTAAACTACATTATGTTGAACGTGTAACCAGCACTCGTGACAGAAGAATATTCCTAATTCGGCTTACAGATGAGGGAAAAAGTTTTTTTAAAAAAACAGCTGAAGAGTTAATTAAGTCATCCGCTGGCTTATTAAGTAACCTTGATGATGAAGATCTGGAACTCATAAATCAAACTACTCAAGCAATGAGAAAACTGTCATCCAAATTCAATAAGTATTTACTTTGATAAGACTTGCTAATGAATTAAAGATGATTTAGCTAGCGATAAGTTGTATGTCGAACAATTTTTTGCATTTTTATGTATGCCCAGTGACATAATATTTCATAAAAATAAGTTAAATCAGAAAAATAGGAGGATTATATGAATACAGTAAATGATAGCAACAAATGTCCCAATACTGTAACGATATTCATCGAAATTCATGCCAAAGACGGCGAGAAAGAGGCTGCACGAAAGGCTTTTACAACAACGATTGCGACAACGGAAAAGCCTGGGCTTTTGGGCTATGAAATCTTTGAAGATAGCAATGACCCGGGGACCTTTTACTCAACCCAAGAGTGGGAAAATATAGAAGCCTTTCATACTCACATGAGTGCTGCAAAATCCGGGATGAAAGATGCTACTTCAATGTTGCGTGATGCACCTCGGACTAGTATCCTCAAGCGTATTGGACAATCAGCACTGTAATCCTACCCGAGAATATGTAATTTGATATTGAAAAATAAGATTAGTTAGTTAAATAATCAATAAATATACAAATTATAAAGTAAAAATCCTCTTTATTTGTGAGTAACCATTTTAAATCGGATATAATTACCATTAGTTTATACATCTAACATTCAGAGAGTAATGAAATTTCGCTAATGGATATATTAAGCTGTGAAGGCGACGCAGTAATGGAGATTGATCAAAATAAAATTCAGGTTAAAAAATTATATGAAGAAATAGAGAACTGCCTAAAGGGAAGAGAAAAGTTAATTATTTATCTTTATATTTTATGGAGCTAATTGGATATTAATGATATAATTACAATTAGTTGAGTTGCAATCGTAATTTAATGCCACATATGAAGGATGCAAGACACATCAATAAATAGTAATTTATTGATGTGATAATAGGTAGTTATAATTGATTCCATATCTTCTTTTATTGAGAAGTATAGATTATTAACAGACGAGTGGTAATTTATAAAAAGGATGAGTTGGTGTATTTATGATAAAAGTAGTAATCTTTGATATGTATAAAACCTTAATAACTCTTTTTAAAAGTCCTCGCAATTATTCTTATAAAGAATAATTGCTATTCTGGGGAATTATGTGATTCGAGAACTAGGAATGAATGCAGTCCAAGCAGTTTGGTATTTGCAAGAGGGAACTATTCAACCATCAGGTAGAAACGAGAAATTTAAGCAAATTGAAAAACCGCTAGATGTATTCAAGTATATATAGATATTGATTTGGACGGCTATATAAATATACTTAATATTATGGAATATTAAGTATATGGATCATTGGAAATATATGTTGTTTGGTGTTTCAACTAAAAAACTCTTAGGATATAATAAATATTTTCATAGAAATGCTTCAAAATTTTCTTATCTTGCGTAACAAGGGTAAAAATCACGGACTGATAGGAGTATATGTATGGATAAAAAAAGACCTATAGGTATAACATTAATTGGATACTTCTATATATTGGGGGCAATTGCTTTAATAGTAACGTTATTTACTAATGCTACACAACAATTTGGGATTGCAGTTAGATTTGGCATGCCTAATGTTCCTGAGAATATAATGAGAGCTTCAGTGGTTGTTGTATTTTTATTAATGTCTTATGGATATTTGCGACTTCAAAAATGGGGATATTGGTTTATGATAATTTACACTGTATATTTTCTAGTGGTGAGTATTTGTTTGTCTCAACAATATAAAAATCAACTTTTTTACGGAAATGCTATATTTTCAATAGTAGTATTAATATACACTTTATCTCAAAGAAAATATTTTAGTAAAGTGAAATTCTCTTCATAATATTCCTATCATCTTATGTCACAAAGGTAATTTATTGTGACATGCCATTTTGGAAACATATTTATCATATGCTTAACTCACTGTCATATGGTAATGATAATGGGATTTATTATTGACAACACAGGCTTATGGCCAAGAGTGTTGGGATTAGAGAATCCTTTTCCAACTTGAGAATACAGTAAGTATTTATAAGTTTGCAAGAATAAAGTGTTGAATTCAAATTTGTTAAAGTTGGGATGCGACGTAAAAGCACCCCAAAATCCATTTATGAATAATGCGGTGTTTTAAATTTCTATTAGTGATCAATGTTTCTTTGAAATAAAGATTAGGTGCTTTTAAGTGAAGTTTGACTTAAAAGCACCTTGATATATTCTTATATTGATACACCTGTCTACGTATTTATACTTGCTACTGAAACAGTAACTTACTAATTTATCGATCAATCGTAGCCATTATCCAATCGGGGTAACGCTTGCCTGATACCATTCCGGTAGACAGAGCATTATCGAGTGCCTCCATTTGTGGAATATCAAGCATGATAGCCTCAGCAGCTACATTTTCTTCTAGGTGTTTCAAGTGTTTGGTTCCTGGAATTGGAACGATGTCATTGCCCTTTTGCAGTAGCCATGCAAGCGCAATCTGTCCAGGTTTTACGTGTTTAATTGCAGCAATATCGTGTACTATCCGTGCGGCTTTTACATTTGCATCGAAATTTTTGCCTTGGTAGCGGGGATCTGAATGTCTGGTATCACTTTCCGGATACTCTTCCGCACGATTTATATCTCCGGTTAAAAAACCTCTTCCAAGTGGAGAAAATGTCACTAACCCTATGCCTAACTCGCGTAGAACAGGGATTACATCTGGCTCCAGATTTCGTTCCCAAAGCGAATATTCGCTCTGTAGCGCTGAAACAGGATGTATAGCATGGGCACGGCGGATGTTGGCAGTGCCTGCCTCGGAAAGACCGAAAAATTTTACTTTACCCTCTTTAACCAAATCACCTACAGTGCCTGCAACTTCCTCAATTGGTACATTAGGATCGACGCGGTGCTGATAAAGCAGATCGATATATTCGGTGCCAAGGCGGCGTAAGCACCCCTCAACAGCCTTACGAATATGCTCTGGTCGACTGCTAAAGCCGACTATCTTATTATTCTCGATAATAGAGCCAAACTTTGTTGCAATTACAACTTGGTCACGCCTACCCTTAAATGCTTTGCCGAGCAGTTCCTCGTTAGTGAAAGGACCATAGTTCTCAGCTGTATCGAAAAAGTTGCATCCCAACTCGATGGCCCCGTGTAGTGTGGCTATAGATTCCCTCTCATCTGCTGGGCCATAAGACTGGCTCATTGGCATACAACCAAGACCAATAGATGAAACCTCAAGTCCTTGACTTCCAAGTTTACGTTTGTTCAAATTCATAATTTTTGTCCTCCTTCAAATATAAATTGTTCGCTCAGTCTCCAGAGGCGATCAGCAGACTCTGAATCAATTGCATGAGGCATCACTCCAAGAGCCATCGATCCAACTTGACTATTTATAGATGCATCCTCTGCCAGTGGCGCGATATCACAATTTTCGCAATAAACGCCTCCCATTCCATCAAGCTGCTGACTCGTTGCACACCACACACTGGTCGCTGCTCCTTGCTCCACCGTTTTCATATTCTTTGATGGATCAATGATAGCCTTTCCGTTCTCGTCGATTAATCCTAAAGCTTGCAGTTGCTCTTTAGAAATATCGTTTGACAGTCCTGTTTCTACTATGCTACCTGGATGAAGTGAAAAAGCACGTATACCCTTGTCCTTGCCTATCTTATCAACTTCAACCCCGAATAAGATGTTGGCAGTCTTAGACTCGCCATAAGCCTTCATTGGATTATAGTCACGGTGTTCAAAATTGAGATCATCAAAAACTATAGGCGATCGACTGTGTGCCCATGCCGCTACTGATACTACCCGTGCACCTTGTGCCTGACAAAGTGCCGGCCAAAGCCTATATACTAGCTGAAAATGTCCCAGATGATTAGTTGCGAAATGTTCTTCATATCCTCGCGAGTCTCGCTTTAGTTTGCCACCTCCAATGCCAGCACTATTCACCAAAATGTGTAATGGCTGGCCAGAGGCAAGAAACTTCTCAGCAAATGCATCTATCGAAGTAGTGTCGAACAGGTCCAACGCTTCGATTTCGACACTATCTAATCCCTGCAACGCTATTACAGCCTTTTCACGATTACGTGCTGGAACAATGACCTTGGCGCCGGCATTATGTAGTACTCGCGTGGTCTCAAGTCCAATGCCAGAGTAGCCGCCAGTAACGATGGCTATTTTCCCACTCAAATCGCAACCTTGAATGACCTCTTCGGCTGTTGTGTAAGCTCCAAAACCTGAGCCAATAGAAATTTGTTGTGTTACCATAAATTCCTCCTTGAAACTATATTTTAATATTGTGCTTAGTAAATACTGTTCATGAATTTTAAGTGAGCTTTTTTAATAACTAAATAAGTAAATAAATAACAATGAATCTACTTCACTGAGTGGAAATCAGATAACCCTAATTTGCACAATCAATAAGACTGGCTAATTAGAATATATCCAGGACCTATAGGCAATTCCTCTAAATCTTGAAAATGTCCTTAGGTATATTATCAACTAAAAACATAAGATTATATATACTAATACTGCACAAAAATTGCCTAAAGCTGCAAATGCGTGTAATTTTATATTATTGTACTGTATTGAATGCGGGCACAACAAAGGATATAATTTAAGACAATAATGCATTATATAAATAAATACTTATATATAAAGGCTAGGTGATAAATGAATGTCCCAGCAAAAACTAAAAACCGTGAATGCACTTAAAAAAAGTACCTCTCTTCAGAAGATATTTGATCAAATCATTATGATGACCGAGAATATTACTGTTGTAGATGGAAGTACTCAAACAATCGTGCCATTTCTTTTTATTGACCGACACAATTATCCAACTCTGCTAAGGCCATGTGTTTTGACTCCCTCATTTTGTCTGAATCTTCAAGGAACAAAGAACGTTCATGTAGGTACAGATATTATTAGTTTTCACGCAGGTGATTACTTAACTTCTATGATTAATATACCTGCATCTACACAAGTTATCGGTGCTACAGATAACTTACCTTATATAGGGCTGCGTATTGATCTTACAACGAAAGAAATTGCTTCTGTAATGATAGAGGCTGAAATTAGCATTAAACCAAAGGATAGAAAACTCGGAACAGGAGCATTTGTTGGTAAACCCGATACTGACCTTTTAGAATTATTTATCAGACTTCTTAGGCTTATTGATAAACCCAAAGAAGCCCGATTTATGTCTGCGCTTATCAAGCGAGAGATGATTTTTAATTTGCTCTCAGGAGACTATGGGCATTTATTTTTCCAACAAGTGTTCTTTGACCAAAAATCCGATGGAGTTGGCAAAGCTATCTCATGGCTCAAAGAAAATTACTCACGTTCATTTACCGCTGATGAACTTGCAAAATTATGTAATATGAGTGTTTCAGGATTACATCATAAGTTCAAAATTATAACAAGAATGAGTCCTTTGCAGTATCAGAAGCAGCTCCGCCTTTTGGAAGCAAAACGACTCATGCTGAGTGGTTCTATGGATGCAACTACTGCTGCTTTGCAAGTTGGCTATGAAAGCTCATCGCAATTCAGTAGGGAATATCGTAGGGCTTTCGGCCAACCGCCTCTTAAAGATATAAAAGATGCGCATAAAAGTTCTGAATTAAACACATCCAGAAATAGTTAGTGCATTTATACAATTCAAAACTTATTATAAATAATCATTACAAATCAGTTTAAACTCCGTTTACATTTGGCTGATAAAATAAAGTGATTTTCAATTTGGCAAAAAGGAGGCGCAAAATGAATACCATAATGATTATTGATGATGACCCATATATTCGTGAACTTGTGCGAACTTTACTAAAAGATGAAGGTTATGCCACACAGGAGGCAGTTGACGGGTGCGACGCTTTGAAAAAGCTGGGCGAAACCAAAGTAGACTTATGTGTGCTTGATATCATGATGCCAAATATGGATGGTTTTGAATTTTGCGCACACGCCCGTCGTTATTATATGGATATGCCGATTCTTATGCTGACGGCAAAAAATGAAATCGGCCAAAAGGTAAAGGGATTCGAGCTTGGTGTGGACGATTATCTGGTCAAGCCGTTTGAAAATGCGGAGCTTGTGGCAAGGGTAGGCGCTTTACTTAAACGATACAAAATCGCTTCATCTCAAATGCTGAAAATCGGCGCATTGATAATGGACAGAAACAGCTATGCCGTTACAACAGATGGTAAAAAAGCAGACATTCCAATGAAGGAATTTGAACTGCTGTTTAAGCTTGCAGGTTTCCCCGGCAGAACCTTCCCCCGCGACCAACTTATTGAAGATGTATGGGGATTCGACTTTGACGGCAACGAACGAACGCTGGACGTCCATATAGGCCGCTTGCGGGATCGCTTCCCGGCGGAACAGTTTCATTTCAAGATTATAACAATCAGGGGCTTGGGGTACCGCTTGGAGGTGGAGGAATGAACAAAGAAAGACATGGCCATTATGTGATAATTCTAGGTATTACGGTTGCCATTGCCACGTTATGCGGCTATTTAGCTTTGGGATATGCAGTTTCAAAATGGATATTCCTCGCAACAGGCACACCATCCGAATTGTTCTCGCACATACTGTCCCCCATAATAGGTATTTGTCTTATTGCTGTAACAGCCTACGTCATGTCTAAAATACGAGGGCGCAAGCATGATGGGCATAAAGAATTCGTTAATGATGTCGTGCAGGCAATGAAGAAAATAGCGCAAGGTGATTTTGCTGTTTCCATTCCCGTGAATGAGACAGAGCTATTTAACGAATTGGCCGCCAGCGTCAACAAAATGGCGCAGGAACTTGGTTCTATGGAAAAGCTTCGGCAGGCTTTTATCTCAAACGTATCGCATGAAATCCAATCGCCGCTCACCTCCATCAGCGGATTTGCAGCACTGTTGCGAAATGAGAACGTGACAAGGGAAGATGTTTTGCATTACGCCGCCATCATAGAAACCGAAAGTCGCAGGCTTTCCAATCTCAGCGAAAATTTGTTGAAATTATCAATGCTGGAAGCAGATGTAACAGCTTTTGAGATGAAAGATTTTCGGTTGGATAAACAAATCGAGAGCGTATTGCTGATGTTGGAGCCACAATGGGATGAGAAGTATATCTCACCGGACGTATCGCTTGCAAAAATTCATATAAGTGGGAATGAGGACTTGTTAAGTCAGGTCTGGATTAACCTATTGCATAACGCGATCAAATTCACGCCGGAGCAGGGCATCATCAAGGTTACACTTAGTGAAAGAAACGGTGAGATATATTGTGCGATTGCGGACAACGGCATAGGAATTTCGAAAGAAGATCAAATTCATATCTTTGAACGCTTTTATAAGGTGGATAAATCTCGTGACCGCGCATTGGGCGGTAATGGATTGGGGCTGTCGCTCGTTAAGAAAATCGTCAAAATGCATAACGGCAGCATAGAAGTAGAAAGCACGGAAGGAAAAGGAACGGAGTTCACAGTCCGTATTCCTATTCGGCAAAACCCTGCCGTTTCAAAATAGTTTTCAGTTTACATTCTGTTTAAACTCCGTTTAACCTCTGTTTAAATTATGGCCTTATGATAAGGCTGTAAGTTAAACGGAGGTGTTTTTTTATAACCTTGAATTTACAATAGAAGTACAACAGCAGCAAAACAAAATACAAAAAAGGAGTGAATACTATGAAGTCAATCATTCAGGTAAATAAGCAGGAAAAGCTGCCCGATGGGCTTCGGCTCGCGGGCCGAAACGTTCCGGCGGCAGACGGGAGGCAGGTGCCACTCTACCTATTCCGGTTGCCGGACGGCTCAGACATGGAGATGGTCGCGGTGCCGGAGGGCGACTTCGTCATGGGGACGGACGACTCGGACGCACCCGACTGGGAGAAGCCGAAGCACATCCATCCCATGGAGCACTCCTATTGGATCGGTCGCAACGACGTGACGCGTGGGCAATTCAAGGTATTTTGCACCGTGACAGGTAGAGTCGATCCAGAGAAGGCCTACTTCGAGGACAAGTTAGATGGGGACAAGGATTGTCACCCGGTGATCATGGTCTCGTGGGACGACACGAAGGCATACTGTACATGGGCCGGGCTCGTGTTGCCGACCGAAGCCGAATGGGAGAAGGCGGCACGAGGCTCCGATGGCCGAAAGTACCCGTGGGGGAATGTGTGGGATACTAAGAAGGCAAACTTTCTTGATGCATCGTGTCCTGGGGATAAAATTATGATGGGCAATGGGCAGACGGTAGACGAACATATGGCGCACTTGATATGGCAGGAAACGTCTTCCAGTGGGTCGAAGATTGGTGGGATGAGGAAGGTTTTCCGCGGTCCATCAGTGGAGACTTCTTACCTCCTCAGAACGGCTCGTGGCGGGTCGACCGTGGCAGCAGTTGGGGCAACCCCGGCGTACTCGCCTGTCGGACTACCATGCGATACGGATACGCGCCATCCGACCGCAACGAGCATCTCGGATTTCGTGTTCTCTTGAGGGCCGTCCTTTAGTATTAATATCAAACGCTTTTGTTCAGGCAGAAACGATGCCGAGCTGGCTGAAATTCTTTGTACTGTAAGTCAACAATTGCTGTGCCATAATGTTGGTACGGCAGTTGTTGACTTATGGCACGATAGGCACAGATTTTTGGTTCGCATTATTCGGCACTTTGGCGATACTCTTAGAACGGACCTTTTTCGCGGCTCGGTATCCGTCAACTTGTGTCATTGTTTTGCAATTATTCATGGTGTCGAGATCTGTCCATGTGGTTCACCTCCGTCTGAGGGCAGGAAAAACCTCCTCATAACTCAAAGAAATGAGGGGGGAGTTCACAAGCACTAAAACGATATTTTTTTACTTCACGCTCATACTCATAGTCTAAAAAATAAATCTACTTAATAAACCTATTAACGCGTTAGTTATTTTGGGTTTATGCTTTTAGTAAGTAATTAGCTTCATAATCCATAGCCACGCCATGTTCGTTCAATACCTTTCCTTGGTGATGCTTTCCATCAGTTAAGAGGTCAACAATGATCTTACCACCTTGCGGAAGAGTCTTCATGAATGGTCCCGTCGTATTTCCGTTCAAGTCAGTAGTAATCCCACCTGGCATCACACCAAATATTTCAACTGTGATATTATTTTTTGTATAGTATGCGCCAAAAGCCGCAATCATTGAGTTTAATGCCGCTTTACTAGTCATATAAGCGAAAGGTGCAAAGAAATCATTAGCAACTGTTGGGATGCTTAAATTCAAGATATGCCCATTATTAGCCGCTAATATTGGGGTAAAGGCTTTAATCATTTCAAAGTTTCCAAAGAAATTCACATCAAAAACTTCCCGTAATTCAACGGAAGTAAAATCTAAAGCACTCTTATGCATGTCACCAGGGATACCGGCATTGTTAATCAAAACATTTAAGTCGGCATGATTGGCTTTAATATATTTCGCAGCAGCATGAATAGTTGACACATCATTCAAATCTACTTTGATCCATTCCGCATTCACACCACCTGCTTTGAGCTCCTCCACGGCTGCTAAGCCACGTTCTTCACTACGAGCTCCCAATAAGATTGACCAACCTTGTTCACCTAATTGGCGGGCAGTTTCAAAACCAATCCCTTTATTCGCACCGGAAATTAATACTTTGTTTGTCATAATATCTCTCCTTTGTTTTCAACATTAAGGCTACATTACATTTTTGGCTGACTATCTTGCTCGTAT
Organism: Clostridium akagii DSM 12554; assembly: GCF_000686725.1. GTDB lineage: Bacteria > Bacillota > Clostridia > Clostridiales > Clostridiaceae > Clostridium_I > Clostridium_I akagii. The sequence continues at coordinate 8,337 of NZ_JMLK01000019.1, read as the reverse complement.
TCAATTTCTTTTCCCAAATATCTCCTCATCGAAAATAGCTATTACATAGGTGATTTTATCGTACAGTGTATGCTAAGTCAATATAAATTGCGTACTAGTATTATTTTGATTTAATAATATAATTATACTATGGAAAATAAATATAAAGGAATGATTACAAAATGAAAATTACAACTGGAGGTATGATATGAATAAGCAGGATTTAATAAAAATAGCATCGGACTTTGTTGAAAACTCAAAGGACAATTATGTATCAAATGAAATTGCTATTTCTGAAAGTGTTGCAGGGATGAAAATTTTTGAAGCACCAATTTTGGGATTTGCTGCTTCTGATGATGAGTATTTCACATTATTTAAAGAACCTACTGTGATTGGAGAACATTTCTTAAGACCCAAAGAATGGTTACCACAATCAAAGTCTGTTATTTCATTCTTTTTACCATTTAGTGAAGTAGTTAAAAAGGGAAATAGATGTGAAAAAGTATGGCCTTCTGAAGAATGGTTGCATGGACGTATTGAAGGTCAAGCTTTTATAAACAAGCTTTGTATATATCTAAAGTCAGAATTAATAAATGCTGGATATAAGACTCTAGTTCCTACTCAGGATGAAAGATTCTGGTCTAATGCTGCACTTAATAATAATTCTCAACATCCTAAGGCAACATTTACAAGCACTTGGTCAGAAAGACACGCTGCCTTTGTTGGTGGGCTTGGAACATTTGGACTTTCTAAAGGTTTAATAACATCAAAAGGTATGTCAGGAAGAATTGGCAGCATCATCACAGAATTGTATTTGTCACCGAGGAAAAGAGAGTATGAAAATATATATGATTATTGCTCAAGGTGTGGTGCTTGTGTTAAAAAATGTCCAGCTAATGCAATAACTATAGATAAGGGTAAAAATCACATTATATGTTCTGACTTTTTAGACAAAACATATGAAAAATACAAACCAAGATATGGGTGTGGGAAATGTCAAACAGGGGTACCTTGTGAAAGCAGTATTCCTAGGCATTGCAATGTAAAATAAAGATGGCAAATTTATTGATTATTGATTATTGGTTTATCCGAGGTAAGAACTACTTTAATCAGTTCAATGAATCAATGTATAGTAAAACTATTAAGTAATAATGAGGTTTTTATGTTTAGTCATTTAGAAAACAAAGTTGCAGTTATTACAGGAGTGTTTTATACATCTAAAGCAGCAATCCCTTATTTAAAGAAACAAGGTGGAGGTAAAATAATTACAATTTCAGTTGGCAGTGAATGGATTAAGGAACCAGAAGATGTCACAAATCTTGCATTATTTATAGCAAATAAACCATTGGTTGGTCCAACAGGTCAGAGTTTTAGTTTGATGAGAAGAGATTTATAGCTTAGGAATTTCATATTCTCCGTAGCTTACGTCGCGATGGTACATATTAATACAGGTATGATGATATAAGAATATTAGTATTTAATAATGGAGGGAAATAAATGAGCTGTTTATATATTATTACAGGTCCAGCGGGTGTAGGGAAATCAACAGTTTCTAAAAACTTAGCAGAAAAAAAGGAAAAATCAGCACTTATAGAAGGAGACGACATCTACCACTTGGTGCATGGTGGCTATGTAAAACCGTGGCTTGAAGGTAATCATTTAGAAGTGTTTTGGGAAAATTGTATAGGTTTAATTATGAATTTTTTAAATAGAGGATACGATGTGGTTTTTAATTATATATGTATACCTGGAGACATAGAATACATAAGAAATAGGTTTCAAAATACAAAGATAAAATTATGTATACTGATAACTGATGAAGAAACTATAATGAAACGTGACAAAATGCGTCCGCTGGATTGCCAGATGGGTGAACGCTGTGTTTTATTATTAGATGAGTTTAAAGTGATGGATTATAGTAAAAAATACTTTCTTAATACGACGTTATTAAGTATAGTAGAAACAGTTGATGAAATTATACAAAAGGATAACTTTTTATTATGAGCATAATCTTCACTTACAGTGCATAGCAATTTTAATTTCATCAGCGTACCCCCGTTTTTTGATTATGTATACTGTGCATGCTAAGAGATATATAGAAGTTAATAAATAAGGGTTGATTTAAATGAAAACACAAAAACTTGGTAACAGTGAGCTTGTTGTTTCTTCTATTGGATTGGGATTGATGGTAATGTCTCCTGGCATTTATGGTACCATAAACGATGAAGAGTCTATTAAGACCATTCATCGAGGTCTGAATCTTGGAGTAACGATGCTTGATACTGCTGATACTGCTGATACGTATGGCAGCGGACATAACGAGGAGCTTTTAGGCAAAGCTTTGAAAGGGCGAAGAGAGCAGGCAATTGTCGCTACTAAATTTTCATTTGGACCCAATTGGGAGTTTATCGGTGGACACCCGGACCACGTGAAAAAAGCAATCGATGAGAGTCTAATGCGTCTTGGTCTTGACTACATTGACCTGTATTATCAGTACAGAGTAGATCCTAATATACCAATTGAGGAGACAGTTAGTTAAGGCAGGTAAGGTACGTTATCTTGGTCTGTGTGAAGCAAATGCATCTACTATTAGGCGAGCACATGCAGTGCATCCCATTTCTGCATTACAAACTGAATATTCTCTTTGGAGTCGTGATGTTGAGGAAATTTTGCCTATTGCAAGAGAACTGGGAATTACATTTGTGGCTTACAGTCTTTTAAGCAGGTTGTTTTAATCAGTTTAGATAAAATCGTAATAATTGTTCTTAGAAAGCAAATAGGGAAGCCATAACCCCACTGTATTGTCAGTGGGGTTATGGCTTTTTACGCTTTAGAAGTGGAGTATTTTACTTTACTGTACTATTAGAACTACCGTTTATTCCATCTGCTGCATTCTCATAATGTCAAACATAAACTTCGATTTGAATGTCGGCTTAACTTTACCGATGTTTTTTAATATCTTCTTTGAGATTTTATCTACGTTAACAATTATTTTTTCTTTCTTTTCAGGCTTTACTTCGTTCCACTTCATGGCCGCAACAACCTAGAGTCTCGCCAACATTTCTCTGAATCACACCAACATGAAATATTAGCGACATAACCCATTATTGGGTTATCAGGAAAAAACGCACCCTTACTGTTAACTTCAAGCATTTTTTAATGTTGGAGGTACCACTCCAATATCTGTCTTTTATGGTTCAGTGCAGAATATTTAGTTGTCATCTATCTTTTGGAGAATGAACACCCAGGGCCCTTAAAACAATACTGTTAAGTACTTGTTTTTTTTGATTTACATCTTGATTTAGTGGATATGAGCCAATAAACCCGTTTAACCCTTGCAAAATAAATCTCGCTGTTTCTTTCGGATATTCGCAATTCCAAGAACCGTCGGCATTTCCTCGTTCAATCAGAGAAATTGAAAATGACTCCATTGACATAGACATCCTTTTGCTGACATATTCCATTACGCCATGATCTTCCTTAAGGCTCGAAAACAGAGTGCTATATTTGTCTAACTTTTCTTTGTTTATGAGTTTCATGAAAATCATGTTCAGACAGTCAAACGCAGAACCATGATATTCAGATATAATTTGCCTTGTTGTTTCCTCATTTTCGCCTGATATTTCATCAATTACAACGTACAAAATTTCCATCTTTGATTTGAAATAATGGTAAACTAGTCCTTGTGCAACTCCCATCTCCTTGGAAATATCAGCCACCTGTGTTTTATCAAAGCCATTCTCACTAAATAACTTCTTAGAGATGTCGATAATTTCCTGACGTCGTTCCTCCGCTGATTTTGTTATTCTAGTCATCTTATCACTCCTTAATTACGTCATTTTTGCTATTTCTACTGTTTACTGTCCGAAAATAGTCTCACTTTGACTCAATTTAGATAGTTCCATGCTCGTTTTCCAAAGTTCCCTGGCATTATCTTTGTTGTAGGAGAGAAGGGATGATTTTATATCCTTGCCTCTATCCAGATATTTTCCGGTCATTTCAGCTAATGCAGGTTCAATTATAAGCGAAGCCAAAATTGCACCTGATTTTACGGAAGAACTTGGTTTGCCGACGATGACTCCCATAACGCGAGAAAAACCTCTCATAATCCCTTGTAAAAGGATATTACCCTCTATCCGTATAAAATTGGTGTCCGACATGGCACCTGGATTAAACGCATTAACTGTGATTTGCCTGTCAGTCTTTGTGGCTAGTAGCCTTGCCATCTCGTATGAACAATATATGTTACACAGCTTTGAAGTACAGTATTGGAGCATCCCAGAGCTACGAGCGCTAATAGCCTTCGCATTATCATACACAAGTTTAAGCCGAAAGAACGGAGGGGGATTGTGCATATCGCTACTGACGAAAACAATGCGTCCACTTTTACCCATGAGGTTCAATAGCAGATTTGTCAATAGAAAATGTCCCAAATGACTTACGCCAAATATCATTTCATACCCGTCTTTTGTGTATTTCTCACCCGGTACACCACCCGCACTAATTCCAGCATTGCAAACCACAGCATATAATGGTGGCAAATCTGCTTTAGAAAAAGCATCATAGAACATACGAATTGATGACAACGATGCTAAATCCAACTCCATTGTGGATATATTGGGATTGCCTGTTTCACTTTTTAGCATTTCAGCAGCCGTATCAGCTTTTTTTAGGTTCCGGCAGGCCAGTAAAATATGATAGTCAGGATCATTCTTTGCGATGTTCAGTGCACATTGATACCCCAGCCCAGAATTACCACCTGTAATGATTACAGTCTTTTTTTTCATATATAGCCTCCATATAAATTTGATTCATCAACTTGATGATAGATACGAGTATAACATGTTGAATGAATTCAGTCAAAATAGGTTTTATCGAAGATTGATATGGGTGGTTTTGCTTATTGCTTATTGCTTATTGGGGTTCAAGTAGTAATGGAACAGAAACGGCAATGAAAATTGCTTAATTTACCAAATTAATAACCCTACGCAAAGGTATACCTTTACGTAGGGCGAAAAACCATGTAAAATTACATCTGTAAAGTATAATAAAACATTTACTATGATATTTCTTCAATGCAGTAACAATTAATTCTTAATTTTTTTTAATATGACCATTTATCAACATAGTATACACATAAAACAGTATAAAAAGAAAAGGGGTGAGTTTTAGCGGGAGTTTGGTACTTATTATACACTCTCTCACTAAAGATAAACTATGATAAAACCAATTGTAAAAGATATATTGTTTTTAGGACAAAAATCAGAAGAGGCAACTAAAAAAGATATAGTAGTAATTGATGATTTAATAGATACATTAAGTGCAAACTTAGATAATTGTGTTGGACTAGCTGGTAATATGATTGGAGCAAAAAAACGTATATTGGTATTTACTGTGGGAAACCTTATTGTGCCTATGATAAATCCATTTATATTTAAAAAAGAAAAGCTTTATGAAACAGAGGAGAGTTGTTTATCTTTAATTGGCTCTAGAAAAACAAAGAGATATGAAATAATAGAGGTGGAGTATCTTGATAGAAATTTTAACAAGCAAAAGCAAGTGTTTAATGGATTTACAGCACAAATAATTCAACATGAAATGGATCATTTTGAAGGTATAATAATCTAATTATTATCATTTATATATAAGACTAATCAGAGATTTTCTTATGCTTGACAGCCTTATATATAAATGATAATATCTTAATGAAATCATTAACGTGTATGTACACTATAACAATTTCATTAATTAACGAGGGGTGCTTAATAAATGGATACTTTATCATCACAAATAAAAACTGCAGCACTTAATATGGGCTATGAAAAGTGTGGAATTATCAAGATATCTGATATAGCTGGTTATGAGGAAAAGCTTAATGAACGAATTGAGAATATTCCAGAAACTGAGCCTTTTTATAAAAACCTTTATCGATTCACTAATTTGAATGATACATATCCATGGGCAAAGTCCATTGTTATATGTGTAAGACAATATGGCAAATATAATATACCAGAGCACCTAAAAGGTTTAATTGCAAAATATTATTTAACAGATAGTAGAATAGATGAGAATTCTAAAGATTTTCAGTATAGTCTAAAATTTGAAGCCCATATGCAAGGAATGGGACTTAAAGCTAAAACTGAAAGGAAGTTCGGTATTACCTCACTACGCTGGGCAGCAATGAAAGCTGGACTTGGTTTAGTTCGCAGAAACAATTTTTTTTATACAGAATCCGGTTCATGGGTGTATTTAGAAGCATGGCTAATTGATAAAGAGCTTGAATCAATAGAAATACCAACACTGGACGCTTGTTCTGAAAAATGTAATTTGTGTGTGAAAGCATGTCCCACATGTTCTTTATCAGCTCCTTATACAATGAATCCAACATCGTGTATCTCATACCTTACCACATTTGGGGGCAAGGATTTGCCTAATGAAAAATTTAATGCTGAAATGGGAAATTGGTTTTTTGGCTGTGAAGTTTGTCAAGATGTTTGTCCAAAAAACATAAGGCGTTGGAGCGAATCAGAAGAATTTCCGGGTTTAGATAAGCTTAGCCAACATATATCCCTTGAGAAAATTTTAAAAATGGACTATGAATATTTAGAAAATGTAATGAGTTCTAAGTTTTGGTATATAAAGAAAGAAGATGCTTGGAAATTTAAGACCAATGCCATCAATTCAATGGTAAATGACTATAAAGGGCAGTATAAGGAATTCATTTATGAGGCATGCAATGATAGCAATGAAAAGGTAAGGGAAATGGCAGAGTGGGCAATTAAAAAATTGGGAATATAAAAACTAGCCCCAAAATAAAGCTATTGACAATTGTACCGGATGTAACTACAATGATTACGATTGGAGGCTAAAAATATGAAAATAAGTAGTAGGTTTTCTGTTGCAGTTCACATGTTATCCATGTTGGATATTGGCAAAGATATAGTTTTTACTTCAGAAGTTATCGCTATCAGTGTAAACACAAATCCTGTAGTTATTCGGAGAGTTACAGGAATGTTAAAAAAAGCTGGATTAGTTAGTGTTAATGCAGGGGGCGGTGGAGCTAATCTTTTGAAGCCAGTAGAAAATATAACTTTATTAGATGTATATAAAGCAGTTGAGGTTGTTAAAGAAGGGCAACTATTTAAGATACATGAAGATTCCGATCCCACCTGTGCTGTAGGATCAAAAATTCATTTTGTTCTTGAGGGAGTTTTACATCGTACAGAGACAGCTATGGAGATGGAACTCAAGAGTGTTACAATAGCAGATATAGTTGAAGATATATTAAAATTAAATAGAGACTGTAAACAAAAAAACATCTAGGGCTCTAGATGTTTTTTTGTTTACAGTCTCTAATGTTTAAAATACTTTTGATATTCTTCGATTGATTATACTTATTTTGCGGATAGGCAAAATGGGTGACCCTCGGGGTCAAACATAGTAACAAGGTAATCCCCACCAAACTGGCTTTCTGCTTTGCAAGCTCCTAATGCTTCTGCTTGTAATACAGCACTAGGCAAGTCATCTACTTGGAAACCAAAATGCATTTGTTTTTGCTGTTTGCCTATCTCCTCAGGCCAAACAGGTTTAACATATTCAAAGTCTGCATCTTCCTTAAAAAATAACACAAGACCTGATTGACTGCGTAAAGCTGGTAAATCATACATTATAAAAGATTCCAAACCGAGAAGTTCAGCATAAAAATCACGGAGTTTAACCCCATCTTTACAGTCGATAGCAATATTGTCTATGCAAATCCCTTTTATCATTTATATAACCTCCTTATAATAGGTATACTACTCTTCAATTTGTGTAAAATGCTCTCCCGAAAGTGGTCCACCGACGTATTGCATCATTTTGCCTCCAATTGCAAGAGATCCTAGATCAACAGGATAAAATCCCATTTGTTCGAATAATCCTTTAACTATGGATTTTGCTTCTAGATCATCTCCAGCATAAAATAGAACACGTTTGCCACCGTTAACTTCTCCGTCTATAAATGGTGCATATAGTGAACTAAAAGCTTTAATTATCCTTGCACCAGGTAGAGCTTTTGATACCGTCTCACTGGATGTCAGTGTTTCTAAATCTGGTTCAGGAGAATTTGTAGCATCAATAACAATTCTATTTTTCCAATTAGGCAATCCCTTTACAGCCTCAGATATTTTTGCAAATGGCACCGCTATTACAACTACCTCTTGCTTAGAAGCTTCCAAAACTGTTCCAGCTGTAGCCTTCAATCCAATTTCAGTAATCTTTTCCGCTAATGTTTTAGGTCCTCTACTATTACTAATAATCAATTCATGTCCTGCCTCGACTACTTTCTTGCCCACTGCAGTGCCTATATTTCCTGAACCT
>NZ_JMLK01000018.1 GCF_000686725.1 Clostridium akagii DSM 12554 | reverse complement strand
TGACATTCTTAAACTTGCAACTAAAAGAAGTTTTGATTGATTAACCTTAGCTCTTTTCATAATCACGAGAACTATAATTAGGAGTAAATATATAAGTGAAAATTGGAAAATACCCAATTGTACTGCTCCCTCCATCTTTAATCCTCCTTAATTATTTCAATTTTATTTTCACAGAATTCTTCAAGTATAGCTTTATTGTGACTTACAATTACAATATCAATATTCTTTTTAAAGCAGAAGTTTTTTATATTTATCATTATTTTATGGCTGTTTTTTTCATCTAATGCAGAAGTTGGCTCATCAAGCAATATAACTTTTGGACATAATGATAGAAAAATGGCTATATAAACTCTTTGACGTTCCCCACCCGATAGCGTAGATGCATTTTGGTCAAGTGGAACATTTACGCAGCAAAGATTGGTAATGCTCGCAATATATTCTTCATCAGGCATAGTCTTTTGTCTTAGGGCATAAAAAGTTTTAAAATTATCAGTTATGCTTTCATCAAAAAGAAAAACCTCTTGGGACACTAAACTTACTTCACGCCTTAAATCAATAGGGTCATAGGAGCTTACTGATTTGCCTTTATATAACAGTTCTCCAGAAATTGGATTTATAGACTGGTTGAGAAGCTTTAAAAAAGTGCTTTTTCCACAGCCACTCTCCCCCACAATAAAATTAATTTTTCCATGCTCAATTTTTATGTCATTATAAGTTAAGTTGGATTTATAAATAAGATTAGTTGCTTGAAACAATAGTTCATTCATTGTAGTGCCTTCCTTCATTTATTCTTATTGAAACTAATATACCATATAAATAAGAGCAAAGTTTTATAAATTAAGACTTTGCTCTTGCTTATTTAACTCTGCACAATTGTTTTTATTTTGCAGTACTGCTGTTTATAATGATTTATAATTAGCTTCCTTCTCTCCAAGGCGAAGCACTTTCCATCCGATAAAGGATACAGACCAAACTATTACAAACATTATGACTAGAATATATCCCATTATATTAAAATCTAAATTTTGAAGCCACAGCCAAAATCCACTATTAAGATTACTTTCCTGAGCTATCACCTGAAACACTTCTATTATGCCAATAACCCCTGCCGCTAGTATTGAAAGACCTGTTATAGTTAGATTGTAATATACTTTTCTCAGTGGCGAAGAAAATACCCACTTATATGCTGTACTCATAAAAAGACCATCTAATGTATCCATAGTACTCATACCTGCTGTAAATAAAATTGGAAAAGATAAAATAGCTACCCATGGAACCCCTTTATTTGCTGCGGTTGCTGACGTAGCTAATACTGCTATTTGTGTTGCAGTGTCAAATCCAAGCCCAAATAGAAATCCTACTATGTAAACATGAAAATTTTTGTTTACAACATTAAACAGGCGTTTTATCAAGGCACCTATGAAGCCATTATTTGATTTTTCCTCAATGTTTTCATTATAATCACCATGCCGCATACGTTTAAATGTAGTTATAATATCCTTTAATATAAAAAAATTTATTGTTGCTAGAATTATTAAAAAACCACCTGAGAATAAGGTAGCAACAGCTCCTCCCAATGTTTGAAATTGAGGAAGCGCTTTTTCTGCCCATTTTACTGCAAAAATTGTTAATATACCCATAACGATTACTACTGTGGAATGTCCAAGTGAGAAAAAGAATCCTACACCTTTAGTCTTTTTACCTTCCTGAATTAATTTACAGGTCATATTATCAATAGCAGCAATATGATCTGCATCAAAAGCATGCCTAAGACCAAAGGTATAAGATAATACGCCCATCCCTAAAAGTTCAGGATACCTACCAGTATTAGTAAAAAGTAGTATTCCCCCTACACAATATATGGTAAGAACCATAACTAAATATTTTGAAGCTTCAAAATAACCACTTTTTGAATTTGTTGCTATAGGTTTGTTCATATTACTTTATCCTTTCATAATTGTTTTTACTTATGCTATTAATAAAAATAGCTGTTTTTGGCTTGTTTTAATTTTTCTATTAGGCATAATTAACTCACAACTTATTAATTATACTAGCACTATACGCTGCACCAAATCCATTATCTATATTTACTACACTTACCCCGCTAGCGCAACTATTTAACATTGAAAGTAGAGCTGAAATTCCTCCGAAGTTAGCTCCATATCCAACACTAGTTGGAACTGCTATAACAGGTTTATCTACAAGCCCTCCTATAACACTAGCTAAAGCTCCTTCCATTCCAGCAATCACTATAACAACTTTTGCTCCTCTAATAACATCTAATCTTGCAAAAAGTCTGTGTATACCTGCAACTCCTACATCAACCACTTTAACAGCTCTGTTCCCCAGTATCTTTGCAGTTTCATAGGCTTCTTCTACTACTGGTAAGTCAGAGGTACCTGCCGCAACAATAGCTATATAACTATCTGTAATAGCCTGTTCTTTTCTTTTGATAGTTATTGTTTTTCCAAGTTTATTATATTCTGCTTCCATGCATATTTCCTTTACTGCATTATACATTCCTTCTGTAGCTCTAGTTCCTAATATATTATTGTTTTTTGTAAGCATATATTTAACAATATCTCTAACTTGATCTAATGTCTTTCCTTCGCAATATATTACTTCCGGATAACCAACTCTAATTTCTCTATAATTATCTATTTTAGCAAAACCTAAATCCTTAAAAGGCAAATCCTCTAGTTTCTCAAGAGCTTCTTCTATATTTATTTTATTATCCTTAATATCTTCCAATAAAACTTTAATTTCTTCTTTATCCATTAGCTTCGTCCCCCTAAAACTTTTACTGGAATTTATATTTTAATATTATTTACATACCTAATTATTTAAAATATTTTTTGTTTATATTTCACCTGATTCTGTCTTTTCTTCCACTGAAAGAACTTCATTCATGCTACCAGTTCTGTATCCTAGAATATCTAAAGTAACATACGTAAATCCAATTTTTTTGAACTTGTCTCCTATCTTATCCATTACTTTAGTATTAAAAAATTTAACTCTTTCTTCAGGAGAAACTTCAATTCTAGCTATTTCTCCATGATGTCTTACTCTTACTTGTGTTATTCCCATATCAATTAAAAACTGTTCTGCCTCATCTACCATTTTAAGCTTTGGAATAGTTATTTTCTTTCCATAAGGGAATCTAGAAGATAAACATGCAAAGGAAGGCTTGTTCCAAGTTGGAAGTCCTAGCTCTTTTGAAAGTTCTCTTATATCTGCCTTAGTTAGATTTGCTTCCTTAAGTGGGCTTATTACCTTTAACTCTCTAGCTGCCTTCATCCCTGGTCTATAATCACCGTTATCATCAAGGTTTGAACCATCAAAAACATATTCCATGCCGTTTTCTTCAGCTACTTTACCTATCTTTGTAAAAAGCTCTTTTTTGCAAAAGTAGCATCTATTTTTAGGATTGCTAGCAAACCCCTCAATATCTAGCTCTTCTGAAGATATAATTAAATGCTTTACTCCCATATCCCCCGCGTATTTAATTGCTTCATTTAATTCTCTTTCAGGATAAGTTGAGGATGTAGCTGTAACTGCTACCATTTTATCTCCTAATATATCATGTGTAACCCTAACTAAAAATGTACTATCCACTCCACCTGAAAAGGCAATTGCCGCACTGCCACTTTTTCTAATACTATCTTTTAGTGCTTCAAATTTTTCTTGTAATAACATTTTTGTCCTCCCAAAATCATCCCTTATTTTTCATTGTTTATATTACAATCATAACATTATTTTATATCCTGTCTATAAACCGCTTTATAAATCTTATCTATAGATATATTTTTTTCTTTTGCTATAGTCTTGCATTCTTCATATTCAGGTTTATATTTCACTAACTTACCTTTATAATAAGATTTCTTTATTGTAATATCTCCATAGGCTGTTTTAACTTTTGAAAATTCTCTATTTAGCATTATTTTTTCAACTCTAAATTTTCTAACACCAATTGAGGTTGTTTCTTCAAAAATAATATCTAAAACATTTTTTTCACATTTTTCATTAACTAATACACTTAATTTTATTCCAGGCCTTCCCTTTTTCATAAATATAGATGTTTTAAATACATCTAGGGCTCCTGCTTCAAAAAGTTTTTCTTCTACATATCCATAAAATTCTGGATTCATATCATCTATATTAGTTTCAAGTATATACTGTTCTTCTTTTTTTTCAAAGATTTCTTTCTCACCCAAATATACTCTTAAGACATTTGGAATTTCTAGATCTCTATGACCTATTCCATAGGCTATTTTTTTAATTGAAAAATCAATCTTTTCAGTGAACTCCTCTGCATTTGCTGCAAGTATTGCGGCTCCAGTAGGCGTTGTTGTTTCAAATTGAACTATTCCAGTATTTATAGGAATATTCTTTAAAATTTCTACTGTTGCAGGGGCTGGTACTGGCATAAGACCATGAGCACATTTAACAAATCCGCCTCCAACTTGAACGGTGGATGCCATGATTTTATCAACTTTTAAATAGTCTAAACAAATAGCTGCTCCCACCATATCTACAATAGAATCAATAGCTCCCACCTCATGGAAATGTACTTCATATAAGTTTTTTCCATGAACCTTTGCTTCCGCTTCTGCAACTTTCATAAACATATCTAAACTAAGCTTTTTAACCTTATCACTTAAATCACTTGAGTTTATTATTTTTTCTATAGCCTCTAAGTTTCTGTGATGATGCTCATGATTCTGTTCCTGTTGATGCTCTTTATTATATTCATGACTATGATCAGAGTGGTGATGTTCCTCACCGCTATTATGCTCATGTATAGTTTGTTCTGAAACATATGTCTTATCATCCAATTTATGTTTTAATACAACATCTACCCTAGTTCCTGTTATTCCAAGCTTCTCTGCCTTTTTAATCCCTATTTCATATTCAGAACTTAAGTTGAGCCTTGAAAGTTCTTGCACTAAATATTCTTTAGGTACTCCTAAATCTACAAGTGCTGCTAAATTCATATCACCACTTATTCCACAAAAACAATCATAATATAAAATCTTCATGTTTATCGCTCCTTCTAACTGTTTGAATTTCAGAGGCCTTATGTCTATGCAAATAGTTCTTTAACATTTTTTAATTCTTTACGTATTTTAATTCCCTGTGGACAATGTGTTTCACATTTACCACACTCTTTGCATTTATCTGCTCTTTCTGATATATCTACAAAGGCATTATAGTGAGCCTTAAGTTCTCCCTCTGTTTTTGGTGTAACAAGCATGTGATATTGATTGTACTGAGTAAAGTTCTTAGGAATATTTACTCCTGCTGGACAAGGCATGCAATACTGACAACCCGTACAGTTAACTTTTGTTCTTGTTCTATATGCTTTTTGAACATCAACCATTATTTCTAATTCTTTTTCTGTTAGCGAATTAGGTAGCGACGCACTGGCAATTCTTAAATTTTCATCGATATGTTCCATCACGTTCATGCCACTAAGTACCACCGATACTTCTGGATGATTCCATACCCACCCTAGTGCCCATTCAACTGGTGATTTTTTGATTTCCGCTTGCTTAAAAGCATTAGTAACAGTTTCTGGAAGATCTCGAACTAGTTTTCCCCCTCTAAGTGGTTCCATAATAACAACCCCAAGACCTTTATCCCCCGCATATTTTAATCCTTCTGTTCCAGCTTGGAAATTTTCATCTAGATAATTGTATTGAATTTGGCAGAATGACCAATCATAATAATCAACTATGTCTTTAAATACAACTAAATCATCGTGAAATGAAAATCCCGCATACCTTATTCTTCCATCTGCAATTGCTGAATTTAAAAACTCATCTATTCCTAACTTCTTTAAATTCTCCCAAACACCTTTATTTAATGCATGTACTAAATAAAAATCTATTTTATCTGTCTGTAGACGTTCTAATTGTTCATTCAAATACTTATCCATATCTTCTCTAGTCTTAATGAGCCAACTAGGAAGTTTTGTCGCTAAATTAACTTTTTCTCTATATCCATCTTTTAGAGCTCTACCTACAAACGGTTCACTTTGCCCGCCACTTCCCATTCCCGTTCCATGATAAGGGTATGCCGTATCTACATAATTAACGCCTTCATCAATTGCATGATGAAGCATTTCTATAGCCTTTTCCTCATCAATCTTTGTTATATCTCCATCAATAACAGGTAACCTCATACATCCAAAACCTAAAGCTGATACCTTTTCATTTGTTTTGCCTAACTTCCTATATAACATATTATATCCTCCTAAATAAAATAATTTTTATCATTACTACTTTTTAACTGAATAGTTGTTCTATACTTATTCTATCACTTGGAGTTAGCTCCAAGTCAAGTGTTTTTTGTTATATTTAAATTTTACTTTCATTGTACTCCTTTTTACACTTCCTAATTAAATATATACTTGTAGTTAACTCCATACATATCAATTATTTTCGAGTAGGGATAATACTGCCCTGTTCGAACTTTTCTACTACATTTTTTAAATATGTAGTGATGGGTAGGTGTTGTGGACATACACGTTCACACTGTTTACATCCAATACATTTGCTAGCTTTACCATGGTTAATAGCAATATTATTGTAATATACCATCTGACTTGAGAAACTACCAGTGGTACGCATTATACTATTGTACAGTGCAAAATATTTTGGAATAGCAATATTTTTTGGACATCCATGAGTACAATATTCACAGGCAGTACACTGAATGGCAGTATTCTCGTTAATGATTTTAGTAACATTTCCAATAATTTCATTCTCATCTTCATTCAAAGGCACAAAATTTTCCATAAAGGAAGTATTATCCTCTACCTGCTTTATACTGTTCATCCCGCTAAGTACTCGAAATACGCCTTTTTGACTAGCTGCAAAGCGAAGTGCCCAGCTTGCAATAGAGGCAGTAGGATTATAGTCTTTCATCAGTTTTTCAGCCTCTTTTGGTACATTTACAAGGGTTCCACCTTTACAAGGTTCCATAACAGCTACTGGTTTATTGTACTTATTGGCAATTTCAAGGCAACGACGAGACTGAACATTAGGCTGTTCCCAGTCAATATAATTAATCTGCAACTGAATGAAATCTAATTTATCGCCAAACTTTGATAAAATTTCCTCAAGCAGCTCTGGAGTATCATGAAAAGACATACCAAGAACTTTGATTTTACCTTCCTCTTTCTTTTTCACAGCAAAATCAAAAGCACCATACTTTAAGCACTTTTCATAAACATTAGAACCCATGTTATGTAGTAAATAATAGTCAAAGAAATCAACTCCACAGTTTTTGAGCTGCTGATTAAATATACGTTCCATATCCTCACTATCTTTGAAGTCACGTAGTGGCAATTTTGTACCTAATTGGAATGAATCCCTAGGATGACGTTCTACCAATGCCGTGCGAACTCCTTCTTCACCACGATAACCATGATATGTAAATGCAGTATCAAAAAAAGTGAACCCATTTTCTAAATAAGTATCAAATAACTTGTTAATTAGTTCGAAGTCAAAGGCCGCAGGGTCTTCCTTATTTATTACAGGCAGACGCATACATCCAAAACCAAACTTTTTTTCTTTCATCAAATCCATATTGAGACCTCCTCAATTCTTTCGTAAATTTTATTATGTATAAATTGTAACACTTTGAGTGAACTCCAAGTCAAGTGCTTTAAAAACATAATTTTTATATTACTTTATGTCATCCATCCATTTTTCTATTTCTTTCATGGATGTAGATAATCTATCTCCCGAATACTTAATATTGATTTCATTCTTAACTTCTGAATCCGGACACAATTCCTTGATATCTTTAAATGTATGTCCTATCCACCCACCATTTGTTGCAAATGGAATGATTTTTTTACCCAGAAAATTATTCTCTGTGAGAAATGTTAATACTGCTGGCGCTATCGTATACCACCATACAGGCATGCCAAGAACAATAGTATCATATTTATCCAATTGAACTGACAAAGGTCTAATTGCTGGTTTATATCTCCTAGTTACTTCATCTTTACCCTGCTTAACTACAGAATTATAATCACCTTCATATAATACTGTTGTCTCTATTTCAATAATATCTCCACCAATCGTAGAATGAATCTGACTTGCTAATTTTCTTGTATTACCAGTGTACGAATAAAATGCTATTAATGTTTTATCCATTACATATTGTCCTTTCTTTCATTAATTTTTTTTAGACCTAATCTTCGTATCTGACTCTATATTTTCTATGTTATATCTTATTTTATAATATATTATAATCATCTTATGAAATTGGTGAATGTAGCAACTTCTCGTTCTGGCATTTCCACACCATTCTTAATTCCAACTTCCTTACATTTCAAGAAAAATGCCATGTTTCTTCCTAGAGTTCTCATAGTCTGAAGTCCTTCTAAATCCTGTTTGACTTGCTCTGGAGTTGCCCCATGAACCATATTCCAATATTGTGATGAAACAATGGGCATCTCCATTAATCCAAAATACTTATTCAATTGGTCATAGGTTGCAGTTGTTCCTGCTCTTCTTGCTGATATGACACATGCTGCAGGTTTTAAATAGAATGACTGTCTGCCAGCATTAAGATCTGCATAAAATACTCTATCTAAAAATGATGTTATAGCACCACCTGCTGATGCCCAGTGTACTGGTGATCCAAAAATAAATCCGTCATAGTCCGCTGCTATATCAAGAAATTCATTTACTCTATCATCGAATACACATTTTTTCTTAGTAACACATTGTCTGCAGGCAATACATCCATTTAAAGCTTTATTTCCAATCCAGAAAATCTCTGTTTCAATTCCTTCTTTGTTTAATGTTTCTGCAACTTCTGTTAATGCTGCACAGGTGCATCCTTCTTTATGTGGGCTGCCATTTACTAATAATACTTTCATATTTTTCCCTCCGTCTATTTTCTTTTTTCAAATTATACTTAATCATCTACAGCTTTTAACCCTATAACTCATCATATTTTCCATCTTGGATATATATCCTCCAATACTTTGAAATAATGCGTCAAATCCTTGATATATAGAACATTCCATTTTCTATTCCAAAGGGAACACCTATACCTAATATTTTTTTTACCACGCCTCCATTAAATCTATATTTCAACGTTTTTTCTAAATGAATGTCACCTTTTAGCTTCGTTGCAAGAGTGAAAATAATTATAGCTGCTCCTATTCTTGCTACTAAAGCAGGTATTGCTATTCCTGCAGTTCCCATATGAAATAATAAAATAAGTATTGTACTGCATAAAACATTTAAAATATTCATTGCAAGCATAATCTTCATTGGAAGTTTTGAATTCCCCATACCTATACAATATTGAAAAAGAACAACAAACTCATTCTTCATCAGTCTGTTGTTCTGCCAAATCTTAAAGACACATTCTGAATATATTTTCAATATCTTGCTGATTCAATGGTTTAAATGCTGGAAGCACGCTGCCCATACATGCTTTTTTTGCCATCACTGCAAAATTAGATTCATCGATGCCGATTTCTGTAAATGTACTTTTCAAACCTAATGTATTAAATAAGAACTCTTTTAAAAGTTCAATACTTTTCTTTCCAACTTCCATAGGTTCCATTCCAGCATCAATTCCAAATACATTGGTGCCAAACTGATAGAACTTTGACACTGTTGTCTCATCTAATGTGTATTCCATCCAACGTGGGGCTAAAATAGCAAGACCTAAGCCATGAGTAATATCATAAATTGCAGATAGCTCATGTTCCATTGGATGACAACTCCATGCCTGACGTTTTCCGCCATTGATGTATCCGTTGATTGCCCATGATGATGTCCACATCAGATTGGCACGTGCCTCATAATTATCTGGTTCTGCTAATGCAATTGGTGCATATTTGATAATAGTTTTCATGAGACCTTCCATGACACAATCTAGCATGTAAAGATCCTGATCCATATTAAAATAAACTTCCATAATATGATTTAACATATCTGATGCACCAGAAGCAGTCTGAAACTTACTTACTGTGTAAGTATTGGTAGGATCAAGGAAAGAAACTTTTGGTTGCATTGGTGGGAAAATCAAACCAATCTTGTCCTTTGTCTCAGGATTACTAATAACTCCACCTGCATCCATTTCAGAACCAGTAGCTAAGAGTGTTAGCACTGTAATGACAGGAAGACAATTTTCCACTGGAGTCTTTCCTAATAAAATATCCCATGCATCTCCATCATAATAGGTAGCTGCTCCAATATATTTAGTACAATCTAAAACAGAACCACCACCAACTGCTAAAAGCACATCTATGCCTTCTTTTTTACAAATGTCTGCACCAGCATTTACTGAGCTGACACGTGGATTAGGATCAATTTCATTTAACTCAAAAAGCTCTAAACCAGCATTCTTGATTTCTGCTACAATTTTGTCATAAAGACCACTTTTCTTAATTGAACCTCCTCCATATGTTAGAAGTACTTTTTTGCCATACTTGTTTAATTCTTCTCCAAGATGTCCTAATTGATTTTCACCAAAATAGACTTTTGTTGGAATATCGTAAATAAAATTATTCATCATCATTCTTCTCACCTTTTCTTTATAGTCTGTTCATTTTGCTTATTTTAGCTTTCCATAAGCTTCATCTGTAACTGCTTCTAACCATTCATTAGATGCACCTTCTGCGGGCACTTCCACTGCTAGGTGTGAAAAAGTACTGTCTTTTGATGCTCCGTGCCAATGTTTTACTTCAGGTGCAATATTAACTACATCACCCGGCTGTAACTCCTGAACCTCTTTTCCCCATTCCTGATACCATCCTCGTCCCTCTGTTACAAGAAGAATCTGACCACCTTTATGATGAATATGCCAATTATTACGGCATGCAGGTTCAAATGTTACATTCCCAATTGGAACACCAGTAGTGGTAAGCATATTTAAATATGCTTGCCCTATGAAATACTTGGAAAACATCTCTGGAAGTGGCGCCCCTTTAGGAAAAACTGTATTGTTTTTTAACTCATTTTCATTACTCATATTTTATAATCTCCTTTAACAATAAAATTTATGATAAAACTATTATATTACTTAAAGTTAACTTCAAGTCAAGCATTATTTTCAGCTTTTTGCGCTATTTTCCCATGTGTGTTGCCGCATCAGTAACGCAGCGAAGTGCATTTAGACTTCTTGGATAACCTATAAACGGTAGACACTGTGAAATAATCTTAATTAAGAACTGTTTGTCATTACCAATCTTCATATTCGCTGCCGCATGGCTTGTAAGTTGCATCTCACAACCACCCTGTGCAGATAAGAGGCAAAAAGTAATCATTTCTCTCTGTTTGTAATCAAGGCCACTTCGCGTATAATAATCGCCAAAGCAATTATCAGCTAACCAATGATTAATGTGTCGTGATTCTTCCGGTCCCGACTTGTAAAATTCTTTCATTCCATCCCCAAAAATATCAACCTGTGCCTGAATTCCTTTTTCTAAACGATTTTCAGTTGTAGTTCTTGACTGTCCTTCAAGCGGTAATTTAATACCCCTTGCTGTTAGTACATCATTTGTGCCATGAAGAAATGGGAATACCCTTCCAATTCCAAGATAAGCTACGGCCTGATATACTATTTCTTTCACTTCTACTGGTGTTACTCCAAAATCAAGTGCGGCAGGTACCATTCCTTTGAACTCATCAATCCCTTGGCAGCCAATCAAGGTGGCAATAGTTGCCATCATTCTAGTAGAATCGTCTAGATTATCCTGATTTACAACTTCATCAAATGCAAAGTTATCAAATAACTCAATAAATTCAGGATCTGTTTCTAAGAGCTTTGATGCATATCCTGGAAACATCCTCTCATGATACTCTTTTGAAAAATCTGTGATTGCCATTTTAATCTCTCCTTTATTTTCGGTGTCTATTATACATTTTTCCCCATTTCATATGCATTTTGCATTGCAGGAAGTCCGAGAATGTCACCCTTCTCCCATGCACCGTTTCCATATATAATGCCTTTTTCTTTTGCGTAAGGTAAGCATCTTGTATACCCTCTGAACCCCCCCATTGTTTCGTCAGTAGCTTCATGTTGTGGATCAGCCGCTGTAATAATAAAATAGAAATCCTTGTTCTTTATTTCACGGTAACGTGGAAGACATCTGTCAATAAACATTTTCATCTGTGCATCCATAGAATAGAAATACACAGGGGTAGCTAATACGATTATATCTGCTAAAATAAGCTTTTCAAGTATTTCTGTCATATCATCTTTCTGTACACACACCCCATTATTTCGACAAGCATAACAGGCAGTACATGGACTAAGTTTTTTCTTACCAAGATTAATTTTCTCCGCACTGTGTCCACCCTCCTTTGCTCCTTTGATAAACTGGTCACATAATACGTCTGAGTTACCACCAATACGTGGACTTCCACTAATCACTAATACTTTCATCTGAATTCTCCTTTTTATTTTGATAATTTATTTTATTTGAAACTGATTTAGCTAACTTATATCTTATCTTCTTATAGATTTATTATACTTTTCTCGCAGTTTATGAGCAATTTCAATTCCCAATGGTTTTGATAAGTAAAGCTTATGTGAAAAGTCTGTTCCTATGTGTCGAATAAAAAAATCGCATTCCTATAGTTCAGAATGCGAGAAGCGATATAAACTTAAAAATCAAACAATTTATTTTAGATTATTCTCAAACATATCATGTAAAATATTTGCAAAGCTTTGAATATCAATATTACTATTTTCCTTCTTCCAAAAAGCAAAATAATCACGTTGCAATTGAGCATCACCACGAAAAAGTGGTAGTCTTGTCATTGTTGCACCAACTTGTGGAATGTTTGCTACTCCCTCCACTGGCATAAATCCTTTATCTCCTGCTACCAGCAATCGACCTTCTTCCAAATTATCAACAAACAGAAATTCTCCGATAAACGCCAAATAATTTTGATAATAGTCCCTTTCATTTTCTTGTTGTTCTTTAGATGTAACTATAATACACGGCATCCTTTTCAAGTCATTCATAGTAACTTTGTCCAAAGCACCCAGCGCATTTCGGGTTGATATTTCTATATAACAGTAGAAGCTATATAAATGGAAATTCTCATATTCACCTGAAAATGCTCTTCTTTGGTCATTCAGAACCAAGTCTACCTCTCCTGAAACTAGCAACTCATACAATTCTTCATGTGTTCCATTTACAATATGAATGTCAATACCCGGATGTTGTTCTGTAAAAATTGCAATTGCATGTTGTAATTCCTGTCCACCATAACACTTCAGATAGCCAATTCGTATCTGACGATTATTTTTATTATCTATACGAACAGTTTCCTGGCGTATTCTTTCTGCTTCATGCAATAATATCAGACTTTGGTTGTAAAAATATTCTCCCGCTGGTGTTAATGAAAATTTACGATTTTCTCTACAAATCAATTTAACACCTAACTCCTCTTCTAAAGCGCGAATCTGCTGTGAAATAGCCGACTGAGAAATATAACATTCTTCTGCTGCTTCTGTAAAGCTATTGCACTTAACAACTGTTACAAAATACTTCATTTGTTTTAACATTACTTGAAAATCACCTCTTTTTTAGTCCCTGTGTTGAAAATCCATGATTTAATAGCAGTTTCTCTGCATCATATAGTGCAAAGTATTTTGGTATTGCAATGTTCTTTGGACATCCATCCACGCTGTATCATGAAAAGAGAACCCATTCTTTCTGATTTTTCCCTGGCTTTTCTCTTTCTCAATAAAAGAAAATGCATCTACAAATGTAAATACTGCCATTGGCATAGTTCCCCATCAATTTGGATACCCAAGAAATATAACATTATAAGAATCTATGTTTTACACATGGCTAGAAAGCTCTGGTATAGCATTATCTTTTACTTCTCTCTGTGCTACATTAGTTGTCTCTGTATAATCCTCAGGATAAGGTTTTGCTTCAACAATACGGAAAATATCACTTTCTACCACTTTTTGAATCATCTTTGCTGCTACTTCATTGTTTGTTTGTTTGGCTTTATTAATAAAAAACAAAAGCCAAAGGACATGATCGGGTCTATCCTTCATGAACTCTAGCTATTGCTTTTTTATATCTATTTACCTAAACCTGTTATATATTCTACAGTTTGTGGATCATAATGAGAGAAAAATGAACTTTCTTCCTTATCTAATGTAACAATCATATCCATATCTTCTTTTGATAATTTAAAATCAAATACATCAAAATTCTGTATCATTCTTTCCTTATTTACTGATTTTGGAATAACCACTACACCTCTTTGAATCAGATATCTTAAAGCAACCTGAGCAGTAGATTTTTTGTACTTTTTACCAACTGTTTTTAATGTTTCATTCGTAAACATATTATTTTTTCCTTCTGCAAAAGGTCCCCAAGATTCAATCTGTACACCATATTTCTTCATAATTTCATTGGCCTTTACCTGTTGATTAAATACATGTGTCTCAACCTGATTTATTGCAGGAACAATTTCATTAAACTGCATTAAATCAATTAATCTGTCCGGATAGAAGTTACTAACACCTATAGCTTTTATTTTACCTTCTTTATATAAATCTTCCATAGCACGATATGTTCCATAATAATCATTAAACGGTTGATGAATTAATAATAAATCTAAGTAATCAAGTTGTAGTTTCTTCAGTGATTCTTCAATAGACTTCTTAGCATTTTCATAACCTGCATTGGAAATCCATACCTTCGTTGTAATGAATAAATCTTCTCTAGGAACATTGCTCTTTTTAATTGCTTTTCCTACAGCTTCTTCATTACCGTACGCCTGAGCAGTATCAATTAATCGATATCCTACACTAATTGCATCTAGCACACATTTTTCGCATTCTTTCTGGTCAGCAATCTGATAAACTCCATAGCCGAGAATGGGCATTTTTACACCATTATTTAATATTACATATTCCATAATAGATCTCCTTTCTTACTTGTATTCTAATTAAATGGTTTTATTTTTTAATTGTATATAAATCATAGTTACGAGTTCCAAGACCAATTTCTTCTGCATATTCCACCGTATGAATTCCATGTCTTGACTCCATTCTCTCAATAAGCGCCTTTCCATCATTAGCTGCATACACCAGGTCAACACATGCTTGATCCAATGCAACTGGATCTAAAGATGCTAAAATTCCAATATCATCCATTTCGGGTTTTGCCGGATGGGAATCACAGTCACAATCTACAGACAAGTTATTCATAACATTGATATAAATAATATTATCTCCTTTATAATCAGCAACAGCTTTTGCAGCTTCAGCCATTGACTCTAAAAAATCATCCTGTGGTGTGCCCTTTCCAAATCCTGTAGTTTCTTTACCTGCAGTATGAATCAGACTCTTTCCCATAGAAGACGCAATTCCGATGGACATGTTTTTAAGAACTCCACCAAATCCACCCATAGCATGGCCTTTAAAATGTGCAAGGTTAATTACAAAATCATAATCTGCAAAATGTGAACCAACCATATCTTCTTTCAGATGTTTTCCGTTAATAACTGGGATACTCATAGAGCCATCTGCATCCATAATGTCAACTTTAGCAATGGCTGTAAATCCATGTTTTTCTACAGTATTACGATGAGACTTAGTATCTCCACGTCCTCCACCATACGCAGTATTGCATTCTACAATTATTCCATTGACTGACTGAACTAGTGGCGCAATCAATTTTGGTGATAGAAAATAATGACCTCCAGGTTCACCACTTGATATTTTGACAGCTACTTTTCCAG
Organism: Clostridium akagii DSM 12554; assembly: GCF_000686725.1. Classification (GTDB taxonomy): domain Bacteria; phylum Bacillota; class Clostridia; order Clostridiales; family Clostridiaceae; genus Clostridium_I; species Clostridium_I akagii. The sequence goes on along the minus strand of NZ_JMLK01000018.1, from coordinate 66,932 downwards.
CTGCTTTATGTCCTAATGCTTCGTATGCGTCCATTAATCCTTCTGTACTAATATCTTTTGTCATATAAACAACTGCTTTTTTTCATTATTACTATTTTTCTTACTTATTATTAATTCCATACTATTTTCTCCTTTCCTATTCAACTATATTTTATATCTTCAAAACAATAGTACACCTTAGAGTTAACTCCAAGTCAAGAAGTTTTATGAATTTTTTTGTGATAGATGTTCCAACTCACTAAACGCTTTTATAAATTCTTTTACTCCATAATTTTCAAATTCCACTTCAATCATCATCTCATCTTCTTTAAGAATTTTTCCTGTTCCATATTTCTTATGTCGCACCTGTTTTATAGATACTGGATTTACAGATTTCACTGGAGCTTTCTCTTGCTTTTCTTCAGTTTTTGCCTGCTGAATCTGTTTCTTAAGTTCCTGTAAATTCACAGCCTTGCTTTTCACTGTATCATCCTGAATTAACTCTTGAGGTATCAAATGAATATACAAACTCCCTCCAGGCGTTGCTCTATAATACTCAGGATTTATATAATAAGAAAGTTCCAAATGATCTTTTGCCCTAGTAATTCCAACAAAAAATAATCTTTCTTCCTCTTCTTCCTCTTCCATACCACTTGATCTTAACGGAATCAAACCGTAATTAATTCCTATAATAAATACATATGAAAACTCTAACCCTTTAGATGCATGTAATGTCATAAGCTTAACGGAATCCGTATCACAGTGTATATCTTTCTGCAATATATTTGTGCCATGTAATGCAGAGGAGTTTATAAAATCACCAAGACCATTAAGAACTGTGGTTTCGTTTTCCTTCACATATTCCATAATAATATTAAGCAAAGCAGAAATAGATTCCTTATCTTCCATATACGTAGCTGCAGTTGGTCTAATATACTTATCAAATTCAAAATAATTATAAATTTCATCTGTTTTCATAATCTCAGGACATTTATTATTGAACTCATACATTTTTGTAAACAGGTCAGATTTGGCTATATGCTGACCTTTCACTATTTTTCCCGCCTCTTTTTCCGATATTCCCTCACCATAATTCTTATTACTAAGAACATATATTCCAGATGACAAATCATTATGATTTAAGGAAAAGCGCAATAGTTTAATCATCCAGTTTAACACAGGAATATCACGTATTGTTTTTTTGAAAGATACTTCATAAGGAATCTTATTTTTTAAAAATACATCTTCAAAAACCTGGGACTGATTTTGTAGCCGGTAAAAGACTGCAATTTCGTTAAATGGTACGCCTAAATTATGTATTTCCCGTATTTTATCTGCCAGATAACATGCCTCATTGAATGGATTATATTGTTTTTTTACTACAATTTTATTCCCAGTTTCTCGTATTCCCTTTAAGCTGTTTCCTTTTTTCAAAAAACACCTTGCCACTTCTAAAATCGAACTGCTGGATCTATAATTGATTGGAAGCGAAAGTTCTTTTGCATCATATTTCTGCTTGAATGTATTAAACACATTCAAGGTACTTCCACGCCAACTATAAATAATTTGGTTTGGATCACCCACTGCAAATAATCTAGTACTAGCACCTTTTAATTTATCAATGAAATAGAGCTGCAACTGATCACTGTCCTGAACCTCATCAATAATAATCCACTTGGGTTCTATGTTGTAATCCTCTAATAATTTATTTGCATTTATTAGCAAATCTGAAAAGGACATCTTGTTCTGTCTCGTTTTTTCTTCTTGAAGCAATTGAACTAGCTGAAATATATCATCGTTATATGGTGAAATCTTTTGTTCTTCTTCCATAATAGACATTGCCAGTTCAAGTCTTTTTTTTAACCTATTTTTATATTTGATATGAAGCTTTTCTTCTTGTATGATTTGCATAGCAATATCTAATTCTTCCCCCGGATCTATTACCAGAAAATCTTTTGTATATCCTATTTGATTAGCAGGCAATACACTCTTAAGCAAATGAAGTGCCACACTATGAAATGTTCCAAATCCTTCTAATTCTTCTGCCATAATACTATTATCAGAACCGATTAATCTTTCTTTGATTTCATTGGCAGCTTTATTAGTAAATGTTAGTACAATCATATCTTTATAGCTTACATTTTTAGCATAATGAATGTATACAATCTTTGAAATTAACACTGTTGTTTTACCGCTTCCAACATTTGCATTTACTAAACAAACATCACTTTCATCTAATACTGCTTCTTTTTGGTATTTATTTAGTTGTTCCAATTTTTTCTCATAATGCATGAATTCCTCCTATTCTACAAGATTTTCATATCTTTTCTGTAATTTATTTTTCACATTTGTTCTGTCGTCTTTTGTATTTTCAAGTCTTATTTTTAATTCAATCACTGCAGGTGCTTCTGTATAAAAAGAAATAATATTTATTAAACTTCGTTTATTGTGTTCTTCCATTACCCATTCTTTATAAAAAGAATTATGCAAAACTAATGTTATAACGTTATTCTCTATTTCTACCTCTGAAATTGCACTTAGGAATGCTCCAAATGCATCTCCACTTTCCTGCATGTATTCACAGAATTCTTTCCATGTTTCCTGCAACTCTGCAAATTGGAATGTTTTTTTAATAAAAGTTGATGGTGCATATTCCACTAATTTGACGCCTTTAGGAACTGGTAATTCTTCTAATAAATTCTTTAGTCCCCACAAAACCATGCCTTTATCTAGTTTATAATCTCCAATACATGCCGCGCAACCACTTTCGCATCTACATCCACTGACCATATTAATAGCATTTTCAATAATCTTTGCAGCAAAATCAAATATTTTTTCTGCATAACCTAGGCCTCCTATATATTTATCATAAATAAACATATATACTTCATCAGAAAAATTTTCACTTATTTCTATTGCATTATTGGTGGCATTAGCTCCAATATCTTCCTGTTCTGTCATCGTGACCATCATTGCCGCATTTTTAATTGCATAACACAATCCTTCAAAATGATTATTTCTTATAAACTTGCCATTTTGACTCTCCTGAAGCAGTGTTCTATATACCTTTACAACATTGCAAGGGATTTTTATCCATGTACTTTCTGTATCATAATCCTTTGACAATGGTTTTTCCAATTGTTCAAAGCCTAAGTTCTGATGATTGTGAAATTGCAGTTTTTTATACATATAAACCATTTCATCAACATTTACGTCGCCAAAAGCAACTTTTGTGCGCTTATAATCCATTTCCTTACTACCTTGAATAATCCTGATATTTGTATTACTTCCCGGCATTGTATAATAGTTTCCATCAAAGGGTATAACAAATGCAGTTCTACTTTCCAAATCAAGTTTTATTACCTGATACTGAATGCCTCCATGCATATAAATTGCTCCACTATGAATTTCCCGAAATGCCTGCATTTCATCCATTTCTGTAATTTCTTTATTGTTTTCCTTATTAATTAGTTTATATCTAGATTTATCAATATTTCTTAAACTGAAATCTCCTGCTGGGAACGAATTTCCAGACCATGCAAACTTACCACCAAGACTTGTTAACTCATTTGCTCTGATTAAAACTGGAATTGTTTCTCCTAAATCCGGAAAAAGCGAAATATCATCTAAAGTTAAGGGGATTTCTGCTGCCGCTGCACGTATATGTGCAAGTTCTATCAAAAGATTATTTTTATCAATCACTGCATTTTCACTGCCATTTTCAAATAGCCAATCCGGATTAATTGCAATATACTGATCAAAAGGCATACAATCAAGTATTAAATAATTTGTGCATTCTTTTCCACTTCTACCTGCTCTCCCTGTCTGTTGCCAAAAAGACGCTCTAGTTCCTGGATATCCAACAAGTACTGTGGTATCAATTTCTCCAATATCAATACCAAGTTCTAAAGCATTGGTAGATATAAGTCCACTTAAAACTCCTGTAATCATTTTATTTTCAATTTCTTTACGTTCTAATTGGGTATACCCACCCCTGTATCCAGATATCTGATCCGTTAAAGATGCTCCAAAAAACCTTTCCGATTCTAATTTGTCCCTGGATTCTTTTAATATCACTTCAACGTTTCTTCTTGATTTGGCAAAAGCAATAAAAGTGTTACCACTTTCTACTAAATCCGGTATTATCTCTGCTGCAACTGAGGTTGTCTGCACTTGTCCATAATACTTTTTATCAGCTCCCATAATCTTTGGTGGTTGTACAAGCACATATTTTCTCTGCGTAGCCGGTGAACCGTCTTTATAAATTTCAATAAATTTTTCTCCACAGATTTCCTCTGCCAGTTCCACAGGATTTGCTATAGTTGCTGAACTGCATAGATATTGCGGTGATGAATTATAATATCTGCATACTCTTTTGAATCTTCGAAAAACATTAGCCAGATGAGAACCAAATGCTCCTCTATATGTATGTAGTTCATCAATCACAACATATTTCAAATTAGAAAATATAAAATCAAATCCAAATTTACTGTGGTTTGGCAAAAATGCACCATTCAGCATTTCTGGATTGGTTAAAATTATATTGGCACTTTTTCTAATTCTGCGTCTTTCATTTACTGTAGTATCTCCATCATACACACCTGCTGAAATCCTGTTTTCTCCAAAATACTCCAAATAAGGCACGATGGCACGATATTGATCACTTGCTAATGCTTTGGTTGGGTATATAAAAATGGCCCTTGCCAGTGGATTTGATAAAATTTCTTGAATAACTGGTAATAAGAAGCTTAGAGTTTTTCCACTTGCTGTGGATGTAGTTATAACAATATTGTTATGTCTCATAGCCTTTTCAAACATCTCAGCCTGGTGACAATATAGTTTCGTAATTCCTTTCTCAGAAAGGTAACTACACAAATCATATGATAAAGTACTAGGAAAATCCACATACTTTGCTTGTCTTTTAGGTAATGTTTTATTGTATATGCTTAAATCATATATATTCATTAATATTTCTCCCATTTTACTAAAGTATTTTATAATTATATACCAAAGTAAATGTAATTGTTAGTATACGATTTTGCAGCTTTAATTTCAATTCCAGCATTTTTATTGACATAAACAATAAAATGTGCTATTAATTATTTGTAATTAAAGCTTACTTTAGCTCTAATTACATCACTGAACATTAGGAGGTCTATATGAATTATACAATCGGTGAAGTTGCTAAAAAATTTAAATTATCACCATCAACTCTGCGTTACTATGATAAAGAAGGACTTTTACCATTTGTTGAACGTAAAGATTCCGGCATTCGAGTCTTTTCGGACAACGATCTACAATTGCTTGATATTATTGAATGCCTAAAAATGACCGGAATGCCAATTAAAGATATTAAAATATTTATTGATTGGTGTATACATGGTGATACTACCCTTCAAGAGCGTTATAATATGTTTATGGAACGTAAGGAAATAGTTGAAGAACAAATGGCTGCCCTCCAAAAAACTCTGAGCACCATTAATTATAAATGCTGGTATTATAAAACTGCACTAAGTGCTGGAACTGAGAAAATCCATCAAGATATAAAACCAAGGTCTTTACATTAATCTAAAAATAATATAGTATATGCATATACATATATTGAGTTGGAGGTAATTTATGTGCAGTTTAAATTCATTGGATAAGGAACATATAAAAAATTGTGCCTGCGGTAATCTTCGGAAAACCACCCGAACTATTACACAATTTTATGATAAAATACTTCAACCAACTGGTCTACGGAGTACTCAATGCTTATTATTATTGGATATTTATTTGAATGAAAATATTTCTGTTTGTGACCTTGGAGACATTTTACTCATGGATCAAAGCACTGTAACAAGAAATATTCAATTGCTTAAAAAGAACGGATATATTAACATTAAAAAAGAAGAAAAAGACTGCAGAAAAAAATCCATATCCATAACTGATAAGGGCATTAAAATAATAGAGGTGGCTACTCCACTGTGGAATGAAGCACAGAATAAGATAGAGAACGGTATTGGCAAAGTACGATTTGAAGAATTATTAAAAAGCTTAAAGGATATTGAAGTTTTGGTGAAGTGAATTTTATTTAGGATAATATATACATATAACTGTTTCCTATTTAAATATTTAAAAGACCAAAATTAGGCATCTGGTCTTTTTAGTTTTTCTTTTTTTGCAAACATTCTCTCTTCATATCCATAAATTTTTTTATCCAGACGTTTAAGCGTTTCCTGCCTTTCTTTAATGTCTTCGGCAAGCCGACTACGTTGTTCTATCAAAAGCTCTTTTCTAGCTTTGATTGTAGAATCCCCCTGCTGAGACATGGTTATGTACTCTACTAATACTTCAATGGAAAGTCCTGCACCGCGCATACATTTCATAAAATGGACCCAATTACAATCTTCTTCTGTATAATCCCTGATTCCGTTCACATTTCGATTCACTGGTGGAATCAAACCAATTCGCTCATAATACCGTAGCGTATCTGCTGATATATTGTATTTTTGACTTACTTTTGAAATCATCATATAAAAATACCTCCTTCACTGAATGAAATTTGTAAATATGGTTTTGCTCAGCACTTAAATATAATCAGTTTCCTTTTCTCCAAGACGAAATACTTTCCACCCTATAAATGATACGGACCAAACTATTATAAACATTACAACTAGAATACGCCCCATTATATTAAAATCCAAGTTCTGAAGCCATAGCCATACACCACTGTTAAGATTACGTTCCTCAGCTATTACCTGAACTACTTCTATTATACCAATAACTCCTGCAGCTAGTATTGAAAGACCTGTTATAGTTAAATTGTAATATACTTTTCTTAGTGGGGAAGAAAGCACCCATTTGTAAGCCGTACTCATAAATATTCCATCTAAGGTATCCATAGTAGTCATACCTGCTGTAAAGAGAATTGGGAAAGATAAAATTGCTATCCATGGAACCCCTTGATTAACAGCTGTTGCTGAAGTGGCTAGTACTGCTATCTGCGTCGCAGTATCAAAACCAAGCCCAAATAAAAATCCTACTATATAAACATGTCCATTTTTAGTTATGATATTAAGTAAGCGATTTATCAAGGCACCTATGAAACCCTTATTTGATTCTTCATCAATCTTTTCATGATAATCCCCATGACGCATACTTCTAAAAGTAATTATAATATCTTTTAACATAATTAAATTTATTATTGCAAGAAGAAGTAGAAAACAACCAGAAATCAAGGTAGCAACAACGCCTCCAACTGCATTAAACTTAGGAAGTGCTTTTTCTGCCCATCTCACTGCAAAAATTGTTAATAGAGCCAAAATAATTACTGTTGTGGAATGTCCAATTGAAAAGAAAAAGCCTACGCCCTTAGTCTTTTTACCCTGCCCAATTAATTTACGAGACATATTATCAATAGCGGCAATATGATCTACATCAAAAGCATGCTGAAGGCCAAAAGTATAAGATAATACGGCCATTCCTAAAATCTGAGGATACCTAACTATATTAGAAAAAAGAAGTATTCCTCCTACACAATATATTGTAAAAACCATAAATAAATATTTTGAGGCTTCTAAATATCCATTCTTTGAGTTTGCTAACAAATTTTTGTTCATATTTTATCCTTTCATAACTGTATTTACTGAGCCAGATTAATAAAAAAAATCAGTAAATAAAATTATGAATAAAAAATCAGTTTAAATATATTAATTTTATAACACCCTCCCTATCAATCGTAGAGTTTGAAAGCGTAAAACATAAGCAGGTCTCCTGACTTGGAATCATTATTTAAATTTGCCTTCCCAGTTTCCCAGTGGCTATTATATTTAAATTCATCTTTTACAGTGGCGTGACCGTTCAGGATTCTCACCTGATTCCCTTTTAATTAATCATTATTGATTAAACTTATTCTTTTAGATTACTATGGTTTAGTTTTCTTGTCAAAGTTTTATGGATTATTTCTTTAATAAAACTTTAAATTGTAGCTCATGAATAAAAGTATATTTAATAATGTAGCTATTGAATATAAACACATGTTTTGGTAATATACTTATAGGTTTGATTAAACTATCTATAATTAGTAACTTATGTTAAAATGACATATTTCATTTAAAAAGTGTAAATTTTTAAGGAGGACTTTAAAACATGAAAATTATCAATCTAAAGAAAAAATTAATATTTTTTTCTCTGCTTATGGTGGCTCTGCTAGCAGTTGGATGTTCAAGCTCATCTAAAACAAATTCAAGTAATGGTACAACAAAAGCTAATACTTCTTCAAGCTCTAAATATAAAAGTAAATACAGTGAAAAAAAACCTATCGTAACTATTGAAATGGCTGATGGTGCAGTAATCAAGGCTGAATTATACCCTGACATTGCTCCTAAAACAGTAGATAATTTTATAAGCTTAATACAAAAAGGTTTTTATAATGGCTTGATATTTCATAGAGTAATTCCAGAATTCATGATACAAGGTGGAGACCCAACTGGTACTGGCGGCGGTGGACCTGGATATACCATCACAGGAGAATTCAAAAGCAACGGATTTAATAATCCTCTAAAACATACCCGAGGAATTCTTTCTATGGCAAGAACACAAGAACCAAATTCAGCTGGCTCTCAATTTTTTATTATGGTAAAAGATAATCCTGGGCTTGATGGTGACTATGCTGCTTTTGGAAAAGTTACACAAGGTATGGACGAGGTTGATAAGATAGTAAGTATAAAAAGAGATGCAAATGATAAACCTTTAACACCTCAAACAATGAAAAAAGTTACTGTACAAATACAGTAGCAGATGGACTTTTCAGAAAGTAATTTGGATACTAATGTATCGACTTTTTTGATGGGTTAAACTCATAGTCATATTTTTTATCATATATCACTACTATATCCATATTTCTCCTTATATTATTCTTTGTTAGTCAAACAATTTAGTACTCTAAAAAGTAGTATACCTAAATTTGATAGCTTTGAATCCTGTTATAATCATGAGAATGATTATAACAGCCAAAGAAATAACAAATAAAATCCATTTTATAATCGTCATTAAATTAGATATGCTTGCAACTGCCATAAACACTTTAGGATAGTTAAGAAGCATTATTAAAATAGTACAGTTTTCCAGGTAATCAAAAGCACCTCTAGCATAGGGGAGTAGGTTTATTTTTTGTATTTTCCCACTGATGGATAATTTCTTAAGAAAATACGTGATAATGCAGGAATGAAGGATCATCGTCGAAAGTGAAACCACAAAATCAATAAGTAACCATTTAATATAAAACTATCGTCCTAAAACTCCTAATCTTTTGATAATATCATATGCTTCACCTTGACTATAGCTAAACTTCATATCCAAGGGTTGAATTCCGTTACTGATTTCTTTAAGTCTAGCTGTACCTGTAACATTATTAGTAGACAGATATCCCATGAATAATAGAACTCCAATGAAAATCAAGATATATTTTTTTGTTGAAACCTTTAACATATCAGTTGATAATTTTGATAAAAATCTCCCCATAATGCTCCCCCTATGTAAGTAATTTTTTTGATTTGTATTCAAGGCTTTACTCAGATCAGACCCCTTTGGTGAAGGCTACTATACGTAGCATGTTCCCTTCCTTCTTTATTCCGCAAAATACTTTTTTTAAAAATAGGCTTTAAGGATATGGAAATAATTATCCGCATAATTAAATTCTGAAAATGATACTTATTCCCACTATTTATGTCCATTGTCATTTTTCTTCCCAGGTCATGAGCTTTATTCATGTCAGCAAGACTTTCACTAACTCTTCTTTCGACTCCTTTAACCATAGTGTTTACTCCTAGAAATCCCGAAACGTAACTCCTTTGAAATATTCCCAGCTTAAATACTCCAGTAAGACCCTTAGCTACTTTTTTTGATGAATTGCCGTAGGATGTAGATATTCCCGCACCATACTTCCCGCCAAGCAAAGAGGCATACATGGTGTAAGGTCCCAATCGTTCAAAAAAACACTTCATAATTGCATTATGTTCCATAGCATAGGTTGGAGACCCCAAAATAATTCCATCAGCTTCATAAATAAGTTTTCTAATGGCTTCAAAATCGTCAAGTACAGGACATTTCCCCTTGGCTGTACAAGTTAAACACCCTGTGCAAAATCCAAGCTTATATTTGGGAAGGAAAATTTCCATTACTGATGCACCTTCTTCTTCAGCACCCTTAAGTGCTTCTCTCACAAGTGCAGCAGTATTTCCATTAAATCTTGCACTGCTTATCACTCCAACTACTTTAATATTTTTTTTCATATTTGCATCTCCTCTTACCATATATACGCGCATAACGTTGTAATCTGCCTATTTGATCAACAAGTATGTATAACCATACTCTTCCTATTTGTTGACAGGAAAAAAATAATATCATATAATATTCGTATACATGTTGTCTACAGATGTTACACGTTGTAACCAAATTATACATCATGTTTATCACAGTTGTCAATCAAGAGGAGAAAATTTTATGGATATTATATCTAGACGAGAAAAAGAGAAAAAGACAAGAGAAGAAGATATCATAAATGCTGCAGAAAAAATATTTACTATAATGGGATTTAACGGAGCTTCAATGGAAGAAATAGCTAGAGAGGCCGAGTTTACTAGAAAGACGGTATATCAATATTTTACAGATAAAGAAGATTTGTATTTTGCAGTGGTAGTTAGAGGATTTAATCGACTTATATACTACTTTCATGAGGAGATTAATGATGGTTGTAGTACCGGCTTTGAAAAGCTTGAGAGTTTAGCATCTGCTTATTATCGATTCTATAAGGATTATCCTGGTACTTTGCAGTTAATGAACTATGTTGGATATATAAAATCAAAAAATCAAAATGTAACCCAATATCTCGAATTCAATAAGTTTACTGACTTACTAGCACAGGAGGTTCTAAATGTTATTGATGAAGGTAAAGCAGACGGAAGTATACGTACAGATCTTGACACAATGAGTGTAACTTATTCTGCTGAATTTTTAATAACAGCATTTTTTAACATGCTTTCTGTGTCCGGTAAAACATTTACAAATCATTTTTCACTCAATCAAGAAGATTTTATCTATCTCAATATGAGTTTATTATGCGATATCTTTCGTGCGAAAAAATAACATGCTTTCTGTGATTTGCTAGTATCATACCTTTTTTTAAAATGTGGGTATGGTACATATGAGTAATTGTAAATTGATGTACTACTTTTATCTCAAATATTAAATAGTTTTTTTACAAACATGAACCTTATATTGTTTAAGCGGTAAATATCACACCACTTTCCTCTAATTTCTTTTTTGTTTTTTTGAATTTGTTATAATTTCCAATACCAACAAGTGATTCATTAAATAAAATTTTATATTGATTAGTTATTCCATCAATTGCTGAAGCACCTACACAGTAATTACCATCTACACCGACTAACTCAAGTTCGCTTGCATTTACCTTTTGTAAATAATCCAATAACTTTTTATTAGAAAAACAACTTGCCTTTCTTTTTTCAAACACATTATCAGATATAACAGAAAGTCCATTAACTAATTTTTTTGGTTTTCTCCCAATTTCCCAAAAGAATCTATTTACAATGTAAATCACTGATTCTTTAGGATATTCAAAAATTTTATCATTGATAGAATGTATCAGTTTCTTAGAATCATAAGGATACATTTTTACATTCCGAGAATCTCCTACGTAGTCTTCCTGCATATCTATAACTAATAAATATTTCATTAAACCCATCAAACCACCTTTTTAAATTACTATTTGTCTGTGTATTTTTCTTCGCATTTTTCAACGATTCCTAAGTAACTTAAACTACTAATTTTTTCAGTAATTCTAACAGTTGATTGTGACTAAATTTATGAAAAATCCTTCCTATTACCTTATCTATATTCGATTAAACTTTAATAAAGATAATAAAGCCTCAAGGGTTAGGATTCCCATCCATTCATTCTTAGCAATTTCCCATTCTTCTAAATACTTGTCCCACTGCCATGTAGTCAATACTTTACCATTTTCTTCAAGTCCATCTATTAAATAATCTAAATTTTGATCTATGAATTTACACTCAATTCCAAAAAAGTTCTTAGAATCTAAGTTTATAAATTTTAATGGTGTCGGTACATAATTTATCCACTCAGATTGGTTTATGTTAACTAATTCAGAAACAGCTAATTTTAGTGTATCTACAATTTGGCTAGAAAATTCTTCGTCTAGAGTATTATACATATGAATATAACTTATTATTTCATGTTCTGAGTTAAACTCTGTACGATTATTTAAATTAGTTATAGCATAATTTCTTAAAGAATCAATATCTAGTTTATTGAGGTATTTTTTATATTTATAAACATACCCTATCAATTCAGCAGTAGGATTTCCCCATGAATAATCAATAACTGTCATATTTATATCATTTCTAAATTCCCACCAAGGTGCATGAGGATAGTTGTTAACAATACTAGGAACACTATACCAACCATTTCTATTACTATCAAAAGTCGTCTCAAGATATTCAACAGCCTTTGCAATCATATTTTGTGCCCTATCACTATTATCTAACTTGCTCAAATGTCTTAAACCAATCGATGTTGCCATTGGTGAGGACTTTATAAGTTTAAAATCGGGTTCTATACCTTTACCAAAACCTCCATCTGTATTTTGAAATGCTTCCAATGAATCTAATATATCTTCACCACTTGAATCATTAAAATAATAATTGAATATAGCTTTTTCCAATGGTCTAACGTCTTTATTCATATAGCTATTTAATTGTTCAAAAAGAGTTTTTGATAACTTTTTCATTTTTATTTCTCCTTTTTTAATTAAACTTATTTACCTTACATAAGCGATCTAATTATCTTTGATTTTCACTATATTTATCAATTGAACATTAATTTTGGGGACTCCCTGTTATATGGATAATTAGAATTTAGTTATCTATAAACTCATGGATATATGAAACAACTTCTTCGTGTTTCCAATAATCTGCATGGTCAATTCCCTTAAATTCTTTTACTATTGCATTTTTGAAATGTTTTGAAAGTGCTTGTGGGATTTTCTTGTTTATTGTTTTGTCACCATCTGATGTAATAAGTAAAGATTCTTCTTGGATGTTTGTAGCATATGTTTTTGCATCAATATTGTCTGTAACAAATATTCTAATTGGCCCAAAGAAGACAGGTATAATTTTATTGTATAAATCACAAATATCACGATAGCCAGCTATCAATACAAGTTTTGAACATTTTCTTTTTGAAGCAAGATATGTTGCAATTCCTGATCCATAGCTATATCCCATAATAACAATATGCGAAGTGTCCACATAATCTTGTTTGATTATGTAATCATATAGCTGCAATGCAGATTCTTGCATTGTCTTTAAATTCATCCTCCCTTTACTTTCTTGAGTTCCTTTATAATCTACACAAGCAAAAATGTAATCATTAAATAGCTTCCCATAACTCAAAGCAGCATTATATGCAATTTCGCCAGAACCACCAAAATAAAGTATAGTTTTCTTTTTCTCATGAAAATTAACACTTCTTACATATCCTACGAGCGAATTACCAATCTCAATTTTTTGAACAGTTTCTTCAGTCTTACCATTTTGTTTTGCACGCTTATAAAAAGAATAACTTATAAACCGCATTATATAATTGAAACCAATTCCCCCAACAAGAATCCAAAACAATACTTTCAAGATTATTTTTATCCATATTGACATTATCATTACCTCGATAATTTCCGATTTATTCGGTTATTATAAACATTTTTATAACGCATTTTCACTATTTTGTCGCTTCATAAATTAATTTATCTATAATTAAAAACCAAATAATTAAATAATAATTTTTTTATATACCTAATAAGATTAATTCACAACCGCCAATTATTTAAATAATAATTCAGATTTAAATACTATTACAGCATTTCCTGAAATTTTAACCTCCATAGGTTCATTATTTTCTATAATTACCTCGACTTCAATAATACCCGAACGTTTTATAGCCTCACCTTGTTTAGCTTTAAATAAAAATATATAATTATCATGATTGATCAATTTATGGTGAATCAAATATGCGCCCAACGGACCGTTGGCATTTCCAGTTACAGGATCTTCATTGATACCTATAGCCGGAGCGAACATTCTACCGTGAACCAAAACATCACTATCCTCGGAATCCACTGTAAAAACATAATATCCATTACATTTAATAATATTGCTCAATTTAGAAAGAGCATCGTAATTAGGTTTTATTTTATTTAATATTGCAATGTTTTTTATACCAATCATAACCTTAGAATGACCTGTTGAAACTACCTGAATTGGATAACTTTCTAATAAATCTTCATCACTTATATTCATTGATGATAAAAGGGTATTCCTGTTTATCCCTTCAATAATATCGCCAAATTCAATTTTGCCTTGCGTCATAGTAATTTTGTAATCTTTATTTTCTTTCACTATATTAACAGGCAAAACGCCTGCACCTGTCTTATGATAAATTTTTGAAGTGTTAAGTTCATTTTCAATAGCATAAGCATAGTAAGCAGCAATAGTTGCATGTCCGCAAATTGGTACTTCATTTGTTGGCGTGAAGAATCTTGTATGAACATCATACTCATTATTATTTGAAGTAAAGATAAAAGCTGTTTCAGAATTATTAAGTTCCCTAGCTATTTTCTGCATTTCCTCTGAAGTTAACCCATCAGCATTTGTTATAACTCCGGCTGGATTCCCAACAAATTTTTCCTTTGTGAATGAGTCTATTTGGTATAAATTATATTTTTTTGTCATGATTTTACCCCCTAGTTATCTTAAATGTATATCTTCCTAATGATAATATTATGCAAAAAAATATCCAATTACTGGACCAACAAAAATTGCTAGATAGATAAGTGTAATCCATGGCTGATAATCAATGTAGAATTCTTTGAAAGAAAGACTCCAAGGATGCTTAATTATCACCCAACCAAAAACATCAAATACAATACAGAGTCCTGCCCATATTGCACCAGTAATAAGAGCATCTTCAAAACTTGGCGCAGATAAACCTCGCATATATAACCAACCGAATACGGAAAAAAGAATAATATTATAAAGTGGGTGCCAAGGTTTTGTTTTTTCATATCCATCACCCATGCTTTTTTCGTCCATCCGACTCATTTTTAACACATAAATATTAAATACTGTGTGTATAACTCCAATAATTGTAACTATAAAATAGCAAGTCCAAAACCATAACATTGACATTCCAAAATTCTTCATGCGTGCCTCCTTAAGCTCAATATTATTTGCAATACAATAATTAATTTTCACCAACTATGAAAGTTATATGATTCTAACGTTTAAGTGCTAATTTCTTAAATTCTTTATATTAGTCATGAATTTTTTTTAATACATTGCATGCTTGTTTTATCCTAATTATATCAATAATTATAACAGATAATGGCTTTTCCAAAGTAGATTTAAAACTTATAAAATCAATAAATATCGGGTTGGAAAGATGCAGTGGTGAGTATATGTTAACATTATATGCGCAGTTTATATTTGCTCATAAGTATTCTTCAATAGTAATGCATCTTTTTCTACTAGAGGGCCTTCTAAAATTATACATCCTTTAACGTTAAAATCCTTTATAGCCTTTAAGCATTCTATATAATTGAAGTCACTTTCTAATAAAGAAAGATGGTTTTTCTCACCTTTCTCATTATAATTTATTCCCCCAATGTGAATATGTAGATCGTCCAGGGCGACTCTGCCCAGATTATTAAGCACGTATTCTAGTATTTTCGTAAATTCATCATAACCCTTCAAACTACCATTTCCTCTTGCATGTATATGAGAGAAATCAATACACAACTTACATGATTCTACCTCTTGGCAGAGTGACACCAATTCCTCAAGCGTACCAAATTGTGTACCTTTCCCGGTAGTTTCAAGCCTATAATCTATACCCTTATATGGAAGTTTCAATAGGTTCTTTTTTATAGTATTATACGCATCTTTCTTTGAATCTTTTAAATAGAAACCTAGATGAAATATTAAACTTCTCCCCTCAACTTTTGATAATCCCTCCACTGCCTTTATTATTCTTTCCAGTGATTGTTCTTGCTTCTCAGTTTCATCAGCATTTAAATTTATATAGTGAGATCCGTGGGCCGACAAATAAAATTCATTATCTAATTTAGTTTTTAGTATTATATGTTTGTTTTTATCTGTTACATTTACATTTCTCACAAAAAGAAGTTCCATTGCATCAAGTCCTATTGATTTTATATATTCAATACCAGAAGCATAATCAAATCGCCTTGATCCATCACCTATTGGCAAACCTGATATGCCAAATAATAATCTATCCATATTTCTTTCCTCGATTTCAACCAAGATTTTAAGATTATTATATGCAAATTGAGTACTTTATACAATAAACATTAAAGAAGCTATTGACAAATTGCTGCATCTATTATATAGCGATAAAGTTAATTAAATTCATCTGCATCACAATAAACTTTTTACGGCTCTCTTTAAAACAGTATCCCAAGGTCTTGATTCAATCACTCTAATACCATTCTGATTACAAGTATCTGCTATCCACTTTCCATATGCAATGCTTATTTCTGCTCTATAATGTTGTAAATCTCCACCTTCTCGTGACAAATAATTCTTCAATATTTGATTTATGTCTGATTCATTCACAAAAATAGATTTTACCTCTGGATTATCGAAAGACATTGTAAATTCGGGATAAATAAAATCGCCTTCAATAATAATAGGTAATTTATCTTCAATATGCCTGTTTACAAGCTCTTGCAATATTGGAATCATTTCTTTGCTTACATCAATCAACCAGTTTACATTGCCATCGATTCCGATATTTTCCCAATTTACACTAGTATTCCAATAGTGTATTGCAGGAAAGCTTTCCTTTGTTGTAACTGTTTTTACGGATATGTGAACATCATCTACTTCCAACACATTCACACCATAGAATCGAGCGATTTCATAAGCTATGCTTGATTTTCCTATTCCTGAAGCCCCACCAATAAATAAAACTGTCCAGTTTCTATCATTATTCACTTGTTGACCTCCTCTACAAATTACTATAATAGATAGATATACATTAATTGTTTTATTACAAAAATATCATTATTTCTTTTTAGGAAATAGCTTGTCTTTATAGTAAGAGTCTGCCTGATATATTGCTCCTAATGGATTATGTGCTAAAACTCTATCTTTTACTGCAAAAACTGTTATTGGAGCTTCTGAATATTTTATAAACAAAGAATCATGTCCAACACATAAGCCCAAAACAATATTTAAATCTGTTTTAGCTTCATTTAAAAAATCCGCTTGCCCTATTGGATTACACATTGGTACATTTGAATCTACATCAATAAAATCTTTTGATATACCTCCATTTTTACAAATTACAGAATTTACAGTAAATCCATTATAACTAAGAACTTTACTTAAAATCTTAGCTTCATTAGATAACCCAACACAAAATGCAATTCCTATATTTTTATACTGACATCTTTTAGCAAAATCTATTGTTTCTTCTAATCTCGTCTTCTCACCATATCCATCACTCACAACTAATGCTGATGCTTTAGCAATTTTAAAATTTTCTTCATCTTTATAAACTTCTTTAATTTTTTTCATTTTATCATCAAGACTTGGACAATTTTTAGGTGCTTTGTCCAGTTCTTTTTTATTACAAGCATGAATAGAACATAACGCACAATTATACATAAAAACCCTTCTTTCATATAATCTTTATAATTATTTAAATACCATAATTAATCCCTCTTCTAGCTGTTTCTATATCTACAGTTCCCCAACCTACCATTTTTCTCAATTTAATGTATTGAGCAATATTGGGTAATTTTTCGATGATTTTTAAATTCTCCATTTGTTTCACCTCTGTTTTCTCAACAAATTTGTATGTTATCTTAGATATATTTTAAAGTAATTTAAATAATTCCTTTAAATCTTTAATCTCATAATCTGGTTTTAACCCAGTTTTATTTTCTTCTCCTATTGAATTATACCAACAGGTGGAAATTTTATAATTTATTCCACCTTGAATATCAGAAGTTAAAGAATCTCCAACAATTAAAGTTGTCCCTTTATTAGCATGTCCAATTTTATTAAAGGCATAATTGAAAATTCCTATATCAGGCTTTTTATATCCAGTTTCTTCTGATACTATTATTTGGTGAATATATTTATTCAGTGGCGAATTTTCAATTCTTGAAATCTGAACATCTTTAAATCCATTGGTCAAAATAGCGATTTTGTATTTAGTAAAAAGATACTTGCATACCTCCTCCGCACCATCTTTCAAATAAGTGCCTCCTGCAAGTAAAGAAAGATATATTTTACTAAACTCATTATAATCAACTTTTTCTTCATCATTTTGAAATAATCTTCTGAATCTTTCAATTCTTAAATCCTCAAAGCCAATCTTATCATTCTCATAATCAGCCCATATTTGTTTATTTATCATTCTATATTTTTCCAGCTCAACCTCTTCCACATATTTGATATTAAAATAATTGAAGGCTTTTTCTAGTGCATTTGCTTCTGCCATATCATAATCAAATAATGTACCATCAGCATCAAGTAAAATCAACTCATAATTCATAACGATTCCCCCTTGTAGTTTATATAACCAATTGTTATTGCCAAAAGTTT
Organism: Clostridium akagii DSM 12554; assembly: GCF_000686725.1. GTDB lineage: Bacteria > Bacillota > Clostridia > Clostridiales > Clostridiaceae > Clostridium_I > Clostridium_I akagii. The sequence goes on along the minus strand of NZ_JMLK01000018.1, from coordinate 48,243 downwards.
GAGCATTTCATCAGATAACTTTCATGATTACAAATTTACAAACTGGCTATTATTAGCCTAATCAGTATATGGATAATGGATATTTAAATAAGTAAGTGAGAGTTTAACCTTATTTGCCATAAAATAAAGTCTATTTTTTTAGTATCTGAAATGCATGTATTTTGATATTCGTTATTGAACAATTCTATCAATACTTTTGCATTATTAAAATACTATTTTTCTAACTTTGTATACTGTTTGCGATTGTACTGAACATATCCTAATACTTCAAGTACACCACCTATACTGGTGAAATTGCATGTTTTGCTACTTGCTCTCTTGGGAAATGATTGTTTATACCACTTCCTATTTATTGATCCTTTTGCTTATAACTCTTTTATTGTTTTTTCTACTTCTTCAAACGTAACTTTCTTCTTATTTCCGTTATTACCTATAGCATAATATTCTTAATTTATCCCATTATACTCCAAATTACGCTCTAAAACTATGCATTAATTCAATATTTTTCTTCATTTAAATCATTAGATTAATTGAGTTATTTTGATTTATATATTCATTTAATTTCATGGCTATGTGATACTGCCTCAAAAGAAAAATAGCACATGGAATCATCCATATGCTATTTTACGTCTTATAATATAATTTTATGGTTCCACTCCACTAATCAACTTGCCACCAATATATGAAGTTATTTTATTTGTAACTGCATAGCTTGATGAAACAGAGTCAAAAGAGTAATCATTACTTTGATTGAAGTTTGACCAATCATTTTTAGCAAATCTTGAAGCTAATTCAAAACTAGCTCCTTGTGCTAAAGTACCTGCTGAGGTTAAAAATCCAATCTCTAAGTAATAGTCAGCATTAGTAGCTGCTGGGGAAAGTTTTACGAAATTTCCAGTGACACTACTAGAACCTGCTGTTGCCCAATCACACCAAAAACTTTGATTTTGAGATCCATCATCAGTAAAGTAATATCTTAGAGTAACATCTGACAAACTAATTGAAGTTGTTCCGTTATTTGTTATCTCTATCTTTGGACTTATAGTGTTCACAGTAGCTTGAGTATTGCTATTATATGCAGCAACCTGTAAATTCCCTACTGGAACCGGTTTTATTGGCAATTTAACCTTGATGTTTATTGCACTTGAAGTGCCTACTACTCCAGAACTATCAGTGGCTTTTGCAGTTATGGCAAAGCTATCTACTCCACTGGAACTAGTGGCATAACCAGATGGTATCCATGAAAAGCTATATGGTGCAGTAGTACTCTCCCCAACCTTAGTGCCATTAACAAAAAAGTCGACTTTTGTTATACTTCCACCATCCTCAGTTGCCGTAGCATTCAAAACTACTGGGCTATAGCTTGTACTATCATCAAAGGATTGTCCATCCAGTGGTGCCGTTATACTTACAGCTATTTGACTACTTGGCAGTGGAGAATTATCAAATAATATCCCATAAGTTCCATTAGCTATAGCTATTTCGCATTGAGCCCAAAAGCGGTGATAATTAAATACTGGAGCTACACCTGAATTATATGCTGTTTGAACTTTTTCAAAATCTGGATCTTTCTTATATTGGCTCCTTATATCAATAAATTTTACTCCTGGCTTAATGGCATCACCATCTGGCATTTTTCCAGAAAAAGTACTTGGAATATAGACTTCTTGATCAAAAATACGATGATAATCTGATCTTGGCTCTTCAACAGATAGACCTTTTTCATCAACATAAGATGTCCACATACTATCTAATAATTTTTGTGCCAAAACTCTTGATGCATCGTCATATTTTGCTGGGGTCCATTTTTTCGTTGCTGCACTATAATAAGATAATGCATTTGCCAGTGAAGCTGCTGGTCCAAGGTCTGTGCTATATACAGTTACATCTACATGCAAATTTGAGTTTCCAGTATAGGTGCCAGTCCATGTATCTGGTTGACCTGTCCAAGCTAGTGTGGATGGTATTTTGAATGTTCCATCACTATTAAATGTAACTTGAGTTTTTATCCAGACAATCCATTTATCTAAGATATTTTTAGCCTTTACATCACCTGAATTATAATAATATTCAGCTACACGCTGCATAGACCAAGCTTGAAAACCAAACCAAGTATTGCTACCAGGATCAGCATATACTGGATTTTCTTGATAAGCCATTCCATAAAAAGTAGCCGTTCCAGCAGGATATTTTTCATATCTTCCATTGTATGAATTAGTAGCTCCACCAGCAATAGCACCTTCATCTGATTGAAGCCATTGGTAAAATTCAATTTGGCGTGTAAGGCTCTTGCCCCAGTCTGTTGCTCCATTTTGTGATTTTGGTTTAAAATCTGCATTATTTGAAAGTATCCATGCTGCCATAGGATTTTGATATCCAAAGTGGCTATGGCTGCAACCTATTCTCCATGCCCAATTAGCTGCAACTCCACCGCCCCAAGCATAATACCAAGATAACAAATAATGTGAAGCATCATAGCCTGTCCCAGCATTATTTACATCCTGTGAACCTATTTGCTTAAAGTATTTATCAAAGAAAGAATATCTTAAATAATCTCCCATCTTTGAAGCTTTTTGAACATAAGTTGAAACATCACTTCCTTGTGCTTTTGCCCAAGTATCTGCCAAATACATAGCTTGTACACAACGAGCATCTGCATCAGGTGCATTTGTATACCTCCACTGCTTTGAATAGCTATTATCTTTCGTAAACAAATCTAAATAGCCATTAGGTCCTCCCCATTTAAAAGCTTCCCAAGATGGTTGTGGAACAGTTTCAAACACAGATTCCTGTTTTCCTCTTTGAAATGTATTAATGTATGATGGTGAAGTTGTTCCATCGCCCCTACTTCCAAACCCATACCAATTGTCCACATCTAAGAGCCAATGCATTCCATATAAATTACTCGTATTGTATGCAGTATTAAGATCCTGACTGATGGGATCTTTTCCAACTTGAACAGAAGTCATAAGCTGGCTTGGATAGTCATCTGGCAACTCATATTCACCAGCATAGGTAGCTGGTTTGCTTGAATTATAACCTGAATTGCCTGGTTGATCTGCGTCAGTTGGAATCATGTATTGCTCCATTGTATTCCATACTGCTCCAATAGTTGAAAAGTCACCAGTAAATCTACCATGCATAGCTTCAAGCCATAGATAATAGCTCAATGCTTCACTAGTTGTTTCATGCCCATAATCTGGAGCTTCACACATAAGTGTCTCAGCAGAATGGTAAGGTATCCCTTTTGAACTAAAGTAACCATTTGTTGCATCATGCAATTTGCTGTAAAGTTCATTGAATCTCCCTTGATAAACACCTGTAACTGAATTAGTAACTGATTTTTTCATAATAATACTTCCTTTCATTTTTTATGATAAAAGAACTTTAAGTTCTAAACCATATTCATATTAATTCTGATATATTTTCTGGTACCTGATTTTGACCATAATATTCAGTCATGCCAGCTAAAGCTCCAACAAAGCCAGAATTATAGTCAATGGCTACCTCAGAATGTTGGTAGTCTTCTATATTGTCCTTATAATTGTCGCTTTGATCTGGTCCACCAACAAGCCCTCCGTATAATATGTGTTTTTCAGGTTGACCATCGGTTTCAATCTGAGACCATCCACTAGCGGCCCTATGGTGTGGGAACATAGGATATTTATCTCCAAAACCAACTTCATAGGACATATTCATAGGATTGCTACCAAGCATATAATCAATTTGTCCTTTAGCAAAATTTAGGTACTTAGGATTATTTGAAGTTTTATAGTATACCTCAGCAAGCATACATTCGGCTGCAGTATATCTTAGTGTTCCCCAAGAATTAATGTACTTTAATCCGCCTGGTGTTGTGGTAACACTGTTTATCCAATAATTAAGATTTTCTTCTATTATTGTTTTATAAATATCATTGGCTGAAATCTGGGCAAGCTTTAAAAATACACCGCCAAGTACATCATCCCAACAATGTGTCCAATGATATTGATAATATTGATTTATGCCCTTTGAAGACATAAAAGAATTAATATCATCCATGTAACTATTATTATTGGTAACAACATAAAGCCATATGCCAGCCCATGCCAGTTCATCCCAGTAACCTGAAGATGTGTAAAATCCACCACTTTGACTAAGTCCTTTATAGTTTTTAGCATAATTATAAAGATTCTTAGCTGCCACAATGCATTGGTTTGCATAATTTAAATCTACATCCTTATAATTAAGATACATAAGTGAAAGTGCAGCCGATATATCACCGCACACATCAGAAGCTGGTGCTCCTGTATTTGCTACATACAATGTTGGACGTGATGTTGTTTGAAGCTCTGGTGGTCCCCAATATGCATGGTCTGTATTTCCGTCTCCGCACTGATAGTAACATGTAGTCGTATTAGCGTAACATTTTAGAAAATAATCGGTGAAATGCTTTAGTACATTTAGCATATATTTATCTTGTCCTTTTTTAACAAATGTGTCTTTAAATTCATAATAAGCCCAGCCAAGAGTAGATGCTGAATAAGCTTGAGGTAGTCCAAATTTAACATGATCTCCTGCATCATGGAAACCTCCTGTAAGATCAATGTTAGCATCTGCACCATCATTTACATGACATGCTCCCCGCCATGGTAACCTATTGTTTCCAGCATCTTTTCCACACCAATTAGCTTCATAAAACAATATTGACTTAGCAAAAGCATCTGCGTAATTATAATTTCCTGTACTCATAATCCCCACCCCTTTGTATAATTTCTGTTAAAAAAATATCACATCACTCCCCTTCGTATAATAGTGTAAGATTTTTTAATCAGCTAATTATGATTGTTACATCTATAAAGAAGATAAAAAATTAAAAATTGTAACCCTGACATATAAAAAGCACTCTTTCTTTTATATTATTTAAAATTATGATTATCTATAGTTTCCTTAATTTCACTAATATTTCGCTCTATATCTTCTATTACTTCAAATTGTTTGGTCAATTTTAAAATTATTTTTTGATAGTTTTTTTCCCTTACTTCTTGTTTCAAATCTCGTTTTTCTTGATTTTTTAATATATAAAATATTAATATTACGGCAAGTGTTGCCCATACTCCTTGAGATGCAGCTAATTTTAGTAGATTAGTGTCCATTTTCTTTCACCCCACTATTCACCAGCATATTTTTTTAAATTAGATAAAGCTCTATTTTTAGCTCTGTTCACAGATTGTCTAGATATATGCAAACGTTTACTTAAATCAGTTACTGGTATATTATCTATAAAAATATTTTCGATGATTTGTTTTTGATAATGTGGAAGCTTGTCCAATAAAAAAGTTACGAATATATGATTATCTATTGATTTTTGTTCATCTTGTAATGTACAACATAAAAGAATGTTAACATTTAATTCGGTTTCTTCACTGGCTATACTTATATATTTCTTAGAAAGACTTATATACCTATTTTTTATTGAAGTGTTAATATATCCAACTATACATTCATCTTTGTTTAAATTACTATTATTAAATATAGGTATCTTTTTTATAGTTTCAATTAGAAATATTATAATATCAGCTTCTGCATCATCATAGTTTAATTTTCTACTGTATTTCCTTATTAAAGGTCTAAACTTTTCGATAATCTCTATCATAGATTCTTCATTACCGCCCTTTGCTTTTTTAACCATATCATTTAACTTCTCCATAATATCCCTCCTTCTACAATCTAATATATAAAAAGAGATTTTCAATATAATTGTAACCCTATTTTTATAAAATTGTTGCTTTTTATTATTTTAAACAATTATGTCAAATACCGTTGCTGACTTTGGGTTATAATTAACCTCACTTATATTGCTTAATGAGAGTAAAACTGATCTTGTTGAATAAGCTTGTACATTAAAAAGACCTTGACTAATTCCTAAATTATATTGATTGGCTGCAAGATCACCATTTTGTTTAACTAAAGAAACCACTTTGTCCATAAAAATTAGCAGCTATTTCAAATACAAAATATCTAATATCATCAAAATTTTCATCATATGTAATACTAATAAAAGGTGTTTCTTGAGCTTCTTTAGCTTCAGGCATCTTGATAATAATTAATGATTTACCATTTGCCATATTCTTTACATTCATCTCAAAATTAGGAGACTCACTATTAATACCACTTTCTGTTTCTTATGATCTAAACATGTATATTTAAACCAATCAGCAGATTTTTAGCTTTTACGCTGTTTACAGTATAAAGAGCGTCTGGCCAATAGTTTTATAGCTTCTACGGTTTAAACGATGTAAGTACAATATGTGGAATTAATCTTATTAATGTGTACAGCCAACCTAATAGATTATATTTTATATATAAAATATTCAACGTATTAACTATAATATAATAATTTTTTGGGGGATTGCTTTTTAATATGAATATTGAGTAAGAGAAAATGCTTAAGAAGATTTTAATGGAGATTGAAAACATTAAGTGTTGAAACAAAGTTTTATATACAAATCAATTGTTTTGTATAAAGTAGATCAAGTTAATTTCACACAACTGTTATTGTGTGGAACTCATTTTTTATAATATAAATTCCTCAAAGAGCGTACCAAATGTTCTTTGAAGTAATCTAATACCTTATTTGACTCCATTGTGCTTTCCTTAATCAATTTTATAAGTTGTTCTCCATCCACAAGTCTACCTCTTTAATTTTATTTTTTTATTTGAACTATAGCCTATCATAATAAATGCTAATAATATTATATATATGTTTTTGGTAAACACAAAAACAATTAAAAACACAGGCCAGCTAATATTTCTAGTACCGGGCTTGTATATGTATTTTACTTTTTATGTATTTTATGTTATATTATATTTGTATATTAGTAATCAATCACACATTTATTTATTATTGTAATACCAAAATTGATTAAAAAGAAGATGTATTTTATGTTAAAAAGTGAAATATCTACAAAGATTACAATGCCACTTACTTCTCCAGCATTTCCTAAAGGTCCATATAAATTTCATAACCGTGAATATCTTAATATAGTATACCGCACCAATGCTGATGACTTACTCAAAGTTGTCCCAGAACCCTTAGCTTTAGATTTAAATGAACCTTTAGTTAGATTTGAAATGATGTTTATGCCGGATTCAAGTGGACTCGGCTCTTATACCGAATGTGGACAGGCTATTCCCGTAAATTTTAATGGTGTAAAAGGTGATTATTTGCATATGATGTATTTAGATAATCATCCGGCAATTGCCGTTGGTAGAGAATTTAGTTCCTACCCTAAGAAACTTGGTTATCCAAAACTATTTGTTGATTCAGATACATTAGTTGGTACATTAGATTATGGAAAATTAAGAGTATTAACTGCTACAATGGGATATAAACACCAACCTTTAGATATAAATGAGGCACGTAATGAAATTTGCCGTCCTAACTTTATGTTGAAAATCATACCTAATTATGATGGAACTCAACGAATTTGCGAGCTAGTATCTGCACAGATTACGGATATTACCATACACGAGGCATGGACTGGACCTGCAAGATTACAATTATTTGATCATGCTATGGCACCATTTAATGATTTACCTGTAAAAGAAATAATATCCTGTTCTCATATCGTTACAGACTTAATTCTTCCTACTCCTAACGTTATATACGATTATCTGAAAAATAATTAAGACCATAAAAAATACCACCAACTGGCTGGCGGTATTTTTTATGGTCTTTTTTAATATTAGATGATCAAAAATATAAAATCTTGTTACTGCCAACTATCCTATAGCAATATTTACAATATATTTATTAATGTTAATTATATAAATCAATTTTTACGATACTAATTTAAACATCCATAAATTTAACTTTATCGTCGATAATTAAATCTGCATCTGTTACAGATTTAATTTCATCAATAGTTGTATCTTTATAAATTTCTTTTAGAATTAACCCCTCAGGTTTTACTTCTATTACGCAAAGTTCTGTAACGATTAAATTTACTTGACCTTTTGCAGTAAGTGGAAGTGTGCACTTTTTTAGAATTTTAGGTTTACCTTTACGTGTGTGCTGCATAGCTATAATTACTGTTTTAGCACCAGTTACTAAATCCATAGCTCCTCCCATCCCAGCTATCATCTTTTTGGGAACAATCCAATTAGCTAGGTTACCATATTGATCCACTTCTAAAGCTCCAAGTACAGTAACATCAACATGACCTCCTCTAATTAAACCAAATGATGTAGAACTATCAAAGAAAACGCCTTCTGGCAATACTGTTGCAAATTGTCCACCTGAATTTATTATATTTGAGTCTTCATAACCAGGTTTTGGAGTTGAGCCCATTCCAACCATTCCGTTTTCTGATTGAAAAGTAATTTTGTACTCCTTAGGAATATAATTTGTAACTAAAGTTGGAAGTCCTATTCCTAAATTTACAAGTTGACCATCTTTTAGTTCTTTAGCAACTCGTTTTGCTATAATTGCCTTAATTAATTTTGTATCTGTAATCAATTAAGCCACCCCTTTTACTATATAATTTACTAATACTCCTGGTGTCATTGCCTCTTCTGTTTCTAGTAGCTCACATTTCACTAAATTTTCCGCTTCAACTATTACTGTTTTAGCTGCCATTGCCATATAAGGATTGAAGTTCTTAGTAGTTCCCTTATAGCAAGTGTTTCCAAACTCATCTACTGTGCTTCCTTTTACTAAAGCTACGTCTGCTTTTAATGGAAGTTCTAATAAATATTCTTTACCATTTATTTTTATCTTTTGTTTTCCATTCTCTACAACTGTTCCCAGACCTGTTTGAGTTAATACTCCACCTAGCCCTGATCCACCTGCACGAATCCTTTCTATTAATGTTCCTTGAGGTGATAGTTCTACATTCATATCACCGTTAATTATTTTTCTTCCTGTTTCAGGATTTGTACCAATATGAGATGCAATAACTTTTTTAACTTGACCATTTACTATTAGTTTTCCTATTCCCTTATCTGGGAAACCAGTATCATTCCCTATAATTGTTAGATTCCTTATATTTAAATTAATTAACATGTCAATTAACCCATCAGGTGTTCCACAATCTAAAAAGCCACCAATCATAATGGTCATCTCATCTTTAAAAATAGGTTTTAGCTCTTGAAATTTAACTACCTTATTCATTTTAATCCCCTCTTTTAATACTTTATTAGTGATTATTTTTTACACTAATTAACATTAATAAGAACTGCCGTCAAATTTTTTATTAAATTATTATAGTCTAGTAACCTTGATCATATAATGTCAAAAGATCATATGAGACTTGTATATTAGTCATCAATACAGTATTGTATCACTAATAATTGTAAATTTAACATTTAAATCCAATAAGTTATTCAAATGTAGTTAAAACGTTATCAAATAAAGTAACAAACATATAATCCCATTGTTTTTAAAACAATGGGATTATATGACGCTATATACTGATTTTTCAGGCTGATTTTTCAGGCTGATTATTTAAAGATAGGAACTAACTAGCTGTAACCCATATCCTTAGTTAAAGGCATTTATGAATATTTCTTTAATTTCACTTGTTAATGGCGATCTAGGATTAGACCCTGTACATTGATCATCAAGTGCTAGTTCTGATATTTTATCTAAAGTTGCATAAAAATTTTTTTCTGAAACTCCAGCCTCCTTAATATTTACCGGCATATCTAACTTTTCTTTTAATTCATGAATTGACTTAATTAAAAGTTCTACTTTTTCACTGTCTGTGTTACCACCAAGTTTTAGATAATCTGAAATTCTTGCATATCTCCATATGACATTGGGATATTTATATTGAGGAAATGATGCTTGTTTTACTGGATTATCTACTGCATTAAATCTAATAACTTCTTCAATTAATAATCCATTGGCAATTCCATGCTGGATGTGATGTTCTGAACCTAAATTATGTGCCATAGAATGACAAATTCCTAAAAATGCATTTGCAAAGGCCATCCCTGCCATAGTTGATGCATGAGCCATCTTTTCTCTTGCTTTCTCATTAGTAGTACCTTCTGAATATGCTTGTGGCAAATACTTAAATATTAGTCTTATTGATTCTAGTGCTAGTCCATTTGTATATTCTGAAGCAAGCACTGATGTATATGCTTCTATGCCATGAACCAAAGCATCTATACCTGATGCTGCCGTTAAATCTTTTGGCATATTCATCATTAATTCCGCATCAACTATAGCCATATCTGGAGTTAATTCATAATCTCCTAATGGATACTTAATTCCTGTTTTTTCATCTGTAATTACAGCAAAAGGAGTAACTTCTGATCCTGAACCTGCTGAAGTGGCAATAGCAATCATCATAGCTTTTTGTCTAAGCTTTGGAAAAGTATATATTCTTTTTCTTATATCCATAAATCTCATTGCTAAATCTTCAAACTTAACTTCAGGATGTTCATATAACACCCACATTATTTTTGCAGCGTCCATTGAAGAACCACCACCAATAGATACTATGGTATCTGGCTTAAATCTTAACATTTCCTCAGCACCTCTTCTAGCTGTAGCTAAAGTTGGAGCTTGCTCTACTTCAGTAAATATCTTAAACTCAATATCCATTTTTTCAAGAATTTTTGTAATAAAATCAACATAGCCTAGTCCATAAATTACTTTATCCGTTACTATAAAAGCTCTTTTTTTATTTAAATCCTTCAATTCTCTTAATGCAAATTGAAGACAACCAAATTTAAAATAAGCTTTTGGTGGTACCCTAAACCAAAGCATATTTTCTCTCCTTTCAGCTATAGTCTTAATATTCAAGAGATGTTTAGGTCCAACATTTTCTGATACAGAATTTCCACCCCAAGAACCACAACCTAGCGTAAAAGACGGCGCAATTTTAAAATTATATAAATCTCCACTTGCTCCTTGTGCTGTTGGTATATTAACAAATGTTCTTACAGTCTTCATAGCATTACTAAATCTATTTATCTTGTCCTTTGCCTTTACCACATCTGCATAAATTGCTGATGTATGTCCAAGTCCTCCTAAATTAACAAGAATTACTGCTTTGTTCAATGCAACATCAAAGTTTTTTGCATTATACATTGCTAGAACTGGAGATAATTTTTCATGTGCAAACGGTTCTTCTTCCCCTAATGAATTAACTTCACCAATAAGAATTCTTGTTGATTTTGGAACATTGATTCCTGCCATTGAAGCTATTTTAACTGCAGATTGTCCTACAATTTTGGAGTTTATACTTCCATCTACGAAAATTGTATTCCTTACTTTATCCATATCATTTTTGTTAATTATATACGCTCCCCTATTTTCAAATTCACTTCTAACCTTATCATATATGGAATCTAAAACTATTACCGATTGCTCCGATGCACAAATAACTCCATTATCATATGTTTTTGAAAGGATAATTGAACTTACCGCCATCTTAATGTGCGCCGTTTCATCAATTATAACGGGAGTATTTCCTGGCCCAACTCCTATTGCTGGTTTACCAGATGAGTAGGCGGATTTAACCATAGATGGACCACCTGTAGCTAGTGTTATATCTGCTTTTTTCATTAACATTTGAGTTGATTCAATTGAAGGTTCTTCTATCCATCCTATTATTCCTTCTGGTGCACCTGCTTTAACTGCTGCCTCAAGTATTATTTTAGCTGCTGCTATTGTTGATTTTTTAGCTCTTGGATGAGGTGAGAAGAGTATACCATTTCTTGTTTTTAACGCTATTAATGATTTGAATATTGTGGTTGATGTAGGATTGGTTACAGGTATTATCGCTGCTATAACACCAATTGGTTCCGCTATTTTAGTAATGCCATAAGGTTCACTCTTTTCAATAACACCGCAAGTTTTCTCATCCTTATACTCATTATAAATATATTCGCCTGCGAAATGATTTTTTATAACCTTATCTTCTACAAGTCCCATACCAGTTTCTTCTACAGCTAGTTTTGCAAGTGGTATTCTTGCATCAATTGCTGCCATTGCAGCTTTTCTAAAGATTTCGTCAACTTGCTCTTGGGAATAAGTTGAAAACTTTCTTTGGGCAAATCTAACTTTTTCTAATTTTCTGTCTAACTCATCAGTTTTTGTAATGTTCATAAATATACACTTCTTTCTTAAATATTTATTATATTCCAAAAACAATGTCTATAGATAAAGTATAGATATTATTTAATGAAAACCTAGTTATATTATTGATAATTATTTAACATTAATATGACAAACCATAAATCATTCTACCAGTTGTATACAATAATCAATATTTTTATTTCATTTTTATTTCGTTGTTATTATATTACAATATTGTAATAATGTCAAAATTTTAACAATTTCAATCACATTTTTGTTTTTTTCTATATTTTGTCATATTTAATTTGTATTACTTTTTAATACAGTTTTAAACAAAAATCCATTGTTTATTTTAATATCTTTGATTAGTATATCACTATGTAAAAAATACTATAACTTATTTTTGTATTTTATTACTAAGCCTCACATTATCAGCAATTGTGGCAATAAATTCACTGTTTGTAGGCTTTACTTTTCCATTTTTCATTACGTATCCAAATAAATTATTGATGGTTTCAGATTTCCCTCTGCTACATGCTACTCCTATTGCATGTCTCATAGATCTTTCAACACGATTAGCTGTAGTATTATGTTTTTCAGCAATTGAAGGATACAGCTTTTTAATAACCCCAGACATTAGTTCCATATCATTCACTACCATCATTATAGCTTCCCTTAAATATATATAGCCTTTAATATGTGCAGGGACACCAATTTCATGAATAATATTGGTTATATGTATTTCTAAGTCACCTTTAGTCTTAGATGATGATGCAGCCTTAAATTTATTTGTTCTCACAAATGAATCCTCTATTTTAACTTCATCATTTGATATTTCCTTAATTCTTTTAATCAAAACCTCCAAATTGAAAGGTTTAACTATATAATAATCTGCTCCTAATTCTAATGTTCTATGAGTAATTTGATCTTGCCCTACTGCTGATAATACAATAAACTTTGGCATTGGCTGAAACTTCCTACTGTTTAATCTTTCAAGAACTCCTATTCCATCTAAATGGGGCATTATAATATCTAACAGTACCAAGTCAGGTCTTTTTTTCTCAATTAAATCTAAACATTCTAAGCCATCTTTTGCTATTCCGGTTACAATTATATCTTCCTTGCCTGACAAAAAATCATTAAGAATATCACAAAATTCCTTGTTATCATCCACTATAATTACATTAATCTTACTATTATTCATGTTATCAGTGTCCTTTCTATACTATGGTAATTATATAATTCGACAATTACCATAATAATTCCTTTAGGCTTCATGTGGTATCTGCATGAAAACGCATAAATTATACGCTAAGGATAAAAATCATAAAGTTCTTAATTTGTCTACAATTCCAATAAATATAAAATAATGTCTTATGCCTGTTTTTCACGAATCGTTGCCGTATATAGCTATTACTTACGAATTTTCATCACAGTGATTTTTCTGGCCGGTTGTTTCAAGATAGTATACGCCCCATTCACAGATTTCCTTTATCAGAAGAATCAATGTGGAACCAAGTTGTGTAAAAGAATATTCTGTCTTAGGCGGAACTACAGGAAATACTTCTCTGTGAATGAGCCACATCATGTATAATATTCACACAACGTGTGCCTTAGTCGGTTGTACCTGGAGGGACGCCATACACGTGATTAAAGGAATGTGACGTATTGAAAAAACTATTTTGACTTAGTTTCATTATTATTTTATCTTGTATATTAATTGAAATTTTTTGCTGAACATCTTAATTATAATTTTGGTATGGATTTATATGATTTCAGACAAATATTATATTAATAAATAAGAATGGTTTACAATAATTTAATATTTCAACGCCTCCTTTGAAATATTTACTGAATACTTGTACTATTAAACAATTAATAATTTGCAAAAATTCCATTTATATGCTAATATACAATTATCAACATATAGCGTAGCCAATAAGTTGCAATTTTAATAAAGGGAGGCGATTTATACAAATGTTTAAAAAATCAAAAGTTTTTTTATTAGCTTTTTCAGTACTATTTGGATTCTCAGTGAATACGTATACAGCTAAGGCAAGTATAACAAAAAAAAATATTACCAATAGTTCAGTTAAAAGCAAATTAGATTCATCTAAGAAAGTTTTGAATTCAGTCTCAGATTTAATGAATCTTTCCACAAGTGACATTCTGCTTACTGGACAAGCTACTTCAACTACTATTACGAGTGCTCTTGCCAAGATTCCAGGATACTCAAATCCTCTTATTACTCATAAGTTCGGAGCAGATCCATATGCCCTGGTTTATAACGGTAGAGTATATGTTTATATGTCTAGTGATGCTTTTGAATATGACAGCAGTGGTAATATAATTGACAACGATTATAGCAATATAAAGACAATTTCTGTTATATCTTCTAGCGATATGGTTAATTGGACAGATCATGGTGAAATTCAAGTATCTGGTTCAAATGGTGCAGCAAAATGGGCCACTAATTCCTGGGCTCCTGCTGTTACTCATAAAGTTATAAATGGTAAAGATAAATTTTTTCTTTATTTTGCAAACAATGCAGGGAGTATTGGTGTGTTAACTGCAGATAGTCCAATTGGTCCATGGGCAGATCCTCTTGGAAAACCTATTATTACAAGTAGTACTCCTGGAGTTAGTGGAGTTACATGGCTTTTCGATCCGACAGTATTGATAGATGATGATGGTACAGGCTACTTATATTTTGGTGGAGGAATACCTGGTGGCAGTAGTTCTACACAAGGTCAAATTGCAAATCCTAAAACAGCTAGAGTTATAAAATTAAGTAGTGATATGATAACCACTACAGGAAGTGCAAGTACAATTGATTCTCCATTTATGTTTGAAGATTCAGGTATACACAAATATAATGGACAATATTATTATTCATATTGCTCTAACTTCTCTGGTACGCATCCTGCAGGAAGCCCTCCTAAAGGTGACATAGCTTATATGACAAGTAGTAATCCTATGGGACCATTTACTTATGTTGGTACTTTTCTTAAGAATCCAGCAACATATTTTGGTGTTGGTGGAAACAACCACCATGCTGTTTTTGAGTTTAATAATCAATGGTATGTTGTATATCATGCTCAGACCCTAGGAAAAGCTATGGGAATTGTAAAAGGATATCGTTCTCCTCATATTAATAAACTCACATATTCAGGAAGTACTATAAATAATGTAACTGAGGATATGCAAGGTATATCACAAGTTGCTAATTTAAATCCATATCAAAGAACCGAAGGTGAGACAATTGGTTGGAATGGTGGCATTGGAACTTCCTGGTGTCAGGCACCAGGAAATCTGGTAAGTAGTATTAATCTGGCCGCTACAAATATAAACAATGGAGATTGGCTTGCAGTATCAAAAGCTGACTTTGGAAGTGGAGCTAAAACCTTTGAAGCTAATATATCATCAACTGTTGGAGGAAACATGGAAATACATTTAGATAGTGTGGATGGACAGCTTATCGGTACTCTTAATGTAAGTTCTACAGGTGGAGAACAAACTTGGAAGCAAATGCAGTGTAACGTGAATACCGTTAGTGGTGTCCACAATGTTTACTTCAAGTTTACTGGGAATAGTACTAAGAATCTATTTAATATTGATTATTGGCAATTTAGTAAATAAAAATAAGAATATAACGTGGGCATGATTTGCCAGTAACAAAATTATAATATATATTTCACTAACAAGAAATCCTTTTCAGCTTATTGATTTTAACAAAATAAATATTCACGAAATAGGACGAATTGGTTGATATATGAGGAGCAAAGAAAGGGGGTTATCGGACTTATAATAGTGTGCTGAGCACATGCAACTTGTAACGACTTATTTCGAAGAATAGACATTTTGTTATTATATAAATATTAACAGGGGGTATTGTTTTATGAAGAAATCACTGAAACATCTACTAATGGCAATGTTAACAATCACAATTTTCATTTCATCCTTTGGAACTATACAGGTTAAAGCCGCAACATCTGACCAGACTTTGTTAAATACGTATGGATCTAAATTGGGGAGGGTTGGTACATGTGTATCATTATCTCAGTTACAAAACTCAGCTACGTTAAGTGTGATTAAACAAAGATATAACAGCATTACTCTTGAAAACGAAATGAAGCCGGATGCATTACTTGGTTCATCTCCGACTTTACTTACTGTTTCACAAGCAAAAGCATTAGGATACTATATTCCAAGTAATTATACAGAGAGTACAGTACCATCGATAAATTTTGCTACAATTGATAAGGTATTGCAAATTTGTTATAACAACGGTTTAGGCGTACGTGGACACACTTTAGTATGGCAATCCCAGACTCCATCTTGGTTATTTAATACAAACTACAGCTCCAGTGGAAATTACGTAAGTTCAACTGTTATGGATGCACGTATGGAATTTTATATAAAAACAGTTATGAATCATGTTTTTTCTAGCAAGTACGGCAGTGTTGTTTATGCATGGGATGTTGTAAATGAATACTTACATTCTCCATCCACCTCAGGATGGGTTCATATTTATGGAAATGTTTCAGATTCTCCTCAATTTGTAAAGAATGCATTCCGTTATGCTTACGAGGCAAAAAGTTCTTTTGGTCTTACTAGCAAAGTAAGTCTATTCTACAATGACTATAATGAATATATGGAATCTTCTGATATCATAAAGATGATTAATTATATTAACTCAGGTACTCGTTATTGTAGTGGTATAGGTTGCCAATCTCACCTCAGTAGTTCATTCCCAAGTGCTGCCTCTTACAAGTTAGCGTTACAGGCATTTGTGAATGCAGGATTAGAAATTCAGATTACAGAACTAGATGCAGGTGCAAATTCAGAAACAGAACAAGCATCCTATTTATATAGTATTATGAAATCAATCTGTGAAGTTAAGCAGGCAGGCGGAAATATTACAGGCATTACATGGTGGGGACTCTCTGATGATTTATCCTGGAGACAACAAGATCATCCGCTACTCTTCTCAACCTTATATGCTCCGAAAGCTTCTTACTATAAAACCCTAGATGCTTTTACAGATGTATTTAATTGACACCAATACCAGTAGCAACTAAAACTCTAATTTGCTCTAGTGCGAGTTCTGATGTTTCCGCTAAGTTGATAGCTGGTTTAATGGTTACCTAATTACAGTAACAAAAATGACAATTTTCTTGGTCATTAAATTAACCATAGGCATTTTATGGCTCCTTCACTAATTTCACATAGTGAAGGAGTCTTTCATGATATAATAAGATACTCCTGGTTCGCCATAAAAATAACGGTCTATAAATGTATTGTTATCAACAAGGACTGTTAACTTCATATTCACTAGTCCTCTTTTCAAATAAATTTATCACTTTTTCCCTATCATTAAAAATAAAGAATACTTCACTGCCGTTTCTTCTAAAATTTTTTCATCATTATAGAAAGTATTAACTTCAATTTCTTTAAACCCAATTTTCAGAGATAATTCTTTTAACTCATTTTGATTAAAACCATTATGACCTTTAAAATCTTTTTCTTCTCTATGAAAACTTCCATCTTCCTCGTCTAAATCAATAATACATAAATATCCATCTTTTTTTAGCAACCTATACAGATTTTTAAGAGTTGTTTCAGTGTCAATAATATGATGTAATGCCATAGATGCATATACTACATCATAACTACTTTCTGGTAGAATATGTTCATTGTTTATATCTGTATTATAAGCTTTCATGTTATGAATTTTATGTTCTTCAATTTTTGAATTCAGCATATTAATCATACCTTTTGATATATCAACAAGAGTTATGCTTTTAAATTTATCATAAAGATTAAAACTTACAAGTCCTGTCCCACAACCAAATTCAAGTGCATTATATCGTTTCTTTATTTGAATAGTCTTACTTATTTCTTCTGCAATTACTTTTGCTCTACTCTTTCTTTTTTCATTATCCCAAGTTATAGCTTTAATATCAAAACCCATAGTAGCCTCCAATTAACTTAACTATTTTTTAGACATAAAAAAAGACCAACAAAGAAAATAAAATTTCAATGTTAGCCTATGATATGTTAGGTTCAATAACTTTGAAACGTATACTTTTTATTTAAGTTCTATTTCTATTATTTTGAAAATATCCTTTTTAATGATACTAATAAAATCAATAACATTTGCACTTATTTTAATTTTCTTTTCATTATTAATGTTTATCATGCTCACAATGATGATTGCAAACTACGTTTTTATCTTCTAAGTTTCCATCAATATATTCTTCAATAACTTTTATGTATTCACCTGATGCTCCTTTTATTACTTGAAGCCCATTTTGCTGTAAACATTGAATTGCACCGTTACCTATACCACCAGTAATAACCACATTTGTTCCCTGACGTAAAAGTAAATCTGCCAAACCCTGATGCTCATGTGCAAGCTCTGCAGTAGATACTTCTTCAGTTTTAATGATTTTTTTGTCTTCTATTGATACTATAACAAAGCTTTTACTGGTTCCAAAATGTTGATTTACCATATTTTCACTATTAGGTATTGCTATTTTCATATTATTATTCCTCCATTTATTATTGTCATATGCTATTTATATTATATGTTATCAATTAGTTATTGTCAAATGCCAATTATTCGATTTATAATCGTAGCCTGTTTGCCTACTCTAGATCTTTAATTATACTATTAGTTATAGGTTTAAAAATTAATTCAACACTTTCATCTCTACTATCATATTCATTTTCATCTAAATTTCTTATACTATTTAGCATAGGAAGTTCTCCAAGAAGTTTCAAATCCATTTCTTTTAGAAACTTATCGGTGTTGTCCCCACTAAAAAGCTTTATTTTTTTGCCACAATCTGGACAAGCTATGTAACTCATATTTTCTATAACCCCTATAACATTAATATTTAACTTTTTTGCCATGTTTACAGCTTTAGAAACTATCATAGAAACAAAATCTTGAGGAACTGATACCATAACTATGCCGTCTATTGGAATAGTTTGCAAAACTGTTAGTGCAACATCACCTGTTCCAGGTGGCATATCAATCACTAGAAAATCAAGATCTCCCCATAATACCCCTGTCCAAAACTGTTTTACCATATTAGAAATTATAGGTCCTCTACTAATAACAGGATCCTCTTCATTTTCTGCTACAAAATTTAATGACATTACCTTCATACCATCACTTGTTTCAACAGGCAAAATCATATCATTATTACCATAAGCTTTTTTATCTTTTAAACCAAGAAGTCTTGGAATACTAGGCCCTGTTATATCTGCATCTAAAACGCCTACGCTATATCCTAATTGTTTTAATTGTTTTGCTATAAGAACAGAAATTGAAGATTTTCCAACTCCACCTTTACCACTCATAACAGCAATTATCTTTTTTACATTATTTAAAGGATTATTTTCAATCATGCACCTTTTTTTATCCTTAGAACATCCATCATTTGACGGACATGAATCACACTCTGCCATAATATCATCTCCTGTATTTATATTAGCTCTACCTCTACTTTCAAGTTATCTTTCTAGTGGCAAAAGAAAAGACCCTGTTCCTCCTGAAATATTAACAACTTTATATCCTTCATCTGATAATTGCGTGCATGTTCTTTCACTTCTTGAACCAGATTGACAAATTATATGGTATTCATTTGATTTATCAATGTATTTTTCTGGATCGGCTAAAATCCTACCCATTGGTATATTTTTTGCTGTTGGTACATGTCCACCTTCATATTCGTACCCTTCCCTAACATCTATTAAATTAATACTTCCTAGTTTACCATCCAAATCATGAACACTTATTGTATTAAAATTATTCTTGTCAAAAATCGAAAACATATTAACCCTCCTGAATTTTTATCTTTAAGTATATCAGTAATTCATTATATATTTTTATAGACTCAATTTATCATCAAAATTCTGCTTATTACATTTCTTGTGACAAAAATTATTAATTTTGTTGCATACTACTTCTTTACTACCACATGATGGACAAACGTTTCTATCCTCTTCATATTTTATTTCATAAATATTACTGCAAGAACTACATTTGAATTTGCATATGTTTCTTGAATAATTTCCACCACTTATATTTATAGCTTTACCGTATGTTAACGCCATAGCAATTTTCTTTCTTGCACTATCAATAATATTCTGAAAAGTTTGCCTTGAAACTTGCATTCTTTCAGCACATTGTTCTTGGTTAAGGTCCTCAATATCTTTAAGCCTCATAGCTTCAAACTCTTCAACTTTTATTAATATTTCTTCTGTTTCACATTTTCTTCTACCCGCTGGTACAAAATAAGTGAAGCTTGGTAAATTTTCTATTCTTCTACACTTTATTGGTCTTGGCATTTTTCCCCTCCATGCTTATGTTGAATAAGCTAATAATACGTTTAAATGGTGTTATTGTCAAATGCCAATATGATCTATCCTTTTCTAATTACTTCACATTAACCATAAAAAAGAGGTGGAAAGCCACCCCTTTTACTTGTGATTCTAGAAAATGTTTATTAAGAAATTGATTGGTCTTATTTGCTTAATAAATCTATAAATTCTGATGATAGGGCCTGAATAGGCTGTCTGTAACGAGCAAAAGCCGCATCAATATCTTTAAACTGACCATACTCATCAAAAAATTGTTCATCAATATTTAGTGGTGGATTTATAGACATGTTATACATATTAAGTCCTTGCGTAACAAGCTTCATTCCAAGTGATGCTTGAAAACCACCATGTCCCCCATAACACATTATGCTAACAGGTTTATTTGCCCACTCGTCATACAGGTAGTCCATAGCATTTTTTAAAACGGCAGGGTATCCCCAGTTATATTGTGGAAATACCAGTACAAACCCATCATACGCACTGATTGTTTCACTCCAAGATTTAGTGTGCTGGTTCTGGTAATTGTGGTGCGCAGGTATCTCGGGTTCATCGAGAAACGGCAGATTTATTTCTGCTAGATCTATTAAATTGAGATTTAAGCCGTTGTTCCTCATTTCTTTTAATACCCATTCGGCTACCGTGCGACCAATACGGCTTGGTCGGTTGCTTCCAATGATTATTCCAATATTAGGTTTTTTATCATTAGTCTTCATTAAATTACCCCATTCGTAGTTTTGAATTTAGTTCGTGTTACAAACAATTATAGTTTGTTTCACGTACAAAGTCAATGGATTCTATGGTATAATGTAAAAAGAAAAAAGTTTTAACCACAAGTTATCGTCCCCTTTTATTCGAATACAATTAAGTCAGGAGTTGAAAACATGAACAATGATTTATTTGAAAATCAAAGCGAACTTTCAAACGTGGATGGTTTGGTACAGCTTTCGTACCTTGTGCAAACCGTTATCGGCAGAGTTGGAGCCACCCATAACCTCTCGATAATTCAAATTCGACTACTCGGAATTTTACGGGATCGTGAGCCAACCATGTTACACCTAGCTCAGTATCTCAACCTCAACAAATCCAGCATAACCGGTCTAGTCGATCGTGCTGAACGTCGTGGACTCGTGGAACGCACAATTTCTCTAAACGATCGGCGTGGATTCAACGTGAAAATAACTTCCGCCGGACTGAAACTTGCACATGTGATTAGTTCTGAGATTGAGTGTCAAGTAAACTCTATAATCGAAGGCCTAACAGAGACTGAACGCTCACATCTCACTGCCATTGAGACCAAAATTTTATGCACTACTAAATCCACAGTTAAAACACCTTAAATGTCCGGTATATTTAATTTTATCACTACCAATACACAAGTTATTTATTTAAAGTTCTCTTATTAAATGTTATATATAAACAAAATTTAAGACAACTCCTAAAACTAAGCAGTAACTACTTTTTTATTTAATTTAATCAATTTTTTCTTTTCCCCTTTAGTAATATTATAAATGTAATTATAGTGCCGCATTGTATTCAATTTTCAAAGGCAATTATTTGATACTTCCTTATTAAGTTTATTATAGATGATTTTTCTGAACTTATTTCTAATTTTAGCATTTTTTAGGTATGAAAAGCTAGCACTAACACTTAATTTATATTTAAAATGTTAATGCTAGCTTTTTATTTATTTGTGACATATAATTTTTTAACCTGAATTTTATTCTGAGCAATCTCCATTACTGAGTCACCTTTACGGCTTAATACATCCATTAGCAAAATTTCATTACCCTCAACATGTTAGATGTATAAGAATATTGTTTAACTAATTAATTATTTTTCCTTCCATATTTTTATTTATTAATTATGCTTATCTCTAATTTAATATTAATATCTATTTAATAAACTTTTTGCAGCTAAGTTATTTAATATTTGATTTGTGCCTTCGTATATTTGAGTAACCTTAGCATCTCTCATTCTTTTTTCCATAGGATATTCCTTTATATAGCCATATCCTCCAAGAATTTGTATAGCATTAGTTGTGACCTTCATTGCTGTATTAGATGCAAAAACCTTACTTATAGAAGCCTCAACCTGTATATCTTCATCATTATCATCTATTTTTTTACATGCATTATATACAAGCCACCTAGCTGCTTCAATTTCAGTATACATATCTACCAATATATGTTTTATAATTTGAAAAGAAGAAATACTTTTACCAAATTGTTTTCTTTCTTTTGCATATCTAATTGAATCTTCAAAGGCACCTTCAGCTATACCTAATGCCTGTGCTCCTATTATAGGTCTAGAATAATTTAAAATCTTTCCTGCCATATGCATTCCTTCCCCAGACTTGTACAATAAGTTTTCCTTTGGAATAATACAATTTTGAAAAATCAACTCACCAGTACTGGAACTTCTCATTCCTAATTTGTCTTCTTTTTTACCAAACTTAAAACCTTCAAATTCTTTCTCTACAATAAATGTAGAGTATTTATCTCCTTTTCCCTTACTTAATACTACATATATATCTGCAATTTCAGCGTTTGTAATCCAACACTTTGAACCATTCATTATATATTTATCATCACATTCTTCAACAATAGTTTTCATTGATGATATATCACTTCCTGCAGAACTTTCACTTACAGCAAATGTTGCTAACTTTTTACCATCAGCAATATCCGGCAGATACTTCTTCTTTTGGCTTTCGTTACCATATAGATCTATCGCTATTGCGCCTAACGAAGATCCAATTAAAGTTAATGCAGTAGATCCACAAACCTTACTTATTTCCTCAATCACTACAGCGAAATCTAGCATGCCGCATCCTAAACCATTATATTCCTCTTCTATTGTAATTGCCCCAAATCCATGATCATAAAGCTGCTTAATTATCTCAGTAGGAACCTGCTGATTCTCATCAAAAAATTTCACTTTATCCTTTAATACTTCATTAGAAAACTTTTTAGCTATTCTCTTAAATTCCTTTTGTCTATCACTTAAATTAAATTCCATTTATCCACCCCCATACTTTTATTTAATGCATTTATTGATACATTTTAATACATCGAAAACATCAGCTACAAAACCTATATCAGAGTAATTAAATATCTCAGCATCTTTGTCTTTATTAACAGCTATAACTTTACTGCTTTTTATCATTCCACAAATATGTTGAGGAGCTCCTGAAATACCTAATGCAATGTATAATTTAGGTGAAATAGTCCTTCCTGTTTGTCCAACTTGATAACGTAAATCAATAATTTCTGCATCTACTAATGGTCTTGTTGCTCCTACTACTGCCCCGATTTTTTTCAACCAATTCAAATACCATCTTCAAATCAGATTCACATGTGAATGCACGTCCCACTCCAATTACAATATCACTATTACATATATCTTTAGTCTTATTTTGTTTTTTTACACTTTCTATTACATTTATTAACTCACTAGTTTCAATCCTTGCTTCTTCAATCTCCAATACTTCACACTCTCTTGAATTATTAACTGTACACTTTAATATATTGCTTATTCCAATAGATATGAAATTAATATTTTCGACTTTATAGGTAGATAATATGTTTCCATAATAACCTTCTTTAATCACAAAAAGGCTGTTTTCTTTCACATATAACGAACTACAATTATAGATGACATCACCAGTAAACTTCGCTGAGAGCTTAGGTAATAAAACTTTATTATTTTCATTTCCCTTTGCAATAACTACATTTATATTATTTCCCTTTACGATATTTGAAATAGTATTTATTTCATTAACTTTATTGTCTGCAACTCTATCAACTACATATAGTTTGTCTAAGTTTAATTTATTCAAATTATTAATTGTTGCATTTTTGTTTTTAAATAATACACCATTAACTTTATAATCACTAAATTCATTACTAATATTATCAATTAAATTTTTAGAATTATCATTAATATTTCCATTATCGCACTCAATAATTATTAAGACTTCTTTTATCATAGCTGCATATTCTCCTACACATTTTTTATACTATTTTTTAAAATACTCACAAACAATTCCATATTATCTTCTTGTTCATTAGTAATTAAATTACACTTTTTTTTATTATTATTTATAATTCTTGTCACACATTCTATACTTGCACTAATATTTTCTCTATCCTTTGCCTTTAATGTTTCAACATTTTTCTTTCTAGCTTTCATAATATCTCTTAATGTGGGATACCTAGGGATATTAATTCCCTTAGTAACCCCTATAATAGCAGGCAGATTACATTTGATTACCTGATGTGTACCTTCTGCTAACTGCTTATCAACGCAAAGTTTTTTATTAGTTAATTGTAACTTTATTACCGAATCAACACTTGAAATATCAAGTATTCCGCCTAAATAATCAACTAATCCAATTATCTTTTTATCAACTATTTCTTTTCCTGTTATAATTAAGTCTATATTTTTTGATATAAATATATCTTTTAAAATTGAAGCAATATTAGATGTAGTTAATTCTGCATTATAATCATCTATATATATACCACTATCTGCACCTATAGCTAATGCATTCATTATTACATCTTTACTGTTTTCATCACCAATAGCAATACAAATAACTTCAACATCTTCATTTTCATAATTTTCTCCAATTCTAAGTGCTTCCTCCAATGCATAGAGATCATAAGCATTAAAATCATATTTCTTGTTTTTATTCACAAGCTTGCATCCATCTTCCACCATTAATTTGCTTTCAATGTGCATAACACTATTAATAAAAACTCCAATTCTCATCACTTAATCCTCATAATTTAGGTTAAATGCTATCATTGATTTCATTCCCGCTAAATGACCTCCAGTAATACTCATTGCTCTTACATCTCTAAATATTTTTTCAATGATATTTCCTTTGATATATCCAAAACCACCAAACATTTGAAGACAAGCATCACAAATTTTCTTAGCTTCAGTCGTATTATATAATTTAAGCATACTTGTATCTTCTGAAATATTAGCATCCTGCTTTTCTATATTTTCGCAAACAGTATACGTTAGTAACCTCATTAAACTTAGTTTAGTTTTCATTTCAGCTAAATCAAACTGCACACTCTGCATATTTATTAATGCATTATTATCAGCTTTTCTAATCTTCATATATTCTAAGGCTTCTTTATAAGCTCTTTCAGCTAATCCTAATGCTATTGAACTATCTCCTAACTTCATTAAGTTGAAAATATCCATCAGAACTTGTCCACCCTGGTTAATTTCTCCTAATACATTATCTTTATTTAACTCAACATCCTTAAAAGAAATTTCTACTAAACCTATTTGTTTTAATCCCATAGGTTCTTGTTCTTTACTTATAGTAACTCCTTTTGCTTTTAGGTCTACAATTAAGAAAGTTAATCTATTAAATTCCATTCCTTCAAATGAATTTGTTGCTTGAACTAAAGCATAATCCGCAATTTTTCCTGATGTAACAAATGATTTAACACCATTTAATATTATTTTATCTCCCTTACCGCTGAAAATAGTTTTTGTTTCAATTTGAGGTTCTGTACAAGACAAAACACCGAGCTTTTCTCCTGTAACGCATTTTGTTAAATACTTTTTCTTTTGCTCCTCTGTTCCAAACTTTAACAATGGATAGCAGAAAGTATAGTTAGCACTTGATACAATATGCGCTAATGATGCATTCACCTTTGCAAGTTCATTTATAACTAAAGTACTAGATACTAAATCCATTTCACTTCCATTATATTTTTCAGGTACCACCATTCCAAAATATCCAACATGAGCTACTCCCTTTAAAATATCTTGAAACTCTTTATCATTTATTTTTTCGCCATTAGATTTACTTTCAATGTTATCCTTTATATATTTTTTGACACTTTCTTTAAGTTCTTTGTGTATCTTTGTAAAATTATACATATTACTCATCCTCTCTATTTATCTCTTATTTTTGTCCCTTTAAAATTTCATTGAAAACTATAGTGCCAGGACTATATTCTTTTTCATCCATTATAAGGTTAAAACATACAGTTTTATTATTATTGTAATTTTTATCCATGCATTCTTTAAACTTCATTATGTCAGTTACTAAAAAACCTATTCCACCAAATGCATTAACCCATTTATCATATCTGACTAATCCTAAATCAGTAGCTTCCGTATCTTTATATAAAATTAATTGTGTACTTTTGCATAATCCCCATGTACTATCATTATGAATAAATATTTTTATTCCTAAACCTGCTCTTCTCAATGTATCTAAATCTACAACATCAAATCCAAAAGATCCATCCCCTGTATATAAAATAACATCATAATTAGGATTTGCTATTTTAGCTCCAATAGCTAGTCCAACGCCAGTGCCCATAGGTCCATACATTCCATCTGGTGCTATTATCAGCTGTCCAGGGAACTGGCATTTTAACAATACTGATGCCCAAAACATTGCATTAGATCCATCAATGACAATAATAGTATTTTGCTTCATATGTTGTTGTATTGCATCAAAGACATCAACAGCTTTTAATTTATTTTCTTCATTAGAGCTATAGCTTTTTAGTAATCTATAGAAATTATCTCTATGCTCACTTAGTTCTTTTAACCAGGATTTGTAATTAAACTCATAATTATTACTTTCGATAATTTTAGTTAATTTTTCTAAATTAATTTTTAAGCTTCCACTGACTTGTACATCGCTTCTAAAATTTGAATTTAGGTTAACTTCTGAATTAATATTAAAACTTACTATCTTATTCACATTTTTAAAATACTTTGAGGAGAATTGACCCATTTGGTAGTCTGAAAAAACTCCAATTGTGATAACTAAATCAGCTTCTTTGTAAGAATATAACTGATTTCCTCCTTCAATCACTCTCCCTGAACCAAAGCATAAACCATCATCAGGAATTACTCCTCTTGCCTTATTTATAGTATAAACAGGAATATTAACCTGCTTTATAAAGTCAAACACTTCTTTTTCTGCCCTGGTATAATATACCTCATCGCCAATAATCACCATTGGTTTTTTAGATGCTTTTATAATATTAATAACTTGTGCCAAATTTTGGTCTGATGAAGATATTAATAAATCAACCGCAAACTTTCTTTCAACTTTCACATCATACTTTATAGAATTTCGTAGTACATCAATTGGAATTTCAAGTACAACTGGCCCTCTAGTTCCAGTATTGGCAATTGTCAAAGCTCGCTCAATATATTCAGGAATTCGATCTGTTGAATATACTACCTTGCTCCATTTAGTGTACTTTTGTACTATTTCCAACTGATCTATATCTTGTAGAACTCCATTATCTTTTTGAGATTTTACTACATTTCCTATTATCACTAACAACGGTGTATGAGCATAAAACGATTTTATGATTCCTGTTAAAGCATTAGTAAACCCTGGCCCACCACTTACAATTGCTACACCAGCCTTTCTTTTCACCTGTGCCCATCCATCAGCCATATATACAGCACCTTGCTCGTGCCTTGTAGAAATTACATTTAAATTATACTGAGAAGCATGTACAAGAATTGGTGAAACCTGGTTACCAACTAGGGTGAATATATCTTTTATGCCCTCTTTGGATAATTCTTGTATAACCAACTCCCCTCCACTAATTAAACTTTTATTCATAACTACACCCTTTTCCTAAAAAGTAATTATTAATAATTTTCCTTCATCTTCTTTAAACTTAACTTTAACATCCAATTTTTTTAATCCTTTATACATTTTTAACGCTTCTAGTAAACATTCTGAATTTCTATCATATATTACTGCATCTTTAGTAACTGCAATAATGCTCTCCTTGCTTAAATTAATAATATTATCCAAATCTTTTGACTTTAGTATTTTTACCTTAGTATTGTTTTTATTTTCTGAGATATTCATATCCTTTTTAACATCTATCGATATGAAATCAGTTACCGGAACTGCTGAATGAGGAATATTGCTTTTAATAAATTGATAGTCTCCTTCACTTATAAAGCAACTATTCTCACCTACTATTAATTGAAATTGTCCATCTACACCTAATACTTCTTGTGCTTCTTCATGGTTATGCATTTGAAATAATGATTTTTCACTTATAAAATTTACTATTAATTCTCTATTTCTTTCAATATATATCTCTTGTATATCACCTTTTTGTGTAAATTTTCTTTTTGATACGCATTCCATCACATTAACATTCACCCTTTCAAATATATTCCAGCTCATTGATACAACTCCAAAATCTTTGATAACTCTAAATTTATATTTATCTGAACATATTTCTGTTGTAATACATGCATCAACTTCACCATCATTAAGCATTCTTGCTGCTTCACTATTACTTTTAGCATAGATTACTTCTGCATCCTTAAACTCATTAATTATCAAACTACTTGGTGATGGATGAGTGGCTATTTTTTTTACATTCCCCATAAAACCTGCCTTTTTAACACTCACCATTCTTGGAGTATTATATACAAATGATTTTAAAATCTTTATCCTGCTAAGATTTTCAAACACAATCTCAGCAAATTTTACATATGCTGATGGAATTAATACATAATTAACATTTCCCTCTATTAATTCATTTATTGTTGCTTCGAAAGTATCTAATAACAGTATATCCGCATCTATATCTTCCTTACTCAAAAAAAACTTGGCACAATATTCACTGCAAGTCCCAGTTGGTCCTAAGGTAGCTAAAACACATTTTTTTCTCACTGCTCTTTCAACACCTCCTCCATATAAAATCTATCTTACATAAATTCATTTACCAAACTGCCAATTACTAATTTTAAAATTTCTGAAGTACCTCCATTAATTGTAGTTATTCGAATATCTCTATATAACTGCTCAATTGGAATACCTTTTATATATCCATAACCACCATGTATTTGCAATGAATCATTACATATTTGTGCAGCTGATTCTGTTACTATATATTTAACTATTGATGAATTAACGAAGATATCTTTTCCCTCCTCTTCATCTAACAGCTTATATAGATTAAATACAATCACTTCTATGCTCTTTAACTTACTGTACATTTCTCCTATTTTACTTTTACAAATACCTTCTTCAATTAAACTTTTTCCATCAATAATCCTATTTTTAGCATATTTAACAGCTTCATTGAAGGCACTATCAGCAATTCCTAATGCAATAGCAGCATTTCCAGCTCTTAAATAACCCACTATATCTCCACTAATTTCCCCAAATTCTTTCTTTTCTCCTATTTTATTTTGTAAATCAATCTTACAATTAATAAAATTAATTTCTCCCAAACGAACTCCATCCATGCCTAATGTTTTCTCATTTTTACTAAAACTAATTTCCTTAGTATTTTTTAAATCCACAACAAAATATGAATAATGATTTTCCTCACCTTCAACTTTTGCTCCAATGATAGCATAGTCAGCTTTATCTGCATAAGTAATCATAGTTTTTCTTCCATTTATAATATAATAACTTCCGCTTTTTTTAGCTGATAATTTTATATCGCTTAAATTACTTCCACTAGCTTCATGAAATGCAAATATTCCAATTTCACCTTCACTTTGTACTTTTGCTAAATACTTTTCCTTTTGTGCTTCACTCCCATATAAGTCTATTAATTTGCAAAATCCAAAATTATGAACCATCAAAATTTGTGCCAGGGATGGATTTAACTTTGACACTTCATAAAGTATGGTAAATGCTAACTTATTACTTAGTAAACAACCGCCATATTCTTCTGGAATCGTACAAGAAAATAAGTAGTTATCCATCAGTACCTTTATAGCATTGTCCATAAAATCGCTTATATCGCTATTGTTATTGTTATTAAAAATACATATTTTACTTTTTAACATATTTATAAGATTATGAATGTCTTTTTGTTCATCATCAAACTTAAACATGCCCACACCCCCTTTTGCGTTATTCTGCATTTTTTCAATTATTAGTCAGTGCGTATTAAAAAACATCTTAAATATCGATAATTTTTCTAGCATTTGTATCAAATAATTTTTCTAGTTTCTTGTCACTTAAGCCTGAATTTTCCTTAACATAATTCACCCATGTCTTTTGAGTAACATTGAAACTATATAAAGGCCAATCAGTACCAAACAGTACTTTATCTGGAGCATACTTAAATAAGCTTTTCATTTTTTCTTGAAATTCAGTTTTATTCTTAGACACCCTCTCAAACCCGGATATATCCAAATATATATTTTTATAATTTTGTATTAATTTTAATCCTTCTTCATAATACAAAATACCTGCATGCGCTAAAATAAAGTTAACATTTTTATACTTTTTAGCTACTTCAATTAATGTATAAGGATACTTAGTTGATAAATACATATCTTTTAACGATGGACCAGTATGTATTAAAACAGGAAGGTGATAATAATCACATAATTCATAATATGGATCTAAACTTTTATCATTAATTTCAAATCCACATGGGGGATATAGTTTTAATCCCTTAAAATTATATTCTTTTATATCTTTCTCAAATAAATCCACTCCACTTTTACCTCTTCTTGGATCTATTCCAGCAAAAACAATAAATCTATCTGGATACTTTTTTAATAGGGATAAATAATATTCATGCACCTGCTTTATTTTTTCTCCTCCATCACATTCAGCAGAGTTATAAAATAAATCTATTATCAATAAAACAGATTTATCTATTCCTGCATCATCCATTTGTTTTATTATTTTTTTCCCTTCATTATCTGATAACACATTCATGGACATAATTTTTACAAAATCACTTACATTACTATCATTACCTATACTTATTGAGTCATTTAAATCTTTAATTATCCCATTTATAAAATATTTAGAAAATACTTTTATATTTGCCATATGACAGTGCACATCTATCATTTAATTATCTCCTTTAATAAAGATTTTCAAGTTCTATTTTATATGTGGCTATAATTTTTTTTCTATTTAATTTCATATTCGGTGTTATCTGGTTATTCTCACGAGAAAAGGGCTCATTTACTATAATGAAATCATGTACTTCTGCATCCTTATTTAAAGAAACATTCAATTTATTTAGCTCTTCCTTTATTTCTGCACGACTTGTTTTTTCATCGTTTTTCACTATAACTGCAATAATATACTGATGATTATCTCCATATACAACAGATTGTTTTACTAAATCAATTTTATTGATTTTTGATTCAAGTGATACTGGCGATACTTTTTTGCCATTAGATAAAACTATAATATCTTTTGACCTTCCATCTAAATATAAAAAGCCATCTTTATCTATATGTCCTGTATCTCCCGTCGCTAAAGTTCCATCTTCTCTAAACATCTCTTTATTTGTCTTATCATCAGTATTTATATAACTTCTTGCCCACGCATAATCACTTCTTATATAAATATTGTTGTCTTTATCCAAAATAAGTTCTACATCATCTAGTACTTTTCCTACACTGCCTATTTTTTCGTATCCAGGGTAATTCATTGTTATAAGTCCAGTTTCAACTAATCCGTATACTTCGTATAATATAATTCCTATATCATTAAAAAATTCTAGTACTTCTTTTCTTATTGGTGCTGAACCAGTAATTAAATACTTCATTCGTCCACCCCAGAAATCATATATACCCTTAAATAACTTTTTCTGTGTTTCTCTGAGTACATGTTTAGGTATAATATTCTTATTATTTATGAAATCCTTATATAGTTTATAACTCTGCTCATCATTTTTAATTTTTGAGTAAAATGTTTCATATAAACTTTCAAAAAAGTATGGAACTCCTTGTAATACTGTAGGTTTATAATACTGTAAATCAAACATTACTGTTGTAGGAATGCTCAAACACATATTAATTCCTAATAAGATTGCACTATAGTAATAACATCTTGAAGAGAATTGTGTTAAAGGAAGGAATATTATTACTTTATCATCTTGTTCAAAGTTGAACTTACTTATACATGTCTTTATAAAATGACTAGGTGACTTCAATTTTACATACATTCCTTTAGGTTCTCCTGTTGAACCTGATGTTAGAATAACTGTATAATCATCATTATCGTCAAAAGCACATTGAGTATCTAGATTATTCAATTCTTTAGCTGGAATTTTATTAAATGATTTTGTTATTTCTTTAATATTTATAATATAATCATTTTGAATATTTATTTCTTCATCTGCCACTAAAAATGATAAATCAAATATAGTTTTAGCTCTTTCAATCTTATTCTTAAATATTTCATAGTTAAGTGGTACAAAAATATAGCCTCCATATAAACAAGCTAAATCTAATATTATAAATTCATATCTATTCTTACATAATAAGCCTATTTTTTGTCCTATTTTTAATCCTATTTTTTCTAAGTGTTTATATACGTTCATAGTATCATTATACATTTCTCTATATGTCTTTTTACGTTTCTTTTTATTTTCTACATATTCTATAGTATTAACTTCATTATCTCTTAATTTTTGTATTAAATCTTTCATATTAACAGCTACCTCCCTTACACAAAATCTCTGTTACTCCACTATAAGGATTAAAGAAATGACATACTAATGTTCCCTTTTCATATTCAGGTTCAAAAGGCTTTGTGACCATAAAAAAGCCTCTTTTTGTAAGGTATTCCTTTGCTTCTTTTAAATCATCAACTTCATAACATATATGATACAGTACACAATCAGAATTTTTTAAAATATTATCAATTGGTGTGCTTTCACCGTAAGGCTCAACTAATTCAATCATTTGCTGATCAACTTCACTACCTAAATATGTGTAATAAACATTCTGACTTTTTTCTAACTTCTTATATGTAATGATATTACAATATATATTTTTAAAAGATTCAATGGATTTATCTGTTGATTTTGTTGCATATGCAATATGATGTAATTTAAATTTCATCTTTATTCCTACTTTAACTTTTTTATATTTCTAATAACATTGCGTAATAAGTTATATCGTACAACTTGTATCCTAAAGAATAAATTATTACTTTATCACCCTTTTGCAAATTGTAATTTCTAATAACATCAGTTAGATTTCTAATTGTGTCAACATCACCTAAATGGCCGCCCTTGGGGATATTATCCATATAGAATTTATTTAGGTTAACTTTCAACAAGCTGCTGTATAAATCCATAGATGCATAGCTAATATTTAGGGGAATAATTAGTTCTATATCATACATTTTTAAATTATTTTTCAATAAAATATTATTAATGATAGACGATCCTTTTAATATTACATTATAAACTTGTAGATTAAATTTTTTATTTTCATACATGTCTAAACTATATTGTCCATCAGTAAAACTAATCGTATCAGAAATCTTCATTCCCCTACTCTTAGCCGAAATATACATAATTCCTACTGCATCTCCAAGTATTGTTGTATCTATAAATCTATCTTTTTCACTAATTACAGTGGATAATATCAAAACTTTTTTAGAAGCATCTTTTTCAATTAAAGCATCTGTAAGCTCAAGAGCTTGTACAGTTGCTCCACATTTTTCATTTAATAAAATTACTGTTGCCTTGTCCATCTTATATTTCTTTTGTATGGCATATGGTAGACATTCTTTGTTTTCAAAACCTAACATATTTATATACATAATATTTGTAATATCTTTTGTTTCAACTTCTGGCAGTATAAAAAAGTCACTTAATAATTCATTATATATATCAAATTCACTTTTTGATTTAATTATAGAAATGTTTTTTAATCCTGTTTTCTTATTAAATTTTTTTGCCTCTTCATCACTAAAACCATATTCTTTTAGTATTTTTGTTGACTTCTCCATATTACTTGAAATATAGTAATTTAAATAATTTATATATGCCATATACACACCTCTTTAAATAACTAAAGAAATTATAGTAAAATGTTTATACATTACTATAATTTTTTTATTCTTGTTCCACCAAATGCATGTATTGTTCTAGTTCCTGCTTTACAACTTCCACCTTGTAGTACACCCTTAGGAATGAATAATTCATTTCCTGGATGAAGGACATACTCTTTGCCATTCATTGTTACGATATACTCTCCAGAAACACAAATCATGTATTCATCAAATTCATGTTGATGCTCTTTGGAAATTCTATTTTCATAACATGTCCAAAACGCCATCTGGCTTCCATCTTCTCCTGTATAGTAATATCCATCAATATCTTTAGTATTTTGCTGTGAACTATCAATACGATTTTTCTGACTTTTCATAAACTTTGGGAATTCTTTCATCAAATATCACCTCATTATATAATTAAATTTATAGTATAAATTATTCGTTTTTTATGCACTTTTCAATAAGTGAAACTACATCTGACACCTTTTTAATGTCACTAAAATTTAAATCATCACTTATTTCTGCTAAATTAATATTAAATTCTTCATTTAACTCTATCATCATCTTTATTGTCATTATAGAATCAAATCTAAGTTCGTTTACCAAATCGGTGTCCAGATTTATTAGAATATTATCTTCTGTATCTTTTGAAAATTTTTTCATTATCTTCATAACTTTATTTACTATTAAGTCATCCATAAAACTTTTACATCCTTTCAAGAAACATTCAATCATGCAATTGCAAGTTTACTCATTAAACTAATGCTAATTCCTTACTATGTTCCTTAATATTATTCTCAAACATCCCTACAAATTGATTATAAAATTCATGATTAGCAATATAATCAGAAAAACCAACTTTATAATATAATGTAGTTGTATATATATTCTTCTCTATTTTTTCAGGGATTTCTCCAAAATTAATTTCTTTCTCTAATTCAGGTATATCATATTCAAACTTAACATCTTGTAGCATATAGTAATTATCATTTCCTACTTTTTTTAAAGGATAACCATCTAAATACTGTATGTCACTTTTATCACTAATTTTCATAGTTCCTGTTCCATATATAGGCATAGTCAACAAATCATATATCATTAATTCCTTAAAGAAGTCCTTATATTTATTAGGTACCTTTTTTATTATCTCTTCATTCCACCACTTATTAACTATCTCTTTTACCTTTTTAGTTTTAAAAAAATAATTAAGTTCATCTTCTATTCGATAAGCATCCAAACTTTTAACTACTTCATCACGATATTCTCTTAACATCTTACATGTATCATCAGATTGTTGATCTATCCAATTATCAAAATTCAATAAAACTTGAGATTGTGTTATATTAGCAATTTTTCTGATTGGTATCCATATATGTCTAAGTAAAGAATATTCAGCAAGAAGCCTAGCCCAAAATATAAATCTATGCATTTTACAATTTTCTTCGAAAGTCATTGTATTATGCTTAAGTACATATTCAAAGTCATCTTTACCTGCTTTCCAACCAACAATTCCATATTGATTTTTATTCATTGAATACTTTGTATTTGGAATTAATAAGTGAGGATAAACTGCTATACGTGTAACTTCTTCTGACATAATATCATATCCCTTGAAAAATGAATCCGGAGTTTCACCTGGAAGTCCCCATATTAACTCACCATAAACATCAAGTCCATCTTTTCTTAAATCCTTGGCTACCTTTTTCCAATCATCACGCTTCATGTTAACTCTCCCCATGTTTTTTAAAACATCTTCAGACAATGATTGCAACGATATAGAGAACGATGTCATAAACCTGCTATCTTTCACTTTTTTTAGTATTCTTGAAAATATTTGTGTCTTATTTTTAGCCCATGATGTAATAATACATTTTGGATATCCGTACTTTTCACGTGCCTCTAATAAAATATCGAAAAATTGTTCATCGTGTTCTGTTAACCCAAAATTTGAATCACACAAACAAATATCATTAACTTTAAGTTTTGCAAATAACTCTATTTCAGCCCTTAGTCGTTCAATTGAAAAATTATAAATCTTTTGACCTGTTGCACCACCCCAAAAACAATATCCGCATTTATACGGACAACCTCTATTGGTTTCTATAAGTGCAACATCATATTTAAACTTTCCCTCTTCATTGGTTAGGTCAATTGCTCCAGTTAGAAATGGTGAAGGTATTATATCTAAGTTTTTAATTCTTTCTCTTGGTTCTGTTGTTACTATTTCCCTATCTTCATTTCTAAATGAAATTCCTTTTATATAGCTCAATTCACTTATAGACTTATTATTTAAATATGCTAGTAAAACCTCACAAAAAGTTAATTCTCCTTCGCCATTAATAATTATGTCTACAGCAGGATACTTCTTAAATACTTTAGTAGCTTGATTTGTTACATGTGTACCTCCGAAAATAACCCATCCCTTTGGGTTTAATTGTTTAAATGTATCTGCCACATTTGCAAATTGATTATAATTCCATCCAAACATGGAAAAACAAGCTATTTCTACATGCTGTTCAGCAAACATATCTCTAATTATTGATATTGTTTCAGCTGATCCATTAAAATTGCATATATCAATATCAATATTTGACTTGATATATTGATTGTCATAAGCCATGCTTTTTAGATAACCCGCAGCCAATGGTATAGATTCATAT
The DNA here is from genome assembly GCF_000686725.1 of Clostridium akagii DSM 12554. Lineage (GTDB taxonomy): Bacteria > Bacillota > Clostridia > Clostridiales > Clostridiaceae > Clostridium_I > Clostridium_I akagii. Next base: position 11,303 of record NZ_JMLK01000018.1, on the reverse strand, counting down.
CCTGTATTATCATTATTCCAAGCAGCCTTTTGAGCTATCTTCACTTTTATTTTCACTTAACACTCCCCCCAATATTTCATTATTTCTTTATTGCCTTAATAACACCATATGATGAAATTCCCTCGTCACATAATATTTTAGTAGTTTTCCAAGCTTCCATAAAATTATCAACATTCTCTTTACCTAATTCGCATACTAAGTTATCATAGTTATTAATTATATTATTAATAACATAATTAATGGTTTGATAAACTTGATCACCCAATTTAATTACTTCAACATTAGAAAATCCAATTTTATTAGCAATGTCTATATATTCATTTAAAGTTATATATTGACCTTGACCAAATATTTTTTTCAATGCAATGATTCCTTCGTTATGCTTTATCATCTCTTTAATAGTCATTTTCCTCAAACTCATATTGTCACAAATTAGCATAATACCGCCTTTTTTAAGTACTCTATAATTCTCTGCAAACAACTTTTCTTTATTTGGTATCATATATGCTGCTTCTATCATAATAAGTACGTCAAAAGAATTATCTGGAAGATTGTTATCTAAAGCATCTTCCACCTTAAAAGAAACATTTTTCAATTGATTGTCATCATTTAATCCTTTTGTTGCTTCATCCATTCCAACTTTGCTATTACTAATCCCCATTGCTGTACATCCATACTTTTTACACATATACTTAACAGTACCGCCTACTCCGCAACCAACATCAAGTACGCTTTTTTCTTTATCTATTTTTGATATTTTCACCAATTCATCAATCAATCTTGACTGTGCTAGATGTAATTCACAAATTCCTGGCTTAAAATATCCCCAATGAAAATGTTCTCCCATGATAGCTTGAAATATATTAGTAACTTTATTCATATGTTTTTTATTAAAATCAACTACCTCTTCTACTTCCATTATTAATCCTCCTAATAGATGCTTATATTTTATTTAAATATTTCTGCAATATTTTTATAGGTGAAATGTAACTTGTATCTTTCCTGCACTATTAGGGTTTATTTTTGATACAGTTTCATATTTTATCTGCAGGCTCTCCTTCAAACCCTTATATCCATCTAATATACGATATAATTTCTTATTAAAAGCTCCAAATACTTTTTCTTTTTCTTCTTCTTTAATATTTTCTTCCCATTGAATTTTAATTTGTAATGTAGAACTTTCTTTTTGTATTACTTGATATCTTGTTATACCTGGAACATATAAACTCCAGAAAGGATATTCAGATACCTTTATTTCTTTTCCTTGTAAATCTTTAAATATAAAGAATGATGTTCCTCTACCCAAAATGTAACTTATTTTGTTTAACCTATCATCAACTTTATTAGGTATAAAAAAGGCTCTATCTGCCAAATTGTACCTTATAAATGGCATTGTTTTATTATATAAATTTGTGACTACAATATTTCCTTCTTTATAATACTCATTTATTCTTTTTCCATTATCATTAACTAGTTCAACATAAACCATATCCTCAAATATACTTAATTCCTCTATTGATTCATTAAATTGAAATGCAATAGGTCCTGTTTCACATGTTGAATAACTATTACTTGCTTTTACCCCAAAATATTTTTCTATATCTCTTGAATCATTTGGAGATATCATCTCTCCAGCAAAGATTACCTTTTTAAGATTTAAACTAATCTTTCCATCTCTCTGCTTTCTTGCAAGCTCTCCTAATAAACTTGGTTTTGTCATAAGCAAATTAGGTTTAAATTCATTGAGCTGCTTATAAAGTTCTTCTTTTGGGGAAAATACTGAAAACATCCTCAAATTCACAAGATTCTTCATGGAATAAGCCCATGAATTTCCCCCTACATAGTCATCCATTATGCCAATATATGCAATCTTATTAATATCATTATTAGCCTTAATTTTTGATTTAATTAAATCTATAAGTTTTAGATAATAACTTGCTGTAGTAATTGCAAATTCTCGTTCTCCCCATATTATATAGGCTGGATTTCCTGTGGATCCGGAAGTATGAAAAGCTAAATACTTATCTAAATATCTCTTTTCAAAATCAAATGGACTCTTGAAATATTCTTTTAACTGTACTTTTGATATATCATTATATGTTACAACATCTTCAAAGTTTTCTTTTATACTATCCTTATTTATTATTGGAAATTTCTCAAGATCCACATCGTCATTCAAATCAATACTACTATATAATTTTTTGTAAAACTTAGAATTAAGCGCAGCATATCTAACTATTTCATTTATCTTCTTTTGTCTATTAAGATCTTTTTCTTCATTACTATATTTTTTAAACTCTTCATATTCATTACTATATTTTTTAAAATTTTCTTTAAATTCGGATTTTTCCAGCATAATCACCTCTATTTTTATTAAATAATCATTTTTATTCTTCTGTGAGGTATTCCTGTTTTCTTAGAAGCAAAGACCTCATCTGATACTTCAAATCCATAAAGTTTAGCTGTTTTTGCAACATGAAGACGTATTTCTCCCCATATTTCATGAACTGATAGTTCCTTAGCTTTTGTAACAAGTCTCTCAACTAACCCTCTTGATATTGCTATTTGTCCTCTTTTACTTTCATCAACAACAAACTGAGATAATTGACCTCTATCACCTTTTACTGTTAACCTTAAATATCCAACAACTTTATCAGCCATTACTGCCACTAAATGAATACTCGCATTTTCCACAGCATCATAGACTCCTTCCAATCCTACGCCAGAAGGCTCATAAAAGACCTCGTATCTCAACTTAACTGCTTGTTTATAATAATTACTATTTGTATCTATATAACAAAATTTCAACTCACTTGGATTCATTTAATCACCAACTTACTTAGATATATGAAATTAATTTATAGTATTTTTTATATATTCAATTAACTTTTTACCTTCTGGAGTTTTATCGAAATTATATTTAATATCTCCTAAACTTCTCTTAAAATCAACGCTTTCATCATGTAATTTCTCTATGCTTTTTCTTTCTAAGAATAAATTGCTTAATATTCTTGCCAACTTATCAAATTCATCTTTTCCTGTTCCATATCTTGTTAATTCATTTCCTGCAAGTCTTAATCCCCATTCATTTTTAGGTAGGAATATCATATTAGCAGATACATTTATCTTTTCTAGTTTTTTAAATTGTCTTATTGCTTCCCCTTTAGTACCAAAATTAATCCATAGTTGATTTGATTGTGTAAATCCATACTCTTTTGCTGATATGTCTAAACCATAGTTACTCAAACTTTCTGCAAAACTCCTTGTATTATTTTGAAGATTAATAGCATACTCTTTTCCAAAATACTTGTACTCTAATAGTGCTATATAAAGCGCTAGAATATGATGTAAATGAGTATTTGACACAAAATCTTTTATTATATTTCGTACTTTATCTACAGATTCATCCTTTTTCTTAAATAATATCATTGCCTTTTGTGGCCCCCACAATGCTTTATGCGTAGTTGAATGTATAATGTTAGCTCCTTCTTTAAAAGGATCTTGGAATAATGATGCTCCAATAAGTGCTGTAATATGAGAAGCATCATATATTATTGTTGTGTCTTCTCCTACAATTTCTCTAATTTCCTTAACAGGATAAGGGAATAAAACATAACTTGAATCTAAAAACACAACTTTAGGTTTATGTTCTTTATTTAATTTATAAATTGTATCTAAATTCAATCTATAATTATCTGCTAAATTCATATTATAGTAATTTATATTCATACTTTTACATAAAGGTGCAGTAGATAAATGACCTCCATGATTATCTTCTACTTTAAACAAAGTATCACCACAATTTAATAATGAAGCTAATAAAACTGTCATTCCACTTAATCCTGAAAGTGGTCTAACATCACATTCTTCTGCATTAAATAAATCCATAACTAATTCTCTAGTTTTGTAGTTTATTTCATCTAATGGAGAGATATTACTAAATGTCAAATTATCAACTTTATCAGCATCTGAAGGTAACCTTGAACAATATTGATCACTTAATCCTAAGCTTAAGGATAATCTCATCAAATTAGATGTTACATTTTCAGATGAAATTAAAGATATTCTGTCTTTTCTATATTTCTTATATCCACTAATGATATCAGATAAGTTCTTTATATCTTCTTCCATTTTATTACCTCCCTTTGTAACTACTTACTTTCACAAGTTGAACAACAGTCACTATCTAGAATTAAATACTCTTTAGCCCTTTCTTCATCGTAAATTCCAAAGCATAAAAAGCCTCTCTTATATGCTGATGAATTTATTCCTTTTACTTTAAAATAGTTACATATACTTACTGTTGCGCCCATACTTTCAGCATAGTCCTTAATCAAATTAAAGTTTTTCTTTAAATATTCATTTGATGGAGCATATCTACGAACTACTTCTCTCTTATATGGGCCTGTCTCAAAATCTTGTGCTACTGCATCATCACGATAATAAATATCTCTTAGTTCACTTAATTCTGGTACTTTTGCTATTAAATCTTCAAGGCAAACTTTACTAATTCTAGCAAAATCAATTGCAAAATGATCTATTCCTAAATCAACAAATTTCTTAAGAATACCTTTTACGTAACTTAAATCTTTTAATGGCAAAATCGGTTCAATTATTCCCATTGCTGGAATATTATTTTCTGCACATATTTTAGCTAATTCATACCTTTCGTCTAAGGTTGCAGCATTAGGCTCTAATGCATCAGCATATTCTTGACATTTCATACCATAAGAAATAAGTACTCTACCTTTACTCTTCTTCAACAGTTCCAATATTTCATTATCTGGTAATTTCCCTTTTGTTACTAAAATAAATGGTGCCTCTTCTTCTATAAGTACCTTTAAGATTTCATGTGTTACTCTAGTTTCTATTAATGGTCTTTGAAATATATCTGTTTTAGGTGAAAAGTAATATACTGGCTTTTCTCCTTTTTCACGATGTTCCTTTATTGTTTTTCTTACTAATCCAGGATAGTTCTTAAATACTTTTACAGGCAAAAATGTCTTCTCTTTCTTCAAGCTATATACATTACAATATGTACATTGAAATTCACATCCATGTGCTGGTATTAATTCATAAATTAATGGACAAAACTCCGTATTGGAATGTGCTTTAATTTCTGGTAATTCATCTGATAAATAATAATTTTCTTTTTTCATTTTTTTACACCTCTTGTTATTATTTGTATTTTTATACTTATATTATAAAACTCAATTTGCACTTTTTCAATACATATTTTATTTATTTTACCAATTATTTATATTTATGTTTTCATTTTAACATTTATTTTTGACTAATTTTAACTTTTTATCCATGTTTGGTATAGTCCTGAATATAATAATTTCTGTCTTATCTAATTTAATAATATCTTCATTGTTAGCCTTGCTGATTGCATACACTAACTGTGGTATAAAATTTTTCTTATTTGGTTTTATCATATTCCTTCCAAAATCCATCAATGTCTACACACAGCTGTATTGATAGCATCCTGCTACTTTGCTAACTTCATTATTGGCTTGATTTAAAGGCTCTGTTGATTGACACTTATTAATCCCTTTAGTTTCTGCAACTACCTCGGGATTTTCATTATACATTTATCGGAGTATTCCCATCAATTATAAATATTAGTTGATGACCATCTGTCTTTATGCTAAGAATAGCCATGAAAATCATTATTCATGATCTTCATGGCTATTCTTGTGTGTATTAAAAAATGGTTGTACTAATTTTGCGTGATGAATTCTAGCATTATCTAGAATCATAATTATCTTCCCTTCGTGATACTTTTTATTGGCACCTGGAATATGTTTCATTCTGAACCCTGTCTATCAATTTAATTTGCAATTTCTAATATAATTGCCTACGGGACGGGCTTCTAAGCTATCCATTTTGCCTATTTCTTTATTGTTAACCCCTTCAAGGGTTCTTAGTATAACAGAGTATCTTTTATACATACTTACGCTTTTTGTTTATTTATATCATTAAAAGATAAAGTATCCATGTAAAATCCTCACTCTAAAAGTTTTTTTATTAGTTTGGATTTATATAAAATTATATTGATGGTGTTTTACGGCATGTATTGTTTTATATACAACTTATATATTTAAAGTTCTCTTATTAAATGTTTTGTACGTAAAGTCTATTATAAATGCCAATATAATAGACTTTACTGTACTTGCTAAACTATAAGAACTTCCGCGCCCATTATCAATACTCGAATATATTCTTAAAAAATCAATATAACACTTCTAAATTTATTTATCTTAAAAAGTTGAATACAAACCAATAATATAACACATATACTACCTAATATAGCTACAAAATGATTGCCAGTTCCATATTGATATTGTTTACCTACTAATATTATTTGAATTTAATCCCGTATCATTTAACACATGATATGGGATTAAACGTTGAGATATAAATTTTTGAAATCTATTGTGCGCAATATGAGTTATAAATCCGCTAAATATTTACCTACGTGGCGACCAAATGTCATAGATCTGCCTGCTGCAACTCCTGGAGCTAGTTCTGGATACGAATATGCAAAGAAGCCGCCACTATCGTTTCCAACTGCAAATAGTCCTTTAATTGGCTCCATATTTTTATCTAATACCTGCATATTTATATTAATTCTCAAGCCGTCTAATGTACATAATAAATTACCACCTACAGTTATACCATAAAATGGTGCCTTAACAATAGGTCTCATACGAAAAGATGTCTTTCCGAAATCTTTATCTTCACCCTTTTCACATAATTCATTATAACGATATATGTTTGTCTTTAATGTTTGAGGAGGAAGCATTAATTTTTCAGCAAGTTCTTCAATTGTGTTGGCCTGTTGCATATAACCAGCTTTTAACAATTGTTCATTCATTCCTTCTATAATTTCCATATTAAAGTTACATGGATATTTTTCATTATCTTCTGGAAGTACAACTCGTGAACAACCAATTGTATGAAATTTAAGTACGTCTTTCCTCCAATTTGAATCGAATATAGAGCACCACACTTTACCTGGCTGCATACTAGCAGCATGTATACAAAAATCATATGGAACTGATTCATTTGTATAACGCTCACCTAATTTATTTACCTTGAGGAATGGCTGACTACCTAACCAAAACATTTTACCTTCAAATGGTTCTCCTGCTACTTTACCTGGTTTTACTGCTTCACGATCAAAAATCATTGCTGTGGAAATAGGATCCATTTCAGCTCCTATTTCTTTAGCAGCTTTAATTCCATCACCTGTTACACCTTGTGTTAATGGGAGTGAAGTTATATTAGATGCAGCAATTGGATTTAATTCCTTTAACATTTCCATATTATTAGAATAACCACCCGTGGCGAGAACAACTCCCTTACTTGCATTTATTTGAATATATTCTCCATCCGAATTTTTAGCAATAACGCCTGATACTTTATCATCATCAGTTGCCAACTGAATCACTGGGGTTCTTGTCATTATCTTAACTCCATGTGCTTTCATTCTTTCTTCAAGTATTTTTACAGGCTTTCTTTTATCTTCTGAATTATCATTATAAAAACTATGGCATGTTGACCACTCTCTTATATTCATATTATTATTTATATCGGTTTCAAGTGTGACTTTCATACCATTATCTGTCATTATGTTGCACAACCAATCCATCATCTCCCCACTTTCATCTGCCCAAAGATTAATTAATCTTTGATCTATCCTATAACAGGCATGACGACATAATTCATTTACAATTTTATTTCTGTCTATTTCTACTCCATGTTCCTTCTGTACTTTTGAACCTATTGCTCCAATAAAAGTACGTGGTGGATAACAATTATTTCCCTTTTCAAGCAAAATAACTTTAGCATTATTTTCTGCGGCTGTTAGCGCTGTAATAATACCAGCGGTACCACCTCCACAGACTACCACCTCTGTTTCAATCGTCTTTGTAATTGTTCCTATTTCGTTTTCCTCTTTCTTGTACATAAAATACCTCCTCATATATTAATATTAACATCAAATATTGCCATGCCCTTAATTTACTGTTACTCAGCCTCCTTTATGATGGTAACTTATATAATTATCGATAGTATAATAGCAATGCATTATTAGCCTAATGGAAAGTTGTATGACTGAAAATTTAAGCCAAAGTTGCCTCTAATACAAGAAATAAATTTACATGATCCAACCTTCGCTATCCCTTACATAATAATTAAAATATTTTTTATACTTTATCAAAGTATTGTAAATATTCATTAAGATTTTTTTTATCATGATTATTACTTTCTAACGCTTTCCTATAAACCTTTTTAATTTCTCTAAAGGCTGTTATATTTTATACTATATTTTCTTTTAATGCTTTATTTGCACGTGTAAACCACGAAAGTTCAAATTTGTTATAGTCAAAATTGTTCATATCATATAATAAATCTATTTCTGGAAAATTTTCAATATATATCTTAAATCTATCCTTATAAATCATTTTTCCATTTAAGAGTAGCGTTATATAATAAGTAAGTATATTTTCTAGCAGATTGGGATAGTACTTTACTGACAAAATTTTATTATTGTAAATTTATTAAACTCACCATTCTCCAACATTGATATCACATCACTTTTTATCTTTTGTTGTATACTATCCGATGCTATAGGATAATAAGGGTTGAATATACCAGAAAATAATGTTATAAGCTAACAAAGCACCAGCTATTGCTGGTGCTAATAATTAAAACTTTTTGATACATTTTCAAAATCAGTTAACATACAGAACACTTTTAATTCTCCATCATGATTGAGATAATTTCCTTGTCAGTTTCTTTCATTCCTTCTTTTGCCAGTTTACCTACATTTGATATAGTAGCTTCAACACCTTTTTTCACAATACCATCGCCACCCCTAAACTGCTGTCCTTCCTTAAACATATGATATCCTAGAATTCCAGCATCTACAGCTGTAGCAATTTTAGCCGCACATGATGCTTTAGCACCATCACAAATCATTCCAGATACAATTGACAATGCATTAACAATTGTATGAGAAATCTCTCTATAACCACCACCATATAAGTAAGCAATACCCGCTCCACTTCCAGCTCCTGCACAAACAGCACCGCAATATGCTGAAAGTCTTCCTATACCAGTCTTTTGATGTATCGTAACTAAATCTGAAATAATCAAAGCTCTATAAAGTTTTTCTTTTGAAACCTTTAATTCATTACCATATTCAATAACTGGAAGTGAAGCTGTCATTCCCTGATTACCACTACCGGAAATGATAATAACAGGCAATTCACATCCATTCATTCTGGCATCTGAGCCTGCTGCTGCTTTCGCCTTGGCTCTTACTTTAATATCAGAACCATATGTTGAAATTAAAACACTTCCGATATTAGCACCATAATTATTTTTCAATCCTTCTTCTGCAATTTTTGAATTGTATTCAATCTGTCTACCAATAATATCTTGTATATCTTGTATATCCACAGAATTAGCAAAATCAACAATATCTTCTACGTTAAGTAATTCCTTGCCACTAAGTCCTTCTTCTTTTGATTCAGTTGCTTCTTTGTGATAAAGTACCTTACCATTCTTTTCAATCAGAATAATATTAGTATGATAGTTTACAATTCTTACCTTTACAGATGAATCTTTATAAAACACATTCATCTGTATATCAAATATAAATGGGGTATCTACAAGTTTAACTTCTATAGGATAAGTAGATAAGTATTCTTTAATCTTTTCTTTATCTTTTTCAGTTACGTCTGAAATAACTTCTAGTTTCTTTTCAGATTTGCCTGCTATAATACCAGCAGCTGTTGCTGCAAATATTCCTTTTAAATGACCTGTATTAGGAACTATAACACTTTTAACATTTTTAATAATATTTCCACTTACTTCTACTATAGTTTTTTCAGGCACATAACCTAATACTTTTTTAGCTTTTGCTGCCGCATATGCAATTGCAATTGGTTCAGTACATCCCATGGCCGGTATTAGCTCCTCTTTTAAAATCTGTAAGAAATTTCTATACCTTAAATCATTATTTTCCACCATATTACCTCCTTTGTATAATTTACTTATAATTTACATGCAAGTTAAAGTTAATATTATCTCATATATCATGGTATCGCAAGCATTTTCGACTTAGTTGGCTATGTACCTCCACCCATATATGATACATTATCATTTTTTTGATAGTTGCACACATTCCTTTATTAGTCTTTAGATAGTCTTAATAACATTGCTGAATGATCACTTATATTTTTAAACCTTTGTTCATGAATATAGTTACATTCTAATATACTGTTTCTTATGTTTTTTGAAATAAAAAGATATTCTAACCCTTGAGGTTTACAATAATAAGCGATTACAAAAAGATTACGCGGCCTTAGCCCATGGAATTTAGGGCTTTAGTCGCGTAACTCAATTTTATTATTTCAACTGCCTACTTGACAGGGGCAGTTGATATTTAAGGCTTCTACGCATGTTTTATCGTAATCATATTTCGTTATAATTGGTGTTTTTTATATTTAATTAATGATTTGAAATTTTCTTCATTACTTCTTTTCTTTTGCCAAATGATATAAACTATTAAATTTATTACCCAATTAAAAAATGAAAAGTAAGAACTTGTAGATACAAGATAATTAAAGAGTTTTGCACTCAACAAAAAAGATCCCATTACAATTAGCATTGATGTGGTTCCTGTAAAGATCCACGCATCATTGCTAATTCTTTATAATCTTGTTCTTCTACATTTTTATCAGTCCATATCCATGCAGGGAGTTGTGGTGAAGTTTGTGCAATAATAATTTTCCCATTTCCATTTTTCATCATAATAGGATTTTCAGAATCCTTAATAAGATGCATTAAATTAATTGTATTCAATTATCAAAGAGAATTATTTGATAGTTTTTATTAAGTTTACTTTAGATGATTTTTCTGAACTTATTTCTAATTCTAGCATTTTTTACATATAAAAAAGCTAGCACCAACACTTAATTTATATTTAAAATGTTAATGCTAGTTTTTTATTTATTTGTGACATTTAATTGGTTGAACAGTTTTTTTAGAGCTCGTTTTTCTATCCTTGACACATAAGACCTTGAGATTCCAAGCTGTGCTGCAATTTCTCTTTGAGTTTTGGGATTTCCATCATGCAGACCATATCTCATTAAAATAATTAGCTTTTCTCTTCCTTTTAGGCAGTTCTCTATTTCTTCATATAATTTTTTAACCTGAATTTTATTCTCAACAATCTCCATTACTGAGTCGCCTTCACAGCTTAATACATCCATTAGTGAAATTTCATT
>NZ_JMLK01000017.1 GCF_000686725.1 Clostridium akagii DSM 12554 | reverse complement strand
CTTTACGTTTACCACTTAGATAAAACAATCCACTTTTAATATCTGAAGGCAATGATTTAAAATCTATTTCTATAAAATCCTTATTATTAATACTATCCAAAAAACCCTTAGCACAAATAAGTTGAATATTGGATTTCATCTGACCAATATTTCCATAGGATGTGCTTCCAATAATTGCTTTTACCGCCTCATCCTCAATTTTTATTATTTTATTCACTCTATGTGCCTCATTTTCGAGTAAAAATTTGATAAAATCCACCTTATCTTTTGATGTTCTTTTATCAAAATTGGGAATAGTTATAATTATTGGTATTCTTCTTACAAATGTCTTTAAAAGTGATGAATTAGGGTCCTCTGTTGTTGCTCCAATTATTAAAACACAAGATTTCCTGTCTCTCTCTGTCTCTCCTAATCTATTGAATTTTCCTGTATCCATAAAATAGAACAACATTTCCTGTCCTTCTGGTGGTAATCTGTGTATTTCATCTAGAAATAATATACCGTTATCTGCTTTTTCAACAATTCCAGCCTTTTCACTATCAGCACCTGTGTATGCTCCTTTAGTATGTCCAAACAGATGTGAGATTAGAAGTTGGGGATTGTTATAGTAATCAGCACAATTAAATACTATAAATGGTGATTTTTCATCAAGCTTTTTCACATACTTTGCTTGATTGTACATCATATTTGCAAACAAAGTTTTACCAACTCCGGTTTGACCAACAATCAATGTATGTAAACCATTAGGTGGATAAAGTATAGCTGCTTTTGCCTGGTCAATTTGATTTTTAAGACTAGTTTGCGCTCCTATAAGCTTATCAAAAGGACATTTTTCCTGGATAATTTCTTTTTTTCCTATAAATAGCTCATTTAAATTTTTTACTTCTATTGGACCAACTGGCAATTTTTTATTCAAAATTCTTTCTAAACAAGCATTATCAAGGTATAACACAGGTCTAGATTTTATTTTTATTATTCTGTTCTGTCTAAGCAATTCATTTAATTCCATACTTACATTATTTCTTAAAATATTTAAACTCTGAGATATTTCAGCTGCGCTAAACCCGGTCTTTTCTTCTAAGCTTTCACGATTAAATTTTTCTGTTTTTTCAGCAATATAGTCATAGATTTTTTCGCTTCTCTTCAAATTATCACTCCCAAAGATTAATACACTTAATACACTTCCTTCATTATAAACTGTATTGAAATAAATATTCAAGTTTTAAGTATAAAAAAAAAGCTTCTTAGCATCAATTTTTAAATTTCAATGCTAAAAAGTTTCAATTTAAATTATTAAGTATAAATTTGTTTATGGCTTTAGCCACTCCATCATTGTCATTGGTATCAGTAATATAATTTGCTTTACTCTTTACAAGTTCTGTTCCATTTCCCATAGCAATGCCAAGACCTGCGTATTCTATCATTGATAAATCATTTTGGCTATCACCTATAGTTATTATTTCTTCTGCTTTTAAATTATAATACTTTGCAAGTTCTTTAACTGCTTGTCCTTTTGATACACTTTTTGAAGTAATCTCAATATTATTTTTACTTGAACTTACAATCTCTAAATTAACTATTTTCTTAAAATCTTTTTTTGCTATTTCTAGCCTACGTGGGCTTGTATCTAATATTTCACATTTAATTATATCCTTACTATTTTCTTTTATTATTTTAAACAAATTAGGCTTTGATACATAGCTTATGTTTAACTTTCCATTTTCAGAATTCATCATAGATTTAAGAAATAGATATTTTGTAATAACATATATAAGTCTACTGGAGCTAATTATACTGTTATGAGTATTTAAATTTAACTTTAATTTATGTTTATTGCAAACCTCTATAATTTTAGCCAAATTTTCAATACCTAACTCATTTTTATAAATAACTTTGTCTGCTAACTTTTCCTTTATAATAGCACCATTTGATGCTATAACTGGTGACTTTACACCTATTAAATTTGAATAAAAAGCCGCATTGCTATAAACTCTACCAGTAGCAATAACAATTTGTACTCCTAAATCATGTGCTTTTTTAATCGCATTTTTATTAGCATCACTTACTACTCGTTTACTGTTTAAAAGTGTCCCATCCATATCAATACACATTAACTTATATTTCATATATTATCACCTGCATAATTTATTGAACTTTTGTTTTTATCTAATAATTAAGATTATATCATAAAGTAATGTGTTTATCTTTAAGTTTATATTAAATTCCCATTGATTTTTAGCTATTCAAAAACCAAATTGCAAAATTAAGAATCCCAGCAAAAGAAACCCACACAATATAAGGTATCATTAGATATCCTGCTACCTTGTCAATTCTAAAAAATTCGAAAGTTGTGATCAAAATAAAAATTAATAATATCAATAGCTCCACAAAAGCAAGTCCATATAATCTGAATCTAAAAAATATAATGGACCATAAAAAATTCAGAAATAATTGTATAGCATATAGTACAAGTGCTTTTTTCACATTCTCCCCTTGTTTTCCATGTTCCCATATTCTATATGCCGCAATGCCCATTAATATGTAGAGAACTGTCCATACAATTGGAAACACCCACCCTGGAGGTGAAAACACAGGTTTTGTAAATCCCTCATAATCCTTCATATTATCCATGCTTAAAAATCCACTGAGACCGCCAACGCCAAGTGCTATAATAATACTTATAATAGCAGCACCTATTTTAGTTTTATCCCCCACCTTCAAAATATTCAATTTACCACACGCCCCCCCATTATTCAGTGACAAGTTAATGTAACTTTATCTTATACAGTATTATATACTCATTGAAGCTGGACTATACCTATTATAAGAAAGTGGTTTTTTCTCCTGTATAAAGAATTGCTAGCCTGTGAAGTGGTCTTGTACATTCTATATAAAGAAGTTTTTTATCTAGTTCTGTATTATAATTATTTTTTGATGCATCATAAATTATTACAGCATCAAACTCCAAACCTTTAGCCATATATGAAGACACTACAACTGTGCCACCTTTGATTTCTCTTTTATCTTCGCTTAGCATATTTACCTTTATTATATTTTTTAATTTTTTATAAACCTTTATTTTTTGCTTTTCAGTTTTGCATATGATTCCAATAGATTTCAGCCCCTGCATATAGTAATTGTTTGTTATCTTTTTTATCTCCCTATCCATTTCATCCAAATTATCCATATGTGAAATCAGTGGTTCTTCCTCATGCCTTTCAAAAAATTCTATACCTATATTGGCACTAAGAAGTTTCATCGAAAATGAATTTATCTCAAAGGAAGACCTATAACTTTTTTTTAGATCTAATTTAACTGATTTTTTCTTATTTAATATATTATTAATATCATTATATATTTTATCCGTCTTATCTCTTTCAATTATTTGATTATAGTCACCTAACACTGTGAATTTTGCATTTTTAAATAAAATACTAAATATTTTATACTGAATGGGATAATAATCTTGAGCTTCATCTATAACTACTTGCCTTATCTCGTCATAATTTTTACTCTCTTCAACTATTAATTTAATGTACAAAACAGCAGTGTCATCTTCAAAGCTCCTAAATCCACTATTTAAATTTTTAGCAGTAGTTGCTAACAGTTCATCAATGTTTCCAGGCAGTTCAATTCCCTCTGATATTTGTTTTAAAAGCCCTTGTTTATTGAATAGCTGTTTATAGATTTCAAAACAATTCACATGGGTAAAACCAGGTATGTAATTTAAATTACTTTTGGTCTTAAGTAATAACCTTCTTTCAATCCTTGTAAGTCTTGCTGAAATAGACATTTTTATTTTATTATTGAGGAATTCCTTCTTTATATTTTCTTTTGTCTCCACTAGTATTCCATTATAGTACACATCTTGAAACTGTATCATATAATTTTCATAATATTCTATAAATCCATCTAAAATTTCAACAAAATCCAAAGATCCTTTAAATTTAATATTATCCAGTTTGTTTCTACCAATACCTGAATATTGCTTTTCAATTAAATATTCTAGTGCTGAACTTCTACTTTCTCCATGAAATTTATTTCCAAGATATTTTTTTGTTATTTCCTCATATGTAACCTCCTTCACATTTTCTTCTCCAAGTTCTGGCAATACGTCTGAAATATAATCGCTAAATATAGAATTTGGTGAAATTATAATTATGTTATTTGACCGTAATTTTAGTCCTAGTCCAACATAGAGTAAAAATGCAATTCTATGTAATGCTATTGAAGTCTTGCCACTCCCAGCTGAGCCTTGAACAATCAAAAGATCACTATCAATATCTCTTATGATTATGTCTTGTTCCTTTTGAATCGTCTCCACTATATTTTGCATTTTACTTGAAGAATTATTACCTAATGCTTCTTGGAGAATTTCATCATTTATACCAGTGCTACTGTCAAAATAATAATTAAGTTTTGAATTTTCTATTTTATATTGCCTTTTTAATTCTATTTTTCCTTTAATTATACAATTCGGGGCATCATAAGAAGCTTCGCCTCCTACTTCACATCTATAGAACATACTTGAAACAGGAGCCCTCCAATCATGAACATAAATATCATCGGTTTTGTCATCCATTATGCTAAACCGCCCTATGTATATCTGATCTTTATCCTCTTCAAAATCATCCTCCACAAAGTCAAATCTTCCAAAATAGGGAGACTTAATTGCTGTTTCATATTTATTAAGTTCATTTTTATTATTGTGATAATTTCTATCTGCAGTTCTAAATTCCATAAGACTACTAGTCATTTCTGCAATTTTGTCAAAATCATTTGAAGAATGTGAACTATTTTCCCACATTTCTTTTCCTGCGTTCCTAAATTCTGTGAGCCTTTTGTCTGATTTATTTCTTAGCTTAATCAAATTTTGCCCTATGTATTCTATTGTTTTGTCCAAATATTCCTGCTCCAATATTTTATCTTCATTTGTTTCTGACATATTATCACTCTCCAAAAAATTTAAAAAAATCTAAAAATGTTTTACTATAACTTGTATTATACATTATTACATAGTCATCCAAGTTGAACTATGCCTATATAAATCGGCTTTTTTCCCCTGTGTAAAAAATCGCCAACCTGTGAAGTGGTCTTGTACATTCTATATAAAGAAGTTTTTTATCCAGCTCTGTATTATAATTTTCATCTGATACATCATAAATTATCACAGCATCAAATTCCAAACCTTTAGCCATATAGGAAGAAATCAGTACCGTTCCACCTTTATTCTCCTTTTTTTCTTCACTTAGCATATCTACCTTTATAAGATTTTTTAATTTCTTATAAACATTTATTTTTTGTTCCTCTGTTTTGCATATAATTCCAATAGATTGGAGCCCCTGTGCATAGTACTTGCCTGTTAGCTTTTTAATATTCCCATTCATTTCATCTAAATTATTCATATTAGAAAGCATCGGTTCTTCCTCATGCCTTTCAAAAGCTTCTATAATCTCACTAGAACAAAGAAATTGCTTTGCGAATGAACTTATCTCAAAAGAAGACCTGTAACTCTTTTTTAGGGTTAGCTTAATGGCTTTTTCCTTATTTAATATACTGTATATTTCTTTATAAATTTCATCTGTCTTTTCCCTTTCGATTACTTGATTATAATCTCCCAAAACTGTATATCTAGCATTTTTGAATAGAATACTGAATATTTTATATTGAATAGGGTAATAATCTTGAGCCTCATCTATAACTACCTGCCTTATCTCATCATAATTTTCATCGCCTTCAACGATTAATTTAATATACAAAAGGCAAGCCGAGTCTTCAAATGTAATAGCTCCATTATTTAAATTTTTAGCAGTTACTTCTATTATATCATCTATATTATCAGGTAGTTCTATTCCAACTGATAGTTTTTTTAATAAGTTCTTTTTATTGAAAAAACATTTATAAATTTCAAAACAATCTACATTAGTAAAACTTCTTATAGTATTTATTGTACTTTTAGATTTTTTAATTGATATCAGCCTGCTAAATGACTTTATTTGAAATTCATGCCAAGGATGTTGTCTTACTATCTCATAAATTTTAGCAAGTCTTGCTTCTCTCATAGGATGAGTTTTATATAACACCCTTCTTTCTATCCTTTTTAGTCGTTTTGCCATGGGCATTTTGATTTCATTATTGAGAAACTCATTTTTTAATATCTGTTTTGTTACTACCACTGTTCCATCATAATACACATCTTGAAAATGTATCATGTGATGTTCATAATATTCTATGAATCTATCCAAAATTGTTATAAAATCCAAAGATCCTTTAAATTTAATATTATTCAACCTATTTTTACCCTGAGTTACACTTTGATTGCCAATCAAAGATTCAAGAGCGGAACTTCTATTTTCTATACAAAATTCATTGCCTAAATATTTTTTAATTATTTCATCATATGTAATTTCTTTCACATTTTCTTCTCCAAGCTCTGGAAGTACATCTGAGATATAGTTACTGAAAATAGAATTTGGTGAAATTATAATTATATTATTTGACTTTAATTTTAGGCCTAATCCAACATAAAGTAAAAACGCAATTCTGTGCAATGCTATTGACGTTTTACCACTTCCTGCGGAGCCTTGAACAATCAAGAGGTCACTATCTATATCTCTTATTATTATATCTTGCTCTCTTTGAATAGTCTCAACTATGTTTTTCATTTTGCTAGAAGAATTGTGACCTAACACCTCTTGGAGAATTTCATCATTTATACCAGTACTACTGTCAAAATAATAATTAAGCTTTGAATCTTCTATTTTATACTGCCTTTTTAGTTTTACTTCTCCATTAATTGTGGAATTTGGCGCAGCATATGATGCTTTTCCTACTTCACATCTATAAAACATGCTTGAAACAGGTGCTCTCCAATCATAAACATAAATGTCATCAGTTTTCTTATTCATTATATTAAAACGACCTATATATATTTGTTCTTGATCATCATATCCTTCCTCAACAAAATCAAATCTACCAAAGTAAGGTGATTTTATTGCTCGGTTATATTTATTTAGTTCGCTTTTGCTATTGTGAAAATTTCTATCCGCAGTTCTAAATTCCATAAGACTACTATTCATTTCCGGAATCTTATCCTCATCATTTGAAGAATGTGAACTATTTTCCCACATTTCTTTCCCTGAAGCTCTAAACTTACTTAGCCTCTCATCTAAATTATTTTGAAGATTAAACAAACTCTCACCTATGAATTTCAGGGTTTTATCTAGATAGTCCTGTTCCAATATTTTTTCTTTACTTACCTCTGACATCTTATCACTCTCCAAAAAGTTTTAAAAAATCTATTGACATTTCCTGTTGTTTTATGCTAAGATATAATTGTGTTTTTAATAAGATTTTTTAGTAGTATTCAACTATTTATTATAAAGTAAAGTTGAGCTTATGTAAAGCATAAGCTCAACTTTTTTAGTTAAAAGTGGCAAGTGAAGTACCTTCATAACTGTCAAAATAGAATGGGAATAGATTTGTTTACACAAATTTATTCCCATTCTATTCTTATTGTTTTTTTACATTAGTAGAAAATCCTCCTTAACTGTCCATTGTTACCTGTCACCTAACAACTGCTTCTATGCCTGTTCATCATCAATCAAGTATAAAAGATCATCTTCCACATTATAAAGAAGTGGCGCTATTAAAACAGTCGGATAAATCTCTCTAAGCCTTTTAACCTCACTTATTGCAAAAGTCACTTCATTTACAATTTCACATATAGGTGCATAACTTTTAAAATAGTCTTCAGCATAAATTTTTTTCCAACCTGTAACTTTAATTATTCCATTAACTATCTTTTCTTTTCTACCGCCAAGATTAACCATACCACAATCACTATGTACAATTAGAGCTATTGTTTTAACTCCGCTAGCTGAAAGAGCATAAGAAACATAAAAACTACTATTATGCAGATTACTTCCTCCAGTTCTAATTACATATGCAAAGTTTTTAGGAATATTTAGTTGAACTCTGTTATCCATGCATGTCCCTATAATAAGCTCTGCGTCATTTATTCCATCTTTGGTCTCACCAAAATTATGGTACTCCAAAAGTTTACTTATGGGAGTATTTTTATATATATTAAAAATATCATCTTTATTTTTTACTTTTACTAATCTATTCATAATCCCTCCATAATAATCCCTTAATTTTTAATAAATATTATACCATATTATTATGGACAGAAATACTAAAATTCAGTAAATATGTTTTAAGTATTGTAAATTATATATTTAAACTTCTAAGGCTCTTCCAAAATCTTCAATCAAATCATCAATATTTTCTAGTCCTAGAGAAACTCTTATTAGATTATCCTTTATACCAAGTTTTTCTCTTTCTTCCTTTGGTATTTCTGCATGAGACATCTTTACAGGATATGAAACTATGGTCTCAACACCGCCGAGACTTACTGCTACAGCTGCTAGTTTTACACTCTTCATAAAATGTATTGCTATATCCGTATCTTTTGTTTCAAAAGATAGCACTGCACCACCGCCCCTTGCCTGAGAAAAATGAACATAACTTCCTGGATGATCTGCAAGACCGGGGTAATAAACCTTATTTACATTTTTATTTTTATTTAAAAAGCTTGCTAGTTTAGCCGCGCTTTTTTGCTGTTCATCTAATCTTACCTTAAGTGTTTTTAGTCCTCTAAGTAGTAACCAAGAATCTTGAGGTCCGAGTATTGCTCCAAATGCATTTTGTACAAAATAGACTCTATCCGCTAGTTCTTTTCCCTTTACTACTACAAGTCCACCAATAACATCACTGTGACCACCAATAAATTTAGTTGCACTATGTACTACAATATCAGCACCAAGTTTTATTGGATTTTGCAAATATGGTGACATAAATGTATTATCTACAATTACTATAAGATTATGTTGTTTTGCTATTTTAATAACTGCTCTTAAATCTGTTATCTTTAAAAGAGGATTTGATGGAGATTCTAAAAATATGGCCTTTGTATTTGGCCTTATACTTTCCCTTACTTCGTCAAGGCTAGACGTATCTACAAAACTTGTTTCCACATTGAATTTGCTTAAAAATTCAGTAGTTATTCTATAAGTTCCTCCATATACATCCTTACAGGCTATCAAGTGATCTCCTGATGCAAATATTGATAAAACCGATGAAATCCCGGCCATTCCAGAGGAAAATGCAAAACCTTTATCTCCGCCTTCTAATATAGCTATTGTATTTTCAAGTGCTTCTCGAGTTGGATTACCTGATCTTGAATAATCATATTTTCCCATATTTTCTATATCAAATTGATGAAAAGTAGAAGTTTGGTATATTGGTATGCTAATTGCCCCTGTATTTTCATCTACTTCATTTCCGTTGTGAATAAGTTTAGTTCCAAATTTCATGTTTATAGCCCCCTAGTTATTAATAATTCAAACTTTTGTTAAGATCATTTATAATATCATTTACATTTTCTATGCCTACTGAAAGTCTTAAAAGCTTATCAGTAACACCTATTCTATTTCTCATTTCCTCAGGAATAGACGCATGGGTCTGAACATATGGATAAGTTATAAGACTTTCTACACCACCAAGACTTTCAGCAAAAGTTATGATTTCAACTTTTTCAAGTACTTTCTCTACAATATTTTTTTCCTTAACTGTAAATGAAATCATTGATCCAAATCCACTTGTCTGCTTTAATGACACTTCATAACCTTCATGATCCTTAAATCCTGGATAATACACTTTATCCAGGAAATCACAGTTTTTAAGCCATAGTGCTATTTTTTTTGCATTTTCCTGCTGTTTTTCAAGTCTTATAGCAAGAGTTTTTATACCACGAAGTATGAGCCAACTATCAAAAGGCGAAAGACTAGCCCCAATGGAAACCTGGGTAAATCTCAGTTTTTCTATTAACTCATCGTTACTTGCTACCAGTAACCCTGCCATAGTATCATTGTGGCCACCCAAAAATTTTGTTCCGCTATGAACTACTATATCAGCCCCATGATCCAGTGGCCTTTGAAAATATGGCGTAAGGAAAGTATTATCCACTATTGTGATAATACCATTCTGTTTTGCTAAAGCAGATATTTTTCCTATATCACTAACTTTCATCATAGGATTAGAAGGTGTTTCCATGTAAATAGCTTTTGTATTAGCCTTTAACGCTAATCTGATTTTTTCCAAGTTTGTTGTGTCAACATAAGTTGCTTCAATGCCATAAACCTTATAGACATCTTCAAAAATCCTATATGTTCCACCATATAAATCATCTGATATTATTATATGCTCTCCTGGTTTTAATAGTCTGGCAACACTGTCTATTGCTGCCATTCCAGTGGAAAAGGCTATACCTTCTTTTCCACCTTCAAGCTTTGCAATAGTTTTTTCAAGTTCTTCTCTTGTAGGATTTTGAAGCCTTGAATAATCATAACCTGTGCTTTTGTTTAATCCCTTATGTTTAAAAGTTGCACTTTGATATATTGGAACACTTATGCAACCTGTTTGATCTTCCCATTCACCGCTTCCATGAACCATTATTGTCTCTAAATTACTACAGTCTGTTTTCAAAATTAACGCCTCCTAATCTTTTCTAGACAAACAAAAAAGCCGCTCTTCAAAAGAAAAGCAGCGCACAAATAGAATCCGCGTCTTTTCTTATCTTCCAGAAATATATTTCATTTCTGCAGGAATTAACACCGTTACATTCGAATGAGAATGCCGGTTGTTGGGTTTCATAGGGCCAGTCCCTCCACCTCTCTTGATAAGAACAAGATTGTTATTAATATTTAATTAACTTATTTAGATTTTAACCACTAAACATGATTATGTCAATACTTTTTTATCTTTTTAAATAAAATTAAAAATCACTCTGCTAATTTCTACTCCTGCCTAATACAAAATCGCCCTAACTTGTCACTATCTAACCAGCCATCCCCCATCAACAGCAAGTATGTGACCATTTACGTAATCAGATGCTCTTCCTGATAAAAATACAACTGTTCCCATTACATCAATTGGATAACCCCATCTTGCCGCAGGAATCCTTTCTAATATTTCTTCACTTCTATTTTCATCAGATCTAATTTTTGCTGTGTTATTTGTTACTATGTAACCCGGAGCAATTGCATTAACCTGTATATTTTTACATGCAAGTTCATTTGCAAAAGCCTTTGTTATTCCTGCAACTCCATGTTTCGCTGCAGTATATGCAGGAACAAATTTACCACCCTGGAAGGATAACATAGATGCTATGTTAATAATTTTACCACTACCTTGATTTGCCATAATAATAGCAACTTTTTGGCTCAAATAATATACGGCATCCAAATTTACACTTATCACTTGTTTCCAGTCTTCATCCTTGTACTCCAGAATTGGAGCTCTTTTTATCATTCCAGCATTGTTCACCAATATATCAATTTTACCAAAAACCTTGATACATTTATCAATCAAATTTTTTATGTCTTCCTTCTGAGATAAATCTCCTCTAAAAAATTCAACTTTCCTTCCTTCCTTCTCCACTAATTTTCTTGTTTCTTCACCATCATCACCGTGAGTAACTATAAAAATATCTGCACCTGCTTTTGCAAGTGCTACTGCAAAGCCTTGTCCAAGTCCCGTATTGCCACCTGTTACTATGGCAACTTTGTTGTCCAGCCTAAAAAAATCCATTGAAAAATCTGATACTGAATGTTCCATACTTAAAAACACCTCTTTTTTCTATTTTAAATCCTTTGATTTTATATCATCCATATCCGTAAAAGTCTTATTTTCACCAACCATTCCCCAAATGAATGTATAGTTTTTAGTCCCTACTCCAGAGTGAATAGACCAACTTGGAGAAATAACTGCCTGCTCATTTTTCACAACTATATGTCTTGTTTCATCTGGCCTTCCCATAAAATGAAATACAACATTTTCTTCATCCATATCAAAATATAAATACACTTCCATTCTTCTGTCATGAGTGTGACAAGGCATGGTATTCCAAATACTTCCTTGGTCAAGTACAGTCATTCCCATAACTAACTGACAACTCTCGCAAACTGCTGGATGCACATATTGATTTATTGTTCTCTTGTTACATTCCTCATCACTACCAGCCTTAACCTTATTTGCTTTTTCTAAGTCTATCCTTACCGTTGGATATGTTTTATGCGCTGTAGCACTATTTAAATAAAATTTAGCGGGCTTATTTATATCTTTGCTTTCAAAACTTACCGTTTTTACTCCCATTCCAACATAAAGACCATCTTTTGCCTGCATCTCATACTTTTCCCCATCTAGTGTTATTGTACCTATTCCACCTATATTAATAATTCCCAATTCTCTTCTTTCAAGAAAATAATCACAACCAAGTTCTTTACTCCCCTCAAGAATCAATGGTTTAGTAGTTGGAACCACACCTGCCACAATTATCCTATCATAGTGACTATAAACCATAGTTATTTGCCCTGGTTCAAAAACCTTTTCAATAAAAAAGTGATCTCTAAGTTCCTTTGTATCATATTTCTTCACGTCATCATAATGACTCGCATACCTAGTATCCATTTTACATACCTCGCAATTATTATATTTTGTTCCCGTTAACGTTAACAATTTGATTATATTATACACTTTGCTTTTCCTAAGGTCAACAATACCTTTATTTTTCACCACAAGATTTTCTAATTACTAGCTTTGGTTCAAGTATATTAATTTTACTCTTTATAGGGATTCCTCTTATTTCACATAATAATAACTCTGAAGCTAAGTTACCAATTTCTTTATTATTTTGATCTACCGTAGTAAGCGGTATTGTAAGCATTGACGATTGTTCAATATTATCATATCCAGCAAGCCCTAAATCTCTTGGAATTTTTATATTATTTACAAAACAGTATTTAAGCACCCCCATTGCAACAGTATCATTAATAGCAAAAATACTGTCCACGCCTTGGGAAATTAATATTCCAGCTAAATTATATCCATCCTCAAATGTAGAATTACTGTTAACAACAATCTTTGAGTTTAGCTCTATACTATTTTTTATAAGCAAATCTTTATAAGCTCTAAACCTTTCATTAGAAGCAGTAGATTTTTTGTCTCCGAGTATTACGCCTATTTTTTTATAACCTTGCATAATCATATGTTCTATTATTTTTGTACCACCATAATAATTATCATTTCCTACAAAAGTTATATCTAAGCCTTCCACATAATTATCTGCTATAATCACGGGAACGTGTTTAATAAACTCCTCATAATCTTCCGTCTTAGGATTTACGGGTAAAATAATTATCCCATCAACTCTACCTTCAACAAGGAAATTTAGGTACTTATTTTCATTTGTTTTTTTTCTATCGCTATTACATAATATTAAACCATACCCTTGCTTCTCGAGGTATGTACTTACTCCCTTGCTGATATTAGCATAATATTGATTTGCAATATCAGGTATTATTAATCCTACCATCTTTGTTTTTTTAGTTATAAGGCTTATAGCTGCAGAATTAGGCTTGTAATTTAAGTCTTTACATGCTCTCAAAATTCTTTCTCTAGTATCTTTAGATATTTCTTTGCTATCATTTAGTGCTCTTGATACCGTCATAGCGGACACTTTACAGTATTTTGCAACATCTTTTATATTAATCATATGTTCTTTCACCTACCTTTTATGTTTGCTTATCAATTTAATATTAATGTGTCATCATACCATCACTGCTATCTACCGGTATAGCTTTTCCTAGATATTTAGGATCTGGTTTGAAAACATTAACAAAGAAAAAGTCCTTAGTTCTTGCCATATATTCCCTTATCTTATACACTACTATCCCAGGATAAGTATGCTTGTCTGCTGCAACTCCGTAAGCTTCAATTCCAATTTGTCTCGCCATATATACAGCTCTTTTAAGGTGATAGTCTTGAGTGGCAATTATAGCACTTTTTACTTTAAATATAGCCTTCGCACGATACACTGTTTCATAGGTACTAAATCCTGCATGGTCCATAAATATAACGTGAGTATCTACACCTTTTTTCTCTAAATATATTCTCATAGCATCCACTTCGTTATACGCTACTGTTCCATTGTCACCGGAAACTATTATCTTTGCATCTTTATTATTTTTATATATCTCTAGCGCCGTATCAAGACGATCTTGAAGCATTTCACTTACTCGCCCATTTGGATATACATATGCTCCAGGAACTATAATTGCCTCTACCTTAGGTATTTTTGATTTCTTATCCAATTGATATTTATTAGCTTTTTCAACAACTATAATGTTTATTATTACAAATATAAAAATAATAATTACTATAAAGATGATTATATACTTAGCAATATGCTTTATTCTATTCATTTATTTATTTTCTTCTCCTTTTTTTGCTTCATTTGCGTTTAAATCTAATCTATTTCAAGTCCCATAGTCATTGAATCAAAAAAAATACCATTAATACAAAAGTCTCTACTGAGATTACCTTCTTCTTTAAATCCATATTTCCTATATAATTTTATTCCATTAATATTATCTG
Organism: Clostridium akagii DSM 12554; assembly: GCF_000686725.1. GTDB lineage: Bacteria > Bacillota > Clostridia > Clostridiales > Clostridiaceae > Clostridium_I > Clostridium_I akagii. The sequence goes on along the minus strand of NZ_JMLK01000017.1, from coordinate 88,888 downwards.
TCCTAACTCTTAAATTAATTTTGCGTATAATATTTGTACTCTTTGCCCAAGTTATAATTTCTTCTAAAAGTACGCTTCCAACACCTAAATTCCAATAAGATTTTCTAACTGTAATTCCAAGTTCACCTACATGCTGAGTTCGACTTCTACCACCAGCTGAAAATGAAGCTGAGCCTGCAATTTCTCCATTTGCCACAGCTACAAGCATTACTGAATTCTCGGTATTAATATTCTCTATAAAAGTTAATTCATTTTCAAATGAAACATCCCACTCCCCAGCTCCAAATGTTAGGTTGTCCGATTCACCACCAATAACTTTCATGTATTCCATAATTCCATTAATATCTTCACTTAAAACTTTTCTTACCGTAATTATTAATCCTTTTTTTACAGCTACCATTCTCATAAGTATCACTTCCTCAACATTTCATAATAAATATATCCATATTCTTTTATATTTTATAACACAATCAAACCCAATCCAAATCCTCAATTGTTATGCTAGCACGCTTAAAACAACTACATTGCTATAAGTATATCTTGTGCAAAACCTACTTACTAGGTAATATTTCTGTCCAATATCCATCGGGATCACTTATAAAATATAAACCCATTTCTTTGTTTTCATAGCAAATACAGTTTAATTTTTTATGTTTTTCAAATGCAGCATCAAACTCATCGGTTCTAACTGCCATATGAATTTCATTGTCACCTAAATTATAAGCTTCTTTTCTATCGCGAAGCCAAGTTAGCTCAAGTTGATAATTTGTTTCACCATCTTCAAGATATACAAGTATAAATTCCCCATTAACCTGATTATGTCTTTTTACTTCTTTAAACCCTAAAGCTTCCTTGTAAAAAGTTATACTCTTTTCTAAATCAAAAACATTTATATTATTGTGTACAAAATTAAATTTCATTATATTTCCCCCTCTTCTTTCAATTTATATGATTTAGTTATATTATAATGTAAATAGGTTATAAATTCAAAATTAACTTATTTGAAAGAAGGTGAATTTTAATTATGGAAAAAGATGTTAAAATAAATTATTTATATAACAGTGGTTTCTACATTGAGACTGAAAAACATATTTTGATATTTGACTATTATTTGGATTCAGTAACTTTAGGTGATAAGCAAAAAGAGAATGGAGCCATTGGTTTGGATGATTTGAAGACTAATAAAGCATTTTTAGTTTTTGCTACTCATGGACACTTTGACCATTTTAATCCAGTAATTTTCCACTGGCAAAATCAAGTTAAAAATATTAATTATATTCTAAGCAATGATATAAAAACACCTAACACAAATAAAAATATATATTTAGTAGATTCTATTACTGAACTAAATATAGATGAAGCAAAGATTATCACCTTTGGTTCTACGGATTTAGGTGTTTCATTTCTTATAAAAATTGATAACATAACCATATTTCACTCTGGTGATTTAAATTGGTGGAATTGGTTTGATGAAAGTGATGCTTATAATTTGAAAATGGAGCACGACTTCAAGAAAGAAATTTCAAAAATCAAAAAATATAGTGTGGATTTAGCTTTTTTACCTGTTGATCCAAGACTTAATGATAAATTTTATCTAGGTGGTGAGTATTTTATCAATGAAATAAATCCAAAATATTTTATCCCTATGCACTTTGGTGAAAATTACAATATAACAAATACATTTTCCAATAAAATAGCTTCTAAATCAACGGATATAATTGAAATAACCCATAGAGGTGAACAATTTAATTTAAAAATATAATGATAAAATTTTCAAGCTAGAATCTATATTTTAATGATATCCCTAGTTATAAATGAAATAGTAATGCTAAGATTTGGTTTTGTACAAATCATTAGCATCACTATTTCATTGAATATTCACCCTATTTGTTAGTTAGAAAACAAATACCCAACAATAAACTTGTACATTTATTTTTAACAATGCATTATTTGCTTTTTGAATTCTAGATTTTCTTTTTTTATCCTGTTGTAGTCAGCCAAAAATTTACCTTGAACCCATCCTTCAAATTGATAACGTTTTTCAAAATCATGTAACGTATCCAAAATAGCTATTTGAATATCCTTGCCATCTCCATAAAAGCTACTTATGTTTTTTAACACTTGTTTTCTGAAGTTATAATATTTATCCCTATTTTCCATTTCAATTACATTTGTGCCGATTTTCTTTACCTTTTTATTAAGCGCGTCTTCTGTTATAACCAAAGAAAAATATGGTATTTTTTTCTTTACTGCATAATTATATTCAAGATGAGTATAACTAAGTTTTGACTTAGTCTCTATGCTTCCATATCTACCACCTAGTATAAGCAAATACACATCCGATTCATCTATCCATTCCTTTATAGTTTTTAGCTGAGAAATATTGCCCGATTTGAATAATTCCATACCGGATGGTATATTACCAGATTTTAATATTGCCTCCACAGCAGCCTGTCTTTCTTCACATAAATCACTGTAAGTAGATGATATAAAAACCTGTAATTTTTTTCTAATCACAAAATTCTCATTTTTAAACATTGTAGGTCTTCTACCTTGAATTTCATTATTCTTTTTTTCAATATCCTTATTGGATATTTCACTAAAAAATATTTCTTCCTCTTCTTTCATAGTCAAAAATAAATTCATTAATCTCTTTATTCCATTATTCCAACTAGCATAATAATAATATTCGTCAATGGGATAAACCAGTGGATAAAAGTTTACATTTTTTAGATAAGTTATATAATCGCAAGATTCACCAAATATTCTTCTCACGATCATTTCCGCTCTTTCAATTAATGAATCTAATTTTACTTCATCACCATATTTCAAGTTATTTAAATCTTTTATAAGCCCGTCAATTAATTTAGCATCATCCATATACAACACCTCACTTATGAAGTCCCTATGAAATAAACTAAAATAGAATATAATACATACGACAGATAACAGAAACTTACAATTAGCTTAATACACAAAATGACCTTAGATAGAAACAATTACTCATCCTATAATGATGCGGTTCATTTTCTTTAATTACCATATTATACCACATTTTTTTTTAAGTTTAAACTCTTTCTAGTAAATTATATGTCTAATTTTAATAAATATTCATTGGCTTTTTTTAAAACATCTTTATCACTTTCGTAAGTAAGCAGCTGATATATATCTTTATATGTTGATATTTTGAAGTCTTCAACTTCCTCTTCTTGTATCTTTACAGTATAATTCTCTGAATTTCCAATAAAAAATACCACCATTTTATGGATATTTTCATTTGGTGCATATTCTTTTGTAACTCTAAAGCCTTCCAATATATTTACTTTAATATTAGTTTCCTCTAAAACCTCTCTTGTAGCGGTTTCAAGTTCTGTTTCTCCTTGCTCAACATGCCCCTTTGCAAAACCCCAATGACCATCTCTTTTACTTTTTATTGATAAATATAATTGTATTCCATTTTCAATTTTATATACAACAGCTCCACATGATTTTTCATATCTCATAATTTTTCTCCTCTCGCCTTGTATTTCCCTCTTAGTAACGTTTTTATTAGTATAACATATTCTAATTATTAGATTGAGGGAGGTGTTCATCTTTGTATTATTTTTGTGGAATATGCCCACGTATTATGCAAAATTTATATAGACAAAATTTAAATAATTTAAATGTTATTACTGATGAGATTAATAAAGAGGACTCAAACATACATGAATATTTAAGAATTCCTGTATTGCAAGGAAATATCAATTCAGAAATTTTAAATAGCATAAATACAAATATTAGAAATGATATCTTGGAATTTAAGAATCAATTTGAATCTTCTGCTGAAGAAAATTCAAAAGATAAAAAGAATATGGTGATTAATTATAAACCCTGGACAATTTCTAATAATTATATATTAACCTATAATAAGAATGGTATTTTTAGTATATCCTTAATATTTCAAGAACTAATCAATGGAAGGAGCAGTTATATTAGAACTTCTTATAACTATGATTTAACAACTGGTAAACCATTACCTTTGAAATCTCTTTTTAAACCAGGTACAGACTACATTTCTTTTCTTAATAAAGAAAGCTTAAAGCAAATTAAAGCAGATACATTAAAATATCCCTCTAATACAACATCAAATTTCAAAGGAATTACCCCTGATCATCCTTACTACTTAGATAATAACAATCTTAATTTATTTTTTGGTTTCAATGAAATTGCTCCAACGTCTTCTGAAATAGCCGTTATTAAAATACCCTATGAAGAATTAAATAGCATACTGAATTTTCCACTTACACGAAACTATTTTTAGTGACAAGTGACAAGTGACAAGCTTAAAGTCAAATTTTGTTTCACTTGTCACTTATTTTTGTTATTGTTTTTTAAATTATAGTTAATAGCTCCATTAGTGAGCTGATGGTGTAATCACATTTATAGTTTATCTTTTTGTTATTTCTGTTTATAATAACTGATTTAGCTTTCATTTTTTCCGCACTTAATATATCCATATCTGAATTTCCAACCATATATATGGCATTTAGTTCCTTATTAAAGTACTCCAAGGCTTTATTAATTATCTTATCTGCAGGCTTATATGCTCCAATATCTCCTGATATAATAAAATCATCAAAATATTCATATATATCTAATCTCTTTAGCTCACCAATTAGTATGTCTGAATCCGAGTCACTAAATACTATTAATTTTATTCCTCTTCTTTTTAATTCATTAAGTGAATATATTACATCATCATATAGATATGCTTTTTTTGAATAAAATTGCTCATAATAATCATGTGCAAAATCACTTAAATCTTTTAGTCCTTCTTCTTCTGATATTTCTTTTAGTATTAATTCTAGTATTTCTTTAACACTTAAAAACTGTTTTTCATCTTTATTTCCATAAAGGTTTTCATATTTTTTTATTATTAAATCCTTTATTTCCTCTGTGTTATTTTCATTATATTTACTTGCAATAAAATTGAATAGATTAGGAGAACCAATTAAGGTTCCTCCAATATCAAAAAATATCAATTTATTTTTATCCTGATTAATCATATCCCCACCTCATAGATTTGCTGCATAAGTTTAGTTGTTACATAAAGATAGACTCCTTAATGACTTGTTATTTCTTTAATATTTTCTATTCATAATAAAAAATGTTTTCTGGATTCTTTTCATCAAAAATCACATATTTTATTTCATGAATAATTTCTCCATATTTTTCATACTTTAAAATATTTATATCAAATCTTTCTATATGAAAATCCTTGAAATTTTCTTTTTTTATATTATCTCTTATTTCCTTTTGCAGTTTCTTTTCCACAATTCTATTTAGAAATGTGGGCAACCATTTCTTTTTATTAAATTTTAGATAATCAAATTTAATTATTTCCCCTAAAATTTCACTATCTTCTTTTAATACATCTTTAGTAAAATCTATAAATACCTTATAGTATTCTGAGGAAGAGATTTTTCTATCCAAGTATCCTCTATCCTTAAAATAAGTGCCTAGCTTAAAATAAAAGTCAAAGGGGCTCTTAAATTTCGTAGCAAAGTATTTTAGTATATTTCCAAACTTTTGAGAATTATAGTATTTGTCCACCACTTCTTCTATTTTCTTAAGTTTTAAAATCTCATCATAGCTTATACTATTAGTACTTAGTATCTCATAAGGTGGATATGGTGAGTATATCATACCCCATTTTTCAGTTTCGCTTATCATTGAAGAACCCTTAAGAAGTTTTAAAAACCCCATTTGAATCTCTTCAGGAGCTATTGAGTACACATCATTAAAAGATTTTTTAAATTGATAAAAGGTTTCACCTGGAAGCCCTCCAATTAAATCAAGATGTTGCTTCACATTTCTGTTAGTCTCCACCTTTACCACCTTATCTTTAATGTCTTCAAATTTTACGTTTCTATTAATATTCTTTAAAATATCATCGTTAGTCGTCTGGACTCCAACTTCTAGCTGAATTCTACCTTTTGGTGCTGTCTTTAATAATTCTATTTCATCATCAATAAGTATATCTGCGGATATTTCGAAGTGAAAAGTTGCATCAGTACTTGCATGAATTAAAAAATTCCATATATCCATAGAAAACTTATGATTACAATTAAAGGTTCTATCCACAAATTTAATTAATTTCACACCTTTATCAATAAAAAATTGTAACTCTCCTTTTGTTCTTTCCGCATCCATAAATCTTACACCACTAGTTGTTGACGAAAGACAATATTTACATTTAAAAGGACATCCACGGCTACTTTCATAATAAACAATTTTATTTGACAAATCGTCATCTTTTTCATATGGAAAAACAGTTTTATTTAAATCCATAGGCTCTCTTGTTCCACCAAAACTTATTTTTTCTCCATTTTTCGAATATAAACCTTTTATTTCTCCTGCACTAAATGGTTCATTACTAATTTTCCACTGTACAAATTCTCTAAAGGTTTCTTCACCTTCTTCTTTAATGAGATACTCTCCTGGATTTTCTGATAAAAATTTTTCTCCATCATAAGAAACTTCTGGTCCTCCAAAAAGCACTTCTATGTTGTTGTCTAAAGTTTTTATTAGAGTCGCAAGCTTAACTACATATTCTATATTCCAAATATAACAAGAAAATGCTACTATATCTGGCTTGCCCTCCATTATATTTTCAAATATCTTTTCAATTCTATCATTTATAGAAAACTCTTTTATGCTACATTCAAAATCCAAATCCTTTGTAAATGCTTTTAAATACCTTACAGCCAAATTACTATGTATATATTTTGAATTAATGGCCATCAGCAATATCTTCACGTAAAAAACTCCCTTTCTTTTGTGCCTTTATATAGTATATATTATCTGACTGTTTTAAATCAATTATATCGAAATATTGTTTTAATATTTTACAAGTTGTTCTGCATGAAGCATCTGTTAAAGGATTTCTTGCCTTTATTTTAACCTGCTTAAATCCCTGTTTTGGTACCACGACTTTTAGCTTAATAAAAATGCTTTTAAATCGTGGCTTGTCCACATCCCATAGGTAAAGTGTACCTTTATTTTTTAAAAAACTAACTATATCTTTCATTAGATTATTTTTTCCATAGGCACTAACAATTTCAAATAAAGAAAAGAAAATTACACAACTATCAAAATAATTTTTTTCTATTCTTGCTTTATCTTTTTCTCCACTTATATAATCAATTGTTAAATTATCATCCGTTTCCTTACAAAGTTCATACACTATCCCATGATTTTCTATGCCTATATCAAGTACATTGCCTAAAAATGCTTCCTTTTCAAGATTTATAAATATTTCTTTACTCATATATCTCACCTCATACTATATTAATTCTTTAGAAAAGCGACAATCCCTCCAATTATTGGAAAAATTATCGCCTGTATTATTTTATATATTTGTTCTAAATTTTACTAATATCTGTGTGTTTTGTAATATATCTTCGTAAAAATCCAACATAAAACCTGCTGTAGTGCTTTCTGCTTCTTGTATAATAATATTTGATATTTTACTATAATTTATTTCTATATTCTTTATATTTTTAAATTTTACATAGGCATTATTTGACATAATAGCATTTGATTTTATATATTCATCTATAGTTTTATATCTTTTGCTCTCCTCTGCCATTTCAAAAGGATACCCACCAACTAATTTTTTTAAAATCCACTGTTCAAAAGCTCTATGGCTTTTTAAAAGCTTATTGTTTACATGGTGTGGTACTGTAGCATCTTGAATTAAATGACAGGCTGCACCAAAATAAAACACAGATTTTGAGATGTCTCCTGCCTTAGCATAATTTATCGCCATGTTATAATATTTTTTGCATTCCAATAATGCATTTGAAAATCCATATAGTCCCTTTTGTTCTGAATAGTGATAAAAATGATTTGTGCTTTTGAAGTCTTGATCAGCGTATGCTACTCCTCTATTTAACTCAGTAACATATTTCAAAAAAAATCTATATTCTTCTTCATGCCCCTCTTCTTTTATTATTTCCATACCTCTAATATTTATATATTTATGGACAGTGCAGTATGTCTTTATAAGCAATTTTTTTATTGGATTCACCCTCGACATAACGCTCCTAACTGCATTGCCATAATGTTTTTCCACGGTCTTTTCCATATTATCACCCAGTTTTATTATTTTATTTTCTCAAATACAAGTATAAATACTATACATATTGTTACTCCAAAAAACAACACATATATCATTATATTATTTACAGGAAATTTTTTATCTATTCCACTGTTATTTGCAATTGAAACTAAAATACCATCTTCTGAATCTAGTAAGGTTAATTTATTATCGTAAAACTTCATACTTACTATATTAGCTTTGTTCTTAAAACTAGTAAAGACTTTACCTGCTGAATCTTTATTAAAAAAATATATTGAATTTTCTTTTGTATCATAAAAATATATACTATCTTTCATGCCAATAGCTCCAGTTTTATCAACTGCAAGATCGGTAAGAGATGAAACCCATTTACTTTGATATATTGGTGCTGAAGGATTAGTTGTTGGATGTTTATCCAATATAAAATTAACCTTCTGGCCACCTTTTCCACTAAACCTAGGAGAATCAATAGGATCTCCGCCGCTGTAGTCTGGAAACCCATACCACTTACCTTGTTCTACATAAAATATATAATCAGAATCTCCAATTATAGGTCTAAGCCCTCTATTCTCCATTCCACCAACTGTGGCAACAAGCTTTCCTTGGCTATTAAAATCCATTCCTTTAATGTTTCTTATTCCATATGCATAGGTTTCTGCGGCTTTTGTCTTTAAATTATATATAATTATTGATGAATTACCGGGAAAATGTCCTGATACAATTTGTCCTTTTATATTACTGGTATTATAAGGTGTAAAAGCGCCAGTCTTATTAACTCCAAAATTTTTTCCTTTTAGTGTTATTGATTGTGGTGACATATCATAAATAAACGGATTATTTTCAAGCCATAGGTTATCTTTACCAACAACGCCAGAATTTGTGGCTGAACCAATAGAAGCATAAAGCATGTGATTTTTTATTTTTATTTTAACATCTTTATAGTCACCATAATTAGGTATATTGTCAATTAATTTTTCTGTGGTTTTTTGTTTTATATTATATAAATATATACCGTTATTCGATGAATAATAAATATTATTCATATAATATTCAATGCTATAAATATTCAAATTGTTATCATTTATTATATCATAACTCAGTCCATTATTATCAACATATTGAATCCTGTTACTAAAAGCTATGTAAAAACCTCCCATGTCATCCCATGCAAAATCTTTAGAATCTTTAAGTCCCTTTAAAATTATTGAACTTTCTTTTGCCGAAGCTTTAATATCAATCTTATAATCCTTATTATATATGTTTTCAATGTGAAATACTGTGAATATTATACCTAAAGCTATACAAACTATAAAAAAAACTTTTTTCATGTTTTCCTCCAACTATAAATCCTCTTACCTAATTTATATTAAAAAGATAAGAGGATATGCAATGATTTATATAATTGTAAGAATTATGTGTTGCCTCTCCACATTACATAGAGCCTCAAAAATTCTAAAAACGGTATCATTTTTTATTTCATATTTATATTTCTCATAAAAACTTACTGCATGTTTCTCCTTAATATTGGCTAGCTCTAAAAGGGATCTATCATCCTTATATTTATCATAACTTACTTCAGTTAGCCTTGGCATATTTTTAAATCCACCTATTTTAAAATGAATTTTTGCATGCATTATTTCTACTGTACTTAAGGCTGTAAATAATTCTTTTATTTTATCATTGTTAGCCTTTTTTGCGGCTTTAAGATAAAAATCACCATTAAACATTTCTAATTTTACAGCATGATCTAATATTTTTAACGTTTTTTCATCTAAGCTACCTTTTACTATCATTGTTTTATTATCTTTACTTAAAAATTGTTCTGTAACTCCGCAAAACGGACAATTTATAATGTGCTCAAGTACATTATTTTGTTTGAATGTAACACTATTAAAATTAAAGTTTTTTTCATTTATTTCAGCTCCACAAATCATGCATCTATACTTTTCCATAACTCTACACCCCCACCTATTAATAATATCACACTAGTGGGAGTTTAAAAATATAAGTTTAAAGTTTGTATTAGACCATAAATCTTTGTGAACTTATGAAAACGTTTTAGAATGTAATTACACTTATTTACGCAAATTACTTACATTCTGCTAATTTTTCTTGTCTATGAAAAAGCACCTATTTAACTTTCCACTTCTAGCTACTTATCTCAGTATCCGTATTTGTTTATCAAATCATCTATGTATTCAAATACTATTTTAGAATTTACATTTTTCTTATGTACTTTTATATCTTCTCTTGTCACCATAAATACTATGCTAGAATATTTTTTATCCTTTATTTTCTTTATTGCCTTCCCATATATGTAGCTGTCATCTTCTCTAAATTCATACATAAACATATTTTTAGAGAATGCATCTACTGCTATGGTTTTCAATTTGATCTTACCTTCAATAAGTTTAGCCATGTTACCTTCATAGGTGAATTTTTTTAATTCTTTTAGTCTCCCATCTAAATGAGAACCTTTAAACATAAAATATTTTTCTTTTATACTTTTTCCATCCTCTGAGCTTATGAATAAGCTATACCTGTAATCATCCCTAGTTAAATCCGAATTTTTTTTTGCGTAATCTTTTAACTTTTCGCATTCCTTTATGGCAAATCCAAACTTAACTTTAAGCAAATTCCTCGTAAATATAGATTTGCTACTATTGTCAACTACTGAATTAAACATACAACGTCATCCTTCCATTAAATATAATACTATTTTTGAAACTCCCCACATTAAATTTACCAAATTTCAGCAATAATTTCAATACTTTATTAAATTTATGTTAAAAATATATTAATTTCTTCTATATTCTATTCCATATGAAAATTTAATCAATTTTAACATTTGAAATTATTATAGAATATTAAAACAATCCTATTCATAAACATTACCTATGAATACTATTAATTAGGAGCATTAAATGAAATTGGATAAATTTTATAAAGATACACTAATTTTAACCGTCTCCAACCTAGCAACAGGCATTTTAAGATTTGTATTTTCTATAATACTCTCCAATAAGCTTGGCGCAGAGGGTTTAGGCCTATACTCTCTAATAATGCCACTATATGATCTATTTGCCTGTGCTACCTGTGGTGGAATAATAGTTGCCGTATCACGGAGTTCTGCAATACTTGCTGGAAACGACGATTATTCAAACATACATAGACTTATACGCACAACTATATTATTCGAACTCTTTTGGTCAATATTTATATCTATTCCCATATTTTTTAATGCAAATTCAATAGCATTATATTTCATTAAGGATAGTAGAACTGTTTATTCAATAGAAATGATATGTCCTGCACTTATTTTTATAGCATTATCTTCTGTTTTTAAAGGTTACTTTTACGGAATATCGAAGGCGAAGATACCGGCTTATATAGATATAGTAGAAAAAGCAATAAGAATTGCAGTTGTAGTTGGTATAGTTAATATCTTTTTTCTTAATAATATGGTACAAACCATTTCTGCTGTATATGCCGCATTAACCTTTGGAGAACTTATAAGCCTTCTAATGTTGTATGCTGCTTATATTATCTACAAGAGCAAATACACCCAATTTTCATCTGCAAGCGATAGCCAAAGCCAATTACTTTTTAATACACTAACAGTTTCTGTACCACTTTGCATAAATGGTTTTCTTACTTCACTTTTAAATACCGCATCAACTTTAATAGTACCTCGAAGGCTTGTATTTGCTGGATTCACATATACTACTGCACTTTCGCTGATTGGCAAATTTACAGGAATGGCTTTTAATATCACTTTTTTCCCAATGGTTGTGATAATGTCAATGTCAACAGTTTTAGTTCCTGACATATCAAAAAGTCTTAATAAAAAAGATTATTACTCCATGGAACAACGGATTAGTCAAGTTATTAAATTATCTTTTTATATTGGCATTTCTACAAGTATTATAAGTCTATGTATTCCAGAAAATTTGGGCAAGCTATTTTATGGCCGAAATGATCTAGGTATATACATAATTACTAGTTCACTTTGTGCACCTATAACTTATGCAGCTGCCTCAACTTATTCAATACTAAGCGGTTTAGAAAAACAGACCAAAATATTATTGAACTCATTTTTGGTTTCTATAGAAGAAATTATACTCCTATATATTTTGACTGGAATCCCAAGTATAAATATTTATGGTTATACCATAGCTCTTTTAATAACTAGTGCTACATCATATTTTTTGAATATGTATGAGATAAATAAAGTTTGTAGTATACGCTTTTATTTTGACGATATTTTTCTAGATATGATTTTTGCAATATTATTATTTTTATTCCTTGGAATATTAAATAATATACTACCCTCTTCGTTATTTATATTTAAAAGTGTATCTATTATAATTTTAGGTTTTGCATTGTATATGTTATTAGTTGTACCTGTGAAACATTCACTTTTCAAATAAGATTTTTAAAAAGAAGGTTAGCAAAAAATATTTTCAATATTTTTTGCTAACCTTTAGTATATTTGAAAGCTATTATTTTATTTAAAATATTTAGTCTAAATTTGATATTATTCTTTTGGGTATATGCTTTTTTATTCTTTGAGGTACTATTTCTAAATCATCTTTCGTAATTCCCTTAGTTAAAAACAAAGCATAAAAATATGCTAGCATTCCAACAAACATAGCTATCATTGTTGCCACTGCATTATTAATATATCCCTTTATTACTAGTCCCATTGTAAAGCTAACTAAAGAATATACTACGTAAAGTACCGCGCCCATAAATATGGATGCTACTAACGGTTTAAAAGCATGGCGTAATAATCTAATTTTAACACGCAAATACTTCTGCAAACATATTGAATTCATTATTAATGGAATTAAAAATCCTGCTATACTTCCAATAATTGCTCCATAAATATTTATTTTAGGTTTAGCTATAAGAATATAATTTATAGCTATCTTAATAGCAATACCAATTACAGCATAAAAAGTAACAGTATATATTTTGCCAAGTCCTTGTAATATACTTGTCTGAATTTGGACTATAGACATAAATACTAATACTATTGCTCCCCATACAAGAATTTTATATCCTTGTATATGAGATGGGTACAAAAGCATAAAAATTGGTTTACTCAAAACTGAAAGTCCCACAGCTGAAGGAACTGCTATTAAAAAACATAGTCTTAAAGCAAAATTTATCTTTTTTCTTACCATCACTTTATCTTTAAGTGCAACAGATCTTGATATTGCTGGAAGAACATTAACTGCAAGTGAAGAAATTATAGCAATTGGTACACCTATTAGCGTAATAAATATTGCATATCGTCCACTAAGTCCTTCTGCTAAAACATGATTTAAACCCGCTACTTTGAGCCTACCAATAGTATTAGTAGTATCAAAAAGGGTACCCACATTTGTAAGACCAATACTAAGTGTTATAGGGATACTGTACTTTGCAATTTTATGTATTATCTGCTTATTTGTATGTCTTATATGATTTGTTGATGGTTTAGTTTGTCTTTCTTTTTTATATACTATTATTAAAAATAAGGCTGATGCTAATGCCCCAAGTGTTGTACCAACTGTGGCTCCAACAATTCCAGGAATAACTCCACTTTTAATAAATAATGCTGCAAATCCAAGTGAAAATACTGTATTTAATATTTGTTCTAACACTTGAGAAATAGCAGTTGGTTTCATATTACTTCTACCTTGAAAATACCCTCTGTAAGCGGACCCAATTGATGTAAATAAAACTGCAGGTGCCAATGCCATTACGGAGAACTTTGCTTCTGGGAATCCAATAATGTTTGTAATTGGACCTGCTATCACAAACATTAGCGTACCCATTACAACTCCAATAATAGTAAGTATAAATCTTGCCATTTTGAAGGTTTTCAGTGCACTTCTATAATTTCCAACTGCATCATACTCCGACACAATTTTTGCTATTGCACTTGGAACGCCTGCATTTGTAAGCACATATATAAATACATATATCTGATAGGTTGCATTATAAATGCCAAAAGGAGTTTCTCCTCCAAGTATTTTAACAAGAAAAGGATTATAAACAGCAGATAAAACTTTAATAAATAAGGTAGCAATGGATAGTATTGCAAACCCTTTAGTAGTTGACTGTTCCTTCATATAACTTACCTCTTACTATATATTTATTAGAATTTGAATACATCGTTTTTTATTTTTTTAAGTACTGGAGGAAGTGTTTCAGCTATGGTTTTGTTTTCTAAATAAGAGAATTTTTCTGGACAATCTTTAAATATAACCTTATATGCATACAAAAATTGATAGTTCAAACCATATTTATTGTTGAAGAAACTGTTTAACTTCTTGTCTCCATATTTACTATCACCTACTATTGCATTCCCTAAGTGGCTTAGATGAGCTCTTAATTGATGACTTCTACCTGTAATAAGATCGATCTCTATTAGAGAGAAACTTCCACAACTTTGAATATTTTTTACATCCATGGCTATTCTCTTTGTATCTGGCATTTCTTTGTCAAACACCTTAGATATATTTGTGTCTTCATTCTTATATATAAACCCTTCATATAACCCTTCTTTAATTCTACCCTTTACAAGTGCAACATAATATTTTTTTATACTTCTTTTCCTAATCATCTCATTTAATAGTTTTATAGCTTCAAAATTCTTTCCAAATATAACTACTCCTGAAGTATTTCTATCTAGTCTGTTACAAGGTGCCGGTGTAAATGTAACCTCTTTTTCAGGTGCATAATCTCCCTTGTCATAAAGATATGACAAAACATAATCCGTAAGTGTTGGTTCTTCGCTCTCACCATTTGAATGCACTAGAACTCCTGGCCATTTTTCTAGAAGAAGCATATTATCATCTTCATAGGTTACTTTGAAATTATTATCTATTCGCTTAAACACTTTTTTTTCTGGTTTTGATTTAATATCATAGGTTTCTACTAAATCTCCTTCTACAAGAGAATATTTTTCTTTTGTCTTTTTTCCATTTACCTTAATATCTCCCTTTCGAAAGGATCTAAAGATAGCACTCAAGGGAACATCCTTTAGCCATTTCCTTATAAACTTATCAACTCTCTGTCCTGCTTCATTTGGTCCAATTACGATTCTCATATTTTCCTCCATAATTTATATAAAGCCTAAAAGCCGTATATCTCTTAATAATTTATAACAAGCTACCATTATACTACGATACAATTGTTAATTGCAATTAGACATCTTAAATAAAATAGACCATAATATCCATTCATTATTCTTTTGATGATGTATTAAGGCTTTTTAAAATATTAATGGTACTTTCACATTGAATAGCCACCCCAATTGGAATACAGTCTTCGTCAACATCAAACAAACTTCCATGTGCAGGATTTATTATACCTTTACTTTTATTTCTACATCCTAAAAAATAGAAAGCCGATGGTTTTTCAAGTGAAAAATATGCAAAACTTTCCACTCCCATATTGGGACTTTCAAGAATATTTACTTTTTGTTTACCGATTACTTTCTCTGCTGAAGCCTTAACCATTTTTAAAATGCTATCATCATTATAAAGGCATGGATAACTCTCTTCAATTTCTATAGTACATCTTCCTCTCATGGAGCTTACAATGCCTTCTGTTATCTCAGTAAGTCGTTTTTTTACATATTCCCTTTGCTCTGTTTTCATTGTCCTTATAATACCTCCAAGTGTAACCTCTTCTGGTATTATATTTTGAGCTGTACCTCCGTGAATATATCCTATTGTTATAACGCCTGGATCTGTAGGTGAAAGTTCCCTACTTATTATTGTTTGTAAAGTATTAACTAAATTACAGGCGATAACTATTGGGTCTACTGTTGTATCTGGATGAGCTCCATGACCGCCTCTTCCATTTATCTTTATTGTAAATGGATTTGATGCTGCATGAACTACCCCCTCCTTTATACCAATTTGTCCAACATCTATACTTTCATTCACATGTAATCCTATCACTGCATCTACATTTGGATTATTAAGTACTCCATCTTTTATCATAAGTCTTGCACCACCTGTTGTTTCCTCTGCAGGCTCAAATAAAAGTTTAACATTTCCATTAAGTTCACTTTTTATACCACTTAATATTTTTGCAACTCCCATAAGTATTGTTGTATGAACATCATGCCCACAGGCATGCATTTTCCCAATATTTTCCGAAGAATATTCACATTTTTTTTCATCTTTTATTGGAAGTGCATCCATATCAGCTCTTAAAGCTACAGTTTTCCCACTTTTTGCTCCTCGAATAATTGCACATATTCCAGTCTTTGCTGTAATTCTATATTCTATACCTTCTCTTTTTAGAAAATCTGTAATCTTCTCATTTGTTCTAAAAAGTTCGTAATCAAGTTCTGGATGAGAATGAAAGTCTCTCCTCAAATCAATAAGCTGATTCTTTATTTTATTTGCTTCATTTAAAAAATTCAAAAATAGCCACTCCTCATTAAATCATTCTAATTTTCACTGCCACTTAACTTCTATAATATCACTATTTTTTAAACTATTGTTATATCCTGCATTTTCTCCATTAAGCTTTAGTACTATAAGCCCTTTTATCTTTGTAAGGTCAAAATCAATGTAATTAAATATATCCACAAATATATATTGTTTTTTTCCACTAAGTCTTACTATTTTATCATTAACAACAACTTCTATTTCTGAAGTATCTACAACCTTTAAATCTTCATTCACCTTGTTTTTATTAGTTGTATTCACTGATTCATTATCCTTAACATGATTTTCAATACTATCATGAGCTTCTTCGCTTATCCTTACATTTGTATGTATTTGGTCACCTTCACTTATAATATAATTATCCTTAAGCAATTTTTCCTCTATGTAAAATTCTGAGCTTAAATCATTGATTACATATTGTTTATATTCACCTATGGTTTTAGGCAATAAAGTATTTATTTCATCATTCTCCGCTATTTTATAATTTATATCATTCTTTTTATCATTCACTAAAAATATAGGTTCTATATTTTTAACCTGTCCATCTAAATAAAATCCCACAGAATAAACATTTTTAATATAATCCTTTATTAATGGTTCTGCATTCACTCCATTTTCAGCAAATTCTATTTTGATTTTATCATTCTCTTTTATTTCAGAATCCATACTACCTAGGTTTCCATTAATTCTTATTATGGCACTCTTTGAAATTTTACCAAAAGCCACTCGTTTTGACCCATTTAATGTGAATCTGATATTATTTCCATTTTTACCAATAAGTACTTTAGGATTAATGCCTGCTTGCATTATAACATCCATAACTGAATTTTTTTTAGAGTTAAAAAGGCTCACAACACTACTATTTAAAAATACATCTATAAAATCCCCACCAAATTTCTTTATGGCAACTAAAGCTATTCCTAAAACTGTTACCCCAGTACTTCCAAGATTGTTATCAAGACATACACATTCAGTTACTGATTCTCTACCCTTTATAGCTATTCTTTGTGGTAGTATGTTAAGTTTTTCCGCTATACGCTCTTTTAGTTGTGGCGTGTGTGCTCCCCCTCCTACCAAAAAAACTGCATTTGGTGCTTTTCCACCATTTAACTCAATAATTTTAGTAGCAATTTCTTGAGATAATTTTTCTACTACAGGAGTTATCACTTTTATTATTTCATTAACATTGACTTTATTTTCTATACCTAGTACATCCATATAACAAATTTCTTCTTTAATTGTTATTTCCTTTTTAATCTTTTCAGCGGAGTTAAAATCCACAAGACATGACCGTGCTATTGCCTCTGTAACACCATCTCCAGCCATAGCGACCATTCCATATGCACTTATAGTTTCATTACTACTAATAGCAATATCAGAAGTTCCAGCTCCAATATCAACAAGTGCCAAATTTAATAGTCTTAAGTTTTGAGGTATTGCAGCTTCCATTGCAGCTATTGGCTCTAATGTTAAATTTGTAACTGTAAGATCAACTTTTTTTGTAACAGCATATAAACTATCCACAACAGATCTTGGTAGAAATGTAGCAATTACTTCAGAAGAAATATCTTGACCTTTGTGCCCTAGCAAATTAGAAATGGCATATCCATTAAGATAATAATTTTTAACACTATAACCAACACAATAAAGTTTTCCAGTAGTCTGCTTATTTACTTCTTCTTCTGCCAGTTTTACTGCCGTAAGTTCAAGACTTCTAATAAGTTCTTTATCAATTTCTTTATCTGAATCAATAGTTATTTCCGATTTTACTGTAGTTGTTCTTAAAAACCTTCCTGCTGCAGCAATTGCTACTTTTTCTAATTTAAATCCCAGTTCCTCTTCTATTTCACTTTTAACCTTATTTACGGCCTTTGCCACTAAACTGATATCATGTATTTGCCCATCTATCATTGCTCTCTCTTCATGTTCTGTGAATTTTTCAGAGATAACATGAAATCTTTTATCCCTTACTCTTCCAACAGTGCCAATAACTGTACGAGTCCCTATATCTAAAGAAAATACGATTTCCTCTGAATTAATATTTGTACCTACCATACTTTTATACCTCTTTATTTTATTTTATATTCTAAGAGCCCATATTCTTTAAGGAACATGAGCCCAACAAAGTTATATTATAATTATTAATATAACTTATTCCACTACAACTGTATTTGTTAGTTTCCCAATTCTCTCTATATTACATTCCACAATATCACCATTTTTCAACAGTTTTTCTGGTTTAAAACCTATTCCAACACCACTTGGTGTACCTGTAGATATTATATCCCCCGGTTTTATAGTGAAGCCTTTAGATATATCGCTTATTATATAAGCAATATTAAATATTAGATTTTTTGTATTTGAATTTTGTCTTACTTCACCATTTACACTTGAGCCTATATTAAGTTCAACTGGAAAAGGTATTTCACGCTTATGTACAATTGTTGGTCCCATAGGGCAAAAAGTATCTAAACTCTTTCCTTTGAACCATTGACTATGTCTAGCCTGTAGATCTCTTGCAGATACATCATTAATTATTGTATATCCAAAAATATAATCCTCTGCTTCTTCTTGTTTTATATTGATTCCTTCTTTTCCAATAACTACAGCAAGTTCTGCCTCATAATCCACTTTTTTAGTAACAGATTTTGAAAATCTTATTTCATCCATATCACCTGTGCATATATTTATAGCCTTAGTAAAATAGATTGGTGCCTTTGGTATTCCATCACCAGAAGCTCCCATACTATCTACTTCTTTTACATGTTCTACATAGTTTTTACCTAAACAAAATACATTTCTACGAGGTCTTTCAATTGGTGCACTTAATTTTACATCTACCAAAGGTATTGTTTCAAATTCCTTTCCTTTTATACTATTTTCAATATATTGGATTTCATCATTATAAATTCCTATAAACTCACTCATAGAATTCACTCTTGCCTTTCCAAGTGAAACAAGTATCTTATTTAATTCAATAACCTTATCATCTATTAGTACTCCTAAATATTCTCTTTTATTGTATTTATAATTAACAAACCTCATATTTCTATCTCCTTCGCATTTATCACTTGTATTAATAATACTACTAATACTACTAAATTAGAATACTAATCAAATTTTTAACTATAACTATTGAAAAAATTATTAAATAGTGTGTATAATTAGTTGTTGTACTAATTATTATTACACAAATTTATTTAGTGAGGTATATTATATGTTTAAGTCTTATGATGAATCTATCGGCAATTTAACAAGTAGAACTAACAAGAAAATCATACACTATGTTAATAGTAAATTGGAGAAATTTGATCTTACTACTGAACAATGGGTAGTATTGCTTAAATTATCAAAACAGAACAAAATAAGTCAAAAGGTTCTAGCTGAAATTTCAGGTAAGGACCAACCTACCCTAACAAGGATATTGGATATACTTATGCGAAAAGCCTTAATAGAACGACATGCAAATTCTGAGGATAGGCGTTCCTTTTCTATACATATAACAGAAAAAGGCTTAATCCTTGCAGAAAAAGTTGCCCCACTATTAGAAGACATATTTAAAGATATACTTAATGATATATCACCTGAAAAACTGAACATATACATAGAAGTTCTCGTGCACATCAATGAAAACATAACCAAATTACAATAAGCCATATTTTTAATAAATATATTAACATATTTGCATCTTTAGGATGATCTAAAAGGAGAAATATAAATGACAAATACAATAGTTACAACAAAATTATGGACAAGAAGTTACATCTTTATGTTATTAACAAATTTATTTATATATTTAGCTTTTTACATGCTGACACCAACCTTGCCGGCATATGCTAAGGCAACCGGAGGAAGTAATCTTGAGGCAAGCCTTGTAGTAAGTACATTTTCTATTACCTCTTTACTAATAAGACTGTTTACAGGCAGTATTATGGATAAAATTGAAATTAGGCCTCTACTTCTTGTAGGAGCAGTAATTCTTGGTGCAAGTACCTTATCCTACATTTGGCTTCCCTTAGATGCGATAATTGTTGTTCGAGTTGTTCAAGGAATAGGCTGGGGTCTTGCTTCTACTGGAGCTGCTGCAATTTTTTCTGATATTGTACCAGAAAATAAACGTGGAGAAGGCATGGGGTACTATTCTCTGTCAATGATAATATCCATGGCTTTATCACCCGTAGTAGCAATAATAATCATGAATTTATATAGTTTCAAATATATTGCACTTATGTCCATAGTTTTTGTTGTAATTGGCTGTTTGTGTTTTACCGGTGTTAAAATACCGAAAAAGAATCCTATAACTAATAAAGACGCTAAAAAGTTTTCATTAAAAGATTCATTTGAAGAAAAAGCCGCTTTACCTTCTTTATTATGCTTCATGCTTACAGTTACTCTTTGTGGAATCATGAGTTATATAATGCTGTATGGTAAAGAACTTAAAATAACAAATATTTGGGTCTATTTTGTTGGATATGTTGCAATGATCCTAGTAACAAGACCCGTTATTGGTAAAATTTTTGACAAAAGGGGTCATTCCGTTATAATTATACCTGGTTCCATTTCAATGATTATAGGTCTTATAATATTATCCTATGTACATTCAGTTCCTACTTTAATATTATCTTCATTATTCTATGGACTTGGCTATGGTGCAGTTCAGCCTTCTCTGCAAGCCTGGGCAGTTGATCGATCACCTCACAACAGAAAAGGAGCCGCTAATGGCACCTTTTTATCCTCAATGGATTTAGCTTATACGGTTGGTTCTGTGCTTCTAAGTTTTGTTGCTCAGCGTAGCAATTATGCTTTTATGTATAAATTTTCTGCTAGCTTTTTAGTATTGTTATTAATTGTATACTCCTGGAATTTGATCAAAAGTAATAGTAGCGTTGAAACAATTCTTGATCAAGACGAAGAAGTTTCTTAGGATTTTAATAAGTTTTACCCCTAGCATACGTTTTTATATAAAACCTCTGCTAATAATAAATATTCCTTACATTCCTTAAATTTTCCCTGCTCTAAGCATAAAATCGCTAATTTGTTATAAATGGAGTTAAGATTATTATCTCCATTTTCTTTTATCAATAAAACGATTTCAAGATAAATTCTTTCTAAGTTTTTATAATTATGGCTTTTATTATATATATTTGCTAACAGATAATTACCTCGTAGTAAGTATTTCATGTCATTATAATTTTTAGCATATGTTAATCCTAATTCAATGGATTTAATAGCTTCTATGTATTTCTTTTGTTTTATAAAAACATTTGATTTTTCTATAAGTGTAGCTGCTAAATTGGTTTTATCAATATCAAATCTAAATTTTTCTGACATTTCAAAATAAAACATACTTTGTTTCAAATTATTTTTATAAAAATAATCCAAACCTAAATTATTATAAAAATATCCTACTAAAACATCCTTATCATCTGAAATTTTTTCCAGCAAAACATTATATATATCTGCAGCAGTATCATAATCATCTATTGCTTCATAGCAAGTAGCCTTAATGCAATTTACCTCAATATATAATTGCTTGTCATCATTTTCATCACAACCACCTAGGTATTCTTCAATAATTGTCAAAGCCGTATCTATTTTATTTAATTTTTTATAACTATTTGCTAAAGAATACAAACACAATTTCATGGTTTTTGTGTCACCACAAGCTAAACAATAATATTGGCTTGTGTGATAATGTTCAATTGCACTATCATATTTCATAATCTTTACCTTGCACTCTCCTATTTTCCAATGAATATATCCCAATTTTTTGTTTTTATTTATATCTTTATATATTTCTATTGATTTGTTATAACTTAAACAAGCTTCTAGAAAATCTTTTTCGTTTTCAAAAATTTCACCAAGCTTAAAATATCCTATAGCTCTAACCTCTATAAGTTCAAACTGCTTTGATATTTTAAAAACTCTATCAATAATATTTCTATTAACTTTCGCATTTTTAAGTTTTTTCAAACAATATATTTCAGCATCTTCCTTTGGAGAACGCAACAAATAGTCTTCATTTATATTAATAACAATATTAAGTTTTTCAGCCTTCTCATTAAACTTGTCAGCAATTTTGGAAGCTGCTTTAGGTGATAAATCCCTTTTATCTGTTTCAATCATACTTATAAGCCCTCTAGTAACCTTTTCATCCTTCAAGTCTTCCTGTTTCAAGAATAACTGATTTCTTAATTTTTTTATTTTTTCACTAGTAGTCAAAAAATGCATTAAATCACCTCAATTTAGTCTAACTTATGTGTATTATATAAAACATTTCTAGTTTCAGCAATCCAACTTATGTATTTAATTTTATTATTATAATTAAACTTTCCTTAAGAAGTTTAATCTAACTAACCTTACCACTAACTTCCATAAGGTTAGTTAAAATCATATACAAGCTACATTTATATATATATAAATAAAAAAACTGCTGATAAAAATTTATTATCAGTAGTTTTAAAATCTATTTTTAGTTAACACAATGTATCTATAAAATGAATATCATCATCGTTATCACTATTATTAAGTTTTTCTTCTTTAATAACTTCTTTTGGTTTCACTTTTTTATCATAGGCTCTAGAAAGTATGTCCTTAAAAAATAAATCTTTGAAATTTTTAGGATTATGTAGCTTATATTTTACTTTTCTTACTTTAGAAGCTTTTCTCACCCTTGAAATTGGTTTTATTTTATCAACCATATAGTAGCCACCTCCACTGTAACTTAGTGTCTTATATTATATAAATGTAGTATATAGCTTCCGATGAGGATTTACAACATATATAAAAAAGTCACAACTGAAATTGGCTCATACCATAAAAATATATTAGTACATCTAAGTGTACCTTACATCATTTCATCAGTAATTTAAGTGACACTAATCTACACCATATTTATTTTAAAATTTTTGCTCCCTCTACAATATCTAAATCATCTGTTATTAATATCCCCAATTTATTAGCTCTAATCCATTTTTTAGATATATTTATAATTTGCCCTAGCCCAATAACAATAAATATTCCAGCTATAATGTATAATAATAATACGCTCTTAAATGAAATATAATCTATAAATCCTATAAAGCAGAATAAAATGAAACATGTTTTAAATGCCTTTTTAATTTCTGCTTTTCCTGTTTTATAGTTATATCTTCTTACACTTTCTTTATCAGCTTGAGTTCTAGCTTCCCTCTTATTTTGTGTGATTTTTGTTTCCTTTGCTGCCGAAGCTGTTGTTTTTTTACCCGTTTTTATTTTTTTACCAAATGGTAATCCCATTATTTCACCCTCTTTATTTATAATTATAATATGATATTTTTTAGAATTACCTTCATTTAACTGCCGCTTTGGCTTTTTCTATAAGCTTATTATTCCCTAGTACCACGGGATCAAACTTTCTTTTAACACCAGCATCAAATTCAATTTCAACAACCGTGCAATCAATTTTAGTTATCTTTCCCTTGCCAAAAGATTCATGTTTTACAATCTCTCCAACCTTATACTGCCCAGTATAAGGGTTGTTAAACTCAAGTCCACATTCAGCCACAAACCTTGAAGGTTCCTTTGCTTTTCCACGAATATCCCGACTTATCCCTAGCCATAAATTATCGATTGCACGAGTTATGCCCACATAAAAAAGTCTTCTCTCTTCTTCTAAGTTTTTTTCAATGCCACTTTTATGTGGTATAGTTTCTTCGCAGCAATTGATAATAAAAACATTTTTAAATTCCATTCCTTTTACCCCGTGAATAGTACTCAGTATTACTGCATCCTTAGTTGAATCTTTTTTAATATTCTTAAGTTCTTCACTAACCTCTTCTACGTGAGATAAAAACGAAACTATATTTTTGTATTCTTCTGCTGATTTCTTAAACTCCTCAATAATTTGAAGCAATTCATTTATATCATTTTTAAACTTTTGTGAATATTCATTTATATAATCATTATATCCAAGTTCAGTGATTATAGTTTGAATCGCCCACCCTAAAGACTTCTTATTTAAACCCTGAATATCCTTTTTTAACTTATCCACGGATTTCATTTGAAAGATAGGCAGATCATCCACATTTTTTAAGACTTCAAACAAGTCCTCCTTAAATTCATTAGATCTGACTTTTTCTAGACTAAGCTTTCCAATATACCTAAAGGGCTTGTTTATTATTCTTAAAAAACTGGCCTTATCTGTATTATCAATGGATAGCCTTAGATAAGCTAGTATATCCTTACAAATAAAATGTTCAAAAAAATTATATTCTTTATCCAAAAGTTTAAATGGTACTTTTCTTCTTATAAAGTTATCTATTAAACTTCTACTTTCCACATTAGTCCTATAAAGAATTACAAAATCGCTATAATTAATTTGATTTATCTCTTTCATTTTAACAATGTTTATATATATCTCTTCTGCTTGTGTGTTTTCATTAGCATTATTTAATACATGAATATTTCCTTTTTCAACTTTATTCCCAACTATTTTCTTTTCATTTCTCAAAACATTGTTCCTTATAAGATTTTTAGAAATATTCACAATATCTGACTTACTCCTATAGTTCTTACTTAGATATATTTTTTTCCCTCCATTAAAGATTTCCGGAAAATCCACCATACATTCTGGTCTTGAGCCTCTAAAACCATAAATACATTGATCTTCATCACCCACTGCATATAAGCTATTTGCACCATTCAACATTTTCAAAAGGTCTATTTGCAATGAATCTGAATCTTGAAATTCGTCCACAAGCATATACTTAAAAAGTCTTCTATAACCTTCTAATAAATTGGCGTTATTTGTAAATAGCTCAAGGCATTGAAGCTGTAAATCATCAAAATCCATTAAATTTTTTTCTTCCTTATAATCTTCATAAGCATCTAAACATTTTTTGAATATCCCGTCTTCAATTGAAGGCTTAAATTCTTCTAAAGATAATCTAGATGTCTTGAATTTTGATATATCCCCTATTACTTCTCTTAATTTGTCTTTATTTACTTCGTCCATATACATTAGCAATACATTTTTAACAACCTTATTAGTTTCATAACCCTGAATAATATTAATAAAGTTTTTGTGTCTTTTTAGTATTTTATAAAATAATCCATGAAAAGTTCCAAAAAACGGTTCTTTGCCTCCTGGAAATAATTTTTTATACCTATTTTTCATATTAGTTGCCGCAGCCTTAGTAAAAGTTATTATAATTATATTTTCCCTCTTAACTGCGAAACTTTTTATTTTTTCTGGTAGCTCACTAGATTCTTCAGTTAAATATGACTTAAGTTCATCAATATGTTTTTGCTCAATACAATCATCAACACATTTAGTTCCATATACCTCCCCAAAAGTACAAAGATAATCTACTCTATTTATTATAACTTGAGTTTTACCTGCACCAGGACATGCAATTACTATACAGTTTCTGTCACTTTTAATAACTGCATTTATTTGAGAATTATCAAGTCTCTCATATCGTTTCTCAATTATTTTATCTCTTAAACTACAAAATTCATCAATTAATTTTTCTTTAATCATTTTGACCCCTATCTGAGTATTATTTAAACCACAAAAAATATATTATCCCTAGCTAGCTTGTATAATAAGTAATGTATTGATAATATGTTTTTCATTAAATATTATTGACAAATTTATCTATAATAATAATTTTGTAATTAGTGGAATAGTAACTATGGAAAATACCGTGCTTACAAATATTGTTTTAACCGCTAGAATATTATCTCCTCCATATTGAAAACTTAAAACTGCAGTATTAGATGCTGCTGGTAATGCTTCTAATAAAACTATTATATTTATAATTAAAACTGGTGCTCCTAAAATCTTTAGTACGAAGATAATGATAATTGGTACCACTAAAAGCCTTATAAAAGTTAATATATATACAAGTTTACCACTAAAAGCTGTCTTGATATTGGTTTCTCCAAGCATTACTCCAACTATTATCATTGACAAAGGTGAAGTCATTGAACCCACTGAATTTATTGTTGATCCTATAACATTGGGTATTTTTATTCCTAAGATAAATATGAAAATTCCTATTATCGTTGCTATTATTGCTGGGTTAAATATTATTTTTTTAAGTTCACCAAATGTTCCTGTACCTTCTTCCTTAAGAACCATTATTCCATAGCTGAACATAAACAAATTTATAACAACCCCCAAAATAGAACAGTAAAATACTCCCACACTTCCATAGATACCTTTTAAAACTGGGTATCCCATAAATCCTGAATTTGCAAACAATGTTACAAACTTTGCAATGCCTTTTTTGCTCTGTGGTAATTTAAAATACACTATTTTAGAAAAAATTATTATGACTATATGTATTATTAAGCCATATATTACGATTTTTTCAGCGTTAACCATCATGTCCTTAGAAAAATTTGTATTGAATGAACTTATTATAAGCAATGGCAAAGTTATGTTTAAAAGTATTTTACTAAGTCCATCATTTATTTCTTTATTGATATAATTGTTTTTTTTTGCATAGATCCCTATGAACATGGTCAAAAATAAAATCAACACTTGATTTATTACGTTTGAGTTCAAAAAAGCCACTCCTTCTTTTTGTCTATTGTAATCTATTTTACAACTTTTTTACTGCCAATGTCTAATGTATTTTCCTTCACTGAAAAAGTATTGTATAATATATAATTATAAAAAGAATATATATTGAATCAAAATGATAGGGGAGTTTTATATGGAATTCAATAAAAATTATTATGTGCGAAATGAAAGAAATCTTACCATGCTGGTAGACTTTTATGAACTAACCATGGGAAATGGATACCTTGAAAATGGAGTAGGCGATAAAATAGCTTATTTTGATATGTTTTTCAGAAGGATACCTGATGAAGGTGGTTACTGCATTATGGCTGGTGTTACACAACTAATAGAGTATTTATCAAGTCTTAAATTCACTGATGAAGATATTGAATACTTAAAATATAAAGGTGGCTTTTCTGAAAAGTTTCTAGATTACTTACGAACATTTAAGTTCAGCTGTGATGTTTTTGCCGTACCAGAAGGAAATCCTGTTTTTCCAAATGAACCTCTAGTTACTGTAAAAGGACCTGTGATTCAAGCCCAATTTGTAGAAACTATGATACTTTTAACTGTTAACCATCAAACCTTAATAGCAACAAAGGCAAATAGGATATGTAGAGCCGCCAGTGGAAGACCTGTTATGGAATTTGGTTCTAGACGTGCACAAGGTTATGATGGAGCAATCTATGGTTCAAGAGCTGCTGTTATTGGTGGTTGTAGTGCTACTGCTTGCACAATTTCCGAAGAAATGTTTGGTATTCTTGCCATTGGAACAATGGCTCACTCTTGGGTGCAACTATTTGATACTGAATACGAATCTTTCAAGGCTTGGGCAACTACATACCCTGATAATTGCCTTTTATTAATAGATACTTATAATGTTCTAAAATCTGGTTTGCCAAATGCTATAAAAGTATTTGATGAAATATTAAAACCTAAAGGCATTAGACCAGTGGGAATTAGAATTGACAGCGGTGATATAACCTATCTCACTAAAAAATGTAGAATAATATTAGATGCTGCTGGATATACTGATGCTAAAATAACAATTTCTAATTCACTTGATGAACACATTATTACTGATGTACTAGCTCAAGGTGCTAAAATAGACAGCTTTGGTGTTGGTGAACGCCTTATTACTGCTAGAAGTGAGCCTGTATTTGGTGGGGTGTATAAATTAGTTGCTGTTGAAGAAAATGGCGCTATTATTCCTAGAATAAAAATAAGCGAAAATGAAGAAAAAATAACAAATCCAGGGTTTAAAAAGATATATAGAATATTTGATAAAGCTACTGATAAGGCCATTGCGGATCTTATTACTCTTAATGATGAAATAATTGATGAAACAAAAAAGCTAGAAGTATTTGATCCCATTTATACTTGGAAAAAGAAAAGAATAAAAAATTTTTACGTTAGAGCTTTGCAAGTTCCAATATTTAAAAATGGAGAACCCGTATATGAGAGTCCTAGCGTAAATGAGATTAAAATTTTTGCTGAAAAAGAAACAAATAAACTTTGGCAAGAAGTCTTAAGGCTTGAAAACCCCCATAATTATTACGTGGATCTTTCCACTAACCTTTGGAATTTAAAACAGAATTTATTGCATCGTTATTCTGACATATATGAAGAATAAGGAGAACATTATGAATATACAAATATCAAATGAGGCACATTTAAATTTATATAATCTTTTAAAAGAGCACAATGAATACAATTGTGTTCGTTTTTCCTTTATAAGTTCCTGCTGTAGCCGTGCTACAGTGGATGTTATTTTAGATGAAATAAAAAAAGATGATGTACTAAAAACTATAGACGGATTAACCTTTGTTTATGCAAATACCTTAGAAGAAAAAATTAAATCTATAGATCTAAATTTTGCAGATTCAGGCTTTATGATAAAATGTGAGCCAAATGCACAAAACAAAGATTGTACCAGTTGTAGCAATTCAAATAACTCAAGTGGCTGCGGCAGTTGCAGTAGTCACAACAAGTAAAACCAGTTGCAAACACCAGTTTAAGGCGCACTTAACTGATATTTGATATCTAACATTTGATTATTGATTTTGGTTTATTTACCCTAATGAATTATGAGAAGAAGCATGGCAGTACACGTGAAAGAGGCTATTCGAGCTCACTTTAGAAATACTTAGGTTACCGTTTGTTAAATGCCGTTAAGAAACCTTTATTGTCTGAGCGCAGCGAGTTTAAAGGTTTTAGGCATTTAACAATAAGGTAACCTTAGTATTTCTTAAGTGTAGCGAGTAGCCTCTGAACATGTACTGCCATGTTTCTCCCATTTTCATTTAGAGTATAACTATCACGCTTCAAACCTATATCCCACTCCCCATATGGTCTGAATATACTGAGGATTTGATGGATCAACCTCTATTTTTTCTCTTATTTTCCTTATGTGTACAGTAACTGTTGCTAAATCACCTTGTGAGTCCATTGCCCAAATACTATTAAATAATTGATCTTTAGTAAATACTCTATTTGTGTTTGATGCTAAAAACGTTAACAAATCAAATTCCTTTGTGGTAAATATACATTCCTTATCATTAACAAATACACGCCTTGATACCTTATCAATTACTAGCCCTCTTATTTTAATTTCCTCTTTTTTATCTTCTTTGGAGCTCAATCTATCGTACCTAGATAGATGTGC
Source organism: Clostridium akagii DSM 12554 (assembly GCF_000686725.1). Lineage (GTDB taxonomy): Bacteria > Bacillota > Clostridia > Clostridiales > Clostridiaceae > Clostridium_I > Clostridium_I akagii. Next base: position 59,087 of record NZ_JMLK01000017.1, on the reverse strand, counting down.
TTTTACCCTTGCAACCAATTCCCCAGGACTAAATGGTTTTGTTACATAATCATCAGCACCAAGTCCCAGTCCACGTATTTTATCAACATCTTCTTTTTTAGCAGAAATCATAATTATTGGTATGTCTTTCAGCTTTCTTATTTCTCTACATATTTCAAAACCATTTATTTCTGGTAACATGATATCCAATATTATAAGATCATAATCCGTATTTTCTGCCTTCAATAAACCCAGTTTGCCACTACATTCTATATCTACTGTGTACCCATTAATTTCAAGATAATCTCTTTCAAGTTCTGCTATACTTCTCTCATCCTCAATTATCAGTATCCTTTTCAATATAATCATCACTCCAATTTTTTAAGGTAAATATTATATTTGTTCCAGCATCTTCACTGCTTTCAGCCCATATTTTCCCACCATGTTCTTCAACAATTCTTTTGGAAATTGCAAGTCCAAGCCCGCTACCACCAGTATTTGAATTTCTTGAAAGGTCTGCCCTGTAAAATCTATCAAATATATATGGTAAAGCCTGTTTTGAAATTCCGATTCCGTTGTCCTTAAAGCTTAAACTCAAATATTCTTTACCTTTTTCAATTTTTACATATATTTCTCCTGGTCTTTCTCCTATATATTTAACGGAATTTTCCACTATATTCATTATCACTCGCTTCAATTTCTCCCTATCCGCTACCACATAAACTTTTGTATTTATTTGATCCTTAAGCATTATATTAATATCTTTTTTTTCTAAATCAAATTTCAGTTCCTCTAAGCAATCATTTAAATAATCTAAAAGATCAACTTTTTCAAAGTTAAATGAAGCATTTTTTAAATCGAGTTTTGAAAATAGAAACAATTCATCTATCAGTTTATCCATATCTATAGCCTTTTTATATACTGTATTAATGTATTTCCCCATTTTTTCTGGTGTATCAGCTACACCGTCTTTAATTCCTTCAACATAACCTTTTATAGCAGTTATAGGAGTTTTTAAATCATGCGATATATTGGAAATTAGTTCTTTTCTATTATTTTCATATTGAAACTGGATTTCCAAGGATTCCTTTAGTCGTTGCCGCATTTCTTCAAATGCCATACTAAGTTCTCCGATCTCGTCTTTAGAACTTATATCTAGCTGAAAATCCATGTTGCCATTTTTTATAAGTACTGCTCCGTCCTTAAGCTTTTCCAAAGGTTTTACTATACTTCTAGATACTAAGAACGTCAAAATACCATTTGTAATAATCAATATTGCTATTAGAATTAAAATTTCTATAGCAAAAAATTTATATACAATATTTTCTGCTGAAACAGTATTTAAAACTAAAAATATAGATACCTTACTTCCATCATCCATAGAAAAATCATATTGTTTTAGCAGTAAAGATTTACTTTCAAATTGAGAATGCCTTCTACTTATATCATCGTACTCACCAAATTTGGGTAATATGCTACTAGTAACACTGTTTTTTAAGAATGGTGACATATAAAGAAAATTGTTGTTTTTTCTTATTACAATACCAGTTTGTTCCTTTAAATAACTTTCTTGTTTTTTAAAGAAATCATTATTTTTCCCACTATTTTTATTTGAAATCATAAAACTTTTTATATTATTTATTGCTATTGAATCCTTTTGAATAATATCTTCTAAAGGTCCTCCATAACCTATATTGTATGAAGATTTTAAAGTATCTTTAAATATATTAGCTACAAATAATGTAATGAATAAAAACAATATTATTGGTATTAATAGCATAGCAATATATGATAATGTGAGTTTCTTTTTAATAAACATATATCCTCCAAATTTTGAAAACAAAAGGTCAGCAATGTTTATTTAGCCGACCTTTTGACTTATTTGTACACCTTTTTTAAATAGTGAGACCATATGCTAGCCTATTATCTTTCATATGTCTTACTCGTATCGTAAAGCTTCGATTGGATCTAATGCAGCAGCTTTTTTAGCAGGATATAATCCAAAGAATATTCCTACTGCTGATGAAAATAGTATTGCTGCAATAACTACTGCTGGTGAAATTACCGGTGTTACATTTACAGCATTTCCAACAATCTCTGCACCACCAATTCCTATTGCCATTCCAATCACTCCACCTATGAGAGAAATTATAACGGATTCAGTCAAAAATTGTAGCATAATATTTTGTGTTGTAGCTCCAATTGCTTTTCTAATACCAATTTCCCTGGTTCTCTCAGTAACTGATACAAGCATTATATTCATAACACCAATACCACCAACCAGTAGGGAAATTCCTGCAACGGCTCCAACAAAGTCTGTAAATATTCCTAATATACTATTTATTTGATCCATTTGTTTAAAAAGGTTAGAAGCTATATAAATACTTTTTCCCCTGTTGTTATGTCTACTTTCCAATATGCTTACAGCACTATTTCCTGAATCTTCAACATCATCTTTTGAGTCTGCTGCTATTGTTAAATTACTGATAGTAAAATTAGTTGAATACATCGTTTGTACAAATGAAATTGGTACATCTACAGATATTGCGGCATTAGGACCGCCACCCCCAAAACTACCTGCAGAACTTTTTATTCCAACAATAGTAACTTTTTTACTTGCACCAGTAGGACCAATATCCATAGTTTTACCAACTGCATCGGCACTACCAAATAAAGTTGTAGCTGAAGTTTCATCAATCACTGCTACCGCTTTTCCCTCGTTTTGCTCAAGCTCATTAAAATATCTACCATAAGATATATCGTAATTCTCTATATCTGCATAATCAGTAGTTACCCCCATAATATTTGCATTTTTTGATGTAATGTTTGATACTACGGTTCCTTTTTCAGCTACCGTTGGACTTACATATTTTATCGTACTTACTTCTTGTTTAATCTGTGCTGCATCTTTTAAAGTAAAGTAATCACTTTGTTGTGCTTTAGATGAATCTAAACCTATAGTTACTGTAGTTGCACCTATTTTACTAAATGCATCTGTAATATAATTTTGAGCACCTTGACCTAGAGATACAATTGCTATTACCGCACTTATTCCTATAATTATTCCTAGCATAGTTAGAAAGGATCGCATTTTATTTGCCAATATACTTCCTATTGCTATTCTAAAACTCTCTAAAAAATTCATATTACTCTCCTTTACAAAACATTCTCATAAAATGGTTATAAATTCTATAACCTAATTCTATCTTTTACTGCTTCGTCTGCAACTATTTCGCCATCCTTAAATCTTACAATCCTCCTAGTATAAACAGCAACATCTGGCTCGTGAGTTACCATAACCACTGTTGATCCTTCGTCATTTAGATCTTGAAAAATTTTCATTATGTCAAAGGTTGATTTAGAATCAAGGTTTCCAGTTGGTTCATCAGCCATAATTACATTGGGTCTGTTTACTATTGCCCTAGCAATGGCAACTCTCTGTTTTTGTCCACCTGAGATTTCATTTGGTCTATGTTTAACCCTATCGCCTAATGATACCCTTTCTAATGCTTCTAGCGCTCTTTCACGTCTTTCCTTTGCAGGAACACCTGAGTATACCATTGGCAGTTCCACATTTTCCAGTACTGATAACCTTGGCAATAGATTAAATGCCTGAAATACAAAACCTATTTCTTTGTTTCTAACAAAAGCTAGCTCATTACCAGTAAGGTTTGAAACATCTTGACCATTAAGCATATATTTTCCCGCATCCATTTTATCAAGACAACCTAATATATTCATAAAAGTAGACTTTCCTGATCCAGAAGGACCCATTATGGAAGTAAACTCTCCTTTTTCTATACTTAGATTTACAGATTTAAGTGCTGTAAAATCTATATCTCCAGTTAAATATCTTTTAGTTATGTTAGTAACCTCAATCATGTTTTATACACCACCTTAATTAGCTTTTACTGAAGTTCCATTACTTATTGTGGCACTGGGATTTAGTATGACTTTATCCCCTACGTTAAGTCCACTTTTAACCTCTGCATCAATATCAGATTGCAAGCCCAATTGAATTTCTTTTTTAACAGCTTTATTATTTGATATAACAAACACATAGTTATTTCCTGACTTATCCGTTTTTATGCTTTCAGCTGGTACACTTAATACCTTGTCACTCTCTCCAGTTAGTATATTAACATCTGAATCAAATCCTTCTATTAACCCATCTTGTGGTGTATTTATATCTATATCTGCATCAAGTGTGGTGCTTGAAGTCGTTGTTGACGTTGATGTTGATGCTGATGGTGCTACATATGATACCTTACCAGTATAATTTTTGTTTGCAAAATTCAAAGTTACAGTTTGACCAACCTTCACTTCGCTAGCACTATATTTATCTAAGTTTACTTCTGCTTCCAAGCTAGTTTCATCGTCTATTGTTACAGCCGCGGAACTTCCACCATTTGCTGAACTTCCAGATCCAGTTCCACCAACCTTTGCATTTAATGATGTAACTACTCCATCGAAATCTGCCACATTGCTATTCACACTTTTTGCTAAATTTTCATTAGCCGTATCTAAATTGACCTGAGCTAGACTTATTGAATTATCAGCTTGTTTTAACTTTTCTGTTTCATCTGGTATCTGACTTTTTGTGCTATTTAAGCTAGTTACTGTTGAATTTAATGTCTGCAGTTGTTTGTCTCCTCCTGCTGCTTGATATGCAACTGGATTGGATTTTTGAAGTGCGGTCAAATTATTTATCTGATTTGTAGCATCAGTAATTTGATTATTTGTATCCGCAATTTTTTGATTATTTGTAGTAACTGTATTTAATAAATCCTGTTTTTGACTATTAGCACTGCTTAAATTTATTTGTGCCTGCTTTACTGTTCCAGATAAATCCGTAACTTGATATGTTACTAAGACCTCACCTTTTTTTACTTTATCCCCTATTTTAACATTTACAGTTTTAACTTTTGCTTGATCTGGTGCATAATAATCCTTGCTATTTTTGGACTTTATAATTGCTGTTGTTGAAAAATAAGCTTTTATGTCCCCTTTAGTTACAGTTGCAACTTTAACTGTTGTAAACTTACCTCTATTTCTACTTGCTCTGCTTATTCCTATTACACTAGCAACAATTACTACAATTATTATACCTATAATAACTTTTTTCTTCATAACTACATGACCCCTCCTTAAAATTCTTACCCTTTAATGTCTTGTAATTACATTTTACATTATATTTATAAATTAACAATAAAGTAATTATTAAAATTTTCTAAAATACAATAAAAATGAAGGCATAGACTCCCATTTTATCTTTTCTCTAGATAAAATGGATTTCTATGCCTTATAACTCTTGTGTAATTTTTAACCTAATATACTATTTTTAGCAATAATTTTAATGTTTATGTTTAAACTTTTTCCTAACCTTTTCCAAATTGTTAAAATTATTTTTTGGTGATTTTATTGTTTTAATTAAATATATTAAAGCAACAACCACTACTACGAAAATCAAACCAAATCCAATTATTTTTCTTTTTAATACTGTACTATTTGTATTATCTGATGCCAAAATTTTAACTGATTTGTCGTCTGCTGTATTAGCATTCACAGCATTCATTGTATTATTTGATTGTACTGAAGTTCCATTTGAATTTGTTAAATTCCCCTGTTCAGTACTTACCATATTCGTTCCATCTGAAGTTGTTACTCCTTTACTAACATTATTAGTTGCATTAGTAGATGCATTTTGCCCTGTACTATTACTCTTGGTAGTTGTATTTGTTGTATTTGTTGCCTTTGTTGTTTTGGTTGTATTCGTACTACTTGTTGAGCTTTTAGTAGTATTCGTTTTAACCGTTGTTGGTGTTGGTGTCTTTGTTGGCGTCGGTGTCGGTGTCGGTGTCGGTGTTGGTGTTGGCGTCGGCGTTGGTGTTGGTGTTGGTGTTGGTGTCGGCGTTGGTGTCGGTTCAGTTGCTTGTCCACCATCAGGTTGTGTTGAATTATCACTTCCAGTACTATTCCCTGTACCACTATGTATTGTGGAATTGTAATTTGAATCCAATAGCTGAACATATTTTGCCACAGAAACATTTATCTTTTTGTTATTTAAATAATTTAAAGATCCATGATTGTAGAAATTATAACCTGATATATAAGTGTAAAAAAATAATGCTAAAAGCACTAAAAACATTTTGATTTTTTTCTTCATAATTATTACCCACTTTACAAAAACTATATTTATATTTTACATTTGTTGATTTTCTATGTCAATAACTATTATATATTATAATATTTCGCCTTAGTTTCTATATTTTCACTTACCTCCTGTATTTTGCAATATAATTATAAAAGCTCCAACTATTTAAGAATTCATTTGTTATATCAAATCCTGATTTATAAAGTTTATCGCATTTCTTCCGTGATATATTAAACTCTGTGGTTCTAACACCCCCTGTGCTTATTTCAATAGTCCTAACTGCATTTCTATCCGGCAAATATTCTTCCTCATTTCTATCTAAGCTAGTCTCTACCACATCAATAAAATATGAAAATAGATCTTTCCTAGCAGGAGTAACATGTTTATTTGTATTATTTTTCAATTTAAATCCAAAAGTAGGCCACCGTGGAGTATCCCTTACATCAAAAAGCCAAATTGGAAAATTACTTATAATGCCACCATCTACAATATAACTTACATTATTATTATACTTAAGCTTAACAGGTTTAAAAAAAAATGGAATACTTGTGCTCATTCTAACAGCCTTTGCTATTTCAAATTCAGATGGTTCAATACCATAGTTTTTTAAATCATCAGGAATTATTAGTATATTTCTACGAGTTACATCTGCAGCAATTATTTTAAGAGTTCTACCTCCATATGTTTCTAAGTCTTTAAATTTCACTATTCCTTTTTTCTTTAAGAGTTTGTGAATCCATTGTTCAATTGGACGGCCATCATAGAAACCTTTTTTTCTTATAAGTTCTATAGCGTTACCCATTAAAGGTATACCTCCATATGCACCTGTACCTACAATCCTTGTATAATCCATATTAAGCATTATTTCTTTCAGTTCCTTCCCTGTATAGCCTGCTGAGAGTAAAGCTGCTGTAATAGCTCCTGCTGACGTACCTGCAAGTTTGTTAAATGTATAACCATTTTTTTCCAGAGCCTCAATTGCACCTACAAAAGCTATTCCCTTTACGCCTCCTCCCTGAAATACCACATCAACTTTCATATGTTGCCTCCTAACTAAAATCTTGATCTTATCTTTTTTTCAAATATAAGAACTATTTCATACATTATATATGCAAGAATTGCAAGAATTACTATACTCATCATTACCATATCAAGCTGAGATATCTGGCCTCCATATACTATTAAGAATCCTAATCCTTCCTTGGCCACTAAAAATTCTCCCATTATTACACCTACCCATGAAAGTCCAACACTAATTCGAAGTGCAGATATTATATTTGGAACAGATGATGGTATTACGAGCATTACAAGAATTTGGAATTTATTTGCACCTAATGTTTTTAAAAGTTTTATTTTATCAGTATCTACTCTGTTAAAACCATCTAAAATACTTATTATTGTGGTCACAATAGATATCAAAATTGCAATTGTAACTATTGCTTTAGTCCCATTCCCTATCCAAAATATTATTATTGGAGCCAAAGCAACTTTAGGTAATGCGTTCAGCACTATAATGTATGTGTCTAACAATTTAGCCAGAAAATCGAACCACCAAAGTAATATTGCTATAGCTATGCCAATAAGCATTCCTAGTGTAAATCCTAAAACTGTTTCATAACATGTTACCCCAATATGTGTAAAAAGTGTTCCTTCTTTATATATATTAACAAGACTAGTAAATACTCTACTTGGAGTACTTATAAAAAATGGATCTATCCACTTTAAGTCTCCTGCCACTTCCCATAGCGCAAAAAAAACAATTAGGATAATCCATCTTATAATTGTTATCATCCTAGCTTTCCTTTTGATGTCTTTAACAAATTTCATATGTTCGTTACTAACACTATTCATCTATTTCAAGCTCCTTCCATACGGAATCAAAATATTCTCTAAACCTAGGGTCTGCTCTCTTTTGTAAGGGCGTAAGTGAATTGTCCTTAAAATCAATAGATATCTCTTTTTTTATCTTTGCGGGTCTCTTTGAAAATATTATTATTCTTTGTGACATAGATATTGCTTCTGATATATCATGAGTAACCATTATAACCGTTTTACCTTCCTGCTTTATTATCTTATAAATTTCATCACTAGCACGAAGCCTGCTTTGATAGTCAAGAGCTGAAAATGGCTCATCTAAAATTAAAATTTCAGGGTTTAATGCTAAAGTTCTTATCAATGACGCTCTTTGCCTCATTCCACCTGACAATTCACTGGGATAATGGTTTTTAAATTCCAAAAGTTTATATTCTTTTAGCATTTCTTCTATTTTCTTAATATTTGATGGGGTTTCTCTATGCTTAACTTTTAATCCAATTAGTACATTTTTATAAATATTTAGCCATTCGAAAAGTTCATCTTTTTGAAACATGTATCCAAACTGCCCACTGAAATTTTCTAGGTTTTGTCCATCCACTAAAATTTTCCCCTTTGAAGGTTTTATAAGTCCAGCAATTATATTTAATAAGGTGGACTTACCTGAGCCTGATGGTCCAACAATACTTACAAAATCGCCTTTGTTTACAATTAAGCTAACATCCTTTATAGCCTCCGTTTCACCCGCCATGGAATGATAATTCATAAATATATGTTTAATTTCTAATTTATTCATTTAAAACTCTCCAAAACCAATTTCTCATATATATTATTATATGAACCACAACCAACTTCGGTGTAGCCTAAAAAAAGAGAGAGAGCATAAATTTCAGATTGAAACATATACTCTCTCTCTTTTTTTTAGTGACAAACATTTGTCGCTTTTTATTTAACCGCTTCTTTGGCAATGTCCGTATTAACAAGTTTATTAAACGCCGGTCTTGTTTTAATGAGATCTTTTTGGTATCCTTCTATAATATCCATTAGCCTATTTATATCACTTTTATTTATTTCAGGACTATAAGCAAATGCATTTACCTTCCTATAATTTTTTACGTTTTGTGCTAAGAGATTAACATCTGTACCTGGAAAAAAAGTTTTTATCTTCTCTGCAACTTTAATATCACTATTATTTTCTATCCATTTTTGACCCTTGTAAATAGCTTTAGTGAACTTAACCAAGGTGTCCTTATTTTTATCTAAATATGACTTTGTTGTAAAATAGCAAGTATAGGGTAGCATTCCAGTCTCACTTCCTATGGAAGATTCAATATATCCGGAACTAGTTTGCCTCAAAATACTTGCTGTAGGTTCAAAAAGTGCAACATAATCTCCTGTCCCTGCTTTGAAAGCTTCTGCCGTTGCATTAAACTGTATATTAGTTATAATTTTTACGTCCTTTTTAGGATTTAGTCCATGCTTTTTAAGCACATATTCCAAGGTCATTTCTGGAACTCCACCTGGACGTGCACCAATAATTGTCTTTCCCTTAAGTTCTTCCCATTTGAAATTTTTTTCCTCTTTTCTACCAACAAGAAAAGAACCATCCTTTTGTGTAAGCTGAGCAAATACAACTGGATAATCCTCTTTATTTTGATTTTGGATATAAATTGATTGTTCTGGACCGCAAAAACCTATATCCACATTTTTACTAAGAACTTCCTGCATAGTCTTATCAGCACCTTGACCAATTGAAAGATCAATATCAAGACCTTGTTCTTTAAAATATCCATTATTCACTGCAGCATAAAAAGGAGCGTAAAACACTGAACGTACAACCTCATTAAGTCTTATTTTTTTAGCGGACACATTACTGCTAGTACCGCAGCCCCAAAAAACAGATGTGCATATACATAACAAAATTAGTAAACATGTTGGATAAAATAATTTTTTATTCATAAATACCCACCAATACAAATATTCTAATCATTATTATATGCACATCTCAATTACTTGTTCATAACCTGTTATACATGTCAATAATTATAATTTAAATTATTTTTCAAACATCTACTTTTTAATTATAACTTGATCTCTGGAAACCAAAGTTCTATTTCCCTTTTAGCATTTTCTTCATTATCCGATGCGTGAACTAAATTTCTTGTTCTATCATCAGCATATATTCCTCTTATGCTACCCATCTCTGCAAGTTTAGGATTTTTATCTCCATTTATTTTTCTAACAATTTCTATGGCATCTTCACCTCCAACTATCATTGCACAAATTCTTCCCTCAGTTATATAATCAATTAAATCACCAAAATACTCTTTTCCTTCATGTTCATTATAATGCATTTGAGCTATTGTTTTGTCTGCCCTAAGCATTTTCAATGCTATTATATAAAGACTCTTTTTCTCGTAAAAGCTAATAATACTACCGATTAACCCCCGCTGAACCCCATCTGGTTTTATTAATACTAATGTTTTTTCCATTGGGTAAATCACCTACCTTACGTAATATTTAAACTTTACAACTATTGCTTTCAACTTTTATTCCTAGTTCTATCTCTATACTAGGTTTTACTTCTATTTCAGATTCTACTTCAACTTCCTCATCAAAATTGAGAATATGATCCTCTGAGAAATAGTATTGGTATAATCTCTTAATATTATGCCTACTTTTTCCTGTAATCGATTTAAATGGACATGTTGAATCAGTTTCTTCATCACAATAAAATGGACATTCATTAAAACAACTTACCTCTTCATCATAGGTACTCAGAAATGAACATTTTTCCATAACTACACCTCGCATTCATAATTAATGGTAATTTTTACAAATCTTTTGCTTACATTATAAACTATTATATTAAAAAAATGAATACCCATTTTATAAAATAAAATGAAAAATATTTGCTCAGTTACGTATAATATGAAATTTTTATCAATAATTAATATTTACCCTTTTAAAATATCTTAATATGGAATATAATTTTAAATAACAAATAACTTAAAACTTTTTTAAAGGGAGATGATACTTTGAAAAAGAAATTATTGGATTATGTCATCATTTTATTACTTTGCTTTTTAGTGGCGCCAGTCGCACTTTATTTTATTTTAAGCTCTTCCGAATTTGACATATACAATCTTTATTACGCTAAGACTGCATATATAGAAATGTACTTGAAGATAGCACTGGTTGGCTTACTTTTATTTATACTAGTAAAACTTCTTAATAAAATATTATTTAGAGTATTAACTAGTAGACCCACTGAAAAAGCCAAACTAATATCTATTGAAAAAATAGATATTAGTAGCTTAGGCTCAAGCCTTCCAGGTGTTTCAAATGAATTAGAAGAGATATATACTATAAAGTTTAAGCATAATAATGAGATAATTGATATAACTATTTCAAAAGAAAATGTGAAAAATGATCTTAGTAAGGAAGATTCTCCTTATGTAGAATATCAACATATTAATCTTATTAAAATATTCAACAAATTTCTTAATATTAAAGTTCACACAAAGAAATAGTCACACTATGTAAGCACTTATGCATCTCTGGGTGCTTACATTTTTACTTTAAAGATGATATAATCTACGTGTTTTGAAAAATAAAATGACTTTATTATCAAATTGATTAAAATAGCCTATAAATGGAGAGATGAAATTGAAACGTAAAATTATTTATATAATGCTAACCATAGCAATGTCACTATCAATTACTTCAACCGCTTTCGCTGATGAAAAAGGTTCTGCACCAGACATAACTGCTAAAGCAGCTGTTGCAATAGATGCTAGTACAGGTGAAATCATATATTCTAAGAATCTAGATGCCAGGGAGTATCCTGCTAGCACAACAAAGCTTTTAACTGCACTAATACTTACTGAAACAAAAAAGCCCAGTGACATACTTACATATACGACTAGTGCTAAAAATCAACCTTCTGCATCCCTAAATGTTGATAAAAAGCCCATAAATGTTGGTGAAAAGATAACAGCCAAGAATGCTCTTAGCGGCATGCTTATTTATTCAGCAAATGATATCGCCTATATGATTGCTGACAATATTGTGGGCAAACCCAATGATAATATAAAAGATACAAATACTGATTTTTCTTTACTAATGAATAAAGAAGTAACTAAGCTAGGTCTTAAAAACACACATTTTGTAACCCCAAACGGTTTGCACGATCCAGACCACTACTCCACTGCATATGATATGAGCATAATAGGCAAAAATGCCTTTGAAAACAAAACAATCTTGGATACGGTAGAGCAAAAAAATTATGTTTTTCAAACTGAAGATGGACTTAAAATCCCCATTGTAAGCAGTAATAAACTTATTTTAAATAACCTTTCACTTTATGACAGTACATGCATTGGAGGAAAAACCGGATTTACGAACCAAGCAGGAAGATGTCTAGTTGCAATTTTTAATAGAGATGGTAGAAAAATCATTGGTGTTGTTATGAATTCAAAGAATGAACCCTCAGACACCCAAGCCTCAAAAGACATGGAAGCTTTAATAAATTACAGTTATTCTATAAAAGATACAAATCTTTATTCTGCTAATGATGCGCTTAGTACTAAGAGCCTCACTTATAAACCATTTATATTTCTCGGCCCCACTAAAACTATAGAAATTCCCCTTAAAGTAAGTAAAAATGTTCAATATTATGCTAATGACGTTAATAATAAAGAGAAAACTATTTCTACTACACTAAATACAACAAATCCATGGAAAATTAAATCAAATACTTCTATAGGAACGCTTACCCTAAAAGAAAGAGGTGTAACTAAAAATTATGATATTTATACAACTGTTACTACCAGTGATTTGCTAAGCCAAAATAAGCTTTTATATACAATTACTTCAATTATAGTACTTCTAGTTATTATGCTTGCCATACGAATTAGAAATGTAAAGAAGAGAAGGCTTAGGAGAAGAGAATAGGCTAGCATACTTGATTGTTAGTTTTTTCAATACTCCTAATTTCATTTTTAGTAGAACGATTAAAATTAAACATTAATAGGCAAAAGAGTATGGTTCCAGCTACTATATACGCAATTGAAAATTGAGGAACATAATATACTAGAATTGGAAATACAAATGATCCACATACATTAAATGTTATATGCGCTATTATAGAACTCAGAATAGTCATAGTTCTAACACATACATAACCTAAAATCAAACCCAAAACAGCTGTATAAATTCCTTGGAATATATTCATATGATATATTCCAAATATAACTGCTTGAATAATAACCGCAGGAATTACTCTTAAATTTTCTCTTATTTCACTTAGGATGATCCCTCGAAAAAGTATTTCCTCAAAAATAGGAGCCAAAATAAGTACTGCAACTATTCCTAAAACTGAACTCATGGTACCACTTATACTGTTTTGAGTTTCATTATATGATGGAAAATATTTTATAGTGTATTGGGATATGGTTATTAATACCAATGCATATGTAGCTGTGATTCCAATTATAAAAAATACGCTTTTCGTTTTGATTTTATTAATTTTACAAATTTTTAATATACTCTTTTGCCTAGCTTTTAAAATCACAAAATAAATCAAAAATGATATAATCATTGCAGGAATCATTACTGTAGCGGAATTATCATTCAAATATTTAGTTAAATCCGCTCCTTTAATTCCTTTAAAAGCCGCCTGTACCCCTATAAACAGAAAATCCACAAGTTGAAATCCATAGTATATAACCAAGTACACTAATATAATGGCTGCTACTTTAATATGTTTCATACTATCCCACCTTCTAAATAATCTACAAGACCCTCTTTGCTTGAAGAAGAGAACTTACCTTCATCAACCTTAAAGAACTGTACTTTTTTATTTATTTTGCTAATCGCCTTCACAACATCAGAATGACATGTAAGAAAAAATATTTGATTAGTTTTAGAAAGTTCACTAATTAATCTAATTGAATTATTTAAGTGTTTTGCATCAAAGTTCACCAATGAATCGTCAATTATCACAGGCAATTTAGATTTAATTTCAGCAATTCTACTAAGTCTTACAGACAAAAATAATTGTTCTTTTGTGCCACGGCTTAAGCTTTTCATACTTTCATTTAATGCTCCATTCTTATCCATTGTCATAAAATCTGTTTTTATAAGATTGTCTACAGGGCGTACTTCGGAGAACTGTCCATCTGTTATATCGCTTAAAATTTTACTAGTTCCGTTAAAAATAGTGTCTTTTGCTCCTTGGATAAAATCATTTTGAAGCAATTGCAGAATAAATGCTGCAGCGTTATTAACAGCATAATCCTCGGCAACTTTTTTAAACCTTCTTCTTCCATTTTCAATTTTTTTATGGGCCAATATTATATCCTCACTACTGCAAAGTCTACTTACTTCATCCTTTAAACTTGTCCTTTCATCCTTTAAATGGGTTAAATCATTTATTTTAGTTTCATATTTTATTTTCAGCTCACTCTCATCTCTTTTTATATCTTCAATATTAATATAAGTATTTATAATTTTTTCAAACCTTTGGAACAATTCTACATTTTCATTATCTTTAGTTAATGTTTTTTTTACTCTTTCTATTTCTAAGGAATGAATAAGCTGATTTTTTAAATTTTTATACTCGTTTTGATTTGTTTTATAATCATTAAATATTTTACACTTATCTATGTTTACATTAATACTTTCTAAAATATTAACATTTTCTTTAAGTCCTAAGGTTTCCATGATTTTTTCTTCCATTATCTCCTTTGCTACATTGGCTACACTAAGTTTTTCGTATTTATCCGCTAATAAACCTAGTTTCTTTACATTTTGAAATATATATTGGCTATTTTCTATAAGATTTTTTCTCACCTTTAGTTCATCTATAAATAAAAAATCATTGAATTTAATAAGTAGCTCCAATAATCTACCTAGTTCCAAATCGATGTTTTTTTCTAATTTAGTCATGTTATTTAAATCATATTTCAGATGCAAAACTTTTTTCTTTATTTCTCTAACTAAACCAAAATATATTTTGATACTAGACGTAGGTACTTCCTGTTTAAGCTTAAGTAAATCCTTATACTTACGAATCAAAGCTTCTAAACTATCTTTCTTGTCATTTAATTCTATCAACTCTTTTTTTCTCTTTGATATATCCAAATTTATAGTATTAATATTAGTATTTGCTCCGCTATTTACCATTGTCTTTGCTAGAAAAATCATGTTTAGTGCTGCTATTACTATCCCCCCCATACTTATTAAAACTCCAAAAATCTTATTAAAATTATATACAGCAAAACCAATAATTATAAATAGACATACAATGATAATATTTTTAATAAACATATTATTTGTGGCAGATGCGCCACTTATATTTGACTCTAAAAGTTTTTCTTCAAATTGTTTTATATTATAATTTATAGCCTCAATCTTACTTATCACAAGCTTTAATTCATCAATATTTTCGCTAAGCTGAATAAAAGGTATCTCTTCTGTATTTATGTTGAGTATCTTTGTAAAATCCTCCTTCCATTCTTCATTTATATCAGTAGCATCAACTATAATTTCATGTTTTGCTGTTCTACACTCATCAAGCATTATTTTGTAATTTTCTATTTTTTGCGTAATTCCTGAAATCATAAGTTGTCCATCTAATATTTCTTTTCCATTCTCCTTAAAACACTTCAATATATAATCAGAAGCACCAGTTTCTTTTGAAAAAATGAGCTTTAATTCTTCATATCTATTAGTAACTAAATCATATTGATCCCGTAGACTCTGACAAGTATCTAAAGCTAAATTACTAGACTCAATCTGTTTAAAAATCAACTTATCTTCATAATTATTAAGTATTAGTTTAAGTTCATCAGTTTTTCTATACAACTCATAATTCACTTTTAAGATTTCGGTGATAAATATATTATCCTCTATTGTCTTTATTTCCATTTCTAATTCATCTATACTATTTTCAATAAAACTAATCCTATTTATATCATTATTATACTTTTCAACTTGAGTTAGAACCTTATCTTGTAAATTTAGTCCCTGAGATATTTCATTATAACTATCTTTAAATAATTTTATCCTAGGGTTTCCATTTTTTCCGCCAATCTTTTCTGCTTGTGCTTTAAAATCCGAAATCATTCTAGGCACTGAAATAACCTCTTTTAACCCTGCGCCTAAAAGCACTGACTGCAATTTTTCATCTTCTTTATCTGTGTATTTAAGTTCATCCAAAGATATTGTGAATATTTCTTTATAGGTGAATATATCTACATCGCTATATACATTTTCTACACTTTCTATGCCTAACCCCTTAAAAATATGAGGTTTTGAATAACCATTTACCCTAGCTATAAATTCCTCATCATTATCATCTACAAATTTTCCCTCCACTTCATATTCTATTCTAGCTGGAGGAATGTTCATGGATTTCGAAAACCCATAGGGAAAATATCTTAATATATCTAATAATGTAGATTTTCCTGCTCTATTGTTCCCGCCAATAACTACAATTTCCTGGGAAATATCATCTAAAGTTACGTTATTATAAATTCCAAAGTCTCTAATGTATAAACTCTTGATGTGCATCTATCTATTCTCCTTTATAAACTTCATCACAATAAGTTCTTTTGCTTCATTTAAAATTTTATGAAAATCATCATCGTCCAGCTGCATTTTTAGGCTATTTAGATTCTCCCTATCATAATTTTTTTCCCATGCTTGTCCAAAGCTTTCTATTAATAAACCTTTTATAGGTTCTTCTTCACTTAATCTATGGCATAATTCATATAATTTTTTTATAGTAACATTATTATCTAAAAATTCCCTATAATCTGCTACTGAATTTTCAATTCTCACATCTATTGAATCTGTAAAAACGAACAAATCATTTTTCATGAATTCTGAATTTAACTCATCACATATTATTTCATTTATATCATCTGAACCTTCTGCAAAAATATTTTTAATATTTCCTATTCCAGTTATAATCCATCTAATTGCATAACCTTTTACTATTTTTGATAAATCCTCATTACATTTTATATCTTTAGGTATTAGTGGCAAGGTTTGTTTTATAAGTTTTGCCTTATTTGAGATTAGATTTATAAGTTCTGTTAGATTTTCAGGTGTTTCGCCTTTATTTTCATTTATGTTAATTTCAACTTTATCCCATATAACCTGGGAAGTTGGTAAGAAGTTTAGTTCAACTTTTTTAGCCTCATCTACTTTTACATAAATACAGCCACCTATTCCAGCCTCACCCATGTCCCTACCTTGAGGAATTCCAGAAAAAATCACAGTAGGTTTTTCATCATTCACTATGTCACATTTATGTATATGCCCTAATGCCCAATAATTAATATTGTCATTGGACTTTAAATTAGCTAATGTACAAGGAACATAATTCAGGCTATTTCCATTTAATTCGGTGTGTAGCATTCCTATATTAAATACGCCATCTTGTAATGGTTTATAAGACGTATACATCTTTCTACTATCGGCTTTTCCTCTATATGATTCACCACATATCCTAACTATTATGTTTGAATTTTCATCCAAAACCTCAAACTGACTTAAATTTTCACTTTCGCAAATAAATACATTTTCGGGCATTTTAAATAATTCTCTCTTGATTATAAATGCATCATGATTTCCACCAATTATAAAAACCTTTATATTTTTTTCCAGTAGTCTTTGGCATTGATTGTAAAAAAAATTATTTGCTTTTATAGATATTTCATCTTTATCGTATAAATCTCCACTTATCAATAAAAAATTCACGCTATAAAAAATAGCGTAATCAATTATTTTCTGGAATGCATTATAAACAGCCTCTTTAAATATGGTGTTTTTTTCAAATACAGCCTCATTACTAATATTTAGCATGCTTCCTAAATGGATATCAGCTGTATGTATAAACTTTATTGGTAATGCCAAAGGAATCACAACCTCTATTTTGAATTTTTTAAATATGCATCAACCATTTATCTAACCACTGATATGCTTTTGCCTTTATATCATTTGGTAAAAACATAGAGCTAGCATAAATTATACTTATAAATTCATTTGGTATTCTCATATCCAGATAATTTGCTTTAGCTTCTTTGCATATTTCATCAACTTCAGGCTTAATCATATTTTTTTCATTTTCTAGCCAAATAAATGGTTTAGGTGCAATTTCTTTTAAAAGACTACTTATGTTATATCTACAGGCTATCTCCGGTATTGCCAAAAACATGTCATATGCGTTTCTCTTTCGCCTACTTGCTTCTTTTAAATTGTTTTTTAACATATATGCTAAGTTTATAGAACATCCTGCCTTAATCCTTGGATCTACTATCATAGCTATAATTGCTAAAAACGCACCCTCAGATATACCAATTACACCTATCTTTTCACTATTAACCTGGTCAAAAGTTAATAGTACGTCAACTGCAATAATTAATTAATTCATTTATTTCCTTTCCAAGTTCTGTTATCCCCTCATAAAGCAGCTTATTACCTGCCTCTATTCTTTCATATTCATTTTGTAATTCATCGCAGGAAATACGCCTACTTTCATAAGGAAATCGATCTGGACAAATTACCACATTTCCTTTTTTACATAGTTCAGCAGCAACAGCTAAATAATTATCATCTCTTTCCACTGCCAAATTACTTTTACCTGATTCATATGAATTATTATTTCCTTCCCCATGAATAGCAAGTACAGATGGCATAGGTGTACTAATCCCTTTAGGTATTAGTACATAAGCTTCTACCTTTTCATCCTTAAAAACATTATAACTTACTAATTTTCTTGTATAAAGATCACATTCTTCTTCAGAAATAACCTGCAAATTCAAGGTATCGTCACGTGGAAATTCACTAATTCTCTTTAACATATCTTTAGCATTAACCCTGTTTTTTTCACAATTCATAAACATGCCCCCATTAATATATAAAAACTATCCTTATTTTATTTTATTTCATCATATTTCATTTTATAAGCCTCTTCAATCATTTCCATTTTAAAGTCATCTTCACTCATGTCTAAGTCTACATTTTTCATTATGTTCTTAATTGATAATTCTGCTACCTTCTTAATAAGTTTAACTTTATATACCTGTAATAGAGTTTCTTCTATATCTTGTTGAGTTTTTTGATTTTCTCCATCAATAATATGTTCCATTGATATATTCTTTTTTTTAAGTCCATAACCTATGATAACTGGCATTTTTGAATTCTCTAAAACATCTTCACCATAGATTAACGCTATTTTAAAACCCTTATCTATACCTGCAATAACTCTTTGAATTCCCATATTATAATTTACACTACTTATCATATCCTGAAAATTTATTTCTTGCTGGTTTAAGCCAAACTCCATTCCCATATTTATGTAGTATATTCGAAGTTTATTTAGGTTTCTTTTTATATTGTCTAGGTTAAATTCATCACAAATTTTCTCCTCATCAATGCTTTCTTGCCGTGCATCAATAATGCAGTTGATGCCATATTGATTTAATAAATCAATGATTTCTATAAAACTTCTGTTTAAATAATTGATGCTATAACATAATTTTTCCATAAATTTAAAAGCTCTTCTTTCACTAATTTTTTTAAACTATTTTGTCAATTCATTAGAATCATTTTTTAATAATTCAAATATATTGATCATAAATTGCGGAAGGTTACCTGGTATTTTTGCACTGACTAAATTTCTGTCTATGCAGTTCCCAGTATTTGTATAATCCCCTCCTGCATTTATTATATCATCAATTATTTCTTCTGGGCAAGTTATCTGGTATCCATCTATTGCTTTAGAAGATATTAAAACTACTGCTCCAAGTCCCGTACAACCAATAAGTTTGTTTTTGTCACTAATTTTAGATACAATATCCTTTATATATATATTATTTCTAAGTTTATATGAAGAAAGACCACCTGAAATAATGATTCCATCATATTCATTTGGATCAATACTACTTGGATAATCATCCACATCTAAAGTATATCCATGTAATCCCATATAACTATCCTTATTTCCTGTCCCAATTACAGTTACTCTAATACCTTCTTCTCTTAATCTAAAAATTGGATACAGTGCCTCCATATCTTCAAAACCATCTTCTGCAAGAACTATAATGTTCTTTTCACTTAACTCCATTTTAACTCTCCTCATCATAATAGATTATTGACAACTATTCCGGATATTAGCGAAATATTCATACTATATATTCTATCCGTAATATACGCTATATATCAACATTTTTTTTAATCACTATATACATTATAAAATACTTTTTGCATTTAGCGAATATTATTTTTCACATTGGGTATTATAATTAAGGTAATGAGGATTTAAAATTGTCGAGCAAAGAGTATTTTATGATTTATATATTATAGGTTGTAAAATATTCGACATAAGATGTATATGAGGTATTAACCGTGCTTTATATATGTCGGAGGAAGATTATTATATGTAGTGTAAAGCTGTTTATGTGCCTATTATTGGGTGTATATATGGTTTGTAATTATGTATATTAGTCGAGCTGAGACTGCATGGAGTGCTTATTCCTTTAATTAATTCTAATTTAAAGATTAAGGTTATATAAGGTCGAAAGATTTTATATAGTTTTTATAGTATTTTATGCAATCGAGCCAAGATTTATATATGTTTTGAGATGCTCATTAATAGTCGAAAGATTATTAATGGGTGTGTAGATATGTATATGGGTTGTAACGAAGATAATTTTAGGTTCCCTTACACCTAAAGAGATCAGTAAAATGATCTCTTTTGTTTTTGTATATAAAATAAAGACCTTAATTTATTATCACTTGGAAAACATAATCATATAATACTAAGGAATAAAATGTTTGAAAGGTGATTTTTTTATGTTTTTTGATCCATATGATACTTATAATTCTAGATTAGCTGTAGCTGTTTCCTATGCAAGAATATTTCATGCGGTTCCTAATGCTCCTGCCGTTGATGTTTATTTAAATAACAAAATAATTACTAGAAATCTTGGTTTTGGAAATTTCACAGAATATCTTTCAGTACAGCCTGGTTATTATGAAACTGAACTGTATAGAGCCGGGAGTCGCAACGATTTATTAGTAAAGGAGAACATATTTATAAATCCTTCTTCAATTTATACAATTGCTGCTACTAACTATCCAGCCAAAATTAATCTACTCCAAATACTTGAGCCTAAGGGACCATTCATACCAGGAAAATTTTTTATCAGATTTGGTCATCTTTCTCCAAACTCTCCAAATGTTGACCTAACTCTTGCTAATGGAAAAAAGCTTTTTACAAATGTGCCTTATAAAAAAATTACTGGCTATATACCTCTAATCTCAGGTACTTATAATTTCAGGATTAACTCATCTGAAACGGGGGAACTAGTTCTAAACGTACCTAATATAAATTTAAGAGGCGATAGATTTTACACTATATATGCCATAGGTCTTTTAGGTGATAGGCCTCCTCTTCATGTTGTTATTCCCTTAGATGGTAACTCCTATTTAAATTTATAATTTATGTTGTCTACTATATTATTCCCTTGACACTATTTTTCTGTTATATTATTATGTAATAGTATGATATTGTGTATTTGTTTAGTTACGTTACACTAATATGGTTTTATCAGTATTTGTATAATTGCCTTTCATCTTAATGTGGTGGGAGGCATTAATTTTATTTTTATAGGAGTGAGTTAAATGTCTTCAAAAGAAATAAGAACAAGATTTGCACCAAGCCCAACCGGCTATATGCATATAGGTAACCTTAGAACAGCTCTATACACCTACCTTATAGCAAAACATGAAGGTGGTAAGTTTATATTAAGAATAGAAGATACCGACCAAGAACGTCTTGTGGAGGGTTCTGTAGATATTATTTATAATACCCTAAAAGAAACTGGTCTTATCCATGATGAAGGTCCAGATATAGGCGGTCCTGTTGGACCATATGTACAAAGTGAAAGAAAAGGTATGTACCTAGATTACGCAAAACAGTTAGTTGAAAATGGCGAAGCATATTATTGTTTTTGCTCAAAAGAAAGATTAGATATATTAAAAGCAAATTCAGAAGCTCTAAAAAGACCTTTCAAATACGACAAACATTGCAAAAATCTTCCTAAAGAAGAAATTCAGCAAAAGCTAGCACAAGGTGCACCTTACGTTATAAGACAAAATAATCCAATAACAGGATTTACTACTTTTAATGATGTTATTTATGGAAACATTTCCGTAGACAATTCTGAGCTTGATGATATGATACTTATAAAATCTGATGGCTTCCCTACATATAATTTTGCAAATGTAGTAGACGACCATCTTATGGGCATAACTCATGTAGTACGTGGAAATGAATACCTTTCATCTGCCCCTAAATATAACAGACTTTATGAGGCTTTTGGCTGGGAAGTTCCAATTTATGTTCATTGTCCACCAATCATGAAGGATGTTCATAATAAGTTAAGCAAAAGAAACGGTGATGCCTCTTTTCAAGATCTTGTTGAAAAAGGATATATAAAAGAAGCTGTTCTTAACTTTATATCTTTACTTGGTTGGAATCCTGAAGGTGAGAATGAAATATTCACTCTTGAAGAGTTAGTTAAGATATTTGACTACACAACAATAACTAAATCTCCTGCAATATTTGATCCAGTTAAACTAAGATGGATGAACGGAGAATATATTAAAAGAATGCCCCTAGAAAAATTCCATGAAATGGCATTACCTTATTACCAAGGGGTTATAACAAACAGTAATATTGACCTTTTAAAAATCACTGAGCTTTTACAGACTAGAGTTGAAGTATTAGGTGAAATACCTGAAGTCATTGATTTCTTTAATAGTCTTCCTGAATATGATATTGCAATATATACTCATAAGAAGATGAAAACAAATAATGAGAACTCTCTAGTGAGTTTAAAAAAGGCACTTCCAATACTAGAAAGTCTAACTGATTGGAATATGGATACTTTACATAATTCAATGATGGCTCTTGCTAAAGATATGGAAGTTAAAAATGGTATAGTATTATGGCCACTTAGAACTGCTCTATCTGGAAAACAATTCACACCAGGTGGTGCCTTTGAAATAGGCGATATTATTGGAAAAGATGAATCCATAAGTAGAATTAAAATTGGAATAGACAAATTAGAAAAGGCTTTAGCTTAGATAAAAAAAATCAGCAAAATGATTTATCCATTTTGCTGATTTTTTTTATCTAATTATCATGGAAATATAGTAATCTATCATATTTTGTCCAAAAAACACAGCAATCATGGCAGCCAAGGTTATGAATGGACCAAAGGGTATATAATCCTTCCTACTCTTTATTCTAAGAGCTATAAGTGCTACCCCTATTATTCCACCTAAAAGAAATGAAAGCATTAACATGACCACTGTAAGCTTCCATCCAAGGAACAATCCACATAGAAGACATATTTCTGCATCTCCCCAACCCATACCACCAGTTATTAATATTATGATTGCTATTATACCTCCACCAAGTAATCCTCCAATAATAAATGGTATTGGAACATTGGTTTTAAAATACATACCAATTAAAATAAAAATTACTCCTGCTACCATTCCTGTAATTGTGGTACTAGAATACACATCTGTAGTATCAAAATCAATCATTCCAATTACTATTAGAAGTGATATAAGCACTATGAATTTTATTGTTAAAATATTAATTCCATACTTTAGATAAATAAAATAAAATAATACCCCTGTTATTAATTCTACTGCAGGATACCTAAGTGAAATCTTCTCTTTGCAGTATCTACACTTACCTTTCAAAACCACATAACTTAAAACTGGCACAAGATCATACCATTTTAATTCATTATTACAGCTTGTACAATGCGAAGGAGGATACACAATAGACTCACCCTTTTGAATTCTAAAAATGCACACATTAAAAAAGCTTCCAAATATTAACCCACATACAAAAACAAATATACTCATAATCAAATTCATAAAATCACCACTTCTAAATTTTTATTTTAGATTAACAATTTAAAAAAGTTTTAGTTAAATTTTTTTTAATTACCTTAACCAATTCAATGCTACTGGTAAGAATTAAAATACAACTTACTCATTGCACTAATTTCTAAGTAGCATCGTCTTGGCTGTATGGCCTTTACAATACTATTCTTCTGCAGAATCCACAGCAATAGTTGATTCTGTTCCATTAATAGCTGTTACTGAAAAATCGCCATTTGCAACTTTTTGCAAATCAGCGACAGAAGTTATTCCATCTGTTCCATCAAGGCATTTAGGAATTTTGCTCTGATCAAGCATTTTAGCCGAAACTAAATCACTAATTCCATCTGCATACCCTATTGCGCCAGAAGCGTCACTTATTTCATCAGTACTTTTATCTTTGTCAGCGTTATATGTCTCAATGGAACTAACTATAGTCTTAGCACTAGTTTGAATGTTTGACTTTTCTGCCTTTTGCCTATATCCAAGAACGTTAGGTACAAGAATGGCACCAAGTATTGCAAGAATTGCAATAACAACTATTACTTCAATGAGTGTAAATCCACTCTTTTTTTTGTTTTTTATATCATACATTATGATATATCACCTCCTTGTAACAATTTTACACAGGACTGTGTATATCATAATATTTGACTAAAATCACATAATTTAATCACATATTTTTAAATTTATTTTTTCCTCTTTCTTTTCTTCTTTTTCTTCTTTTTCCTCTTCTTTTTCTTCTTTCATATACTTTTTCCAGTTAGTAACCATATGAAACAAACTAACTACGTCTTGCTCATTATAAAGAAGAATTTTATTTTTCTTTTCCTCCGGCATTCTTTCGAAATAACTCTCACTATTCATTATTTTGTTTATTGTTTTTGCAAGGTTAGAACCACTGATAAGCTCACTTTCACGATCAATATCAAAAATTTTCTCTAAATTTTTAAGACCTATGCCTACCTTCTTCACCTTTTCATACTCTTTTTGTAAATCAATTTGTCCAAATGCTTCTTCAATATTGTATTCCATACCAATTTTATTATATAAATATCTTAAAACTGTAAAATCATTGTTCCCAGAAAAAGTAACAATGTATTTTTTATGAAATTTTTTCCTTTGTTCCTGAAAATAATCTTCAACCATGTACATAATTTCCCCAGCATCTTTTTTATTTTCTATCATGTACTGGGTTACATGAATAGATGCATCAATTTTATCGTAATAACAACATCCAAATACACCTATACATATAGGCTTTTTATACACATAATGCTCTAAATCAAAAAATAGTGCATCCTCATATAATAAATTATTATCATCTTTGATTAAAACATAATCCAAATCAATACTGGTAGCAGGTATAATATTATTCCTAATTATCACTAACATCACTCTTCCTTTTAAGTAAGCAAACTTGTTACTCTATAATGCCTAAACATATAATTTATAATAATATTATACCCTAATATTAAGGTTATTGAAAATAATCTACTTTATATATACAATAATTTTCATCTTCATAAACTACAGACAGATTTTTATAAGTATTTAGAATATCATATATGCTATAAGATTTATTAACTAATATATATTCTATTTTATATTTGCTGATTAACTCTTGGGGTTCATAGTGGTCCACAAATCCTCTCATAAAATCATAGAAGGCATTGGTGTTTTTATTGTAGCTTGGTAAAAACAGATCCGCCCTGCTATCCACAAAGGTTGGAATTCCTCTAAATATAAGATATGGACTATCATTATAATGGCTAAGTAGTCTGCTTGATTTAACCTTAGGGTGACTATTTATATAATTTGCAGCATAAATTGGATAATCAGCACTATCTACGGTGAATAAAGTCATCTTATTTGAAACAAAATTATAAGTGTAAAAAATATTAGGAAAAATCAAAACTGCCTGAATGAATATGAAAATCACTACCTTTACTGATTGTTTTGTTACCACATCTCTTAAAGGCTTTAACACGTATATATCTTTTGGGAAATTATCAATTAATTTTTCTATTCCACCTAAAATATATGGTGATACCATTGGTAATGCTATAATAGACAAAAATATTATCTGTCTATTTGAGGAAAATGCTAAAAGTATAATACTTCCGGAAAATAATATATCTTTTAATTTGACTCTATTATAGGCATAGATAAACACCATAAAAATAACAATAACCAATGATGCCTTATAATCATATAAAGCTGTAACCTTCCACTCATTAATATAGGTTTTTTCAACTGACATTTCTTTCATGGCATTTATTGTGTACATGTATATATTATAAGTATAGGGGTTTATTAAAATACAAAATAGAGATGCTATAAAAAACTTATAATTCTTAAAAAGAGTATAATAAGCAAATATAATTAGATATATTGGGTATATTCCTCCGTGGACATTTACCCCTATAATTAATACAATAAGTCCAATTAAATATTTTTTCCTCTCCAGTAAAATACATAGGGTAAGGATTATTACCATTGAAACAGTTATTGGCCTAAACGCCAGTCCCACATCATTATATAAAGTTACTAAGTACAAACTTATACAAATTAAAGAAACCCAACTACTTTTACTTCTCATCTTTATTAAAAGATAAAGCAAAACGCAGGTTAAAGTATTTACTATTCCAATAAATATTGCCACAGATGTAAAACCATGAATTGAATAAACTAAATAAGCCACAACTCCGAATAGCCACTCATGGCTTATCCATTTTAAGTTCATACTCTTTCCATACCAAGAAAAAATATCATTGTATGGGATTGTTAAATTTTTTATAATGTATTCCCCTACTTTAATATGCCAAAATCCATCATTAACTATTTTGAAAGTGAGTCCATAGAAGAAGGCAAAAAATAAGCAAACAAAAAATATTATGTAGAATAGACCTTTTATAATTTTATTATGTTTAGAGTTATTATTGATATCTGAATTCATAAAATTTCCTTTCACATGAAAAATTTATTTCTTATTTACTATTTTACATAATAATTTACTTTAAATATACAATAATATAAATTTAGTTTATTAATTAACCTCATATATTTTAAAATTATTATCAATTTCAACCTTTAATTTGCACCAAGTAGCTCCATTTTTATAAAGATTCGGATATTTTTTATTTATAGCATCTAAAGATGAAAGATTTCCTCCTCCATTTTTTGAAGTTGGGTTAGGTATAACTATATATTTGATTTTATTTTTTGCTGGGGCATTAATAGCATCATGGAATATATAGCTACTACTAGTTACAACATTCGCTTGCTTATCAATGTTTACCACAATTTTAAATGTCATAAAAGTATCTAAAAGTATTTTACCATCATTACAATTTTTATTAATATAATTACTTGTATTAATGTCTGCAACACTAATTCCACCATTTGAACCCATATCACTGCTATTGAGAGGTTTAATCATAAGATATTCATCATGTGCTATTGACTTGATTCCCATAACATAATATGTAGAAAACGCTGTGAAAATGAAAAATATCATTGTTATAATTGTAGCCAAAGTTTTTTTAACCTTAGTAGTCATCTTTCTGATTTCATATGGATACCAGGCAGCACCAACAGGTAAAACATAGGCATAATATCTAATCCAGCTGGCCGATACTCCTCTAAATATCATGACGGCCTGAAGTCCTGCAATACTTACTACAAAAATCAAAAAATAAATAGTGTCTTTTTTTAAAATATTCTTATTTATTATTTTCAGAACAAATACCCCTATAGTTATAGGCAAAAAATAAATTATCTTTTGCCCCACGGCAACTATTACCCCCTTCACATTATGAACTGCATTTATTAAACTCGGGTCATTAATATTGGACGATTGGCCTTCATTTGAATAAGATGAATTCAGAAAATATAAAGGGTTGCCCATTATTATCCAGTTTATTAATATCCAAATCAATATTGTATATAATAAAGGTGTAAATAAAACCGTACATGTTGCTTCAAATTTAGGCCATCTCTTTAAGAAGGATCCCTTCTGGGAAGTGAAAGCCCACAATGCTATGGAAACAAAAATAGCTGCTGCTAAAGGTATTGCTTCATATCTTGTTAAAAATGCCAATGCTAAAAATATACTCATTTTTATTAAATTATTTACTTTTCTTGGATCATCTTCCCAATCAGTAAAACTTATAGCAATACATAAAATAAAATAGAAAAAAATTGCTTCGCTCATACCATTTAATCCATATATAAATACATATGGGTTAAAGCCAAATAAGAGGGTAATTATTATTGCACCAAAAGTTCCTACTCCCGACTTTCTATAACTCTTATATATAGCGGAACATGCTAAAGATGAAAATATAGCAGTTACTATAGTCCCAGAATATCCATTTGCCACCATACCTTTGAATATAGGATAAAATATAACTAATGGCAATTGCAAAAGGCTTGGCAAAGGGTTCCAAATAAATCCTATAGAGCCCAAATGTGGTGGCTGACTAAAAATAACATAAAAGGCGTTAGCTGTTCTGCTTAGTGCATCTCCAGGGAATGTTTTTTTAGTAAATGCAAAGTAGTATCCAAATACAAGTTCAGTTATGAGAACTAACATAAACAACATACAGGATATAATTTTATCTCTTTTCCCAAAATAATCTTTCATACGCTTCACCATCCTAAATCCCATTCCTACTTAAACAACATACAGGATATAATTTTATCTCTTTTCCCAAAATAATCTTTCATACGCTTCACCATCCTAAATCCCATTCCTACTTAGAAAAGGAATCATATTTTTTATCAGTCATCCCATGTACAGTTTTTTCCCAATGGAATGGATTTACTACTAACTGTTTTAACGCTTTGAACGCTGCAATACTGTGTAGCACCCAATAAACAGGGGTAAGCAAAGAGTATTTTACCATGCTGTAAGAGAATACCTCTTCATCTTTGTGTGTTCTTTCCATTTCACAGATTACCCAGTATATCCCTGCCATATGCATAAATGTAAAAAAGAAATTTCCCACTATAAATAAAATTAATGCTAAGTATGCTATTATCCCAGGAAATAAAATAGGCACCCAATACGCATGGTTAACATACCAAATTATCATAAGTACCCATAAGAATGGATTAATAAGAGGTAGGAGCGAGGAACTTAAAAGCATAGCCTGAAATCCAAAAAATCCTCTGAATCCTATTTCTTTGAATAATTTAATAGGTGATCTCATATGGACAAGCCATGTTTGCATATAACCTTTTATCCATCTAGATCTTTGTCTAATCCAGTTTCCTGGACTACTTGTTGCTTCCTCCCAGGTTATTGAATCAAGAACTACTGTGGTATTTGAAGTTTTATAAAGTCTTACCCCTAAATCAGCATCCTCAGTAACGTTATATGGATCCCACGCTCCAACTTGCTTTAATTTTGAAAGTTTAAAATGGTTTGAAGTTCCACCCAGTGGCACTGGTATTTTTAGTTGTACTACTCCAGGCAATAATAATTCAAACCACATACTATACTCTTCCGTGAACCAGTTAGTTAATATATTCTGACTGCTATTAAAATAATTAAGTTTACATTGAACGCAGATACATTCTTCAGATTCTTTTGCAAAAGTTAAATATACTTTTTTTAATTGATCCGGGGATGGTCTGTCTTCAGCATCATAAATAACCACATATTCACCCCTGGCTCTTATGAGTCCATAATTACATGCCTTAGGCTTAGTTTTAGGTATACTTGTAGGAACAACTAATGTAGTAAAACATGATGGAAGTTTCATTGCTCTAGCGGCCTTAATTGTCTCCTTATCATCTTCCTCAAGTAAAAGCCTCACATCTAATTTTGCCTTTGGATAATCCATGCTATCAATATTTTTAACTATATCCTTTAGTATCTCCTTTTCTTTGTATAAAGGAATTAAAATAGTATAGATAGGCAAGTCTCTTTCATCTATAGCCTCCAACTCTTCATTTGTTATTCGAATTTGTGAATCTTTATTTATGCCCTTCATTAAAATCATTGTTTTATAAAAGGACAAAATAAAATAAAGTAACTGTATTAAAACACTTATGGTTATAAAAACCATTAATGGTTTGAGAACTGCTCCCAATATTAGGATTATAGTTATAACTAAAATTATTACTTTTTGTTTTTTAGTAAACGTAACAGAAGCTGAATTTTCTGGTTGATCAAGTTTTAGTTTATTTATGCTTTCATAAGCTAATTCTGCCCCATAAATTTTTGTCCAATATTGATCTATAGAGAATTGGCTGGTTAAAACCTGCTCTATGTTCATATCCAAGTGTTTTTCAATATTACCAATAGCTACATTGTCTAAAATTTCAGCTGTAGCAACTATATAACGATCCTCTAGCCTTTTAATTAATGCTACATTATATTTTTTTGCAATTTCAAAAGAGATGCTATTTAAACCTTGAATTTCTATATTTTCCCCAGCACTACCCATCTGGAATTGCTTTGCAATATATTTATATAAAACATCCCTTGAAACTATTTCTAAAGACAACATGATGTCGCCAAGTTTTCCACCACTTCTTTTCTGGAAAGAAATTGCTTTATCCAATTGCTCTCTAGTTATTTCTCTGTTTAATATAAGTAGTTCTCCCAGTGGAAGTTTGGATTGTTCGCTTACTTCATAAGCTATTTCGTCAACTTGTTCCTGACTTAAAAGCTTTTTAGCAACTAAAATGTTGCCTATTCTTCCACCATTGTATTGTTGAAAGTCTAATACCTCTTTTAATTGTTTTACGGATATAAGCTTCCTATCTAATAAAACATCTCCAAATTTTGATGATGCAATATAACTACTATGATTTTCGGAAGTTAACTCATTGGAAATGTAGTTAAGCAAAGTATCATAGGTTATTATATCTAAAGATACCAATATCTCCCCAATGAGCCCACCGTTATTTTTTTTATACTCTAATGCTATATTTAGTTGTTCCTGAGTTATTTCTTTACTAGACAATAACGATTCTAATAGCGAGGTACTAGAAACATCCGTTTTATTGAATTTATACAAAGCAATTATAAGTTGCCTGTAAGTAATATATCCTAATGAAACTAGTGCTTCTCCTATTTGCCCGCCATTGATTTTCTGATATTCTGTTGCCTCTTCTATGTCTTTATTTGAAACGTAGCCTTCCTGTAATAGATATTCTCCTAGTCTCATTTTCCCTCCTAAAAGTAGCTACCAAGTTAAAAATAATGTTGAAATCTAAATATAGGTCTCAACATTATTTTTAACTGTTTATATTAAATAATACTTAAATTTCATCAAAATTATATAAGTAGTTGCCTGTTTACATTTCCTCGAAATCTATTAGACTCTAATAAAATAAATTTCCAACTAATGTAAAATCATATTCACAACATGAACAGTTATTGTCCTAGTCCCAATTACATTTGGTGAGGATACTTTCAAATAATAAGTGTTTCCTAAAGAACTGATAGGTGCAGTAATATTTATTTGAGTACCATTACCATCTGAACCATAGCCTGAAACACTACTTAAACTTAAACTACCATTTAATTTTATTGGCGATGACGAAAGAATATTTCCATTAATATCAGTAATGGCAACATTACCGTTTGAGCCCTGCAATCCACCAGTACCTACAAGAATATTAAAATTAAAATGCGCTGAGCCACCTGCTTGGACAATTATTGAATCAGGTACTTTAAAATTAGCTGAAGTTGCTGTTTGTTGTGATGAACTAACATTTCCTGCATTATCTGTTGATTGCGCATAAACAACATCTCCTGCATTGACATTCGCAATTGTCTGACCAAGGATATATGTTTGCCATGGTCCATCATTAATTTTATATTCATTTACCTTAGTTCCAGAGCATGTATTGTCTGTTGCACTACTTGAATCATTGGAGAATGATATCTGTGGCGTAAGCCCACTACCTAAAAAGGTAATTACTGGTGCTTGTGCAGCTGTTGTATCTATTTGTGCTAATGCTGTCGCCAGTTGGCTATAGTTTCCAGCTATATCTTTAGTTCTAGCTTCTATTCTAATTTGACCCTCTCTACTTGTATCTATGTCGAAGGGGGCAGTATATGTTGTCCAATCCTTTATTAAAATGTCTGTGCCATCACTTGCCTTTACATTATCTACAAGTCTATATTGTAATGTTCCAGGTTTCATGCCAGAATCGGAACCACTTCCAGAGGCAATTGTTATATTCTTTACTGGTACATTTGTCCAATTAGTATTCGATGTAATTATTGGCGTTGAATCTAAATTCTTTTCTCCTATAGAAAAACTTTTAATAGGTAATATTTCTACTGGTAATGTCTGAGTTGATGTTGTTATTTGAATAGTTGATGAATTGTTTGCACCTAAAATTTCAGTACCATATTTGTTTCCTAAAAACGCTATTGCAAAATTTAAAGGTTGGGCCACATAATTTGTTTTATCAGTGCTTAATGTATAAGTTGTATATAAACTTCCTGAAATAGTATAACCAATGTTGTCATTACCTGACAGAGTTAATCCAGCTGGTAATGGTGCATTGGGGTCTATATGTGCATATTTGTTAAATGTTTCTGTAAATGCAACAGTTCCGTGAATAGTATCTTGTATCTGTGTCTGTATTCCACTGTAAATAGTGGATACAGCATTTGAATCCTGTGCATTAAAATAAGTTCCCTTTGCTGAAGTTGCAATTAGTTGATTGCTTGAACTGGCATCTACTCCAAATCCAATTATATCCGTGTTGATTCCAGAAGTTGCAATTTCCTGACTTGCTATTTGATTGGCATAATTTAATGAGAGATTATTTGGATCAGTACTCCCGTTTCCACCCCTATTGATGATATTACCAGCACTCATCTGATAGTCTGGTGGACTTTTCACACCTGTAATATTACCATACCAACCATAATTATATTGTACATCATATTTATCATATGAATAATAAGTAGCCATACCATCAGTCATTAAAACTATGTATTTATTTTTACTAGTCGTAGTTGTGTCTCGACTAAGTAAGTAATATGCTTGTCTTAATCCATCACCAATATTGGTTCCTCCGCCAGCAGTTAATGCGTTAATACTATTATCTATACTTGTTGTACTTGTTCCAACATTATAAAGTGTACCTGGGTTATTCGCATTTGTATTAAAAGCAACAATTCCAATATTTACATTAGTACTAATATTAGGAGAACCAGCGGTTGGATTTTTAAAGCTGTTAACAAAGCTTGTTGCAACTCTCTTTATTATTGAAATTTTTGAATTTGTACTATTTGAATTTACATCATTTGAATTTGGATCCTGAGCCATACTACCAGACGTATCCATTACCAAAATTATGTCTTTTTTTGTATTATCCTGTTGTGCAGGTATATTAGTTGGTTGGATATTATATGTAACAGTAAAAGGATCACCAACCTTTATTTCTGAAGAACTAACCACCCTTGTTGTTGTGGCTGAATCGTCTCCAAACACATATTTAGGAGCCATTACAACAATAACTGATATAACAAGAAATATACTCAATATTCGCATTCTCATTTTAATATTATTTTTAACTGATCCCATCATATAATCTCCTCCCGATTTTTTAATAATCCTATAAATTCAGCGGAATATACTCAATTGTACCATTTCCTATATTATACATTATTTCATGACATTTATATACATAAATTAATTTACTTTATGTTTTGTTTTTTGTATATTCAATTAAATTTTATATCAACGTATCTAAGTTTTAATCCATAGGCATATCCGTCTAAGTAGGAGTAAAAATTTGTGTCAGCTTGGACTCTATTTGCTTCTGTAAATTTTCCAGCCAGATTGGTGTTTGAAAATATAGATTCCGGCTCATTTTTAGGAATTTGATTTTCGTACTCTGATTTTAATGCATTATATGGATTATTTGGATTATTGGGATCCGTAGCATCATAAGCTAATAAATGCTGCAGAATCTTCTGTTTTGCATTTGTTGAACCAATACCTTCAATATCAAACTGTGATGAAACATCATTACCTGTTGTTGTGTCTATAACATTAGTTACATCTGTAGCATTTTCTGCATAAGAAATTTTTGTTGGATGTCCATTGTATGTTATCCCATTAGCATAAATATTACAATTCCACAATTTTAAGTTAGAACCATTTGTTACATTAATTTTTCCATCACAATATATAATATAATTAACTAAAGGTTCACTCATTGTCCCTACATTTAGAGAAACTGTAGCTCTATCTTCTTTCGGAATATGAACAAAAATAACTTTATAGAATGTTGAAAATTTTAACATGTCCTGCACATAGTTAGAACCATTATTAGTTATGCTCCCCAAATAATCACTAACAGAAGCATTATTTTCTAAAGTTCTCATCTCAGCTGAAACATCTATAGTATTAAAACTTGGATCAGTAGTTATGTAATTGTACATTGTATCAGTTAATGATTTTAATGTTATACCTGGTTCTAAACTAATATCTCTCTTCATTGTAACCATATACGGATTAGTTGTACCGCTACCACCGGTGTATTTTTCAAATCCAGCTGTATTACCAGCATCATCATTATCAGTAGGCTTGATATCAATGGATGGTATATTGGCATCTTGGGTAACTGGATGAGTAAACATTTTGTCATAATATATATTTGAAATGTCATTTTCAGCAATATATGCAGTAATAGTCTTTGTTATATTTTGAAAGGTTCCAGTTGATAATATTTCAATGCAATTAACCCTTTTTCCTGATGTATTATCTAGATGATTAAGTGCCTGAGCAAAACTGTAAGAATAACCATCAGTATTATTTGGAATTACTGGTGATTGGTTTGGTAATGTAAATAAAGTACCACTTTCCTGTGCATTAATATATTCAGTAAAATTTACTGCTACGTTTGTTTTCAGAACATTAACAGCACTTTCCATCCCTTCTTCTGCAAGAAGCCTTGCCTTATTGCTTTTTTGATAATAAGCAGTGGTTGTTCTATTTGAAAGTGAAAGAGATAAAATAGCTAGCATCAATGCACCTATTATCATAACTGCACAAATTGCATATATCAGTGCATATCCTTTTTTCTTAGTTGCCAGCATTTTCATCGCCTCCATCATATCTGAGCCTTGTAGCATTAGCATTAAAACTTTCACTAAGTAGCGTGGTTCTGCCATTTAGATTTATATTTTTACTAAGAGAAATACTTATATTGAATGAGTTATTCAATGAATTAGCTTGGCCTAAATCTGTAGAATTTACTTGTACAGGACTTGGCATCACTGGATTAACATCACTAACAATGACTTTTTCACTAACACTTCCAAGTGCGCCAATATTATTTACTACTGAAGATTCTTGCTTCAAATTATATTGTTCAACCTCTGATCCACTAACCTCATGAACAAGATAGTAATTACCCTGCTCTTCATATATAAACGAATAGCCATTACTTAAAACAGGAACAATTGTTATAAAGCTAGGTAATATATTAGCTACAATTGATTGGTCAAAAGTAGTACAACTGTTTGTATTATAATTACCCCT
Organism: Clostridium akagii DSM 12554; assembly: GCF_000686725.1. Lineage (GTDB taxonomy): Bacteria > Bacillota > Clostridia > Clostridiales > Clostridiaceae > Clostridium_I > Clostridium_I akagii. The sequence goes on along the minus strand of NZ_JMLK01000017.1, from coordinate 23,630 downwards.
ACTGTAACTATTTGTACCATATATATTTTCATCTGCTATATTTATGTGATTTGTATCCAAAGTAAATTCATTTGACCTTAAAAATATTTTAACAAGTTCCTTGGTGCCATTTGCTAATTGTTTTACTGCATAAATGCAGCTGTTGTAGTTTGTGTCATGAGCATCAGTATTTAAAAAATCAATATATACTATAGGCGTATAATTTGATCCAAGCAGCCCATGAAATTTAGCATCAGAAAAATCAGTTTCAACAGAGTAAGGTGTAAGTCTTGATTTTTTAATATCAAATGTGATTTGCTCCACAGCATTCTTCGCATCACCTTGGAGTGTTGTCTGAACCGATAGCTTTCTATACACATTCAATTCACCACTTTGATAGTTATATACCGCTAAAGAAAAAATTGCGAATATTGCCATAACAATAATTAATTCAATTAACGTCATTCCCTTATGTTTCATACATCCATCACCTACTTATAGCTGTACTCTCCTGCGCTTCAGAGCTTACATCTTTATTTAAGTCCCAAACTTTAACGTCTATTGTATAGTTGTTGTAATAATAGTCAATATTATAATTTCTTGTAATAGCATCGGTTTTTGTTCCATTATTTCTGCTAATATGAACTACTGCAACGAATTCATATTCTTTTGATATACCATTTGAATCTATGTATGTTCTACTCGTAGATGTACTACATGATTGAAAATTTTGTAAATCAGTTTCTGAGTAATGTGTATCCTCTTTGTAACTCCCTTGCAGAAGAGTTAATGATGACAAATCAGTATAATCTAAAAAAATATATTTATATTTATCTATATCTTCAGAGTTTCGAAAAAAATAATTAAGACCAGTTATCGGTGCCCTATCATCCGCTGTTATAGCATCTTTTTCTACAATTCCTCTTGATTTTAGCTGATTTAAAATAGAATCGGCCACTGATATAGTTTGAAATTTTGTATTTTCAGTTTTATACATATTAGTGGATGTACTAATAACAAAGGTTATGCCTACAGTTGCTATGGTAAAAAATGCAATGGCCACTATCATTTCAATAATGGTAAACCCTCTTAGCTTTTTTATTTTCATATACTCACCTCAAATTTCAACAGAGTCACAATCAAAATGAACTATTTATTTAGTACTGCTAGTTGAATCAGATGCACTGCCTGTATCCTCACCAGAAATATAAAAATAATTTGCTACAATACTAGCTTTATTTGTGTTATCACTATTGTTTATTGACACATTATTTATGACATCTATTCGTTTTGTGTGTTCTAAATCATCTATGAATTTTATGACGTCAGAAATACTACCAGTTATTGTAATAGTAGTCCCCATTTCCATTAGATTTCCATTAGGCACTGATTTATTAGGATTTGCTACATTTTTACCTGTAACATTTTGTGAGTATACTACACCTTCTTGAAAAACTAAACTTGTAAGTTTCACATTATGATTGCTACATAACCTGCTTATGTCAGTAGTAATATTGCCATCTTTTCTGCTAATTGTAATCTGATTTTTAGCATCATCATATTTGGGTTGCAAATTTTTTATATTTCTCTTGATAATTGTATTTTGATCTTTTTTATAATCAAGTGTTACAATTTGTGCTTCATTGCTACTTATTTGTGAATTAATATTTGATATTTTATCTGTACTTGGAATTATTAAAAGCTTTGCATATAAAAATAAAACTGCAAGCACTGCAAGAATAATCAATAAAATTTTATCTCTTCGATTTAAATTTATCATTTCACCACTTCCCCTACAGTTATTGCAAATTTATACCCCGATGCATCACCTTGATTTATACTAATAATTTTAATATCTTTATAAAGTCCGCTGTTTTTAAGATTATTTGCAAAGGTTGTTACTGAATTAATATTTTGTGTTCCACCTGTTATACTTATATTATCTTGCTTACTATCTTTTACAATTGAATCCGTAGTTACATCAGATGGTAGCTGTTTTACGATTCCTTCTATCCATTTTAGTACATAAACTTTGCTCTTTTGCATGGCACTAGCCGTCGTTATTTGTTTATTGTATTGGCTTAGATTACTGTTTAATTTCGTATTTTGGATACTAATCCATGCTTCTTTATTTATTTGATTTTTCAAATCATTATTATCACTATTTAACTTCATAATATATAATTTAAGAATTATGGCTATAACAAGCATACAAACTACTATAATCCCAGTAATTATCATTACTTTTTTCCCTTTTAAAATATCCCCTCTTTTATCCTCTAAATCATAGGGTATCAAATTAAGCTCATCATTTGAACCTTTTCTAATTAATGCACCAAATACTGTTATGTATTCTTTGAACTGAAGCTCATCTGGAAATTTACAAAATATATCTTCAGGACTATTTACGATACTAGTATCAATGTCTAAATAACCTTGTATATAAGTATCTATGTTTATTATGTCTGCTCCGCTATCAATCACATAGATTTTATCTATCTTCTTTTTTGATCTTCCTGTACCAAAAAACTGTATTACCTTTTGGAATGAAGAAAAAACATTATCAAATAACCTTTTAAGCCTTACTTCATTCTCATTATTCTCATCTATTTTAGTTAATTCAATTTTTTCTTTTAGAAAATCAGTTGCCTCTTCTTGATTTATACCGTAATTCGCCATGATTTGCTTTTTAATATTATCAATTCCAAAAGGCAATTCTCTTTCAACAAACAACCTTCCTTTTTCTAAAATCACTATATTACTTTCTTTATTTCCAAGCTTAATTATTGCTATATTTTCCTTTGTTTTATCATTTTCATAAATACTAGAAAAAACTCTTGCAACGCAATTCGCAGCTACATCAATGGCTAATAATTTTATGCCTAACTTTTTTGCTAGCTCAACATATTTATCAATTTTTTCTCTTGGCGCCGCTGCTACAATAAGCTTGTATATATTTTCATCTGCATTTTTTATCCTATCGATTATTTGAAAATTTACATAATGTTCATCTCCGTGCTGCGGAAGATATTGATTGATTTCCCATTTAGCAGAATCTCCAATTTGATTGTATTCCATTATTGGTACATCAGTGTGTCTTATAATTACATCTTGTCCCTTTATTACAAAAACAACATTACTAACTTTTAAATTATTTTGTCTTATTACATCTTCAATGGCTCTAATTAGAACCTCTATATCCTCTATGTTATTATTTACTACTGCATCTTCTGGGGTTCTTATCTTATCTACAAATGATACTTTTTTATTATTGCCTACAATTATTTTTATGTCTATATCACCTATATCTAAAATCATAGTATTTTGGTTTAACAATTTTTTCATCCCCTTTTGTTTATGTTTGTTACTTTACAATGAATATTACGTTTTACACATATATTATTCTGGATGCACATTAATAATAATGTACATCCAGAATAATATATAAATATTGATATTTATATATTATATATAAATATCAATATTTATTACATTACTACTATCAATTAGCTACAAAAGATATAGTAGCCCCATCGGCACTACTTGTAAAATCTCCATCAACTAATGCTTGTAACTGATGAATAGTAGTAGTCCCATCAACTGAAGTACATTGCTTAATTACAGTTGGTACTTTTGACACATCTACTGTTTTATCAGCACTTGCACTGGTGCTGGAACTATCTAATAGATTCAATCCCACTGTTGTACTGCTTGGATCAGTTATTGGTGCTCCTGAATGATCTGCATTATATGCCTGTATCGCGCTCATTACCGTTTTAGCCGAAGCTTGGATATTGGATTTTTCTGCTTTTTCACGATATGTACCTATCATTGGTACCAATATCATTGCTAATATTGCAAGTATTGCAATAACTATAATAAGTTCAATCAGCGTAAATCCTTTTTTCTTCTTGTTTTTGTTTGTAATTTTGTTCATTGTTTTCCCCCCTGTATTTTATTATATTAAAATATCAAATGTAGATTTTTCTACCTATGACATTTTTATAACGTGGATTAATTTATTGAATTGTACATCTGATACATAGGTGTAATTATTGCTATAATTATAAAACCAACTACCACACCTAGTACTGCTATAATAAGAGGTTCAATCATAGTTGTTAATTGAACCGTTGTTGTTTCAACCTCACCATCATAAAACTCTGCTGTCTTACCTAATACAGAATCCATAGTACCGGACTCTTCCCCAATCTTTATCATTTGTATTAACATTACTGGGAAAATGTCTCTTGATTCTAATGTTTCTCCAAGGCTTGCGCCCTTCTCTATTTCTCCTTTTGTACTTAGCAAAATATCCCTAATAAATGTATTTCCCACAATTTCAGAACATATCTCCATGCTTTGAATAATAGGAATACCATAACTTGTTAACATTCCAAATGTTCTTGCAAACCTTGCTGTTATAATTTTTTTATATAATTTTCCCAGAAGTGGAAACTTTAATTTAAATTTATCTAAGTTTACATTTTTTTTATTTTTTCCATACAATTTAGCTAAAACATAAGCAAATATTATTAAAATCAACGCCACATACCAGTATCCAGTTAATATATCACTAAACCCCATAACTATTCTAGTTGGAAGTGGTAACTGATCCTTAGTTATTCCATTTTCCAGTGACATGTTAATAAATGTAGGAAGTACCTTTATAACAAGTACATTTACAATTACTACTGCCATAACGGCTACCAGTATAGGATATGTTAATGCCTGTTTTATTTTTTGTCGTTGCTTATATTCTTTGTCATAATACGTTGCCATTCTAAGCATCATTTCGTCCAGGGTACCACTGGCTTCTCCAACTTCAATCATATTCACCAGCATATCTGGAAACTCACTATAATTTTTCATGGAACTAGAAAGACTTTCTCCCTTTTGAACTCTATCTGTTACAAATGAAATCACCTTTTTTAGTCTTGGATTTTCAGTTTGCTCCTGCAATATATCCAATGCTCTAACTATTCCCATGCCTGCTGCAATTATGTATGAAAATTCTCTAGAGAAAATATATATGTCTTTTAAAGTTACTTTTCTATATTGAAAAATATCTATGTTAAAAGCATTTTCTTCGTATAGTTTAATGCTTGTAGGATACACGCCAATTTCTCTTAACGCAGCGGTTACAGCTTCTTCATCTGCAGCATCCATTTTTCCCTTTCTTACTGCTCCCTGTTTTGTGCTTGCTTCATAACTATATTGTGGCAAACTAATTTCCCCTTTCTTCTGTAATTAATCATGGACTACTCTTTTACTAATGCTATTTTAAGTAATTCTTCCACAGTAGTTTTTCCAGATAAAACAAGATTTTCACAGGAACTTCTTATGGTCTTCATTCCATTTTCAGTGCTTAAGCTTTTCAAATCTTCAGTACTTCCGCTATTCATTATCAATTCTTTATGTTTTTGAGTTATTTCCATAATCTCATAAACACCCATTCTTCCCAAATAGCCTGTCCCATTACATCTTGGACACCCTTTCCCCTTTTTAAGTTTTAAGCCTTCAATTTCTTTTATACCTAATATTTCTTTTTCATAATTGCTTGCTTGGTACTCTTGTTCACAATATGGGCATATTTTTCTCACTAGTCTTTGTGCTATTATACCTGTTACCGCGCTGGCAACTAAATATGGTTCAACCCCCATGTCCACAAGTCTAACTATTGATGAGGCTGCATCATTAGTATGAATTGTACTTAAAACTAGATGTCCTGTTATAGCTGCTCTTACAGATATTTCCGCTGTTTCAGCATCTCTCATTTCACCTATCATAACTATATCTGGATCCTGTCTTAATATGGATCTAAGTCCCGCTGCAAATGTTAGTCCTGCTTTTATATTAACATTTACCTGATTTACACCCTCAAGTACATACTCTACTGGATCTTCAACTGTTATTATATTTCTATCATTGGAGTTTAACTCGCTTAGAATAGCATACAGAGTTGTGGATTTTCCACTACCTGTTGGTCCAGTAACAAGTATTATCCCATAAGGAGATTTGATTATTTTTTCAAGCTTTTCTATATTATCCTTATCCATTCCTAAATTTTCTTTGCTAATATTTGCACTGTTACTTCTAAGTATTCTGATTACTATTTTCTCTCCATGGATAGTTGGAAGAGTAGATATTCTTAAATCAATATCTTCATCCCCAACTTTTACTTTCATTCTTCCATCTTGAGGCATCCTTTTTTCTGCAATATCTAAATTTGACAATATCTTAATACGGGTAGTTAAAGGTGCTAGTGATTCTATGGGCAATTTCTTTTTTTCTATAAGCATTCCATCTATTCTATATCTTATTTTTATGTAATGATCAAATGGTTCAATATGTATATCACTACTGCTTGAATTTATTGCATCACTTAAAACTAAGTCCACAATCTTAACTATGGGAGCCCTGTTAATATCAGTATCTTCAAGATGCTGATTATCCTCTTTTTCAATTTTAAGGTTATGTTCTTTAGTAAACTCTTGTGCTGCTTTCTCGACTTTTTCTCCTGAATAAATTTTATCTATAAATTTTATTATCTCATCATTAGTTGCAATTAAAGGTTTTACTTCATATCCAGAAGAAATCCTAACGTCATCCTGGGCAAATATGTTCAGTGGATCAGCCATAGCTATTTCGATTTTATCTCCGCTAAGAGCTACTGGTACTAATATATATTTTCTAGCTAAATTTTCTGGTACAAGTTTTGTTAATTTATAATTTATATTTATAAAATCTAAGTATACCCTTTGAATTCCTAGTTGAATCTCAAGAATATCTATTATATCCTCTTCACTTATGTATCCTTCATCTATTAATATTTCCCCAAGCCTTTTTTCTGTAACTTTTTGTTTTTTTAAGGCTTCTTCCAATTCTTTTTCTGTTATTTTTCCTGATTCTACTAATAAATCCCCTAATCTTTTAATTTCTCTTGGCATTATAACTCTCCCCATGTAGGAAATATTCTTTCTAATTTCATTATACTATGGCATTTTATATGATTCAACATATTTTCTATATTTTTCTATATTTTTTATAACTTGAATTAAAAATCGAGTTATATTTTAATTTTTAATATATAAAAGGGTCTTATTTACTTATATTTAAATGAATTTATACTTTTAATACTTAATGTGTGATTTTATTGGTTTATATACCATCATATGAAAATTTAAGCATTACTCCGAGTATTATCCAGTACATTGGTGCAAATGCAACTACACTATTGTTAAAAAATGCTTGGACTAAATACGCAACTACGGAACATATTAAAGCAATTAACATCCTGTTGCTTTTTATTTTGCTAAATGCTTTTTTTAGTAAGATTATTATAAATATTATATATATTATTAAAGCAGGTATTCCTAAAGTAGCCGCAATGTGCAAATACTCATTATGCGCCTGAGTAACAATGGAACCTTTTGTAGACCCATCTGCACCTCCATCATAAACAAAATATCCATAAATTTTTTTGAATTCCAGGTCCAGCGTATCAGGCCCACTACCTAAAATAGGATTATATTTAATTGTACCTAATGTCTTTTTCCATATATAAATTCTATCCGAGCCAGCAGTCTCGTATTTATCAGAATGAATAATCAGTGAGTTTGCATCATTCCCTATTGAAGTAGCTCTATTAAACATGCTGTTATGTGATGACACATTAAATACAATTGTAACTACCAGTAATATGCTCAATATAGTTGCAAATTTTTTTATCAAGTTTTTTTGATATCTTAATATCAAGCAAAACCCTAATAAAATCATTATTATAAAGCCAACCCATGATCCTCTAGTAAACGAACATAACAAACAAATATATGTTATAACAGAAACAATTAGGAAAATATATTTATAAATTTTTTCTGAATAAACATAGGCAAAAATAAATATCGGCAAAACCATAACAGTATATGCACCAACCCAATTGTGCTGACCCAGTGTTGAATAAACTTCATTGATGTTTTTCCCAATCAAATTATGCCCGTAGAATTGGGATATTCCAATTATTGAAACTATGGAGGATGTCACTCCTAACATAATTAAATGTATTCTAGAAAATTTGTAGTAAACTGATGTGATTTTGAATAATATTATATAGGAAAAAAGTGTTAGAGTTCCCGCATACCAGAATATTTTACCCATTATTGATCTAGTGACAGAAATAGAATTAATGGTGGAAAGTAAAATTAATATAAAATATGCAAAAATAATATAATCTTCTAATTTGATTTTATTCTTTTGAATTTTTTTAGTTTTTATAAGTAAAATAAATATTATTATAGCTATAAATGTATACATATAAATTATCTTAGGGCTTAGCATTCCGTCAAATCCGTGAGTTTTTATTATAATAGGAAGAAATACAGCAATTACTGCTATATAAAAGTTTATTATATCTTTGTAGTTAACTTGTTTGGATATTAAATAAATTAATAGCGTCATACAAATAAAATAAATACCATAAAAGCATATTTTAATACCACTTTGAAAATAATCCGCATTATCCATAACTACTACAGGTAGTATGCATGTTAATATAAGTGCAACAAAAATTTGTTTGTTTTTATAAATTTCCTTTTCTATTCTCCTTACCTCCCCTTTAATTCCGCATCAATAAACAGATTATATCATTTTTCACCGCTTATATAAACATGTTTTACCAATATTTTTGTTATGTGAATTAAACTTAACATAAAATCCGAACAAAATAAAAAGGATATAAATACATTTGTCCTAGCAAATCTACTTACATCCTTTTTATTTTAATTTTTCATTAGTTATTTTCTCTGCTATTAAAATGCAGGAACTATACTTCCCTTGTATTTATCTTCAATAAATTTCTTGATTTCTGGAGAATTAATAGCTTTATCTAAAGCTTTAATATAAGGTTTGTTTTCATTTCCTTTTTTAACTGCAATTATATTTGCATAAGGTGAATCCTTAGCTTCTAAAAATAATGCATCTTTTGTTGGGTTTAAATTTGCTTGAAGTGCATAGTTTGCATTTATAACTGATATATCAACATCATCAAGTGTCCTTGGAAGTTGTGCTGCATCAAGTTCTGTGATTTTAAAATTCTTTTTGTTTTCAGTAATATCACTTACCGTTGGTAAATCAACTTTTTTAACTTTAATAAGTCCTGCTTTTTGTAGCAGTTGTAATGCTCTAGCCTCATTTGAAGCATCGTTTGGTATAGCAATTTTTGAACCATCTTTAAGTTCTTTTAAACTCTTTATTTTTTTTGAATATATGCCCATTGGTTCAATGTGTACTTTAACAGTAGAAACTAAATCTGTTTTATGTTCCTTGTTATAAGTATTTAAGTATGGTATATGTTGAAAAAAATTCGCATCAATTTCTCCATCATTTAATGCTACATTGGGTTGAATATAGTCGGTAAACACCTGTATCTTAAGTGTATATCCTTCTTTTGCAAGTATTGGTTTTACTTTTTCCAATATCTCAGCATGAGGAATTGGAGATGCACCCACTATTATAGTTTTCTTGTCTGTACTAGAAGTGCTAGCTTTACTTGCTCCACAGCCTGTTATGGCGAATATTGTTACTAGTCCTAATAGTATTACTCCTAAATGTTTTTTCATTGAAAGAACCCCCTTAAATTATGCTTATTTTATATTTTGTCTAAATGATCTGTAATATGCATTTATATGTCTTCAAAAAAAAATAAATGTCCGAGAATAAAACCGGGCATTTATACCACCATTATTCTTATCTCTCAGCTTAAGCTGCAGGAATTAGCACCATTATGCTGAACAATATTCAGCACTGGTTGTTGGGCTTCAAAGGGCCAGTCCCTCCACCTCTCTTGATAAAGTGAAAATTCATTTAAATGAATATTTTTCAGTAGTTATCTTTTAATTTCACTGCACATATTAGTTACATTTATAATTCTTATTTAAATTATAGGTTTAGTTGGTTTTAAAGTCAATGCACTTTAGTAATTTTCATATAATTAACATTTATTAACTGCCTTTATTATCATATTGATAATAATTTTATAATATTTTGTAAATTATAAAATATTAAATTAACATGTTCAATGAGTTTCCCAAGATAAAGTAGATAAAAGTAGCTTTATAGAAATAATCTACTTTTATCACTTTTATTGATTTTCCCACTGCTTACTTAACTCTTAGCTTTAAGAAAGTAGTCCACAACGTCTTCAAGTTCAAAAATACCTAAAACTTTTTTATTTTCAATCACAGGCAAAGCCAATATATCGTTTTCTCTTAGTCTGATAGCAGCTTCTTCAACTTCTTCATCTCCACTAGCACTAATAACTTTATCAGACATAACTGACTTTACTGAATAAGTATCATAGTGACCTTCTTCAACTAAAAACCTGTATATATCCGCCTTTACTACCATTCCAACTAAATTCAAATTATCATTTACAACAGGTACACCATTTATCCCATTAGTATTCATAAGTTCAAGCGCACTTTTTAAAGTTTTATCCTCATTTACATAAAAATATTTTGTGTTCATAAGCTCTTTAACTTTCATAAGATCACTTCCTCTATATTATTATAACATCCCTGTGGCATAATAAATCGAAATATATTATGATTTAGTAGTTTGTAGCAATCATTTGTAATAAATTTTTTTCATCACAACTTCCCTTAATTAAACTATCAATAATTTTACTTGCTATTTTTTTAGAAACCTTGTTATAATCTATTTCCAAAGTTATATTATTTTTATCAAGTAAATATTTTAGATAACTTAATTGTTTTTCAGTTATACCATCTTCCCTAGCAAAATCAGATCCAGTTTCTATTTTAAACACGACTTTAAATATTTTAGGGAGATTTAGCACATCTTCATAATTATGAAGCATTATTACATCCCTTAATTTTTCTGACTTTGACCTTAGATAATCCATGTATAATTCTACACTTTTCCCACCATCAATTTTGTCCAGTCTATTTATACCAATATATTGCTCTACAGTTTTAAGATTACATCTAGCTAGTCCAAGTTGTTTATAGTATGGCTTTATCATTCTATAAAGATCAACATGTTCTGATGGTGCTATAAAGTTTTCTATACCGTTTATGATCATTCTATTATTTATAAAAGGTTCATCGAATGCTTTTCCATTATATGAACACCATCTATCATATCCTTTTAAGTCTTCCATAAATGCTTCTAACACATATTTTTCGTCGGATTTTTCTTCTGCATAATACTGTTTTATTCTAAAATTATTTTCATCTGTAAATGAACCTAATGAGATTAACATTATTATATTTTCATGTTTATCAAAACCCGTGGTTTCAATGTCAAAATATGCAATGCTTCCCATTTCATATTTATTTATCATATCTTTATTTAAAATTAATTCTGAATCTCTTTCAATTACTACCATTAAAAATCCCCCAAATTATTTTTTTTCACACTAAAAAGTATACAACATTTTTAATTTTTTTGAAACTAGGACAATTATTTTAAAATTCGCTGTATATTTTTTATGTGAAAAGTGTAATAATAGTAATATATCCTGTAATTATTATCAATATATCAATATATAGCTTAGATATTTGCAAATTGTGAAACTCGTATATTTTTTTTCAAATTTGCTTTGATAAACTGGCAATAAATTTGGTATAATATTATTGATTGGCATACATAGGAGTTGATTTGAATGAATATTAATATTAGTGGTTTAGATGAACTAGATATTCAGATTTTGGATATCTTGGTTAAAAATTCTAGAACGCCTTATCTTGAAATAGCCCGGATGTGTCACGTAAGTGGTGGTACAATCCATGTAAGAATGAAAAAGATGGAAGATTTAGGGATTATCAAAGGTACTAAGTTGATCATAGATAATTCTAAGCTTGGTTATGATGTTTGTTGCTTCATCGGCATATTTTTAGACAAGGCTATTTCCTACAATGGAGTTCTTGAAAAACTGAAAACCATAAATGAAATAGTTGAGCTTCATTACACTACAGGTGATTATTCACTTTTCGCAAAAGTGATTTGTAAAAGCATTGCAGATTTACAAGAGTTACTTATGAATAAAATACAGGTCATTGAAGGCGTTCAAAGGACTAGTACTTTTATATCACTATCTCAACCAATTGATCGAAATATACAATTTTAATTAAAACTTTTAATAGTCTTGTTATAATTTATTGAAAACTACACATAATAGAGTTGTAAATTTCAATAAAGGAGATGGGCTTTTATGAAAAGCTTGGATATCATTACACTTGTTTTAATTATTATTGGTGCTATAAACTGGGGTTTAATTGGTTTTTTCCAATTTGATTTAGTTGCTGCAATATTTGGTACTATGTCAACTTTTACTAGAATCATATATGCATTAGTTGGTATAGCCGGTTTATATGGTATTTCTTTTTTCGGAAGAGACAGGGATCACACAGTAGAAAGAGAAAGATAATTTACAAAAATAAAGCCCAACAATGTTGGACTTTATTTTTGCTACAATAGATTATATGGATTTTACAACCTCGAGTAACTTTTTAGCAGCCTCCATCGGCCCGTTTTTTTCTTTTCCCTTTAGTCCAAGACAGGTTCTTAATTGTCCTATTTTAACCCCAGTGCTCTCAAATTTACTGAAATATTCTACTAAAAGTTTATCTGTTTCTTCTTTTTTTTGTACAGGTCCAAAGGGATTTGCAAAATAGGTGTTAACTAGCCCCTTCTCCGTAGTTGTTCCCTTTGCAATTCTGGCCCCATTTCTAAACGTTGGTAAAGCCTGCGCTTGACTGGAAAAAAATTCTAGCTTTTCTCCGTCATCATAATTATTTGCATACAAAAATAAATCTATTGGATATCCCTTTCTTATATCATTATATGTTGCCACAGGCATAACCAATCTTGCATTAATTTTATCTGGATTCATAAATATACTTCTATCAATTTCTCTAAAAGCATATCCAGGATCCAAATCATCCAGTCTTACAAAGGCACCTATCTCTGTTCCAAAGCCTAAAGGTTTATCATCCCCATTAAGTTTAACCACACCCATATCATCAAATATTATAGTCATATCGCTTATATAATCTTCACTTAATTCTCTAAAAGCTTCAAGGCTCTCAGATTTTCCTGCCCCACTATCACCCATTATAATTATATTGGACTCTTTACCATTTTTAGTTATAATATTCACCATAGCACCATGGATTGGTAAATATCCTCTCTTTATCATTATCAGATTATGGAGAGTTAATGTCATCTTTTTCATGTATCCAAAATAATCAATTTCCTCACCATAACTAATATAACCTAGCATTATGTCATTTTTAGTATCATCATAAAAAACTGTTTTCACTTTATCATCATTGTCTTTTGCTCCAAATACATAAACTATATCAGGTTTTTTATTTTCATATTCCTCTCCTCTTGCCATTTCAAACAAATTGCATAAGGCTATACCATGGCCCATAAAGTCCCTATGAAAATATATAAATGCCAAAAGTTCTCCCACCTTAACTGGCATACAATACCAATGTTCTTTTTCTATGGAACATCCCTTTAATGGATTGCTATAAACTTCACTAAATAATCCATCTCTTGTATTCTTTTTAGGGTATATTATAAAGGGTGGATCGATTAAAACAGAATCAATAAAATGAATTCCTTTAAGACAAATATATTCATCAAAAAGATTCCATTTTATATTATTGACTATTACTCCTACATTTCCACCAGCAGGTAATTGCCTATATACATTAGGTTTGCGCCCTTCTATATTTTCTTCAATTTTTCTGTATGTAGATAATACAAGGTTTGAAAATCTGTTGCTAGCATCTAAAAAACTTAGATTTCCAATCCCTTCATTTACACCTCTATTTTCTATGAGAGTATACCTTTCAAGTTTTCTCCAAAATCCGTACATACCTTCAACAAAATTCATAAGAATATCTTTATCTTGAAATATACTTTTGTATTTATAATTCACATTAATAATAGATTTTTCATCCATAATGGTGAGAAGTTTTAAAAAATTAATTATATTTTCAGTTATCTCTTTATTGTCACTGCTTGCCTTAAGCTCACTGATATATTTGTATATATTAGACCTTCTTTTCTCAAGAGTCTTTAAATATGCCAAAGTAACCTTTTTAAATCCATTACTTGTGAGTAACTCTTCATGTGTAGTACAATATTTTACTGTAAAATTAATCATTGCATTATCATTACTAAGTGAAAAATCTTTTACCATGTTTATTATCCCCCTTTGAATTTTATGAAAATCATAATAATATTTCGCATATTCTCTAGCTACTATAAATCTATTTTACATCACTTGTTGTTAATTTATAAAGTAGATTTTATATTTTTATTATAATTCTCTGTTCATTATGTTATTTTTTAATGCAAAAAGAGAGCGGGATAATAAAACTCCCGCTCTCTTCTATTTCATTTCTTTTTTTATTCCGCGACTCAATGTGTTTTCATAATCAATGAACTCATATATATCCTCACCAAAAAGTTTGCTAAATCCTTTAAGGTCATCTATTGTAAGTTCTTCTATTGATTTATTATCACTTTCACACTTCAATACAATTTCGCCAATAACTCCATGTGCATCTCTAAATGCCATGCCCTTATTAACTAAATAGTCTGCTGCTTCAGTGGCATTTAGAAATCCATGTTTTACAGCTTTAAGCATAGATTCTTTTTTAACTTTTATTGTTCCAAGCATGCCATTCATTACTTTAATGCAACTAAGGGAAGTATTTAGTGCATTAAAGAAGCATTCCTTATCTTCCTGCATGTCTTTGTTGTATGCAAGGGGTATTCCCTTCATAGTTGTTAAAAGCGACATAAGGCTACCATATACTCGTCCTGTCTTGCCTCTTATAAGTTCAGCCGCATCTGGGTTTTTCTTCTGAGGCATAATACTGCTTCCAGTTGAAAACTCATCGCTTATTTGTATAAAATCAAACTCTTTAGTACTCCAAATTATTAATTCTTCACTTAGCCTGCTTAGATGCATCATAATCATTGAGAAATCAGACATAAGCTCTATCAAATAATCTCTATCACTTACTCCATCTAGAAAGTTATCAGCTACTCCACTAAATCCAAGCTCACTAGCCGTATATTTTCTATCTGTTTTATAAGTAGTACCAGCAAGTGCG
Organism: Clostridium akagii DSM 12554; assembly: GCF_000686725.1. GTDB lineage: Bacteria > Bacillota > Clostridia > Clostridiales > Clostridiaceae > Clostridium_I > Clostridium_I akagii. The sequence continues at coordinate 8,493 of NZ_JMLK01000017.1, read as the reverse complement.
CAGCAACCAAGTGGACTAAAATCCATAATTTCCATAGCATTTTCTATTCGTGCTACATCTCTTGTGAACATACTAAAATAAGCCATCATATGATGTTTAAAAGTAACTACTTGAGCTCTTTGCATGTGAGTGTAACCTGGCATAATATAGTTATTTTCTTCACCTATTTTTTTTATTGTTTTTAGTAGCTCGTGTAAATTTTCTACTACCTCTTTCGCCATATTCTTAGAATATAATCTCATGTCCAATGCAACTTGATCATTTCTACTTCTAGCAGTATGCATTTTTTTCCCTGCATCGCCTATTCTGTCAATTAAGTTAACTTCCACAAAGCTGTGGATATCCTCATAATCTCCATTGATTTCAAGTTTTCCATTTTCTATATCAATAAGTATTGCATTTAGTCCTTCAATTATTTTATTTACATCATCTTTATCTAATATATGGCATTTTTCTAGCATCTTTACGTGTGCTATACTACCTATAATATCTTCATGATATAAGGTTTTGTCAAAGCTTAAAGAACTATTAAAATCCTCCATAAGCTTACTTTCTGAATTTTCGAATCTTCCGCCCCAAAGCTTCATAATTATTTACCTGCCTTTTTTATATCCTTAAGTGCTTTGATTTTGATCGGCAAACTGAATAATTTTATAAAACCTTCTGCATCTTTATGATCATATAGGTCACTTGCTCCAAAAGAAGATATACCTTCATCATATAGTGCCTCCTCTGAATCAATACCTGCCACCATGATATTACCTTTATAAAGTTTAAGTTTAACTGTACCAGTTACATTTTCTTGAGTTTTATCTATAAATGCATCCAGTGCTTCTTTTAAATTAGTAAACCAAAGTCCATCATATACAAGTTCTGCATATCTTTGAGCAATAAGTTGTTTGTAATGGAAAGTATTTTTATCCATAGTAAGACTTTCTAGTTCTCCATGAGCTGCATATAAAATTGTTCCACCTGGAGTTTCATATACTCCTCTTGATTTCATTCCTACTAGTCTGTTTTCTACTAAATCAATTACTCCAATACCATTTTCTCCACCAATCTTATTTAATAATTGAACAAGTTCTACAGGAGCTAATTCTTTACCATCTACAAGTTTTGGAATTCCTGCTTCAAAATAGATGCTTACATAACTGGCTTCATCTTTTGCCTTTTCTGGTGGAACTACCATTTTGTACATTTCAGTTTTATGTTCATTACTCGGATCTTCAAGATCTCCGCCTTCATGACTTATATGCCATATATTCATATCCTCTGAATATATTTTTTCCTTTGTAACAGGAACTTCAACCCCAACTTTTGCAGCATAATCTATGGCATCTTCTCTTGATTTTATATCCCATATTCTCCAAGGTGCTATGATTTTTATAGAAGGATCAAGAGCAGCAATGCTTGCTTCAAATCTTACTTGATCATTCCCCTTACCAGTACAACCATGGCAAATATATTTTGCTCCTTCTTTTTGTGCAATTTCAACAAGTTTTTTTGCTATAAGTGGTCTTGCAAAAGCTGTTCCTAAAAGATACTTTCCCTCATAAACTGCACCTGATTTTATTGCTTTATATAAATATTCTTTTACGAATTCTTCTTTGACATCTTCAATATAAATTTTATAGCAACCTGAACTAATTGCTTTTTTTTCTACAGCCTTCATATCGTCATCTTGTCCTACATTTACACATACGGCAATAACATCTATATCATAATTTTCCTTAAGCCATGGAATTGTAATTGATGTATCAAGGCCTCCTGAATACGCTAAAACAACTTTATCTTTCATAATGAAATCATCCTTTCTTTAATAAATATACATATTTATTTATATTTTATTTATATTTTTATTGAATTTGCTTGTTTATCTATAACTATTATATATCTTTTATTATAATTATACAATATTAATTTATATTTATACATAACTTTTTTAAATAAAATCACTAAAAAGGATGCAAGCGAATTTATTTAAATAAATCCACTTGCATCCTCAATGCTTTAACACGTCAATAATACATTACCTTATTTAGGCATTTGATTATTTAAGGTATTTAATTATTTCAGCTGTAAATTCTTTTGTAGTAGCATTGCCACCTAAATCTCCAGTTAACTTCTTTCCTTCTTCAAGTACCCTTGAAACAGCATTATGAATTCTGCTTGCAGCTTCAGTCTCGCCAATATACTTTAACATCATCACTGAAGATAAAATGGTTGCAACAGGATTGGCAATACCTTTTCCTGCAATATCTGGTGCTGATCCATGCACTGATTCAAATATAGCTATATCTTTACCTATATTCGCCCCTGGCACCACTCCTAAGCCTCCTACAAGACCTGCTCCCATGTCAGACAATATATCTCCATAAAGATTAGGCATAACTAGTACATCATATTTTTCTGGATTTTGTACTAGTTTCATGCTCATTGCATCTACAATCATATCTTCAAAACCAATATCCGGATAATTTTTTGCAACATTTCGTGTGGTATTTAAAAATAACCCATCTGAAAATTTCATTATATTTGCTTTATGCACTACTGTTACTTTTTTTCTTCCTTCATTTCTAGCATACTCAAAAGCGAATTTAGCTATTTTTTCAGTAGCTTCCTTTGTAATAAGCTTAATAGTTTCAGCAGCATAATCACCTATCATATGCTCAATTCCACCGTACAAATCTTCTGTATTTTCACGTACTATTACAAGATCAACATTATCATATCTTGATTTTATACCTTTATAAGTTTTAATAGGCCTTACATTGGCATATAAATTAAATTTTTGTCTAAGTGCTACATTTACGCTTCTAAAACCTTTTCCAACAGGCGTTGTTATTGGGCCTTTAAGTCCGATTTTATTTTTTTCTATGCTCTCTATAACATACTCTGGCAGTGGTGTGTTATACTCTTCCATTACCTTTGCGCCAGCTTCTACAACATCCCATTTTATATTTACTCCAGCTTCTTTTATTATCTGTGTTGCAGCTTCTGTGACTTCTGGTCCTATTCCGTCACCTGGTATAAGTGTTATATTATATTCTTTACTCACAATTAAAACCTCATTTCTCTAAAATATTTAACCTGCATAACTACCTTCTACACATATAAGTTCTTGAAACACACTCTTTACTATTAATTCAAATTCTTTATTACTTATGGCAGAATTTCTACCACCTTCATACTCAGAGTCAACCCAATTTTTGACTTGCAAAATTCTTTCATCTCGCTTACTTATTTTATCATCATTACTCAATTTAAAATAGGTATTTATCCAAGCGGCTATTCCTGCCTGACCTGAATATTCGTTAACTGCAATTAAAATTGGTCTATTTAGAATTTTGCTGGTATCAAAAATATTATATATTTCTTCGTCTTTAAGCATACCATCAGCATGGATTCCAGCCCTAGTAAGATTAAAATCACTTCCTACGAAGGGAGTTCTTGCTGGAATTTCATATCCCATATTAGTAGTAAAATAATGTGCCAATTCTGTAATAATCCTAAGATCCATATTTTTAGTATTACCTTTTATTTGACTATATTCCATAACCATGGCTTCTAAAGGACAATTTCCAGTTCGTTCTCCTATTCCAAATAGCGTAGTGTTTACACCAGATGAACCGTACAACCAAGCAGTTACTGACCCAGGTACTACATGATAGAAATCATTGTGTCCATGCCATTCTAAAGCGCTAGATGGTACATTACCATACTTTACTAGCCCACTTATAATCTTAGGAATACTTCTTGGCAATATCGCTGATGGGTATGAAACACCTAGCCCCAAAGTATCACAAGCTCTTATCTTAACTTGTATCTTCGCTTCCCTGGACATTTCCATTAGTTTATTTACAAGTGGAATTACAAATCCAAAAAAATCCGCTCTTGTAATGTCCTCAAGGTGTACCCTTGGAACTATACCATATTCTAAGGCTTTTGCAACTATGGCTATATATTTATTGAAAATTTCTTTCCTTGTAGACTTAAATTTTTTAAAAATATGGTAGTCAGAACAGGACATAAGTATACCTGTTTCTCTAATTCCAAGATTTTTTACTCGCTTTAATTCGTCAATATTAGCTCTAATCCAAGTTGTTATTTCTGGGAACTTATAACCTAATGCTTGACAATCCTCTATAGCCTTAATATCCCTATTTGTATAAATAAAAAACTCTGTTTGTCTTATGATTCCGGAATTATTATCAAGTTTATTTAGATATTTAAATATTTCTACTATTTGTTTTTCTTTAAATGGGGTCATAGATTGTTGACCATCTCGAAATGTAGTATCCGTAATACAAATATCATTAGGTAAGTCCATGGTCACAAGTTCTTCATCAAATTTAACTTTAGGTACATCTGAATATGAAAAAATATCCCTGTATAGATTGGGTTGTTTAACATCTTCTATTTCATAACTGATTTTGTTGCCTTTTTCATCAACGTTGAAATCAAAATCCATCATAACATCACTCCTTTATAAATACCAATTTGCAAGTTTAATAGAACATAAATTCAATTAATAGTCCATTTACCTATATGATGTATTTTCCAATTTAATAATTATACCAATATGTTCAACATATCTTCTAAACAATATTGAATAAAATTAATAATAATACATTTATTTATTGATTAATACAGTTATTTTATCATAGATATTTGCAACTTGCAAATCTGTAAATTCATTTTTTTGAATGATTTAACATTTGATTTTTCATTTACATGTTATGTAATCACACCAGTAAACTAAAAAATAAAAAAACTAGAAACAGATTTAGTTTCTAGTTTTCAATTCTATTTTATGGAATTTATTATGTATCTTTGTAAGATTAACCTAAGATTTTAAGTTCTTCTGCAATTTTTTCTTTTACTATCTCTGCTAAGTTTGCACTTTCTTCTTTTGTTAATTCAGATACATTTATAGGCTTCAGTATTGACATATTTATAGTTGCTGGCTTAAGTTTTCCCTTACTACCCTCAAAAACTTCAAATGAGTTATCTAATACAATTGGTACTAAGGGTGCTTTAGCCTTTAATGCAATCCTCATACTACCTTTTTTAAATTCGCCTAATTTATGACTTTTACTCCTTGTTCCTTCTGGGAAGATAAGCATACTATAACCATTGTTAACATTAGTAATTGCTTGATTTATTGCCTTCAATGATTCTCTAATATTTTCTCTATCAATAAACACACAATGCATATCTTTCATCCATGTACGAACAATAGGTATTTTTAATATTTCTTTTTTAGCAACAAAGCCGAGATTTGTATTAAGTCTTGACATTAACACTAAAAAATCTGCATTCCCTTGATGATTTGAAACGAATATACAATTTCCTTCAGGTAAATTTTCCAAACCTTTTATATTTACCTTCACTCCTAAGACCTTTAACATATGGCTAGACCATAAATTCACCATTTTATACACACAATAATCATATTTCTCAGATGATTTTGCTTTTCTAGCTACAAACATATAAAATCTAAAAAACAGTGTTAATATTAACAATAAAACAAAATAAATATACTTTAGAATATACATTCCTTTACCTCTTTTCAAAGTCTACACATACTCTCATTATAACTGCCTATATGTTATTTTTCAAGTAATTTAGTCATTGGACAATAAAATTCAATTAAATTTATCCTTACCTCTTACTAAAAGATAAATTCCAATCAATATAAAAAATCCAGGTAAAAAATATTGTTTTATAGTATAAAAAATATCAAATGCTACAAAAATCTTATTTACTAAAGCAAGTATTCCAATTATAATTAGTAGCCATGCAAAAGCAATCCATCCACCATTTGATATGTTTATATTTTTCACCTCATTCTTTGAAAATAAACTTTTATCTTGAATTATTTCTCCCCTATTATATTTACCAGATATTTTATAAGTATCAAAAAAAGTATATAACCAGAATGGAATGGAAAATATATATGAAATAAATCCTAACCCAATATAATCAAATACCTGTGGCACTACAAAAAATAATACCATAGACTCTATTCCATACCGTAGCATTCCAAAATACATATAACCTGCTCCTGGTAATAATGCCACTAGAAATGTAACCGCTCCACTTTTTTTCTCCATTTAGAACCACTCCTCTATTTCACTTTTCACACCATCAAGCTTATATCTACACTCATATTGATAGACATTACTCTGAAATGTTATTTTTCCCTCTATATTTAAAACCGAATATTGAATATTACTAATTCCTAAAACACTCATAATAATTCCACTTAAAATAAAACTCGCAGCCACTGGTCTATTAATAAACTCTAATAACCAATTCTTATGTTTTTTTTGTTTTTTTGCATTTAATTTTTTTAGCAGAGTTTCGTTATAATCACTGGATATATTAATTTTATGTGAAGAGGATTTTATAATACAATCAATGTAATCCCAGCTTTTTTTCATCATAAATACCGTCCTCCTTAATAAACATAGCTCTTAATTTTTGTTTTCCTCTATATATTCTTCCTTCAACAGCCTTTTGTGATATATTTAATATTTTACCTATCTCCTTTTGATCTAAACCCACATAATAAAATAAAACAATTGGAATTTTTATATCCTTTGGTAACTTATTTATACACTGCCTTACATATATTTTTTGATCTAAATCCTCAGCTTTTACACTTACATTAACAATGCCTGTAAGCATTGATTTAATACTTAGTTTTCTCTTAAAATCTATACATCTAGAAACTGCAATTTTATACAAATAAGTGGATATAGAACTTTGCTCCCTAAATTTATTTGCATTTTTATAAAAAGTTATAAACACATCTTGGGATAAATCCTCTGCCTCATGACTATCTTGTGTATAAGAATAACATAATGCTAAAATTTTCTTTTTATAATTATCAACTAAATATATAAATGATTTTTGATCTCCTAATCTAATTTTAGCCATCAGTTCTTCATCATTCAACCTGCTCACTCCTGACTGCTGATTTTTATAGATCCAAGGTTTAAACTGATATCAGCAATATTGCTTCCATCTCCCGTACTCTTATCTAAATCTCCATTATTTACTTTTTCATCATTAAATTTGATACTCCCCATTTTACAGCTTAATGATGCCTTTATATTCTGTTCTTTAGTATTTATTTTTACTACTCCGTTATTTGCATTAATTTTAATACTTTTAAAATTATAGTTATTAATATCAGTAGTTCCATTCTTCATATCAATATCCACATTGGAAACATTACCATCTATATTGTTTTTAATATTATTACCTTTTACTTTTATATTGCTTACATCTTTTATATTCACATCTGCATTATTAGTATCTAAATTTACACCAGCTAAACTTTGTACTTCTAGTTTTGAATTTTGAGATTGAATATCCATTGTAGAATTTGACAGATTATCATAAGCATCAATTTTAGAATTATCTATTGCAAGATTTAAATCGAATCCATCTGGAATGAATATAGTTCCTTCTACTCCTTCAACAAAATTTTCATCTATAGCCACTGAATGAGACCCCTCTTGATTTATATCATTAATCTCATATTTATTAACGTTACTATTGTTATCAACCTTAACAGTAAGTTGAAGTTTTACATTACCGTCTTCTGATTTTTTAATATTTACATCTCCGTTTTTTGTTTCGAATCTAAACTTCTTATCTTTCGTATTTATAATTTTAGTCACAGCTATGTTTCTTGTATTTCCATCAAAATTTATATTCCATATATTATTACCCCATTCTGAATATCCCTTGCTAATAATTCCATATGTTCCATTATAAACATTAGTTAAAACAAAAATAATTATAATAAATATAACTCCCATATTAAAATTATGTTTTACAGTTTTTGTAGAATTCCTAGAATTTATCAGAATTTCTATACCCAATATTATAAATATAATTGGCCACCATCTAAATATCTGATTAGCCATTTGTGGATTTATATTTCTTAATGCTAACCAGACGCCATAATAAACGAGACCTAGAGCAAAAGATACTGTTCCCATTTTTTTCATTTAAATTCACCCCTATTAAATTTACTCTTCATATATATAGACGTATATAAACCCAATAATCCCATTAATTATAAATAAAAAAAATAGAAAATAAAAAAAACCTAGATTTAATTAAAAATCTAAGTTTATTATATCAAATAAAATGGCTCTGCGAAAAGGATTTGAACCTTCAACCTATCGGTTAACAGCCGAGTGCTCCACCGTTGAGCTATCGCAGAACATTTACCAGCGACGACTTACTCTCCCACCGGGCTACCCCTGCAGTACCATCAGCGCTTTAGAGCTTAACCTTCGTGTTCGGAATGGGAACGGGTGTTGCCTCTAAGCCATTATCACTGGATGCTAGTTTTCTCAAAATCTCCGATTTTGTTAGAAAACTGTACTCCTCAGCACAGCTGAGCGAGTATCCTTTAAAAATAGACCCTCAACCTAAGGAACCTTTCAACCCTCAAATCCAAGAATTTGC